>NZ_JBFTMO010000014.1:0-134438 GCF_056396985.1 Rhizobium sp. 05N430 | reverse complement strand
CGGAGCAGCGTCGATCTGGTCATACGCCTTGAACTCGCCGAAATACTTCGTGATCGCTGCCGTCAGAGACGTCTTGCCGTGGTCAACGTGGCCGATCGTGCCGATGTTTACGTGCGGCTTGTTGCGCTCAAACTTACTCTTTGCCATTTGAATGCTTCCTGTGAACGAAATGGGTGACCCCGGCGAACCGGTTTAGTGCCGCCGTTTAAGGCTTTCGGCGAGATTGCGCAAGACCTAATTGCGAACGGCATTCCGGGGTTTGCTGCCCATATGGGAAGCAATTGACGCAACGCAAGATCCACCGCCAAAAGCGCGGCGCAACAACCTGAAGCTAAAAGGAAAAACTGGAGCGGGTAGCGGGAATCGAACCCGCGTATTCAGCTTGGAAGGCTGCTGCTCTACCATTGAGCTATACCCGCGGGATTGGTCTTGGCCCGACCAGAGAACGAATGGTGGAGAGAGTTGGATTTGAACCAACGTAGGCTGAGCCAACGGATTTACAGTCCGTCCCCTTTAACCACTCGGGCATCTCTCCATTCGTTTCGTCTGGATCGGAAGACCAAGCTTGCGACCGTCTGGCGTTGCCGCCCCTCGGTCTGCGCCGCGTATATGACCGGACGATTTCCTCATGTCAACACGATGACTGCGGAAAAAATGTGAAAAATTTCATCGCCTGTTGAAAGGCCCTCTGTGAAAGAAGTCCTATGCGCGGAGAGTTGCCGCCGTTATAAAAGCCGCATGAGCAAAGACAACAAATTCACCGGCAAGCCCGACACCGACAAAACCGCCAAGGATACGCATTATGCGACCTTGCGCCGCCAGCACCGCGATGCAAAGCGCGAGCGCGGTGACATACCGACCCCCGGCCCGCAGAAGCGCAAGCGCGGCGGCGACGACTGGAAGCCGCCGGTTCTGGCTCCGGAGCAGGTTTATCTCTATGGCCTGCACACGGTTCGCGCGGCGCTCGAAAATCCCGAGCGCAAGAACATCAAGCTGTCCGTGACGCAGAATGCGCTGGCGCGCCTCGAGATCAATCCCGAGGACATGAAGATCCCTGTCGAGATGGTGTCTCCGCAGGATATCGACAAAGTGCTCGGCCCCGATGCGATCCACCAGGGCGTGATGCTGGAGACGCGGCCCCTGCCCATGCGCCGACTGGAAGCTTTGAAGGACAGCCCGTTGCTTCTGGTTCTCGACCAGGTGACTGATCCGCATAATGTCGGCGCCATCATGCGCTCGGCAGTGGCATTCAATGCCGGTGCGGTTATCACCACCCAGAGACATAGCCCGACAGAATCAGGTGTGATGGCGAAATCGGCCTCCGGGGCGCTGGAACTGATTCCTTATATCCAGATCACCAATCTGGCCGACGCCGTCGGCGAGCTGCACAAGCTCGGTTTCGTGACGATCGGTCTTGATTCGGAAGGACCGGCGGCTCTCGAAGGAACCTTCAGCGGCAACAAGGTCGCGCTCGTTCTTGGCTCTGAAGGCAAGGGCCTCAGGCAGAAGACCCGCGAGACGGTCAATGCGCTGGCCCGCCTCGACATGCCCGGCGCCATCAAGTCGCTCAACGTTTCGAACGCGGCTGCCATCGCCATGTATGCGGCGCGGCAGTATCTGGCGAAATAGGACAAATAGAACCGGGGTCTCAAAATGAACGCATGCCGGGGCTAGATGGCGGCGAACCGAAAACAGCAAGAGAGAAGGAAACGATCCGGCATGGCAATCCGGCCCCTCCTGTTTGGCATTCTGTTCGTTGCAGTCTTCGTCGGCATCATTCTCAGCCTCGTCTGGGTCGATCCCTCTCATCCGGTGCGTCAGCCCGATCCGCTGGCCCCCTCGGCCCCCGGCCCCTCTACACCAGCCCCTGTGCAATAGGGCTTCCGGAACCTCAAAGATCTCCGCGCGTTTGTCCCGCAGGTTAATGCAAGGAAGAACGCATGCGAATCATGATCGCCGTCGTAGTTCTAATGGTCGGCTCGGTGCTGAGCATCGTGATGATGGCGCCATCCGGCACCGGACAGACCGGCAACGGCGCCAAGATCGAGGCAAGCATCAACGAGCCTGTGCAGCAATAGGCCTGCACCCGGCCGAGCAAAACAAAAGCCCCGGTATCGCTGGGGCTTTTTTTGTCAGTTGGTCGCCTTTTCGACGGAAATCTCTCCGAACTCGTCGATCAGCACGGTCCAGCCATCCGGCTCGGCATCCGGATCGGTCTTCAAATAGACGATGGCGAACAGTCCGGGCTGTTTGATGATCCCAGTCGAGTTCTCTGGACGGATATCGGTGACGTAAGGCTTGAGATCGGTGAATTCGTGCAGTTCCACAGTAGAGACGATCTGCGGCCCGCCATCGGTCTGCGCCACCTGTTGTAGATAGACCTTCGATGTGCGGTCATCCTGGCGGACGGAGAAGAGCTTGTAGTAGCCATGGCGCGGCTCTCCGGGTTCTGCCGCCGTATGATCGGCAGATACGGGTTTGCCTGACGTGTCGGGCGTGCGCTCGATGGCGATGTCAGCCTTGCTTTCTTCCCAATATCCCGTGCTGGTGGCGAAAGTGACAGCGGACGGCAGGATCGTCTCTGTACCTGGAGCCGCCTTGGCAATCCCTGCGCCCGTCAGGAGCGTGGCCGCCAATAGAAAAGTCCCTGCCCTCATCGTTAGTCCTCGAACTGTTCTGCCAGAATGCGGTCCGACCACGAACGATCCGGATCGGAGAGGATGCGCGCCGTCATGTGCTCCGACTGGGCGATGCGCACATGCAGCACCGACTTGACCTCAGAATTGTCGGCAACGGCATTCACCGGCCGCTTCTCCGCTTCCAGAATATGGATATCGACCGTCACCTTGTTCGGCAGCAACGCGCCGCGCCAGCGCCGCGGCCTGAAGGCGCTGACCGGCGTCAACGCCAGAAGCGGCGCTTCCAGCGGCAGGATCGGGCCGTGTGCGGAAAGATTGTAGGCGGTGGAGCCCGCCGGTGTCGCCACCATCACGCCATCGCAGATCAACTCCGGCAGCCTGACATAGCCGTCCACCTCGACGCGAAGCTTGGCCGCCTGATAGGACTGGCGAAACAGCGACACCTCGTTGATGGCGAGCGCCTCGGAATTCGTGCCATCGGCATTGGCCGTCGTCATCTGCAGCGGACGGAAGACGTTTTCGACAGCAGCACAGATGCGCTCCTGCAGATCCTCGGTGCGGTAATCGTTCATCAGGAAGCCAACGGAGCCGCGGTTCATGCCATAGACCAGCTTGCCGCTGTTCATAATTCCATGCAGCGTCTGCAGCATGAAGCCATCGCCGCCGAGCGCGACGATCACATCCGCCTCTTCGGCCGGCACGTCGCCGTAGATCCGAATCAGCTCCTCGCGCGCAGCAAGCGCTTCAGTCGTGGAAGAAGCCAGAAAACCAAGCGTCTGAAATGACCGGCCCATGCAATGCCCTTTGTTATGCTCGCCTAGCTAAAGGATAAAGGGCTTGTGCGACAAGGTGTTTTGCACATCAATACAAAGTGCGGAAACTCGACAAAGCGTGAGCATCCGGCATTTCCGCGAAACTGCCCCGGCGGGGCGCGATAGTCTCCGCCAACCGCTGTTGCCGCCCAGCACGATTTCCACGATTGTGCAGCCGAAACCGTTCACGAATTCGCGCCGATGCCGGATTTTGCCTTTACACGAATTCAGAATCTGGTAGTTGGCACGCATTGCCCTTGTAGCTCAGTTGGTAGAGCACCTGATTTGTAATCAGGGGGTCGCGGGTTCGAACCCTGCCGGGGGCACCACTCACTCACAGCGAAATCAGAAGCGGAGCCGGATGGCGCCTGCTCCGCAGGCGGGTGGCTGTTCCAGAATTTGACGCTGCGCTCCCAAAACATGGCGCACGGCGCGATTGCGCCCGCTCATGACCCGCGACTCAAGGCCTCGTCAACCAGACGCGACAGCAGCGCCGTGCCTGGACCCAACGGCTTGAGATGATCCATATCTCCGAAAAAGCCGTCTTCAAAATCATCGTGCTCATAGAGATCAAGCACCTGGACGTGAGCATGCCCATCGGTTCGCTGCTTCAGACCGCGAAACAATTCGGCACCCGGGGCGCGAATCCGGAAATCGCTTCGGACTGGGGGAACGACGACAAGCAGCCTGTGGCGGTTTTGCGCCGACAAGCTAATCAACATTTCGAGATAAGGAAGTGCGTTTTCCCGCCGATTGAACTTCATGTGATCTGCGACGCGCTGTTCCGTCGTCATGCGCGGAGGCATGAAGCTCTTGTTATAGTCGGGCAGAAACCCGGAGCGCCCCGAGACGTCCACGGACAAATCCCCAAGTTTGCCCACAACGGTTTCGTAGAGGCTGGTGAGCGCCGGATCCTCGTAGTCCAGTCCGAGATTGAACAGCTCATTAATAGCCACCGAGATCATGCCTTCGGATCGCGAGCG
Source organism: Rhizobium sp. 05N430 (assembly GCF_056396985.1). Classification (NCBI taxonomy): domain Bacteria; kingdom Pseudomonadati; phylum Pseudomonadota; class Alphaproteobacteria; order Hyphomicrobiales; family Rhizobiaceae; genus Rhizobium; species Rhizobium sp. 05N430. The sequence continues at coordinate 130,004 of NZ_JBFTMO010000014.1, read as the reverse complement.
ATCGAGCACCCATCCCGGTGAGAAAACCGAATAGAAGACAACGATGGTGCGGAGCGCCTCGAGTTGCTCCGAAAGGGTCTTGTAGAGAAAGTAGGAGTATTTCAGATCCTGTGATCGGCAGCACAGGTTGAAAGATCCGGGCAGATACGCCGGATCGAAGCCAAAATCGCCATGTGACGAACCGGCAACGAGCGTGGTGACACCCGCCGCCTCGGCTCTCAGCATCGTGCGCTTTGCGGTCAGCAGGAGCACATATTGCTCGAACATAGCGGGAAATGGTTCATCCATGTCCGTCTCCATCGAATAGGCCAAGCACTGTTAAACGATAGAAGGCTTTTGCCGGGCTTGCGATCGAGCAGGCAAGCCACGACGACGCTGATGCTATCTGTGCGCCGTCGCATCTCTCGTTGCTCAAGCCGCTCTATCTCTTGTCCTCTTCGATGAACCGGACATGAAGCCCGTCTTCAGAGCGAGTTCAGGCCCGCGGGGTCACCTTGGGTCATGAAATAGCAAGGAGATGCGCTATGAAAATCGTCCATTTGGCGGTTGCTGCTGTTCTTTCCATCGGTTCGGCCTTCGTTGCTGTCGAGCCTGCGGCGGCGATGCCGCGATCTCAGGCGCCGGTGGCTGCCGTCGAGAAGAGCGATGTGGTTCAGGTTCGGCACCGGGATCGCCGCTACTACAGGGATCATCGCCCGCGTTATCGCGACAGCTGGCGCTATGACCGCCGTCACCACCGGGATTGGCGGGCCGAGCGGCGCTGGCGGGGTGATCGCGATTGGCGGTATCGCGACCGCTACTACCGGCCGCATCGGAACGGCGTCTATTTCCGCCTGAACCTCTAGAACGAAAAAAGCCCCGGATGTCCGGGGCTTTTTTTATTGTCCAGCCTGCGCGGCTCAGTCGATGTCGTCGACGACGGCATCCGGCTTGCCGCTGATGCGGTGCGCGAGTGCTGCTTCCATGAACTCGTTGAGTTCGCCGTCTAGCACGTCGCCCGGCGCCGTGCTGGCAACACCCGTACGCAGGTCCTTGACCAGCTGGTAGGGCTGCATCACGTAGGAGCGGATCTGGTGGCCCCAGCCGATATCCGACTTCGAGGCGGCTTCGGCGTTGGCCGCGTCTTCGCGCTTCTTCAGTTCGGCTTCGTAAAGACGGGCGCGCAGCATGTCCCACGCCTTGGCGCGGTTCTTGTGCTGTGAGCGCTCCTGCTGGCACTGCACGACGATACCGGACGGCATATGCGTGATGCGCACGGCCGAGTCGGTGGTGTTGACGTGCTGGCCGCCGGCACCCGACGAGCGGTAGGTGTCGATGCGGCAATCGCCTTCGTTGATATCGATCTGGATCGAGTCGTCGATCACGGGATAGACCCAGATGGACGAGAAGGACGTGTGGCGGCGCGCGTTGCTGTCGTAAGGCGAAATACGCACCAGGCGGTGAACGCCCGATTCGGTCTTCAGCCAGCCATAGGCATTGTGGCCCTTGACGAGCAGCGTCGCCGACTTGATGCCCGCTTCTTCACCATCGTGAACTTCGAGAAGCTCGACCTTGAACTTCGAACGTTCAGCCCAGCGCGTGTACATGCGCAGCAGAATGTTGGCCCAGTCCTGGCTCTCGGTGCCGCCGGCGCCGGAATGGACTTCCAGATAGGCGTCGTTGCCATCGGCCTCGCCAGAGAGCATCGCCTCCACCTGGCGGCGCGCAGCTTCGGCCTTCAGACCCCTCAGCGCATCCTCGGCGTCTTTGACGACGCCTTCGTCGCCCTCTTCCTCGCCCATTTCGATGAGCTCGATATTGTCGTTCAGCTGCTGTTCGAGCTGCTTCACGCCATTGATGCCGTCATCCAGCTGCTGGCGCTCGCGCATCAGCTTCTGGGCTTCCTGGGCATCGTTCCAGAGGTTCGGGTCCTCTGCCTTGTTGTTCAACCAGTCCAGCCGTCTTATCGCCTGGTCCCAGTCAAAGATGCCTCCTCAGCAGGGTGATAGCCTGCTTGGTTTCATCGACTACGTTTATGATCTCGGCGCGCATTGTCCTGCTTCTTTGCGTTGGTCTTGAGCTGGCCCGTCAAATAGTTGCGGCGGCCGCGGATGTAAAGCCCGCGGCCGCCGCACCGTCTCTGCGGATGATGTTAATAGAGGCCGCCGGCGCCAGACTGCACCGCCTGATTGGCTTGTGGCGAAGTCTTGAGGATTTCCTCCGGCGCCATGGTACCGTCCATGCCGATGACCGAGAAGCTGTCGGCCGGGCCGGTGCCGGGCTTGAAGGCTTCGATGATGGTGTTCGGATCGCCTTCCTGCGCCGCCATGCCGGTCTTGCGGTCGATGGCGACGAGGTTCATGCCCTGCGGAATGACGAACTTCGACGGCGGCATGTCCTTGACGGCGGCCTGCATGAATTCGTTGAAGATCGGCGCAGAGAGGCCGCCACCCGTGCCGCCGCGACCAAGCGGAGCCGGCGTATCGAAGCCCATATAGAGACCAGCGACGAGATCCGGCGTGAAGCCGACGAACCAGGCGTCCTTCTCGTCGTTGGTCGTACCGGTCTTGCCGGCAACGTCGCGGCCGCCGAGATCGACCTTGCCTGCGGCGGTACCGCGGGTGATGACGCCCTGCATCATCGAGGTGATCTGGTAGGCGGTCATCGGATCGAGAACCTGTTCGCGGTTATCGACGATATTGGGCTCTTCCTGGTTCTGCCAATCGCCGGCATTGCAGCCATCGCAGACGCGCTCTTCATGCTTGAAGATGGTCTTGCCGTAACGGTCTTGGATGCGGTCGATCAGGGTCGGCTTGATCTGCTTGCCGCCATTGGCAAGAACCGAATAGGCCGAGACCATGCGCAGCACCGTGGTTTCGCCGGAACCCAGCGACATGGCGAGCAGCGGCGGCATCTTGTCGTAAATACCGAAGCGCTCGGCATATTCGGCGACGATGTTCATCCCGAGGTCGTTGGCAAGGCGCACCGTCATCAGGTTGCGCGAATGCTCGATACCGGAGCGCAGCGTCGAGGGGCCGCCGACTTCGCCACCGTAGTTCTCAGGCTTCCAGACCTGGCCGCCGGAAACGATCTCGATCGGCGCGTCCATGATCACCGAGGCCGGCGTATAGCCGTTATCCATGGCGGCAGCATAGACGAAAGGCTTGAAGGATGAGCCCGGCTGACGCATCGCCTGCGTCGCACGGTTGAATTCAGACTGGCCGTAAGAGAAGCCGCCGGCCATGGCGAGCACGCGGCCGGTCTTCGGGTCCATGGCGACGAGGCCACCTTGAACTTTCGGCGGTTGCTGCAGGCGGTAGGATGTCGAGGTCTCGTCGCCCTGACGCGCGACGTAAACCACATCACCTGGAGACAGCACGCCTTCCGGCGACTTGGCGGTCTTGCGGTCGCCGGTCGAGGAACGGTAGGCCCACTGCATGTTCTTGGCGGTGATCGTACCGCGCTCGCGCTCGGCACCGATCTTGCCGCTACCATCCTTCGGCGGCTGCAAGCCGATGTCGGCGCCATCGTCGGAAACCGCCAGAACGACGGCCAGACGCCATTCGGGCACATCGGAGAGCGCCGGAATATCGGCCAGCGCCTTGCCCCAATCCGATGTCGTGTCGATGGTCTTCAGCGCGCCGTGGAAGCCGCGACGTTCGTCATAGGTGGTCAGGCCGTCCTGCAGCGCCTTGCGGGCGGCAAGCTGCATCTGCGGATCGAGCGAGGTGCGGACGGAAAGACCGCCTTCATACAGCGTCTTTTCGCCATACTGGTCGATCAGCTGGCGGCGGACGGCTTCGGCAAAATAGTCGGATGCGAAGAGCGACGGGCCGGTGCTGCGGGCAGTGACGCCGAGTGGCTGCTTCTTCGCCTCTTCGCCGTCTTCCTTGCTGACATAGCCGTTCTCGACCATGCGGTCGACAACCCAGTTGCGGCGCTCGAGAGCGGCTTCGGGGTGGCGGAACGGATGGTAATTCGCGGGGCCTTTCGGCAGCGACGCCAGATAGGCGGCTTCGGCGATTGTCAGTTCAGTGACCGACTTGTTGAAATAGGTGAGTGACGCGCCGGCAATGCCGTAAGAGTTCAGGCCGAAGAAGATCTCGTTGAGATAGAGCTCGAGAATCTTGTCCTTCGAATAGGCCTGCTCGATGCGGAAGGAGAGGATCGCTTCCTTGATCTTGCGGTCGATCGTCTGGTCGGATGTCAGAAGGAAGTTCTTGGCGACCTGCTGGGTGATCGTCGAAGCGCCGACCGGGCGGCGGCCGGAACCGAAATTCTGCAGGTTGACGAGGATGGCGCGGCCAAGGCCGGTCAGGTCGACGCCCGGGTGATTGTAGAAGTTCTTGTCTTCGGCCGAAAGAAACGCCGCCTTGACGCGGTCCGGGATTGCCTGGATCGGCAGGAACAGGCGCTTTTCCTTGGCATATTCGGCCATCAGCGCACCGTTGCCGGCATGCACGCGGGTGGTAACCGGCGGTGCGTAGCTGTTCAGCACGGCGTAATCGGGGAGATCCTTCGCGACGTTTGCCAAATAGACGGCAACGACAGCTGCGGCGCCAAGAAACATGACGCAAGCAATGCCGAAGAAATATCCAAGAAGTCTGATCATATTGGGCTACCGGTATTCCAAATCTTCAATCGGCACAGGCGATATCATCGCATCGGAGCGCGCAATCTACACATTGCGCGCGGCTTACTCCATGAGCGGCACTGCGACAAGCCGAATCCGCCTCTCGGGTCAGAAACATAGCGGCGAGTAACGGCCTGAATGTGAGCAAAATAGGGCTCCCCTGCCCCATTCCAGTCCCGTCCCCGGCTTTCGTCCACGCTGTTACATGTTCGCCACGGCGTCAGCCGCCATTGGCGACGACCGACGAGCGGTAACGCTTGACCGCATCGGTCATCAGGTCCGCCATCTTGCCGCGCCAGGTCTCATCGAGCAGCAGCTTCTCGTCTTCGACATTCGAGAGGAAGCCAAGTTCGACGAGGATCGATGGTACGTCGGGCGCCCGCAGAACCTGGAAACCTGCATGGCGGTGCGGATTGTTGATGGTGCCGATCTGGTCCTTGAAGGAGTTCAGGACGCTTTCGGCCAGCGAAATCGAAAACGCCTGCGTCTCGCGCCGCGTCAGGTCGAGCAGGATATCGGCCACTTCGGGCGGTTCGGCGACGGTTTCCTTGCCGGCAATCTGATCCGAGAGGTTTTCACGTTCGGCAAGATCGGCGGCGAGCTTGTCGGATGCCTTGTCGGAGATCGTATAGACGGTCGCCCCGCGGATATCTTTCTGCTTCAGCGTATCGGCATGCAGCGAGATGAAAAGGCCGGCATGGTTCTGGCGGGCAATTTGCACGCGCTCGGAAAGCGAGAGGAACTCGTCGTTGTCGCGGGTCAGAAACGCCTTGATGCCGGGCTCGCGGTTCAGCCGGTCGGCCAGCGCCTTGGCGAAGGCCAGCGTCACCTGCTTTTCTTCGGTTTTCGTATCGACGCCGATCGCGCCGGTATCGATGCCGCCGTGACCGGCATCGACGGCGATGACGAAATCGCCGGGCTTGGCGGCCTCTGCCGCCGGAATGGCGCTAGTCACCTGCTGGTCATCGGCGCCGTTCCAGGTCTGAGCCTTGACGAGCGCGGCGAAGGCTTCCTTCGACGTCATCTCGGCGTCGAGCACCAGGCGGTGCCCCTTGCCGTCCTCATCCTGCTGGACCTTGGCGATCGCCAGCTTCACCGGCTTGATGGCAGTGAGCACGATTCGCGCGCTGCCCTCGCCCATTGCGCCGTAGCGGATATCCTTGAAGAGACCGCGCGCTTCGAGCTGCTTGGTATCGAAACCGAAGGCGGTCGCCGGGAGATCGACGACGATTCGCTCGGGATTGGCAATATAATGGATGGAGAAGCTGGGGGCCTGGTCGAAATCGATGACGATGCGGGTGCGGGCGTCATCGCCGATGATCCGGGCACCGTAGGCCAGCAGCGGCTCGGGCTTGGCGCCGTCGGCTGCGATCGCGGTCGCCATCCCGAGACACAGCGCCGCGGCAGCGAGCGCCGCCGCAAAAACATTCTTCCGGTTGCCGGATTGCCCCGCTACGGGCCGCTCCCTCTTAAACAATCGACCGCCACACCCTATTTGTCATTGCATATGTCCCCGGGGCACATGATCCCCGCCGCCCGGCGGCGCCTGCCCGATGCTCGGCGCCGAGCATAGCGCATCGAATCGGGACCAAGGATCCCCGATTTTCTATGCGTGCCGAAATCCATCAATATTATGGCACATTTGGCTTTTCCCTTGCTATTGTGACAGAGAAACCATACAACGATTTCAGGTTAGAAGTGCTGACGGGATAGAGTCGCCGCGAAGGCTGCCAACCCCTGAGAGGACCTGGCGCCGCAACCGGCAATCGTCCGCCGTCATACGTGTTTCTTTCCGAGTGAACTGGATTCTGATTTTTCCGGCGTATGCGGAAACTTCATCGGTGGATAGCCACCAACCGCTCCGAGGAGCAAACTCATCGGACCTACGGGTCTTAGTATTGTCGATCTCGCTTGGTCATAATGGTGTCGCAGCAGGTTTTATCCAAAGTCTACAGGCCCCGGGAGAATATCTTCCCCGCTGTTGTCTGGCTGCTGCCTGCCCTCCCGAACCAAGCGCGACTTTCATTATCCGGCGCAACCCCTCCTGACCGCAACCCGCCTGTCTCAGACACTGGCGGGGATGCGCGTATGAGGCTGCGCCGAGGAGCACAGCTTACATGGCAGACAAAATGCTTATCGACGCGTCTCACGAGGAAGAGACGCGCGTCGTTGTCGTTCGCGGGAACCGCATAGAAGAATTTGACTTCGAGTCGCAGCACAAGAAGCAAATTCGCGGCAACATCTATCTTGCAAAGGTAACGCGGGTAGAACCCTCGCTACAGGCCGCCTTCGTTGATTACGGCGGCAACCGGCACGGCTTCCTGGCCTTTGCCGAAATCCACCCCGACTATTACCAGATCCCGCTGGCCGATCGCCAGGCGCTGCTGCGCGCGGAAGCCGAGGAACATCGCCGCGACGACGACGTCGAGCACGTCGAAACCGCGCCGATGAACGATCCGGCCAACCAGGACCAGCCCGACATCGGCATCGTCGCCAAGGACGAGCCGGCAGCGGACGCTACGGCCGAGGCCCCTGCCGCGATCGAAGCGGAAGCAGCTCCGGCTGCCGAAGACGCCGCTCCGGTAAAGAAGGCTGCAAAGCCGCGCCGCAGCCGCAAGAAGGTTGTCGAGACCACCGCGACCGAAGATGCCGTCCCGACCGATGTCGAAGCGCCGGTTGCTTCCGTCGATAGCGACGACGACTCGAACGGCAGCTCGATGGCTGCCATGGTCGAGACCGACTCGATTTCCGAAGACGTCGATTCCCGCCGCCGCGGCAATGACGACGATGACGACGACGATCATGACCACGAAGAAGAAGTGATCGAATCGGTCGGCGCGGAAGACGCGATGGAAGAAGTTCCCGATCGCGTTCAGCGCAAGCCGCGCAAGCAGTACCGCATCCAGGAAGTCATCAAGCGCCGCCAGATCCTGCTCGTGCAGGTCGCCAAGGAAGAGCGCGGCAACAAGGGTGCAGCTCTTACCACCTACCTGTCGCTCGCAGGCCGTTACTCGGTGCTGATGCCGAACACGGCGCGTGGCGGCGGCATCTCCCGCAAGATCACCAATCCGCAGGACCGCAAGCGGCTGAAGGAAATCGCCCGGATGCTCGAAGTGCCGCAGGGCATGGGCGTCATCCTGCGCACGGCCGGTGCCAACCGCACCAAGGTCGAGGTCAAGCGCGATTTCGAATATCTGATGCGTCTCTGGGAAAACGTCCGCACGCTGACGCTGGCATCGACGGCCCCTTGCCTCGTCTATGAAGAGGGATCGCTGATCAAGCGTTCGATCCGCGACCTCTACAACAAGGATATCAGCGAAGTCATCGTTGCCGGCGAAGAAGGCTATCGCGAAGCGAAAGACTTCATGAAGATGCTGATGCCGAGCCACGCCAAGGTGGTTCAGCCTTACCGCGACATCCACCCGATCTTCTCGCGCTCCGGCATCGAAGCGCAGCTCGACCGCATGCTGCAGCCGCAGGTGACGCTGAAGTCGGGCGGCTACCTGATCATGAACCAGACGGAAGCGCTGGTTTCGATCGACGTCAACTCCGGCCGTTCGACCCGCGAGCATTCGATCGAAGACACGGCCCTGCAGACGAACCTCGAAGCCGCCGACGAAGTCGCGCGCCAGCTTCGCCTTCGCGACCTTGCAGGCCTGATCGTCATCGACTTCATCGACATGGAAGAAAAGCGCAACAACCGCGCTGTCGAGAAGCGTCTGAAGGAATGCCTGAAGAACGACCGCGCCCGTATCCAGGTCGGCCGCATCTCGCATTTCGGCCTTCTCGAAATGTCGCGCCAGCGTATCCGTGCCTCGGTTCTGGAATCGACGACCCAGGTCTGCTCGCATTGCGGCGGTACCGGTCACGTCCGTTCGCAGTCTTCGGTCGCCCTGCATGTGCTGCGCGGCATCGAGGAATATCTGCTGAAGAACACGACGCACGACATCACGGTGCGCACCACGCCCGACATCGCGCTCTATCTTCTGAACCACAAGCGCCAGTCCATCGTCGATTACGAGACCCGCTTCGGCGTGGCGATCATCATCGGCGCCGACAACAGCGTCGGATCGCAGCACTTTGCGATCGATCGCGGCGAGCCGGTCGAAAATCCGGTGAAGATCGAAACCCTGTTCAACTTCGCGGCCATCCCTGAAGATGACGACGACGATGTCGTGATCGAGGTGGACGAAGAAGAAGACGAAGAACTGGAAGAAAAGCTAGCCGCCAGCGAGCGTCCTGCCCAGCAGGCACGCGCCGAGAGCGATGGCGAAGCCGGCAACCGCAAGCGCAAGCGGCGCCGCCGCCGCCGTGGCGGACGTGGCGGAAACGAACAGCAGTCGGCCAACGACGCCTCCGGTGACGAGGGCGACGACGGTGAAGGCGACGAGGATGATGCAGGCGCAGAGGGCGACGAAGCCGCTGCCGGCACCGCGGAAGCCCGCGCCGAAACCGACAGCGAGAGCGAACAGCGCCGCAAGCGCCGCCGCCGCGGCAAGCGTGGCGGACGCCGCAACCGTGACGAAAACGGCGAACTGAGTGCCGAAGGCACCGACAGCGAGACGGACGCTGATGGCGAAGCCGGCGAAGGTGACGCTGCCGAAAGCGCGGCAGCCGAGACGCAGGCTGAAGTCATCGAGGCCGTTTCCGAAGATGCGGCCGAAGGCCAGACGGCTATGGCAGCTGTCGAAACCGGCGCCTTCGTCACCGAGGACGTCAAGCCCGCCAAGGGCCGCGGCCGTGGCCGCAAGAAGGCTGTCGAGGTTTCGCCAGTGGAAGAGCCTGTCGTTGCCGAGGAAGCTCCGGCTGCCGCAGCAACTGCCGAACCTGCACCCGAAGCCGAGACGGTGGAAGCCTCTGCCGATCTCGACGCTCCGGCAACGGAAGAAGCAAAGTCGGCCCGCGCCAATCGCGGCTCGAACGTCTCCTCCTCCTCGCCGACCGTCAAATCGACGCGCAGCGAAGCTGCCGAGCCCGAGGGCGACGGCAAGCCGAAGAAGGCCGGCTGGTGGCAGCGCCGCGGCTTCTTCTGAGAGACCGCTGATTGATCAATGAAAAGCCGGCTGTGGTGACACAGCCGGCTTTTTTGATTCCGTATCCGGGAGAGATTGGAAAGGGGCATCCGAGATAAGTCGAGAAGGCCAATCCGGCTTTGTCTCGCGGCAGCAAGCCTCTTCAGATCTTGATTCACCTGTCTGACAAAATGAGTCAGGAAATGCGTCTAAGCGCTTGAGCGCGGACTCTATTTCAGCCAGCGGGCCATGCGCTCGACGGCTTCGACGATCTCGGTTTGCGAGCCGGCGTAAGACATGCGCATCGTCCTGTTGCCTTCGAGCGGATCGAAATCGAGGCCCGGCGTCGCGGCGACATTGATCTCCGCCAGCATGCGCTTGGCAAAGGCCATGCTGTCATTGCTGAACCGCGTCACGTCGACATAGGCATAGAAGGCACCGTCCATCGGCGATGCCACCGGCAGGCCGATTTCGGGCAAGCGGCGGAGCAGGAAATCGCGGTTGGCCGCGTAGCTCGCCTTGTAGACATCGAGTTCGACGGCAGCGCCAAGCGCCGCGGTGGCGGCGATCTGCGACAGTTCCGGCGGCGAGATGTAGAGGCTCTGGGCAACGCGCTCGATCGGGCGAACCAGCCGTTCCGGCAAAACCATCCAGCCGATCCGCCAGCCGGTCATGCAATAGTATTTCGAGAAGGAATTGATAACGATTGCCTCGTCTGTCAGTTCCAGCGCGCTCGTCTCCTCGCCCGCAAAGGTCAGGCCGTGATAGATCTCGTCGGAGATGAAGGCGATCGATTGAGCGGCGCAATAGTCGGCGAGTTCCTTCAGCGCCGCCCGGCCGGTGACCGTTCCGGTCGGGTTTGCCGGACTCGCAAGCAGGACGCCCTTGAGCTTGACGCCGCTGTCGCGCTGCGCCGTTTCAAGGCTTTCGGGCGTCAGCGTGAAATGCGTCTCGGCCGTCACGGCGACCTCGATCACCTTCAGCCCGAGTGCGCCAAGAATATTGCGGTAGGCCGGATAGCCGGGCCTGGCGATCGCCACGGCATCGCCAGCATCGAAGAGCGACAGGAAGGCGAGATTGAAACCGGCCGAGGAACCCGTCGTGATGGCGATCCGCGCCGGATCGATCTCCAGGCCATGGCGGTCGCGATAATGCCAGGCGAGCGCGTGTTTCAGCCGCGCCGTCCCCAGCGCGTCGGTATAGCCGATCTTGCCTTCTGCCAGTGCCGCGCGAGCGGCATCGAGTGCTGCCTGGGGTGCCGGATGAGACGGCTGGCCGACCGCCATCGAGATGACCGGATGACCGGCGGCACGCCGTTTGGTCGCCTCCGCCAGAACGTCCATGGCGTGGAAAGGCTCGACTTCGCTGCGCTTTGATACGGAAAACAAGGGCCAAAACTCCGGATATTCAATTGCGGCCAGACAATTGCCGCATTATCAGGTGCATCACAATCCCGCGATTGCGCCGCGATCCAGAAAAATCCTGTTTGATGGCCGGGCCGCACACCGTAATTTGATGCCGAACGTTTCAGCCCATTAACCGGGCGATGTTATGAAGCGGCATCGCATTCGATCAGCCGACGAGGACACAATGGCTCTCTTTCCGAAAACCTTCACCGCCCTTGCGCTCGCTGCCAGCTTTGCGATGCCCCTTCCCGCTGCTGCTCTCGACGATGCGCAGAAGAAGGAATTCGGCGAGTTCATCAAGGAATACCTGATCCAGAATCCCGAGATCATGCTCGACGTTCAGGACGCGCTGCAGAAAAAGCAGGAAGAGGCCCGGCTCGTCAAAGCCAACCAGGTGATCGGCGAAAACAGCAAGAGCATTTTCGAAGCCAAGGACGATATCTCGATCGGCAACCCGAAGGGTGACGTGACCATTGTCGAGTTCTTCGATTACAATTGCGGCTACTGCCGTCACGCGCTGACGGATATGCAGACGATGCTGAAGAAAGACCAGAACGTCCGCTTCGTTCTCAAGGAATTCCCGATCCTCGGCCCGGAATCGGTTGCCGCGCACAAGGTTTCCGACGCTTTCCGCAAGCTGGCGCCTGAAAAATACGAGAAGTTCCACATGGCCTTGCTCGGCAGCGAAGGCCGCGCCGACGAAGACAGCGCCATCGAAGTGGCCTCCTCGCTCGGCGTCAACGAAAAGCAGATCCGCGCCGAGATGGAAAAGAGCCCTGACACGTCTTCGGTGCAGAATGCCTATGACCTTGCCCAAAAGCTCGGCATCACCGGCACGCCCTCCTACGTCATCGGCAATGAGCTAGTGCAGGGCGCGGTCGGTTTCGACGACCTGGAAGCCAAGGTCAAGAACATGCGCACCTGCGGCAAGACCAGCTGCTGAGACCGGCGCTCATCAAATCGCCAAAATCTAAGCGTTTCAGCCATGTGGACAAATATGGCACGATTCCGGCTGCCTACCCCAAAGGGCTTTCATTAAGGGCATGGGGAGTCTATAGGTTGCCCTCGTGCATTTAATGGAACACTCGATGACGCAAACCATTTTCGTCCTGAACGGCCCCAACCTGAACATGCTGGGCAAAAGAGAACCCGGCATCTATGGCGGCAAGACGCTCAAGGACATCGAAGCGGATTGCAGGGCTGCGGGCCAGGAACTCGGTCTCGATATCGATTTCCGCCAGAGCAACCACGAAGGCGCGCTCGTCGACTGGTTTCATGAAGCAAACGACAAGGCTGCAGGCGTTGCGATCAATGCCGGAGCCTACACGCATACATCCATTGCACTGCATGATGCGATCAAGGCCATTTCCATTCCGGTGATCGAGCTCCATATCTCCAACGTGCATGCACGCGAAGAATTCCGCCACAAGTCGATGATTGCCCCTGCTTGCAAGGGTGTGATCGCTGGCTTCGGGCCTCACAGCTACATTCTGGCGCTTCACGCGCTGAAGAACCTTACGGCATAAGAAGAAGACAGGGCAAACACTCATGGCTGAAAAGAAATCGGGTATCGACCAGGCACTGATCCGTGACCTCGCGAACATCTTGAACGACACGGACCTGACGGAGATCGAAGTTGAGCAGGAAGATCTGCGCATCCGCGTCTCGCGCGGCGGCAATGTCCAATATGTCCAGGCGCCGATCGGCGGCGCTCCGGCCTATGCGCCTGCGCCTGCAGCCGCCGCACCTGCGGCCGCTCCGGCAGTAGCCGCTGCCCCGGCCCGCAACCCGGCCAATACGGTCAGCGCCCCCATGGTCGGCACCGTCTATATGGCACCGGCTCCGGGCGCACGCGCCTTCATCGAAGTCGGCTCGACCGTCAAGGAAGGCCAGACGCTTCTCATCATCGAAGCGATGAAGACCATGAACCAGATCCCGTCGCCGAAGTCAGGCAAGGTCACGGAAATCCTCGTCGAAGACGGCAGCCCCGTCGAATACGGCCAGGCCCTCGTCGTCATCGAATAAGGCGGGCATCATGGTCTCGAAAATCCTCATTGCAAACCGCGGCGAAATCGCGCTGCGCGTCCTGCGCGCCTGCAAGGAGCTCGGCATTCCCTGCGTCGTGGTTCACTCCACCGCCGATGCCGACGCCATGCATGTGCGCCTTGCCGACGAAAGCGTCTGCATCGGCCCTCCGCCGTCGCGCGACAGCTATCTGAACATCCACCAGATCGTCGCAGCCTGCGAAATCACCGGCGCCGATGCCGTGCATCCCGGCTACGGCTTCCTGTCCGAAAACGCCAAGTTTGCGGATATTCTCGAGGCCCACGGCATCACCTTCATCGGCCCGACAGCGGATCACATCCGCATCATGGGCGACAAGATCACCGCCAAGACGACGGCGCAGGAACTCGGCATCCCCGTCGTTCCGGGCTCTGACGGCGAAGTGAAGACCGAAGAAGACGCCATCAAGACGGCGGCCGAAATCGGCTATCCCGTTCTGATCAAGGCAACCGCCGGCGGCGGCGGACGCGGCATGAAGGTCGCGAAATCCGAAGCCGACGTGATCGAAGCCTGGTCGACGGCCCGCACCGAAGCGGCTGCTGCCTTCGGCAACGAAGCCGTCTACATGGAAAAGTATCTCGGCAAGCCGCGCCACATCGAAGTTCAGGTGTTCGGCGATGGCGAAGGCAATGCGATCCATCTCGGCGAACGCGACTGCTCGCTGCAGCGCCGCCACCAGAAGGTCTGGGAAGAAGCAAATTCCCCGGCGCTCAACGTCGAGCAGCGCATGAAGATCGGCCAGGTCTGCGCCGACGCCATGAAGAAGCTGAAGTATCGCGGCGCCGGCACGATCGAGTTCCTGTACGAAAACGGCGAGTTCTATTTCATCGAAATGAACACCCGCCTGCAGGTGGAACACCCGGTCACCGAAGCCATCACCGGCATCGACCTCGTGCACGAACAGATCCGCGTCGCCTCCGGCGGCGGTCTATCGGTGACGCAAGCGGAAGTGAATTTCGAGGGCCACGCCATCGAATGCCGTATCAACGCCGAAGACGCGCGCACCTTCGTGCCCTCGCCCGGCACGATCACGCATTTCCATGCACCGGGCGGCCTCGGCGTTCGCATCGATAGCGGCGCCTACCAGGGCTACAAGATCCCGCCTTACTACGACAGCCTGATCGGCAAGCTCATCGTTCACGGGCGCACCCGCGTCGAATGCATGATGCGCCTGCGCCGCGCGCTGGACGAGTTCGTCGTCGATGGCATCAAGACCACGCTGCCGCTGTTCCAGGATCTGGTTTCGAACCAGGACATCGCGAACGGCGACTACGACATCCACTGGCTGGAACAGTATCTCGCCAGCACCAAGCCGGCCTGATCACGAATGGCAGGGTCGCGCAGGAAGTCCCCAGGAATTACCCCGGAGATCCTCCTGCGCGCCTACTCCATCGGCCTCTTCCCGATGGCCGAATCGGCTGATGACCCGGAGATCTTCTGGGTCGAGCCGGAACTTCGCGGGGTTATCCCGCTTGACGATTTCCACATTTCCAAAAGCCTTGCGAAAACCATTCGCCGCAAACCGTTCCACATCCGGTTCAATCATGATTTCGATGCTGTGATCTCGGCTTGCGCGGCGGAAACCTCCGGGCGCCCGAGCACCTGGATCAACGGCACCATCAGGCAGCTCTATTCGACCCTCCACCGCATCGGCCATGCGCATTCCGTCGAGGCCTGGGAGGGCGATACGCTTGTCGGCGGGCTCTACGGCGTCTCGCTGGGCGCGGCGTTCTTCGGCGAGAGCATGTTCTCGCGGCGCACCGACGCCTCGAAGATCTGCCTGGTGCATCTGGTCGAGCGCCTCCGGGAAAAAGAGTTCAGGCTGCTGGATACGCAGTTCACGACGGAGCATCTGAAGACCTTCGGGGCGATCGACGTGCCGAAGGATGAATATGCCGTGATGCTGGATGCCGCGATGGATTCGCCGCATCTGGCGTTTTAGGGAGCGCCTGCCCTCGTCCTTCGAGGCCGTTCGGGCACCTCAGGATGAGGGCTCTCGTGAAGCTGGCTTGCTGCGGGATGGGTGTGCCCGCCCCCGTCCTTCGAGGGTCGCTTCGCTCCCACCTCAGGATGAGGGCTCTCTCGGACGCTTCGGCCCGGAGCCAAATGAAAACCAGCGACGGGTACTTCCAGCGCCAATAGCCACTCCGCCCCTCATCCTGAGGTGCCCGTAGGGCCTCGAAGGACGAGGGCCGGGCACCAAGGCCAACCAACAAAAGAGATTTCTACTTAACCTTCGCCGCACCATCCGATGCCGGCACGTCCGGGTAAAACTATGGGACCAGGGCACCCGCCCCCGTCCTTCAAGGGTCACTTTGCTACCGCCTCAGGATGAGGGCTCTCTTGGACGCTTCGGCTCGGAGCCAGAATAAAAACCAGCGACGGGCACTCCAGCGCCAACAGCTCCTCCGCCCCTCATCCTGAGGTGCCCGAAGGGCCTCGAAGGACGAGGGCCGGCCACAATGGCCCAAACCAGTAATCAGGAAATCACTTAGCCTTCGCCGCGCCATCAGGCGCCGGCACGTCCGACTGCGCCTTGCAGTCCTTCAGCCAGACGTCATAGATTGGGTGCTCGACGGCGTTCAGACCCGGGCTGTCGGCAAACATCCAGCCGGTGAAGATGCGGCGGATCTTGCGGTCGAGCGTGATTTCGTCGACTTCGACGAAACCGTCGATCTTCTGCGCTTCCGACTGGTCGCGCGAATAGCAGGCCTTCGGCGTCACCTGCAGCGCGCCGAACTGGACCGTTTCATTGACATAGACGTCGAAGGTGGTGATGCGGCCGGTGATCTTGTCGAGACCCGAGAAGACGGCGACAGGGTTTTCGATGCGCGCGGCAGAAGCGATCTGCGGCAACAGCGGCGAGCCAAGCGCCAGGGCGATCCCGGCGGCACGCAGGACCTGGTTCCGCGTGAAAAGCTGCATATCTACCCGTCTCCACCGCATCTCATGATAATGGCCGCAGCTTCTGCGGCCAACCTGCGGGTAAAGGTCAATTGTGGCCAAAAGCCGGGCCGGATGGCCCGCTTTGCGGTCGGCGAACTCTCAGTTGCCAGGCGTCCAGGCGTCGTAGTCGCCGGTGACGCGCGGACGCTCGCCGGTGGCCGACAGCGAACCCGGCGGACGGTAGGCCTGCGGCGAGCCGGTCGGGTTGGCGCGGTGCGCCTTTTCCCATTCCTTGGCGGCGTAGTTTTCCTTCGACGGCGGGGTGTCGGTGCGGTGGTGCATCCAGCCGTGCCAGCCCGGAGGAATGGCCGAGGCCTCGGCATAGCCGCTGTAGATCACCCAGCGCTTCGGCAGACCATAGGAAGACAGGCCGCCTTCGTAATAGACATTGCCGAGCTCATCTTCGCCAACACGCTTGAAACCGCGAAGCGCAAACCGTGTTCCCAGCGTGTAGTGGTTCCACCAGGTGAAAATGTGCAGCAGGAAGTTCTTCATGTCTGTTCCTTGTGCTTGCCAGAGGTCAAGCGGGACTGGAATTCGTTCACTCGCTTATGCCGCCGGAAGACCGGATTGTCCAGTGATTCCAGATTTGCAACGGCTCATTTCAAGGCCATCTTGAAGCCGAGATGCGACGGCTCGAAGCCCAGGCGCTCGTAGAACCGGTGGGCATCCTTGCGCTTGCCGTTCGAGATCAGCTGGACGCGGGCAAGGCCGCGGCTTTTTGCCTCTGCGATGCAGAACTCGATCATCTGCCCGCCGATGCCCTGCCCGCGCAAGTCGACGCGCGTCTGCACCGCCTCGATGATCATGAAGGACGCGCCGCGGCCGGTCAGAGTCGTCGCTATCGAAATCTGAAACGTGCCGGCGACTTCGCCGGACAGTTCGCCGACATAGAGCGTCTGGTCCGGCGCTGCGGCGATCGCCGAGAAGGCCTTGAGGTAGTCCGCGTAAGCGCTCTCGTCGGTCGTATCGCCATGTCCGCCGATATCGTCGGCGGCGAAGAGCGTTATCAACGCAGCAAGATCGTCCTGCCGGGCCTCGCGGATGATGAGCTTGCCGGTCATGATGGTCTCAATGGGCGGGAAGATGTTTTTCAAGCACCAGCGTCGCAATACCCGACTGGCCGGGGCCGACATTCTCATTGCGGCCCGCCTCGATGAAACCCAGCCTGCTGTAGAAACCGATCGCATCCTCGTTCTTCGGCTCGACTTCGAGACGCATGATCTCCGCATCCGGAAAGCAGGTTTCCAGCTCGGCAAACATGTCGCGGCCGATGCCCTGACGCTGCAGCGCCGGACGCACATAGAGAAGATGCAGGATCGCCGTCTTTGCCAAATCGGCGGACATTGCCGCATAGCCGACCGCGCCGATATCCTTGCCGCTGTCGGCGACGACGAATTCAGCATTCTTCTTTGTCAGCCGCGCCTTCAGCGCCGCCGGCGAAAACAGGTGGCCGATCAGTTCATCGACCTTCGGCCCGCCATAGAAGCGGTCATAGGTCGCATGAAAGCTCTCCACCAGCACGGCGCGGATCTTCTCCAGATCGCGCTCACCGGCGGTGCGGACAAAATACACCAAGGCTTTCTCCTGGCGGCGCCGGGATCCGAGGCCGCTCACGCTCTTCGGCAGACGCCGGTTATTCCTCGACGATGCCGAGCTTGGCCTTGACCAGCGCCTGGACGGCCTGCGGGTTGGCCTTGCCGCCGGTCGACTTCATGACCTGGCCGACGAACCAGCCAGCCAACGTCGGCTTGGCCAGCACCTTGGCAACCTGATCGGGGTTGGCGGCGATGATCTCATCGACAGCTTTTTCGATGGCGCCGGTGTCGGTCACCTGCTTCATGCCGCGGCTTTCGACGATTTCAGCGGGATCGCCACCCTCGTTGAGGATGATCTCGAAGACGTCCTTGGCGATCTTGCCGGAAATCGTTTCGGCCTTGATCAGGTCGATGATGCCGCCGAGCTGAGCCGGGGAAACCGGAGTCGATTCAATATCTTTTCCGAGTTTGTTCAAGGCGCCGAGCAAGTCGTTGATGACCCAGTTGGCAGCCGTCTTGCCATCGCGGCCTTCGGCAACGGCTTCGAAATAATCGGCAATCGCCTTTTCGGATACCAGCACCGACGCGTCATAGATCGACAGGCCGAGTTCGCGGACGAAGCGGTCCTTCTTGTCATCAGGCAGCTCCGGCAGGTCCTTTGCCAGCGCGCTGACGAAAGCATCGTCGAACTCGAGCGGCAACAGATCCGGATCCGGGAAGTAGCGGTAGTCATGCGCGTCTTCCTTGGAGCGCATGGAGCGCGTCTCGCCCTTGTTCGGGTCGAAGAGACGGGTTTCCTGGTCGATCGAGCCGCCGTCCTCCAGAATACCGATCTGGCGGCGGGCTTCGTATTCGATCGCCTGGCCGATGAAGCGGATGGAGTTGACGTTCTTGATCTCGCAGCGCGTGCCGAAGCCCTCGCCCGGACGGCGCACGGAAACGTTGACGTCGGCGCGCATCGAGCCTTCGTCCATGTTGCCATCGCAGGTGCCGAGGTAACGGACGATCGAGCGCAGCTTCGTCATGTAGGCCTTGGCCTCATCGGACGAGCGCATGTCGGGCTTGGAGACGATCTCCATCAGCGCGACGCCGGAACGGTTCAGGTCGACATAGGACATGGTCGCGTGCTGATCGTGCAGCGACTTGCCGGCGTCCTGTTCCAGATGCAGACGCTCGATGCCGATCTCGATGTCTTCGAACTGGCCCTGACGATCCGGGCCGAGCGAGATGACGATCTGGCCTTCGCCGACGATCGGATCCTTGAACTGCGAGATCTGATAGCCCTGCGGCAGGTCGGGATAGAAATAGTTCTTGCGGTCGAACAGCGAGCGCTTGTTGATCTGCGCCTTCAGGCCGAGACCGGTGCGCACCGCCTGGCGGACGCATTCCTCGTTGATGACAGGCAGCATGCCGGGCATGGCGGCGTCGACGAGCGAGACATTCGAGTTCTGCGGCTTGCCGAATTCCGTCGAGGCGCCGGAGAAGAGCTTCGAATTCGACAGCACCTGCGCATGGACTTCCATGCCGATGATGACTTCCCAATCGCCGGTGGCGCCGGGAATGAAGCGTTTCGGATCAGGCGTGCGAACGTCGACAAGGGTCATGTGATACTCTTCGGGAGGCTGTTCTTTTCATCTGGTGAGGTAACGGAAATGGCCTGCCGGTGCAAGGCTTTCGGCGTGTCTGGGGCACAGCTCCCGTTTTCGCGCTGTTAACAGCGGCGCGCTAGCATGGATGTATGATCTCTTCCCACGCGCTTCAACTCGCCGCCCTGCTTCTCGCCTACAATCTCTTCGTCTTCGCCACCTATTTCATCGACAGGCGGGCCGCCCGACTAGGACACCGGCGCGTGAGCGAACGGACCTTGCTGATGCTGGCATTGTTCGGCGGCAGTCCGGGTGCGATCACCGCCCAGCGCCTGTTGCGGCACAAGACGCAGAAGGAGCCGTTTCGCACACTTCTTAAGGGAATCGCAGTACTTCACGCCGTTGTATGCGGTGGGCTTATCGTCTTCGTCGCGGCCGAACGATTGGGGCTTACTTAAAAATCCGGCCCGTAAGTGCCGTCACCGCCGCTCTCCAGTGGCTTGCTGAGACCCACGGACGGCACGTCCCGGTCGAGCTTCGGGTTGTAGACGATCGACAGCCAGTGGATGCTATAGCCGTGCTTCTGGAAGAAGTTGATAGCCTCGTTGTTACCCGAATGCGTCTGCATGCCGGCGCTGGAGAAACCCTGGTCGGCGATATCCGTCTCGATTTGCGCCAGCAGCGCGGCGCCGACACCCTGGCGAGTGAAGGCCGGATCGATCCAGAAATCAGAGATCGTTTCGTCGAATTTCTCCCGCGCTCCCCAGCCGACAATCTGGCCGTTGAGTTCGGCCACCGTAATCGTCAGCCAGCTGTTGCGTGTAAAGTTCGTAAAGGCACTCCGCGCCGCATCGAGCAGCGCGTCCGTCTCGCCCATGGCCACCATCGCCTTTTGCCAGGCTCTGAGGCCGATCTCACTCAGAAGGTCCGCCTCGCCCTCGCGGGCATTGCGAATGTGGATCATGGAACCCCCGTTCAATGATCAAAGTAGAACACCGAATCGCCTGCTTTTCTATCGGTTTGCGCGGCTTACGCACCGTTTTTGCAGGCGCGTTGCGAATCTGGCGCGCTTGACGGCAACCTGTGCGTGGGTTAGGCAAACCTTATGTTGAATTCGTCTGAGACCCGCTAAGGGCCCTGCCCGCAAGCTGCTTGCGCGCATGGGCCAGAGAAAACGAAACCCCGCCGTTCGCCTTGAACGCCGGATCGTTTTTTTGTGCGCTTTCGAGCGCCAGACCGGATCAACACAACAATGGACATTTCACGCGCCGAACAGCGCATCCTGCACCTGCTCGCCCAGGGCGGCCGGATCGAACTCACCCGCGGCGAAGACCGCGTCATCGAGAAGCTTCAACTTTTCACCAGAGAAGGCTGGGTCTTCTCCGGCATCGACATCCTTACCTTCCGCAAGCTCAAGCAGAAACGGGCCATCCGCTCGCAGGGCGGTAAGCCCTACCGGATTACCGAGCGGGGACTGGTGCTGGTGAGGGCGGAGCAGGATAACAGGTAGGAAACCGGAGGCTGGCTCTTGAATGGGCCAGTCTTTTTACATTGCCCTCATTCCTGTGCTCGCCACAGGAATCCAGCAGCGCCATGTCCGTGGCGCATAAGACTCTTTATCACGGCGCAGACGCGCCGTGGCTGGATCTCTGTGACAAGCACAGAGATGAGGGAGCTACGAAGTTGCCAACTCAGCCTTCATCGCCGCCCACTCTTCAGCCAGCGTTCCTGTTCCGCGAGCCCGTCCGGTACGGCGGTACCAGTAGTCGGCGTTCCAGTCGTCGCCCTCGATGCGATGGCAGAGAGCATGGCCCCAGTCGAAGGGGCGCTGACCTTCGTGGGCCTGGCAGATGTTGTGAACATCGGTCCATTCGGCGCCCATGACAAAGCCCGCAGCCGCAAGGCGGTCGAGGGCTTCGATCAGATTTTCGAGATCAGTTTTGGACATGGCCACCTCTCCCCGTTGCCTATCTGAGATGCATTTCGAGCTTCACCATTTCAAGGTCTACTCCCAGGCTCGCATCGCGTTCAAAGCCGCGCCTGACGATCGAGAAGCCGGCTCGCTCATAGAGGCGGATGGCGCCGGTATTGGTGGCGCGGGTGTCAATCCTGACGATACGGTAGCCTTCACCGGATATGACGCTGACGAAATGCGCAATCAGCACTGCCCCGATGCCGCGACCCTGGAAGGCGGGATCGACCCAGAGGTCTGAAATGTAAGCGGGCGCATCTTCACGGGCAGCCCAGCCGACGACCTTGCCGCCAATCTCGGCAACCGCGACATCTCCTTTGGCTGACGCGGGATAATCGACGAAGGCCTTTCGGGCGGCTGCGACGATGCTGGAATCGGAGAATACTTCCTTTCCCTTTATGCTCGACAACCAAGCCGCAAAACCAACTTCGCCGACCACGATGTGGTCGGCGAAGGTCATTTTCCGAATTGTCAGGCCGCTTACCACCACTTGGCAGGCGAGAACTTGCCGGCTGCCTGTTCGATGACATGTGCAGTCTTGAAGAGGGTTTCCTCGTCGAAGGGCTTGCCGATCAGCTGCAGGCCGAGCGGCAGGCCCTTGTGGTCGAGACCGGCGGGAACGGCGATGCCCGGCAGGCCCGCCATGTTGACGGTGACCGTGAAGATGTCGTTCAGATACATCGCGACCGGATCGGCGGCGAGGTTTTCGTCGGCGACACCGAAGGCGGACGACGGCGTGGCCGGCGTCAGGATCGCATCGACGCCGGCATCGAAGACGATTTCGAAGTCGCGCTTGATCAACGTACGGACCTTCTGGGCCTTGATGTAATAGGCGTCGTAGTAACCGGCCGACAGCACGTAGGTGCCGATCATGATGCGGCGCTTGACTTCCTTGCCGAAGCCCGCAGCGCGGGTCTTCTCGTACATGTCGGCGATGTCCTTGCCGTCGACGCGCAGGCCGTAGCGGACGCCGTCGTAGCGGGCGAGGTTCGAGGAGGCCTCGGCGGGGGCGACGATGTAATAGGCCGGAAGCGCATATTTGGTGTGCGGCAGCGAGATGTTGACGATCTCGGCACCGGCATCCTTCAGCCAGGCAATGCCCTGCTGCCAGAGCGTTTCGATCTCCTCGGGCATGCCGTCGACGCGGTATTCGTTCGGAATGCCGATCTTCATGCCCTTCAGCGATTTGCCGAGTGCGGCTTCGTAATCCGGAACGGGCAGATCGACCGAGGTCGTGTCCTTGGAGTCGACCGAGGCCATCGACTTCAGGAGGATCGCCGCGTCGCGGACGTCGCGGGCGATCGGGCCAGCCTGGTCGAGCGAGGATGCGAAGGCGACCGTGCCCCAGCGCGAGCAGCGGCCGTAGGTCGGCTTGATGCCGACGGTGCCGGTGAAGGCTGCCGGCTGGCGGATCGAGCCGCCGGTATCGGTCGCAGTCGCACCGGCGCAGAGATGGGCGGCAACGGCAGCGGCAGAACCGCCCGAAGAGCCGCCCGGAACCAGCTGCTGGTTGGAGCCGGAGGCGCGCCAGGGGTTGATGACCGCGCCATAATGCGAGGTTTCGTTCGACGAGCCCATGGCAAACTCATCCATGTTCAGCTTGCCGAGCATGACGGCGCCGTCGTCCCAGAGGTTCTGGGTGACAGTCGATTCGTAGCGCGGTTCGAAGCCGTCGAGAATGTGGCTGCAGGCCTGGGTGTGGACGCCGACGGTGGCGAACAGATCCTTGATGCCGAGCGGGACGCCTTCGAGATCACCTGCCTGGCCGGCCGCGATGCGCTCATCGGACTTCTTTGCCATGACGCGGGCGAGATCGGGCGTGGTCTTGATATAGGCGTTCAGCGCGCCGTTCGCGGCATCGATCGCCGAGATATAGGCTTCGGTCAGTTCGGTGGCGGTGATCTCTTTGCCGCGCAGCTTCTCGCGGGCTTCGGCAATGGTCAGGCTAGTGAGTTCGCTCATGGTGTCTACTCGGATCGTTTTAATGGCAGCGGGGATCGGAAAAAGCGGCAGCGCTTATTCGACGACTTTCGGTACCAGGAAGAAATTGTGGTCGGTGACGGGAGCATTGGCGACGACGTCGTCGGCCTTATTGCCATCGGTCACCTGGTCGGTCCGCTTCTTCATCGCCATCGGCGTGACCGAGGTCATGGCCTCGACGCCTTCGACATTCACTTCGGACAGCTGTTCGACGAAGCCGAGAATGCCATTCAGCTCGCCGACCATGCGATTTGCCTCGTCTTCGGAGACGGCAATACGGGCAAGGCGCGCAACGCGCTTAACGGTGGCAAGATCGACGGACATGGCATACTCCGAAAGGGAAATTTCCCACTCGCTATAAAGACCATGTCCGCCTTGTGCAACGGGCTTTCGTCAGATCGAGAAGCTCTCGGAAGGCTTGATCGCCTTCACTTTCGTCTTCGAACCTTCCATGCCGGAGACGAACTTGTCGGCAGTCTGGTCGATGATCGGGAAGGTGCCGTAATGGCAGGGGATGGCGCTCTTGAAGTTGAAGTAGCGCTGGCAGGCAAGTGCCGCCACCGCACCGCCCATGGTGAAGCGGTCACCAACAGGGACGAGGCCGATATCCGGCTGGTGCAACTCGTTGATCAGCGCCATGTCGGAGAAGATATCGGTGTCGCCCATGGCGAAGATAGAGGCTTCGTCGTCGAAATGCAGCATCAGGCCGTTGGCGTTGCCGAGCGCATGGGCGATACCGTCTTCGGTGACCTGTGCGGAGGAATGCAGCGCATTGGTGAAGGTCGCGGAGAAGCCGCCGAGCGCAATCGTGCCGCCGGTATTGCCCATTTCGATCTTCGAGACGCCCTTGGCGGCAAGCCAGGAGGCGAGATCGGCATTGGCAAGAACCGTGGCGCCGGTTTCCTTGGCGAGCGCGATCGTGTCGCCGACATGGTCGCCATGGCCGTGGGTCAGCAGAATATGGGTGATGCCTGCCGACACATCCTTGATGTCCTGACCCTCGAACGAAGCATTGTAGGTCAGGAAGGGGTCGAGGAGGATTTTTGCCTTGCCGGTTTCGATGCGGAAGGCGGAGTGGCCGAGCCAGGTGATCTTCATGAAAAGCGTCCCTTGATTATGTGATGCAAAAGCGGGTCTCGATTGTTATGGACATAGCCGATATGGCTGCAAAGAAAAGCCGCCACAGGCTTCAATTTGTTTTGACGGGATGAAACGCCGATGACAGTGATGACGATCGAAGAGATGGCTGCGTTCCTGCAGCCCGGACAGGCGATCGCCGGGCTCGATCTCGGCACCAAGACCATCGGCCTTTCGATGTCCGATCTCGGACGGCGCTTCTCGACGCCACGTCCCGTCATCCGCCGCGAGAAGTTCACCATCGACGCCGAGGTGCTGCTGGCTTTTTCCGAGAAGGAAAAGGTTGCCGGCTTCGTCATCGGCCTGCCGATGAACATGGACGGTTCGGCCGGTCCGCGCGTGCAGGCAACGCGCGCCTTCGTGCGCAACATGGAGCAAAAGACCGCCCTGCCGTTCGTCTATTGGGACGAGCGGCTATCGACGGTCGCTGCCGAACGCGCTTTGCTGGAAATGGACGTGTCGCGCGCCAAGYGGGCCGAGCGGATCGATTCCGCTGCGGCGAGCTTCATTCTTCAGGGCGCCCTGGACAGGCTGTCGGCGCTTTCGAGAGCTGATGATTTCGACGCCTGACGGGCGGCCCACCAGGCGGCAATCTTCTTGCGCTTGCGGAACGCGATGATCGCCAGAACCACGAGACTGTCGACAGCAATGGCGCGGGCAACGAGCGGCGGAATGCTTTCCGGCGGCACGCCCAGAACCTGGCCATAGACTTCGAAGGTCAGGTCATGGACCTGACGGCTCAGCATGAAGATGCCGAAATTCATGTCGTAGTAGGAAAGCCAGTACCAGCCGCTCAGGAAAACGATCGGGCCCAACCAGAAGATCAGGAACCACTTCATGCGGCCTCCCCTCGATGACGCCAGGCGGCCGGACTTTCGAGACCGATAACCCAGGTCGACAATGCCATCACGCTCAGGACGACCGCGGGAACGGTGATATCAAGGGCGAGCACCGCGAAAAACATCATCGCGGCAACAAGCAACGCAGCTTTGGCGGCTCTGGTTCCCATCATGGGTCCTGACAGCTAATAATTTAACTGCCCGTACCCTGTCGCCTTAACGCCGGGGGCGCAACGTAAACCATTTGTTAAGGTTAACAGCCGGGCGCCCGCCTGTGGATGAGCCGGCCGCCCGTCAGCCGTAGACGCCGCGAACGATGCGCTTCAACGCCGTTGCCGCCTTGTCCCAGTCCTTTGCGGTCTTCAGCGCCAGCCCGGCGCACTGCCCGCCGGCCGAGGCGGAAAGGACGAGATGCTGGATCGCGGCGAAGAGAATCGCATTGGTGGCGACGGGATCGACTCCCTTCGGCGGGGTCAGCGAACCGCGCATGCGCTCCAGCCACTGCGCCAGCGCCTTGGAGCGGGCTTCCGAGAGACGCCTCACCTGCTCGGTATTTTCCGAAACTTCCCAGGCGACGATGCGGCGGACGAGCGGATCGTCGCGCAGCGCTTCGAGAAAGAGCAGCGACAGGCGCTCCATCAGATCGCCGTAGGTCAGCAGGAACATGCCGCCGGTGTCTTCGGGGATGCGATCCTTGACCCAGGTGCCGAGATCGGCGCCGATCGCCTCGACCAGTCCGTTGAGGCCGCCATAGTAGCGATAGATCAGCTGTTTGTCGCAGCCGGCGCGGCGGGCGACGGCGTTGATGCCGAAATTCTGAAACCCCTCTTCGGCCAGCAGAGCCTTGGCGGCCTTCAGAATTGTCTTTTCGGTCGCGCCGCGGTCGCGGATGCGCTTCTCGGGTTCGGCGGCAACGGGTGCCAAAACCATGGTGTCGTCAAGCATATCGAAGCCGATTCTGTTCTTGTCACTACAAGGTGAGTAACAACGGCACCCTGCCCCGGCAACGGACAAGGCCTTGATAGATTGTGGATAATCCCATGGTTTTCAGGAGATTGGTGAGACCGTGATGCAACGATCACGGCCTCTCTTCCCTCAGCCGGCCTCGGCCGTTCGCATTCGGGGGAATGTTGAGGCCGAGGACGATCGGTACGGTGATCGCGTAAACGGCGATCGCCGACAGCCAGATTGCGCCCGGCCATTGCCGCTGCACGACGAAATAGAAGCTGGAGAAGCCAAGCGGCGCGACCATCGACGAGAGGCTGACGACCGAGGCGAGCAGACCCTGGAACTGCCCCTGCTGTTCGCCGCTCACCATGCGTGTCGCCATGGACTGCAGCGACGGCACGCCGATGCCGCCCAACACGAAGACCGGCATGACGGCAAAGATCATCCACGGCTGCGTGGTGAAGGCCATGACAGCAAGGGCCAGCGAGGTGCCGGCAAGGCCAGTCAGGATGGTGACGCGCTCGCCGAGCAGCTTCACGGCAGGCCCCGGCAGGAACATCTGCGCCAGAGCCTGGCAGGCGCCATAGGTGCCGAGTGAGAGGCCGATCCACAGGCCGTTCCAGCCGAACACGTCATGTCCCCACAGAGCCCAGCAGGTGCCATAGACCTCGCCGACGCCGCTGAAAATGAAGAAGACAGTGATGATCGGCAGCAAGCCGCGCATCGAGATCAACCAGCGGAACGGGCGAAGCGGGTTGAGGGCGGCGAGATCGATCCGCTCACGGCTCGGTTTGCGCGACTCCGGAAGCACCAGCAGCGCCAGGAGCAGATTGCCGGCGTTGAGAACTGCGGCAGCTATGAACGGCAGCCTCAGCCAGTAATCGCCAAGGATGCCGCCAAGAACCGGGCCGACGATAAAGCCGATGCCGAAGGTGGCGTTGAACAATCCGAAACGGCGGGCACGTGTCTCCTCCGCAGAGACATCGGTGATGTAGGCGCTGGCGACCGAGATGTTGGCGCTTGTCAGCCCGGCGACGGCACGGCCAATCAGCAGCATCCACAGATGAGGCGCGAAGGCCAGTATCAGATAGTTGACGGCAGCGCCTGTCATCGAGATCAGCAGCACCGGCCGCCGCCCGAGCCTGTCGCTGAGAGCGCCGAGCACCGGCGCACAGATGAACTGCATCGCCGCATAGAGCGAGGTCATGATGCCGATATAGGCGGCGACATTGCCTGCATGCGTCACTTCCGCGATCAGCCGCGGAAGAATGGGGAAGATCAGACCGATCCCGACCGCGTCGAGACCGATGGTGGTGAAGATGACGACAAGTGCCTTGTTCATGGCAGGCTCCACTATACCGAGTTTGAAAATGTACTCAGTACATATGCCTTACGACCACAGGCTGTCAATGCAAATATATACTCAGTATACAAACTGCGCTACGATGCGGACATGAACGCGACTTTCGATTCCAATCAGCCTGACGACAGGCGATCCCGCAAACGCCTCGCTACACGGCGGGCCATCTCTCTTGCCGCCGACCGGCTGTTTCTCGAGCGGGGCTTCGATCATGTGACGGTCGACGACATCGCGGCTGCGGCCGATGTCGGCCGGATGACGGTGTTCAATCACTTCCCGCGCAAAGAGGACATGTTCTTCGACCGCGATGAGGAAGGGCGGGAGACGTTGCGCCATGCGTTGCAAAACCGCGATCCGTCCGTCCCGCCAGTCGAGGCCTTGCGCCTGCTTGCCCACCAGCTGGTGGCCGAACGGCGGCCCTATGTGGAATTTTCCAACCGCAGCCAGAGCTTTATTGCGACGGTCGAGCGCAGCGAGACGCTGAAAGCGCGTGCCCGGGCGATCCGCGACGAGCTGGCGCAGACTGTCGCTGCTGGACTGGCGGAGACTGTGGGGCGCGAGTTGTCCGATCCGGATGCCGATCTCGCCGCCAACCTGCTGCTGGCAACCTGGAGCGTCGCCTTCCTTCAGGCACATCGGGCATTCCGGCAGGACGGGAATTCAGAGAAGGCGACCGCCCTCTTCCTTGCCATGATCGATCGGGGAAGCACCGGCGTGAAAGCGGCTATGGCGGAAACGCCCTACGCCTGACGGCGCAAGTCTCCATCCGGAGACATCAGAGATATTGGCCGAACCAGATCGAGCGATCCGAGGGATCGACGAAGGGCTGGGCGAGGCGTTCGAAGCCGCGCGAGGCCCAGAAGCGCTGCCCGCCGATATTGCCCGCATTGGTGCCGAGATGAACACCTTTGACCCCGGCCTGGCGGGCCGACGTCATCCAGCGATCGAGAAGCCTGGTGCCAAGCCCCTGCCCCTGCAGCCGCGGCAGCATGTTCATATGGATATGGGCCGGGAACTCGGCGGCGCGCGCCGCGAAAGCGCGCTGCGGATTGTGGATGGTGAAACTGCGGCGCTGGTCGGCATTCCAGCCTTCCGGATCGCCTTGCGGCGCCGGATAGCGGGCGCGCAAGGCGGGCCACCATTCGCTTTCAAGACGGTCTTCGAACGCAGGCGTATCGTAGGGGCCGACGACATAGCCGGCGACGCCATCGGCATCCTCGACGACGAAGGACGTCTCCGGGCTCAGCGTCACGTAAGGCGCCGAATAGATGTGGCCGATCATCTTGCGATCGTGATAGAGCGCCGAGGCATCCTGCCCGGCCTCTCCCGTCAGCAATGAAATCTCGTAGATCGCCTCGAGGTCATCGGGGCGTGCGTTGCGGATCGTTGCCATCGGTCAGCTTGCCGGCGGATACAGCAGATCGACGATATAGCTCGCGTCGAAGCGGGCATCGAGCATGCCGTAGGTGGCGCGCCAGCCGCCTGCCAGGCGGGTCTCGATAAAGGCATCGGCGATGCGGCCTGCACCGAGGCGATAGAGCTCGGCGGCAGCGGCGGCAAGCGCCAGCTGCTCGATCAGCAGGCGGGCAGCGCCCTCGTCGCGCTCGCAAAGCGCCATGGCGGCGCGCAGCACGTCGATGGTCTTCTTGCCGGCCGGGCCGAGATCGCGGGCGAGACCGGCGAAGACAGTCTCGAACAGATCCTTGCCGCGCGAGAGAACCCTGAGAAGATCGAGCGCCATGACGTTGCCGGAGCCTTCCCAGATCGCATTGACCGGAGCTTCGCGGTAGTGCCGGGCGATCGGGCGCTCCTCGATGTAGCCGCTGCCGCCGATGCATTCCATCGCTTCATAGATCAGCGCTGGGGCAATCTTGCAGCACCAGTATTTGGCTACCGGCGTCATGACGCGGGCATAGGCTGCCTCTTCTGCGTTGTTGCGTGCCTTGTCGAAGGCATCGGCCAAACGGAAGGACAATGCCGTCGCGGCGGCGACGTCGAGCGCCATGTCGGCGAGAACGCGGGTCATGATCGGCTGGTGGACGAGCATCTTGCCGAAAACGCTGCGGCCGCGGGTGTGGTGGACGGCTTCGGCGAGCGAAGCCCGCATGATCCCCGAGGAGGCCAGCGCGCAATCGAGCCGCGTCAGCGTCACCATGTCGAGGATCGTACGGATGCCGGCATCGGGACCGCCGAGTAGGAAGCCGAACGTATCGTTGAACTCGACTTCCGAGGAGGCATTCGAACGATTGCCGACCTTGTCCTTCAGGCGCTGGAACTGCAGGCCGTTGGCCGAACCGTCCTCCAGCAGGCGCGGCACCAGGAAGCAGCCCATGCCGTCCTTGGTCTGCGCCAGCATGATGAAGGCGTCGCTCATCGGCGCCGACATGAACCACTTATGGCCCGAGAGACGGTAGATGCCTTCGCTGACCTTCTCCGCGGTCGTCTTGTTGGAGCGGACGTCGGTGCCGCCCTGTTTCTCGGTCATGCCCATGCCGATCGTCACGGCAGACTTCTGCATGGCGGGCTTGTTCGAGGAATCGTATTTGCGCGACAGGATCTTCGGCGCCCAGTCCTTCTGAACGGCAGGCGACGCCGAGAGAGCGGCCACGGAGGCGCTGGTCATCGTCAGCGGGCAGAGATGGCCGGATTCCAGCTGCGCCGTCAGATAGAAGCGCGCGGCGCGGATCTTGTGCGACTGGTCCTTGGCGTCGGCATCGGCCTGCGGATCCCAGACGGAAGAATGCAGGCCGACGGACATCGAGCGGCGCATCAGCGCGTGCCATGCCGGATGGAATTCGACGACATCGAGACGCTCGCCGCGCGGCCCATGCGTGCGCAGCTTCGGCACGCCCTCGTTCGCCATGCGGGCCAGTTCCTGCGCCTCCGGAGAGGTGACGTAGCGGCCCATGTTTTCCAGGTCTTCACGCGTGCCGCGCGGCAGACCCGCCGTCAGGTCGACGATCAGCGGATCGGAGCGGTAGGCGTTGATACCGGACCAGAGGCCTGGCTGGTTCAGCTCGGCGAGTTTTTCTTCAGCGGGAGTCATGAGTCGCTTCTATTGCATGAGCCAGATAAATGGAAACCGGAACTTGACGATTTCAACTCCAGCTCTAGCGGATTTGCGGCAAAATTGCATGGGGACACAGAGCTTTGCCCACAGCACAAGCTTGCAGCCGCGGACGGCACTCATTATAGACCCAGCGACACAGCAAGAGGCAGGTTCATGGTCTTTTTCCCCCACCGCCACCTCATCGGTATCAAAGGTCTCACCGAGCAGGATATCACCCTTCTCCTCGACAAGGCCGACGAGGCCGTCAAGATCAGCCGACAGAGAGAAAAGAAGACGTCGACGCTGAGAGGTCTGACGCAGATCAACCTCTTCTTCGAAGCATCGACACGTACGCAGGCCTCCTTCGAACTGGCCGGCAAACGCCTTGGCGCCGACGTCATGAACATGTCGGTCGGCAACTCGTCGGTGAAGAAGGGCGAAACCCTGATCGATACGGCGATGACGCTGAACGCGATGCGCCCCGATGTGCTGGTGATCCGCCATTCGAGCGCGGGTGCAGCCGCGCTCCTCGCACAGAAAGTCTCCTGCTCGGTCGTCAATGCCGGTGACGGACAGCATGAGCATCCGACCCAGGCACTGCTGGACGCGTTGACGATCCGCCGTGCCAAGGGCAAGCTGTCGCGCATCATCGTCGCGATCTGCGGCGACGTGCTGCATTCTCGCGTTGCCCGCTCCAACATCCTGCTTCTGAACGCCATGGGCGCCCGGGTGCGCGTCGTCGCTCCGGCAACGCTGCTTCCCGCCGGGATCGCCGACATGGGCGTCGAAGTCTTCCATTCGATGAAGGAAGGCCTGAAGGACGCAGACGTGGTGATGATGCTGCGCCTGCAGCGCGAGCGCATGTCCGGCGCCTTCGTGCCGTCGGTGCGTGAGTATTACCATTTCTACGGCCTCGATGCCGAAACGCTGAAATCAGCAAAGGAAGATGCCCTGGTCATGCATCCGGGGCCGATGAACCGCGGCGTTGAGATCGCCTCCGAGGTCGCCGACGGTCCGCAAAGCGTGATCGCCGAACAGGTCGAGATGGGTGTCGCCGTGCGCATGGCCGTGATGGAAACCCTGCTTGTTTCTCAGAATCAGGGGCCGCGGACCGAAGGAGTGGGCGCATGAGCAACCTCGTCCTCAACAATGTCCGCATCATCGATCCCTCACGCAATCTCGATGAAACGGGCACCATCGTCGTCAAGGACGGCGTGATCGTTGCCGCCGGCAAGGACGCGCTGAACCAGGGTGCACCCGCAGGCGCAGAGATCCGCGACTGCAACGGCCTCGTTGCCGTACCCGGCCTCGTCGATGCCCGCGTCCATATCGGCGAGCCGGGTGCCGAACATCGCGAGACGATTGCTTCCGCCAGCCGCGCCGCCGCAGCCGGTGGTGTCACCTCCATCATCATGATGCCGGATACCGACCCGGTGATCGACGACATCGCGCTGGTCGAATTCGTCAAGAAGACCGCCAAGGACAAGGCGCTCGTCAATGTCTATCCGGCAGCGGCGATCACCAAGCATCTGGTCGGTGAGGAAATGACCGAAATCGGCCTTCTCATGGAAGCCGGTGCCGTCGCGTTTACCGATGGCCGCTCCAGCATTCATGACACGCAGGTGCTGCGCCGGGTGATGACCTATGCCCGCGAATTCGGCGCCGTGATCTCCTGCGAGACCCGCGACAAATATCTCGGCGCGACAGGCGTCATGAACGAAGGCCTGTTCGCCAGCTGGCTCGGCCTCGGCGGCATTCCGAAGGAAGCCGAGCTGATCCCGCTCGAACGCGACCTGCGCATCGCCCAGCTAACCCGCGGCAACTATCACGCGGCGATGATCTCGGTGCCTGAGTCGGTCGAGGCGATCCAGCTTGCCAAGCGCCGCGGCGCGAAGGTCACCTGCGGCATCTCGATCAACAACCTGGCGCTCAACGAGAACGACATCGGCGAGTACCGCACCTTCTTCAAGCTCTACCCGCCGCTGCGCATCGAAGACGATCGCGTGGCGATGGTCGATGCGCTGGCGAAGGGCGAGATCGATATCATCGTCTCCTCGCATGATCCGCAGGATGTCGATACCAAGCGCCTGCCCTTCGGCGAAGCGGCCGACGGCGCCGTCGGGCTCGAAACCATGCTGGCGGCGGCGCTTCGCCTGCACCACAGCGGCCGCGTCAGCCTGATGCGGCTGATCGATGCGATGTCCACCCGCCCCGCACAGATTTTCGGCCTCGAAGCCGGAACGCTGAAGCCCGGCGCCAAGGCGGACATCACGCTGATCGATCTCGAAGAGCCTTGGCTCGTTTCGAAAGACATGCTTCTGTCGCGCTCGAAGAACACGCCTTTCGAGGATGCCCGTTTCTCGGGCCGGGCGGTTGCGACTTACGTGGGTGGAACGAAGGTGCATTCGCTGGACTGAGGAGGTAGCGGCATGAATGAGAACGAGAACGACAGTCATCATGCCGCCCCGATCCGGAAGCAGCGAGGCTCAAAGCACTATTCGTCGACCATCGTGCTGAGCACCGTATTCGTGACGCTCTGCACGCTGGCCGCGCTGCTGCTCGGTGGCGCGGAAATCTGGGTCTTCGAGAACGGTTAAGACAGCGGCTTCGGGACAAGGCCGTAGAATATAAGGTGGAGGGGACAT
This sequence comes from Rhizobium sp. 05N430, assembly GCF_056396985.1. Lineage (NCBI taxonomy): Bacteria > Pseudomonadati > Pseudomonadota > Alphaproteobacteria > Hyphomicrobiales > Rhizobiaceae > Rhizobium > Rhizobium sp. 05N430. The sequence continues at coordinate 96,910 of NZ_JBFTMO010000014.1, read as the reverse complement.
GATTTCGGAACTCACCAACTGGCAGATCACTCTGCCCATGGCGCTTGCTGCAGCCGTTGCCGGCTATCTGCTCGGCTCCATTCCATTCGGCCTGATCCTGACGCGGGCAGCCGGTCTCGGTGACGTCCGCAATATCGGTTCGGGCAATATCGGCGCCACCAACGTGCTGCGCACCGGCAACAAGAAGCTTGCTGCGGCAACCCTGCTGCTCGACGCGCTGAAGGCAACAGTCGCAGCCTGGATCATGGCCTATGTCGCAGGGCCCGAAGCTAGCGCCATTGCCGGCCTCTTTGCCTTCCTCGGCCACCTCTTCCCGGTCTGGCTGGGCTTCAAGGGCGGCAAGGGTGTCGCAACCTATATCGGCACGCTGCTCGGCGTTGCGCCGCTCTTCGTTCTGTTGTTCGCCGCCGTCTGGCTGACCATGGCCTTCGTCTTCCGCTACTCGTCGCTGGCGGCGCTCACGGCGATGCTTGTCATTCCGGTTGCATTGTGGATATTTGGATACGAAAAGGTTGCAGCCGTCATGGCGATCATGTCGGTCATCTCCTATTACAAACACAAGGCCAACATCTCCCGGCTCATCGGCGGGACAGAAAGCAAGATCGGGGCGAAGGGGTAGGATGGACGTCGAAAGCGCAAGGCCAAAGGGAATTGCGCTTTCGGACCGGCAACGGATCGCCTGGCTTCGGCTGATCCGCTCCGACAATGTCGGGCCTGCCACCTTTCGAGGACTCATCAATCATTTCGGTTCCGCCGAGGCGGCACTTGCCGCCCTGCCCGAGCTTTCGGCCCGCGGCGGCGCCACGCGGGCGATCAGGATCGCCACCGAGGCCGAAGCGCATCGCGAGCTGGAAACGGCCCGCCGTTTCGGCGCCCGCTTCATCGGCATCGGCGAACCCGACTATCCGCAAGCCCTTCGCCAGATCGATGGCGCTCCGCCGCTGATTGCCGTCAAAGGCGACGTTTCCGTTCTGCATCGGCCGACAACCGGCATCGTCGGCTCGCGCAATGCCTCGATCAGCGGCGCGAAGTTTGCGGCGATGATCGCCAGGGATTGCGGCCGGGCGGGCTATGCCGTCGTATCCGGCCTTGCCCGCGGCATCGATACCGCCGCCCACCGCGCCAGTCTCGATACCGGCACCATGGCTGCTCTCGCTGGTGGTCTCGACCAGCCCTACCCGCCGGAGAATGTGCCGCTGCTCGATGAGATCTGCAGCGGCAACGGACTGGCGATCAGCGAAATGCCGTTCGGCTGGGAACCCCGCGCCCGTGACTTCCCGCGCCGCAACCGGCTGATCGCCGGCATCGCGCTTGGGCTCGTCGTCGTCGAGGCGGCAACGCGGTCGGGCTCGCTGATCACGGCCCGGCTGGCCGGAGAATTCGGGCGGCTGGTCTTTGCCGTGCCCGGCTCGCCGCTCGATCCGCGCTGCCAGGGCACCAACGGCCTGTTGAAAGACGGGGCGATGATCGTCACCTCGCCCGACGACGTGATCGAGGCGCTCGCGCCGCTTTCGCAGCTCGACCTGTTTTCGGCACCGGTGGCGGAGGAGCCCGCCGGCAACGAGCCGGGCCTGTCGCCGCCCGACGATTCCGAGCGGGCGCGGATCACCGATGCGCTCGGTCCGGCACCGGTCGAGGTTGACGACATCATCCGCCATACCGGACTTCCGGCGCCTTCGGTCTATCTGGTTCTGCTGGAGCTGGATATTGCCGGGCGGCTGCACCGGCATCCCGGCGGCATGGTCTCCCTTGCGATGGGAGACTGAGCGCACTACATGCGGTTGTGAAGTTCGCCGGCCTCAACATAGGCCATCTCGATCAGATAGCAGAGCATGCTGGCGTCTTCCTTTTCGGCAACCTGACGCAACTCCGCCAGCATCTGCCTAACAAAGGCGATGTTTTCGCGCGAAGCCGATTTGTCGGTTCTCTTGTTGAAACCCTTGGGCGACATGGACAGTCTCTGAATGACGGACGGCGGCTTGGGAGGGGCCTTGACCACACCTGAAAAACGATAACGCAATTATCTTAAATTGCAATACGTTTATAATCCCTCTCAGGTTGCATCGCGTTGCAAAACGTAAAATTGAAGTAAACCCCTTGACCGAAGCCATTTCCCTGTCCATGTCGGAGAACCGGCAATCTGCAAGCGGCAAGTATTGCGCTCATCCTCCCGCCGGACGCGGCAGTTTTTAGAGAATCATCATGAATGTAGTCGTGGTAGAATCGCCTGCGAAGGCAAAGACGATCAACAAGTATCTGGGTCCTGGATACAAGGTGCTCGCCTCCTTCGGTCACGTTCGCGATCTGCCTGCAAAGGACGGATCGGTTCTGCCCGATCAGGATTTCGAAATGCTTTGGGAGGTCGATGGAGCCTCGGCCAAGCGTATGAAGGATATTGCCGATGCGGTGAAATCCTCCGACGGCCTGTTCCTGGCAACCGACCCTGATCGCGAAGGCGAAGCGATTTCCTGGCATGTGCTCGACATGCTGAACAAGAAGAAGGTGCTCGGCGGAAAGACCGTCAAGCGCGTGGTCTTCAACGCAATCACCAAGAAGGCCGTGCTCGATGCAATGGCCGATCCGCGCGATATCGACGTGCCGCTGGTCGATGCCTATCTGGCGCGCCGTGCTCTCGATTATCTCGTCGGCTTCAACCTGTCGCCGGTCCTCTGGCGCAAGTTGCCGGGCGCCCGCTCGGCCGGGCGCGTGCAGTCGGTGGCTTTGCGCCTCGTCTGCGACCGTGAATCCGAGATCGAGCGCTTCATTTCGGAAGAATACTGGAACATCTCGGCGCTCTTGAAGACACCGCGCGGCGATGAGTTCGAAGCCAAGCTGGTTGCGGCCAATGGCAAGCGGTTGCAGCCGCGCGCCATCGGCAACGGCGAGGAAGCCGGCAAGCTGAAGGCATTGCTCGACGGCGCTTCGTATGTCGTCGGCAGCGTCGAGGCGAAGCCCGTCAAGCGCAATCCGTCGCCGCCGTTCACGACATCGACGCTGCAGCAGGCCGCTTCCTCGAAGCTCGGCTTCTCGGCATCGCGCACCATGCAGGTGGCGCAGAAGCTCTATGAAGGCGTCGACATCGGCGGCGAGACCGTCGGTCTCATTACCTATATGCGTACCGACGGCGTGCAGATGGCGCCTGAAGCGATCGATGCGGCGCGCAGCGCTATCCTCGATCAGTTCGGCAGCCGTTACGTTCCCGACAAGGCCCGCCTCTACTCCACCAAGGCGAAGAACGCCCAGGAAGCTCACGAAGCGATCCGGCCGACCGATTTCAACCGCACGCCTGACGAGGTGCGCAAGTACCTGGATGCCGACCAGATCAGGCTTTACGACCTGATCTGGAAGCGCGGCATCGCCAGCCAGATGGCCTCGGCCGAAATCGAGCGCACGACCGCCGAGATCACCGCCGACAAGGGCGGCGAAAAGGCCGGTCTTCGCGCCGTCGGCTCGGTGATCCGTTTCGACGGCTTCATCGCCGCCTATACGGATCAGAAGGAAGACGGCGAGCAGAGCGACGACAACGACGACGAAGATGGCCGCCTGCCCGAGATCAATGCCCGCGAAAGCCTCGCGAAGCAGAAGATCAATTCGACGCAGCACTTCACCGAACCGCCGCCGCGCTATTCCGAAGCCTCGCTGATCAAGAAGATGGAAGAGCTCGGCATCGGCCGCCCGTCCACCTATGCTGCAACGCTCGCCACGCTTCGCGACCGCGAATATGTGACGATCGACAAGCGCAAGCTGATCCCGCATTCGAAGGGACGGCTGGTGACAGCCTTCCTCGAAAGCTTCTTCACCAAATATGTCGAATACGATTTCACGGCCGATCTCGAAGAAAAGCTCGACCGCATCTCGGCAGGCGAGCTGAACTGGAAGCAGGTTCTGCGCGACTTCTGGCAGGATTTCTTTGCCCAGATCGAAGACACCAAGGAACTGCGCGTCACCAACGTGCTCGACTCGCTGAATGAATCGCTGGCGCCGCTGGTGTTTCCGAAGCGCGAGGACGGCAGCGATCCGCGCATCTGCCAGGTCTGCGGCACCGGCAACCTGTCGCTGAAGCTCGGCAAATACGGCGCCTTCGTCGGCTGCTCGAACTATCCGGAATGCAACTACACCCGCCAGCTCTCCTCGGAAAACAATGGCGAAGGCGAAGGCACGGCGCTGAACGAGCCGAAGAACCTCGGCACCGATCCGACGACCGGCGAAGAGCTGACGCTGCGCTCGGGCCGCTTCGGGCCTTATATCCAGCGTGGCGATGGCAAAGATGCGAAGCGCTCCTCGCTGCCGAAGGGATGGAAGCCTGAAGATATCGACTACGAGAAGGCCATGGCGCTGATCTCGCTGCCGCGCGATATCGGCAAGCATCCGGAAACCGGCAAGATGATCTCGTCGGGCATCGGCCGCTACGGACCGTTCCTGCTGCATGACGGCGGCTACGCGAACCTCGAAACCGTCGAGGACGTGTTCTCCGTCGGCCTCAACCGTGCCGTCACCGTGATTGCCGAAAAGGCCGCCAAGGGACCGGGCGGCCGCGGCCGTGGAACGCCGGCGGCGCTGAAGGAGCTCGGTGAGCATCCGGATGGCGGCGGTGCGATCACCGTGCGCGACGGCAAGTATGGCCCCTATGTCAATTGGGGCAAGGTCAACGCGACACTGCCGAAGGGCAAGGATCCGCAGGCGATCACCGTCGAGGAAGCCGTCGAGCTGATCACCGCCAAGGCCGGCAAGGCACCGGCTCCGAAGGGCAAGGCCAAGCCGAAGGCAGCCGCTGCCGAAGGCAAGGCAACCAAGACTGCCGCCAAGCCGAAGGCCGCAGCCAAGACCAAGGCTGCCGCGAAACCGAAAGCGGCGAAGGCCAAGGCGCCTGCCAAAGCGAAGAAGAGCTGAGTGTGAGCAAGATACCGCGCGAGAAGACAAGAGGCCCGGGCAAGCGTCCGGGCAAGGTTGGCCGTGCGGGCAGCGAAGCCCAACCTGAAGCAGTGGACATCGTCCACGGCGCCATGCCGTCGCGCGAAGTGATACTGCGCTTCATCGCCGACCATCCGCAGAAGGCATCGAAGCGCGAGATCGCCAAGGCGTTCGGCCTCAAGGGCAATACGCGCGTCGAACTCAAGCATCTGCTGCGTGACCTCGAGCAAGAGGGAATGCTGCAGAAGACCCGCAAGTCGCTGATCCGCCCGGGCGCATTGCCGCCGGTGACCGTTCTCGACATCACCACGCGCGACAAGGATGGCGAGCTGATAGGCCGCCCGGCAGAATGGCCCGATGATCAGGGCGTCGCGCCTGCCGTTGCCATCCGCCAGTCCTCACCTGCGGGACGCCAGGGCAAGGGCAAAGCGCCCGTTGCCGGCATGGGCGACCGGGTTCTCGCGAAAATCTTTCCGGCTGCCGATCGCGGCGGCCCCTCCTATACCGCCCGCATCATCAAGGTTCTCGACAAGCGCCGCGGCGCCAGCATGGGCGTGTTCCGCGCAGCACCCGGCGGCGCCGGACGCCTGCTGCCGATCGAGCGGCGCGGCGAGGAAATGGTGATCGACCCTGAATATACCGGCAGCGCCAAGGACGGCGACCTGGTCGAGGTCGAGATCGCAAGGCTCGGCCGCTTCGGCCTGCCGCGCGCCAAGGTTCTCTCGGTCGTCGGCTCCGTCGGATCCGAAAAGGCGATCTCGATGATCGCCATCCACGCCCAGGGCATTCCGCATGTCTTCCCGCAGGCCGTCATCGATGAGGCGGAGGCTGCCAAGCCTGCTTCGATGTCGCATCGCGAGGACTGGCGCGACGTTCCGCTGATCACCATCGACCCCGCCGATGCCAAGGATCACGACGACGCCGTCTATGCCGAGACCGACCCCTCGCCCGACAATGCCGATGGCGTCATCGTCACCGTCGCGATTGCCGACGTCTCCTATTATGTCCGGCCGAAATCGCAGCTCGACCGCGAGGCGCTGAAACGGGGCAATTCGGTCTATTTCCCGGATCGCGTCGTGCCGATGCTGCCGGAACGCATCTCCAACGATCTCTGCTCGCTGCGCGAGGGCGTCGATCGTCCGGCACTTGCGGTGCGCATGGTGTTTTCGAAGGAAGGCCGCAAGATCGGCCACACCTTCCACCGGATCATGATGAAGAGCGCGGCGAAGCTCTCCTACCAGCAGGCGCAGGCGGCGATCGACGGCAAGCCTGACGACAAGACCGGCCCGATGCTGGAGCCGATCCTGAAGCCGCTGTGGAACGCCTATGCGGTGATGACGCGCGGCCGGGAGCGGCGCCAGCCGCTCGAGCTCGACATGCCCGAGCGCAAGATCCTGCTGAAGGCAGACGGCACCGTCGACCGCGTCTTCGTGCCGCCGCGGCTCGACGCGCACAAACTCATCGAAGAGATGATGATCCAGGCCAACGTTTCGGCTGCCGAGACGCTGGAGAAGAAGAAGCAGGTTCTGATCTATCGCGTGCATGACGGCCCGACGCTTGCCAAACAGGAGATCCTGCGCGAGTTCCTGGCAACACTCGGCATTTCGCTTGCCAAGGGCGGCAACATGCGCGCCAACAATTTCAACGGTATCCTTGCGACGGCAGACGGCACGCCGCATCAGACGATGGTCAACGAAATGGTGCTGCGCTCGCAGAGCCAGGCGATCTACAGCCCCGAGAATATCGGGCATTTCGGCCTGAACCTGATGAAATATGCGCATTTCACCTCGCCGATCCGCCGCTACGCCGACCTGATCGTGCATCGCGCCCTGGTCGGCTCGCTGGGTTTCGGCGAAGGCGGGATCACGCCCGAGGAAGAAGCAGCACTCGACGATATCGCCGCCGAAATCTCAACCTTCGAGCGCCGGGCGATGGCTGCCGAACGCGAGACCGTCGACCGCCTGATCGCCCACCATCTTGCCGGCCGCGTCGGCGAGGAGTTCGAGGGACGGGTTTCGGGCGTGACCAAGTCAGGACTATTTGTCGCCCTGCCCGAGTATGGAGCTGACGGCTTCATCCCTATATCTACACTGGGCAGCGACTATTTCATCTACGACGAAGCGCATCAGGCGCTGTCGGGAGAGCGGACCGGGCTCGGCTACCGTCTCGGCGACACCGTCACTGTCAAGCTTGCCGAGGCTATTCCGCTGGCCGGCGCGCTGCGCTTCGAGATGGTCAGCGAAGGACGGGCGATGCCGACGGCGGTGCGCTCGTTCCACAAGTCCGGCCGCCGCGATAACATGCAGGCCCGCAAGAAGGCAGGCACGAGACCGCCGCGCGGGCGGCGCTAACGCCAGAGGAAGACTGCGATGACGACGCCTGCACCCGATCACCCGGTCCAATTCGGCGGCACAGACGCGACCGAACGTCCGCTGACGCGCTCGATCATCCGCGGCATGCTGAACAAATGCCCGAACTGCGGCAGCGGCAAGCTGTTCCGGGCGTTTCTGAAGCCGGTGGACAACTGCGCGGCCTGCGGCGAGGCCATGCATCATCACCGTTCCGACGACCTGCCGCCCTATCTGACGATCTTCGTCATCGGCCACGTCATTCTCGGCGGCTACATGCTGACCGATCTCGTCTGGCCGCTGCCGATGTGGCTGACCTTCGCCATCTGGGCGCCGGCGACGCTGCTCTCGGCGCTCCTCATCATCCAGCCGATCAAGGGCGGCGTCATCGGCCTGCAATGGGCGCTGCGGCTGCACGGGTTCGGCGGTCATAGCGACGACCACGACGTCTATGAGATTCCCGGCAGGGACAAGCCCTAGGGCGCGTTTCGAGGCACCTTCACCATCCAGACATAATTCGCTTGTATTGGGCAACGCTCATGCGCGTGGCGGGCTTTTTTGCCTGCCTGTGTCTTTGTCCGGCGAATAAAGTGGTGCGCGTTTTCTTGACTGATCTGATGTTCGACTATTCGATCTCTTGCCATCAGCGCCGGACTTCCCTTAAAGCTCTGCCCGTCACCTGGATTTGGCATGTCTGTGCCCTTCTGTGTGGCACGAGACGGGTGATTCGTTTCAGTCATTCAAGGATGGATATATGTCTCAGCCGAGAAACGGCACGCCAGGCGATGTTGAAGAAATCCATTGGCCGTCGCTCGTTGCCGCCGTCTCGTCGATCTCTGCCGTCGGCATAGCGATCGGCCTTGGCCTTCCGCTGCTCAGCATCATCCTCGAGAAGCGCGGTATTTCGTCGACGCTGATCGGACTGAACACCGCGATGGCCGGCGTTGCCGCCATGGCTGCCGCGCCGATCACGACGAAGCTGGCGCATAAATACGGCGTTGCCTCCACCATGCTGTGGGCCGTGGTGATCTCGGCACTCAGCGCCATCGGCTTCTATTACGCCCAGGACTTCTGGATGTGGTTCCCGTTGCGCTTCGCCTTTCATGGCGCGACGACAACGCTCTTCATCCTGTCCGAGTTCTGGATCAACGCCGCATCACCGCGATCGAAACGCGGCTTCGTGCTCGGCATCTACGCGACAGTGCTATCGCTTGGCTTTGCCGCCGGCCCCCTGCTCTTCTCGATCCTCGGCAGCGACGGCGTGCTTCCCTTTGCCGTCGGCGCCGTCGCCATCCTGCTTGCCGCGATCCCGATCTTCATCGCGCGCTACGAAAGCCCGGTGCTGGAAGAGAAGCCGGAACTGCATTTCATGCGCTACGTCTTCCTGGTGCCGACGGCGACCGCCGCCGTCTTCATCTTCGGGGCGGTGGAAGCCGGCGGCCTCTCGCTGTTTCCGATCTACGCCACCCGCGCCGCCTTTACCGAATCGCAGGCTGCCCTGCTGCTGACGGTGATGGGCATCGGCAACGTGATCTTCCAGATCCCCGTCGGCCTGCTGTCCGACAAAATGAAGGACAAGCGCCCCCTGCTCGCAGCTATGGCTTTCATGGGCTGTATCGGCTCGCTGATGCTGCCGCTGCTCGTGCATAGCTGGGTACTCATGGCAGGCGTCCTTCTCTTCTGGGGCGGCTGTGTGGCCGGCCTGTACACGGTCGGGCTCAACCATCTCGGCTCGCGGCTGACGGGCTCCGACCTCGCCGCCGCCAACGCCGCCTTCGTCTTCTGTTACGCCGTTGGCACCGTTGCCGGTCCGCAGGTGATCGGCGCGGCGATCGACGTTGCCGGCAATAACGGATTTGCCTGGGCAATCGCCGGCTTCTTCGGCATTTATGCCCTGCTTTCAGGCATAAGACTGCTTTTCATTCGAAAGCGAGGTTGACATTTCGGGCGAGATTCGTATTTTCGCGCCAGAATTTGCCGTGGAGCCCATCCGGCTTGCCACGGCATTCATTTTATTAAAGGCAGGACGACCATGGCTAAGGCTACCACAATCAAGATCAAGCTGCTGTCGACGGCCGACACCGGCTTCTTCTACGTCACGACGAAGAACAGCCGTACGATGACGGACAAGATGACCAAGACCAAGTACGACCCGATTGCTAAGAAGCATGTCGAGTTCAAGGAAACCAAGATCAAGTAATTCTTGATCCCTTGGTTTTGAAAAAGGCGCGCGCCCAACGGCTGCGCGCTTTTTTCGTTTTCCGGTCTACCGTCACGATAAATGTTAGCGCAAACAAAAACACCGCCCTACCGGTTTATCGGCAAGGGCGGTGTTTTTACGAAAGGGGGTCGGCCAGCAAGCAACGCGGCACGAGGAACCGCTTAAAGTTGCGAACTAGCCGACCGACCCCACGACCCAGGAGATGCGGCGGACCTGAGCATCATGGGGTATCTCGGCATCCCATGTTCGGGAGCGCTTTTCTTATGGCTCGATAATTTGCCCGAAAATGAAAGAAAATCAACAAATTCTTAATGATTAGATTTGTGAGCTTGTCCCTATGGTTAAAAGTCCAATTTTGGGGCAGGTGCGAAATGAACGAATCACGTTTCTTTACTTGATGAAGAAAAACGCGATCGAAGAACACCGGAAATATATATCAGTACAATTATCGCGCACTTCCGTTACGTTAGGTAGCCGATTTACGCTCACGCGAATAGTAGCACCACCACAACTCTTGGCGAAAAACGATTTATGCTTGACGCTGACTTTTGAGAACGATTCTATTCGTGAAAACGAACACAAATCCCCCTCAAATTGGACGATTGTATCGGCTCTCCATTTTTGGGGTCTTAGTTGAAAAACAGCATGCGATATGGCAGCGGCATCATTAAAATTTGTTAATCTTTCACCGCTGCCGGTGGAAAACTGGGAAAACCACCCGCTAAACAGGCCTGGTGTAGTCAGGCCGCCGCGGCGACGACTCGGTTGCGGCCGGTGTTCTTCGCTTCGTAAAGCGCGAGATCGGCCTGCTTCATCAGCTGATCAGGCGTCAATACGCTCGATTGGCGCGAAGCGATGCCGAACGAGGCCGTGACCTTTAGCTCCTCGCCTGCCGATTTCAACGTGAAGCCATTGTCTTCGATCGAAGCCCGCAGGCGCTCCGCCACGGCTGCCGCGACCTCCGGGGAAGTATCGGGCATGACGACGACGAATTCCTCGCCGCCATAGCGGCAGGCAAGATCGGCGCCGCGCACGGTCGAGCGGATGCGGTTGGCAAACTCCTTCAGGACTTCGTCGCCGGCATCATGCCCGTAGGTATCGTTGACCTGCTTGAATCGATCGATGTCGGTGATCAGCACCGAGAGCGGCTTGCCCCGCGCCATCGAGCGGTTGAAGAGCACGTTCAGGTGATTGTCGAGATAGCGGCGGTTATTCAGCCCAGTGAGTGCGTCGGTAACCGCGAGCTCGATCGTGTGCTTGACGCTGGCGCGCAGACGGTCGTTGAAGCGCTTGCGGCGGATCTGGGTCAGGCTGCGGGCGACAAGCTCGTTCGGATCGAGCGGACGGATGATGTAGTCGTTGACGCCGAGATCCAGCGCCCGGATGACCATATCGTCGGCGCCCTGCTCGGTGATGATCAGGATCGGCAGGAAGCGTGTGCGCTCCAGTGAGCGGAACTGAGAGCAGAGCCGCAGCGGATCGTAATCGTCGAAATTGGTGTTTACGATCACCAGCTCGAACGCATTTTCCGCCGCTTCGAAGAGAGCCGCCTGCGGATCTGAGATCGCCGTCACATCGGCGATCGGCTTCAGCGTCTTGATGATGCGTTCCTGCGAATTGGCGCGGCCATCGACAAGCAGGATCTGGCCTGCGTCCTCGGCACGTCCCTCGCCTGCCCGCAGCAGATCGTCCATGCCCATGGTCTGCGCCGTTTCGGCGCGGATGCGAAGCTCGTCGCTCAGCGTCTTCAGGCGCAGCAGGCTCTTGACCCGCGAGATCAGCTGTAGGTCGTTGACCGGCTTGGTCAGGAAATCGTCGGCACCGGCCTTCAGGCCGCGCACGCGGTCGGCTGGCTGATCGAGCGCGGTGACCATGACGACGGGAATATGCGAAGTCTTCGGATTAGCCTTCAGGCGCTCACAGACCTCGAAGCCGTTGAGACCGGGCATCATGACATCGAGAAGAATGATATCGACCTGGTTGCGATCGCAGATCGCCAGCGCCTCATAGCCATCGGCAGCGGTCAGCACGTCGAAATACTCGGCGACGAGCCGCGCTTCGAGCAGCTTCACGTTCGCCGGAATATCGTCAACAACCAGAATGCGCGCAGTCATGAGCTTCTTTCCGATGCACTAAGCATCGCCGAGATACGTCTTGATCGTTTCGATAAATTTGGGAACCGAGATCGGCTTGGACACATAAGCCTCACAGCCGCCCTGACGGATTCGCTCCTCATCGCCCTTCATCGCGAATGCGGTGACCGCGATCACGGGAATGACATGAAGTTCGTCGTCCTCTTTCAGCCACTTGGTCACCTCGAGACCGGAAACCTCCGGCAGCTGAATGTCCATGAGGATCAGATCCGGACGGTGTTTTCGAGCAAGATCAAGCGCTTCCATGCCGTTCCGGGTCTGGATGGTCGTATATCCCGAGGCCTCGATCAGGTCGCGAAAGAGCTTCATGTTGAGCTCATTATCTTCTACAATCATCACCTGTTTGGGCATGGCAAGCTCGTTCCTATGTTCCGTCCCTGCAAATGTCCGCCTGACAAGAAGCGACCTGCGAACGCGCGGCTCGACGAAACCGATAGCGGCAAGCTACCGGTATTTGGTTGAAAAAAAGGTAACTTACCCAGCGAAATGCAAAGCAACTTCAAGACCTCTAAACAACTGGCCAGGGATCCGCATGAAACGGCGATCGCCGTACTCGGCTGGCTTGCAAATGAACCCGACATGTTTTCGCGTTTTCTTGCGCTGACCGGCATTGAACCGGCCCAGGTGCGCAACGCGATCAACGATACGGCCTTCCTTTCCGGCATGCTCGACTTCGTCATGCAGCATGAGCCGACGGCCTTGGCTTTTTGCCAGGCGAGCGGCACGCCGCCAGAGGCGCTGACGGCTGCCTGGCAGCATTTCTCGTCGCCCGGTCTCGATTCGGGGCAGTATTGACTGTGGCCGCGATCGAGCACCTCGACACATCGCATGTGCGGCTCGCCGACCGGCCGCTTATCGTCTGCGACGTCGATGACGTCGTGCTGCAATTCATCGCGCCGTTCGAACGCTTTCTTGAGAGCGAGGGCTACCGGCTGGTACCGCGGTCGTTCAAGCTGCACGGAAACATCGAAACGCCGGACGGGACAGCGGCTGACGAAGTCACTGTCAGCCGGCTGATCGAAACCTTTTTCGAGCGGCAGGAAGAGTGGCAGGCGCCGCTTCTGCTTGCAGAGGAAACTCTGGCGCGCCTTTCCGGCACCGCCGACATCGTGCTCCTGACGGCCATGCCGCCCGTCTATCGCGACCAGCGCCGCAGATTGCTCGACCGCTTCGAGCTGCATTACCCGCTGCTCGCCTCGCTGCAGCCCAAGGGGCCGATCGTGAAGGCGCTGCACGGCGCCCGCGATGTGCCCGTTGCCTTTATCGACGACATGGTCCGCAACCTTCATTCCGTCCACGAACATGTCGAGGATTGCCTGCTGCTGCATCTGATGCCTGAGTCGGACATTCATCGCTTTGCGCCTTCGGCAATGGAAGGCATCGCCCGGGTGAAGGGCTGGGAGGAGGCATCTGTTCATATCGGCGAACACTTTGGCGCCTCCGGTGGCAGTGGCCGCGGCTGATCCGCTATCTTCATCGATCCAACGGCCCCAAAATGCCGTTTGTTATCCAACGCCACGGCGCTCCTCTGTCTTGAGACTCAAGAACTTAGAGCGTAATGTCGCGATGTTCAATATTTGTTCCCGTGATGACTTTGGCTGCACCTGACAAGACACCCGGCTTCTGTCGCGACTGCCTTGCCGAGCAGAAGGCGGAGACGCGCCGTTGCGTCAGCTGCGGAAGCCCGCGGCTTGTCCGGCACAAGGAGCTCTATGGCCTGACGCTGGCGCATATCGACTGCGACGCCTTTTATGCGGCGGTCGAAAAGCGTGACAATCCCGAACTCGCCGACAAGCCGGTGATCATCGGAGGCGGCAAGCGCGGCGTGGTTTCCACCGCCTGCTATATCGCCCGCATTCATGGCGTGCGCTCCGCCATGCCGATGTTCAAGGCACTGGAAGCCTGCCCGCAGGCGATCGTCATCCGGCCCGACATGGAGAAATATGTCAGGGTCGGCCGCGAGGTCAGGTCGATGATGCAGGAGTTGACGCCGCTGGTGCAGCCGTTATCGATCGACGAAGCCTTCCTGGAACTCGGCGGCACCGAGCGCCTGCACAACGATCCCCCTGCCCGGACGCTGGCGAAATTCGTACGGCGGGTGGAGAAGGAGATCGGCATCAGCGTGTCGGTCGGGCTTTCCTACTGCAAGTTCCTCGCCAAGGTTGCTTCCGACCTGCAAAAGCCCCGCGGCTTTTCGGTCATCGGGCGTGAAGAGGCCGTCGAGTTCCTGGCGCCGCGCCCGGTGACGACCATCTGGGGCGTCGGCAAGGCATTCGCGGCCACGCTCGAATCCGATGGCATCCGGACGATCGGTCAGCTGCAGCAGATGGAAGAGACGGACCTGATGCGCCGCTATGGCAGCATGGGTCAGCGCCTCGCCCGGCTCTCGCGCGGCATCGACGATCGCGAAGTGCATCTCAACGAGGCAGCGAAAAGCGTCTCGTCGGAAACCACCTTCTTCGAAGACATTTCCCGCCACGAGGATCTCGTGCCGATCCTGCGGAATCTCTCCGAGAAGGTGTCCTGGCGGCTGAAGAAGGATGACATCGCCGGCCATACCGTCGTGCTGAAGATGAAGACTGCGGATTTCAAGCTACGGACGCGCAACAGGCGGCTGGAAGACCCGACGCAGCTTGCCGACCGGATATTCCGCACCGGCGTTGAGCTGCTTGAACGGGAGACCGACGGCACTAAGTTTCGGCTGCTCGGCATCGGCGTCACCGATCTTTGCGATCCCGGCCGCGCCGATCCGCCCGATCTGATCGACGAGCAATCGAGCCGCCGCGCGGCTGCCGAAGCGGCGATGGACAAGCTGCGCGAAAAGTTCGGTAAGAACACCGTCGAGACAGGTTACACGTTCGGCAGCGGCAAGCGCGACCGCTAGGCGACGGCCATCGCGTTGATCTGCGCCAGCACGGCCGCCTTGTTCAGCGCCGCCTGTGCGTGATCGGGCGCCAGTTCGAGGGCTCGCGAATAGCTTTCCGCCGCATCCTCCAACCGGCCCATCCGGCGCAGAACATTGCCGCGATTGTTGAAGGCCGCGGCATAGGACGGCGAAAGGGCGATGGCGCGCTCATAGCTGGCGATCGCCGCAGCATCCTCGGACAGAGCGGCAAGAATGTTGCCACAGGTGCAATGGGCCGCCGCATTGCCAGGCCCGGCGGCCAGCGCCTCAAGGATCGACGACTTTGCGGCATCGAGGCGGCCCTGCTGCAACAGCACGAGCGCCAGCTGATGCAGGGCGGCAAAGTGCCCGGGCACCGCTTCGATGATGCGGCGATAGCCGGATTCGGCGCGCGCCAGGGCGCCCTGACGGTGATCTGTGATCGCGGTGCGCATCAGCGCCTCCAGCTCGATATCCGCAGCAGGCCGGCGCCGTGCCGCTTCGAGGCTTTCAGCCAGCGCCAGCGCCTGGGAATGAGAAGGATCGGTGGCGAGGATCTGGCGGCAGCAGAGATCGGCATTTTCGATATCGCCTTTCGCCGCCATCTGCGCGGCGCGGTAACAGGCCGCCTCCAGCGAGCGCGGGTCGAGACGATCGCCGATATTGCGCTCGGAGACCGTCATCACCCTGCGACGCTCCACCAGCTGCTGTTCGCCGCCGAAAGTGAACTTGTAGGCAAAATCTCCGGTACCGAAATCGTAGTTCCGGTAGCCGTTCTCGATTGCCCAGCGCAGGCAATAACAATGCAGCGTGAATCCCGGGCTATGAGAGGCCGCGTTGCTATCCCGGCTGCCGATGAAGCAGATCATCGTGTTCTTCTTGTGATCGAGATAGAGGACCTGCATGGCGACAGGCCTGTCTCCTTCCCAAAGCACAGGCACCAGAAGCGATCCGTCATCAAGCGAACCGGGCAACATCCTGCGGCAACCGGCAATGATCCCGGCGGCATAATCCGGCTGACGCACACCCCATTGCGCATTCCACATCGCATAGAAGGTCTCGAGATTCTGCTCGAATGTCTCGGCGGTCGTATGGGTGACGTGCAGCCCATGCTTTCCGCTCGCCAAATCGCGCAGGGCGACCCGGGCGTTGCGGCGCGCCTTGGCGCTGAGGCGGGTACTGAGGAATGTCTCGAAGTCATCCGCCAGCGGAATATACACATAGGCGTCGTGATCGATGCTTTCGCCGGCATCGGTGATATGGTCAGCCCGGACGACCTTTGCCGGCACGAATTCCTGGCGCGGGAAACTGCCGATCAGTGTGGAAAGACGCTGGTCCGACAGATAGATCTCATCGAGATTGAACCGGCGCCAGTTGAAAGTCTGCAGACAGGCTGCGAAAGCCGCCATCGCCTCGTCGGAACATTCGGGGCGGGAAAGAATGCCGCTGTAAACGGAGAAGGGCATGCCGGCCATATGGATGGCATTGAAGAAACCCTTCCCCGGCTCGAAATCCAGGCGGATCTGCAGCGGCAGGAATGCGATGCAATGCTCGTCCGTTTCCGTGCGCTTTGCCGCCAGGACATGCCAGTTGGCGCGCGTTTGCAAATAGCGCCGCATCCAGTTCCAGGACATGAAATAGTTCGATTCCGGATCGGCGTCATAGACCGCCTCCCAGTCGCCCTGCAATTTCTCGAGTTCGTCGAACGCAGACACAATATCGACGTGCATAGCCGGGCTCCTCAACCGCCACGGCGTCGAGATTTGCATACATTCGTGCCCACTACAATAAGCGGCCACTTGATCACGAGTGCGTGACGGCCGCCCCGGAGGCTCGCGATCAAGCCTTCCTTAAACTTCGTTGAATATTGTTCCCCTCGAGTATTGCGTATTGGTTGGGTAACATGTTCTCGCGTTTTGTTTTCGGCCTCGGCTTGCTGTCGGCAACCGCACTGGTGAACCCTGCTCTGGCAGCGGATGCCAGGACGCTGCAAATCATCGTCTCCAAGGACAAGCAGTCGCTTGCGGTCTATGACGGCACCGAGGTCGTGGCGACCTCGAAAGTCTCGACCGGCAAGCCCGGCCACACGACGCCGAGCGGCATCTTCTCGGTGCTCGAGAAGAAGAAATATCACGAGTCCAATCTCTATTCGGCAGCACCAATGCCGTGGATGCAGCGGCTGACATGGTCCGGCATAGCCCTGCACGAGTCGAATTCGGTGCCGCGCTATCCGGCCTCGCATGGCTGCGTGCGCATGCCCGCCGCCTTCGCCAAAGAGCTCTACAAGATGACGGATCTCAGCGTTCCTGTTATCATCAGCAATGCTGCCGTCGTGCCTGAACCGATCGACCACCCGTCGCTGTTCCGCCCGAATGCGCCGGAACCGGCATTGCTGCTCTCCGACGTCCAGCTGCGCCCATCCATCGGCAGCACCGACGGCGAGCCGGTTCAACTGGCGATGAACACGGTGTCTGCATCGCTGATCCCGCCAACGGCAGCGCCTGCTGAAAACCTTGAGCCGATCCGCATCCTGATCACCCGCCGCGCCCAGCGGGAATCGATCATCGACATCCAGACCTTCCTCAATCAGCTGGGCTTCAATGCCGGCAATCCGGATGGTTTGCTCGGCCCATCGACGGTGCAGGCGATCAATGCTTTCAAGGCCTTGCGCCCCACTGTGTTCAAGGGCGACCGAACGCTGACCAGCGATACTCTCCTAAGGGAAGTTTACGCTGCGGTAGGCAAAGGCGAGCCGCCGAATGGCGTGCTGATGATCCGCCAGGATTTCAAGCCTGTCTTCGAGGCTCCCGTTACCATCGAGAACCCGCAACTGGCGCTCGGAACGCATTTCTTCACGCTGCACAACGTGGATCAGGAAAACGGCACGGCCGACTGGCTGGGCTTGACGCTTGATAACAACCTGCCGTCACAGACGATGAAGCGCCTCGGCATCAAGACGCAGGAAGGCTCGATCATCATGGGCAGCCCGATCGCCAACGCGCTGTCGCGGATCCAGATCCCCGACGACACCAGGCGCAAGGTGGACATGATGCTGGCCGCCGGTTCGACGATGACGATTTCCGATACCGGCCTCGGCCCGGAGACCGGCGCCGGAACCGACTTCATCACCGTAACGCGCTAGACGAGCTCGACATCGACAATGCCGGGTGCTGCGCGCAGCGCCGCGGCGATCTCCGGCGTGATGCGGTATTTCTGCTGCAGCGCCACCTCGACCTCGCGCTTGCCATCCTCCTTGATTACGATGAAGGACACCAGCCCCTCGCCCTTGGCATTCAGGTGGGCGGCAACCGCCTTCAGGGGGCCGGAATCGCGGACATAGACGCGCAGCGTCTTCTGCATCTGCAGCGACTTTTCTTCCAGCGACTGGATGGTCTGGATCCGCAGTCCGATACCCTCGGGGCGCTCTTCGCCGATGGCGGTAATGACGAAGGATTTTCCGGATTCCAGTATATCGCGATACTGGTTCAGCATCTCGGAAAACAGCACGGCTTCGTATTGGCCAGACGAATCCGAGAAGACGATGATGCCCATCTTGTTGCCGGTGCGCGTCTTGCGCTCCTGCTTGGAGATCACCGTACCGGCCAAACGGCCATTGGCCGCCCCCTGCCTGACGGCTGCCGAGAAATCCGCAAAAGTCTGCACGCGCATCTTGTCCAGCAGGCTGTTGTAGCTGTCGAGCGGATGTGCCGTCAGATAGAAACCGAGAACCTGGAATTCCTTCAGCAGCCGCTCGGAAGCAAGCCAGGGCGAATAGGGCGGCAGGGCGATCTTTTCCGGGCCCGATGACAGCGCGCCACCGAAGATATCGGACTGGCCGCTCAGCTTGTTTTCCTGGGCACGCTGCGCATATCCGAGCACGCGGTCGAGACCTGCCGAGAGCTGCGCCCGGTCGAGATTGAAGCAATCGAAAGCGCCGGCATAAATCAGGCTTTCCAGCACGCGGCGGTTCACCTGACGCGGATCGATGCGCAGGCAGAAATCCTCGATGCTGGCAAAGGGCTTGTCGCCGCGCACCGAGACGATGTGTTCGACGGCGTTTTCGCCGACGCCCTTGAGCGCCGCCAGCGCGTAAAAGATACGCTCCTCGCCGGTTTCGAAATGCCGGAACGACGTCTGGACCGAGGGCGCGATGACGTCGATGCCGAGGCGCTTGGCATCCTGGCGGAAGTCGTTGACCTTGTCGGTGTTCGACATATCGAGCGTCATCGAGGCGGCGAGGAACTCGACCGGATAATGCGCCTTCATATAGGCCGTCTGGTAGGAGACGATGGCGTAAGCGGCGGCGTGCGACTTGTTGAAGCCGTAATTGGCGAACTTGGCGAGCAATTCGAAGATATTGTCGGCCTGCGGCTTCGACACGCCGTTCTTGACGGCACCGCTGACGAAGCGCTCGCGCTGCTGGTCCATCTCGGCCTTGATCTTCTTACCCATGGCGCGGCGCAGAAGATCGGCCTCTCCCAGCGAGTAGCCGGAAAGCACCTGAGCGATCTGCATGACCTGCTCCTGGTAGACGATAACGCCCTGGGTTTCCTTCAGCAGGTAGTCGATGGTCGGATGGATCGACTCGACCTCTTCCTCGCCATGCTTTCGGGCATTGTAGGTCGGGATGTTTTCCATCGGGCCCGGGCGGTAGAGCGCCACCAGCGCGATGATGTCCTCGATGCAGTCGGGTTTCATGCCGATCAGCGCCTTGCGCATGCCGGCACTTTCCACCTGGAACACGCCGACCGTTTCGCCGCGTGACAGCATCTCGTAGGTCTTCTTGTCATCGAGCGGGATCGAGGCGAGATCGACCTTGATGCCGCGCTTGGCGACGAAATCGACGGCGACCTTCAGAACGGTCAGCGTCTTCAGGCCGAGGAAGTCGAACTTCACCAGACCGGCCTGTTCCACCCACTTCATGTTGAACTGGGTGACCGGCATGTCGGAGCGCGGATCGCGATACATCGGCACCAGCTTCGACAGCGGACGGTCGCCGATGACGATACCGGCGGCGTGGGTCGAGGCGTGGCGGTAAAGGCCTTCGATCTTCTGGGCAATGTCGAGCAGACGGGCGACAACGGGTTCCTTGGCCGCCTCTTCCTGCAGCTTCGGCTCCTCTTCGATCGCCTTCGACAGCGGCGTCGGATTGGCCGGGTTGTTCGGCACCAGCTTGCAGATCTTGTCGACCTGGCCATAGGGCATTTCGAGCACGCGGCCGACGTCGCGAAGGGCGGCGCGCGCCTGCAGCGAACCGAAGGTGATGATCTGCGCCACCTGCTCGCGGCCGTATTTCTTCTGCACGTAGCGGATCACCTCTTCGCGGCGATCCTGGCAGAAGTCGATATCGAAGTCGGGCATCGATACGCGGTCGGGATTGAGGAAGCGTTCGAACAGCAGCGAGAAGCGCAGCGGATCGACGTCGGTAATCGTCAGGGCGTAGGCGACCAGCGAGCCCGCACCAGAACCGCGGCCCGGGCCGACCGGAATATCCTGCAGCTTGGCCCATTTGATGAAGTCGGCAACGATCAGGAAGTAGCCGGGAAACTTCATCTTCTCGATGACACTGAGCTCGAATTCGAGCCGGTCGCGATAGTCCTTTTCCTCGTAGCCCGGCGACATTCCGAGCGTCGCCAGACGCATATCGAGGCCCTCCACGGCCTGGCGGCGCAGTTCGCCGGATTCGGCACGATCAGCCTCGTCGGCGTCGTCGCTGGCACCGGTGAAGCGCGGCAGGATCGGCTTGCGGGTCTGCAGCACGAAGGAACAGCGGCGGGCGATCTCCAGCGTGCTTTCCAGCGCCTCCGGCAGATCGGCAAACAGCTTGGTCATCTCCGTCCGGCTCTTCAGATAGTGATCCGGAGTCAGTCGGAAGCGGCTGTCGTCGGAGACGATGGCGTTGTGCGCCACGGCCATCAGGGCGTCATGCGCGTCATAATCGTCGCGCGCCGGGAAGAAGGCTTCGTTGGTCGCCACCAGCGGGAGATCGTGCTCGTAGGCAAGGCCGATCATCTTCTGCTCGTGGCGCTTGTCGTAGGTGCCGTGGCGCTGCAACTCGACATAGAGCCGGTCGCCAAACAACGCCTTGAGACGCAACAGGCGCGAAACCGCCGGCGCCATATGCCCCTGCTTCAGTGCCATATCGATGGGGCCGCCAAGCGAACCGGTGAGCGCGATCAGACCCTCGGTTCCGGCCTCCTCGAGCCAGGAGGCGCGGACGTGGACCGCCTGGTTGTCTTCGCCGCCGAGATAGGCGCGGCTCACCAGATCGACGAGACGCTCGTAACCGGCAGCTGTTGCCGCCAGCACGACGATCGCAGGCAGTTTGCCCATCATCTGCTGGCCGCCGCGTTTTTCAACTTCCAGCCCGTCTTCCATATCGACGGAGATCTGGCAGCCGATGATCGGCTGCAGCCCCTCGTCCATCGCCTTCTGGGCGAACTCGAGGGCGACGAAGAGATTGTTGGTATCGGTGATGGCAATCGCCGGCTGGCTGTCGCCCGAAGCCTTGTAGAGGATCTTCTTCAGCGGCAGCGCACCCTCGAGCAGCGAATAGGCCGAGTGTACGCGCAGATGAACGAAACCCGGCGTCCCGCCGATAAATCCGCCCTCTGCATCCGCCATGACACGTCCCTTCAATCGCCCGTATGAATCGGTGCCATTGTCGGTCCTGGCCGTGGAGATGTCCAGAAGAAGTCCCTGCCCGGAACCGCATGGCAGCCATGCGGTCCCCTGAAAAATTACATCGCCATCAGGATCAGAGAGAAGCTGGCAACAAACATTGCGATGGAGGTGAATGCTGCGACGTCACGGATCATGTCAGTCATTTGGCTCTCCTTTACTCGTTATGTTTTTAGTTTGTTCCGCTATTGTTCCGTTGTCAACAGAATTGTTTTCTGTTTGGTTAACGCGGAACAGGAGAGAAACATGCGCCTCACAATCCTTGCCGCCGCCCTGCTTTCGGCCCAGGCCGCTATTGCCGCAGACACCGGCCCCGCCCGCATCGTCGATGCGGCCGTGGGCGATTGGAACGGCGATGGGAAGCCCGATCTGGCTTTGCTTGCCGAGGCTGCAGCGGATGCCGAAGACGATCAGCTCGGCATCTACATCTATCTGCGCGACGACCACGATCTGCTGCGGCTTGCGGCCAGCGCACCTGGCAAGATCTGGGGCAGCACGGCTGTGGACGGGATCTACGGCCAGGAGCCGTCGATCAAGGCCGCCGGAAAATCGTCGATCGCCGTCCATTCGCAGAACAGCGCCATCGGCCGGGACCGCTGGGAGCAGACGCTGACGCTCGCCTATCGCAACGGCCAGTTCGTCGTCGCCGGCTATACCTACAGCGATTACGACACGCTCGACCCGGATGCCGGCGGCACCTGCGACTACAATGCACTGACGGGCAAATTGCAAAAAGCCGGCAAGGATCAGACATCGGAGCCGCGCGTTATCGCCATTACCGACTGGAAGGACGAAACCGGCCAGTCGATCTGCGGCAACTGACATATGTTCTCTTTTTGTTCTTTACAAATATCGTGGCGTCTGCGAGACATATCGCAGGAGGCGCGGCATGTATCTCACTCTCTTGAACGACTTCATCGTCGAGGCAAAATCGCAGACCTATGTCGGCGGCGGGGCAAAAATCGCTGCCTGCCGGCCGGGATCGCAGGATATCGGCTATGAACGCGGCGAATGGCGCTATCTCGACAGCTATTTCGGCGGCACCGATTTCGCCGGCCAGGAGACAGTCTGGCTGAACGGCGAGCCCGTCTGGGCGATGAACTACTTCGGCCATATCATCGAGCCGCGGCTGATCGACGGTAGCCGCGCCGGGGCCGTGATCAAGGCAGCGCTCTCGGCGCTTTATGGCGGTGAAAAACGCTTTCTCGGCGGCATGGAATATGAGCACGAGTTCGGCCTCTATATCGACCGAAGCGAGGGCGATTGCGGGCATTTCCGCGGCATGGAGATGATTGTCGTCGAAGAACGGCGCGCTTACGAGCTCGATTATCGCGGCGGCCTGATCCGCCTTTAGAATTCGACGACCTTGCCGTCGGTGATCGTCACACGGCGGTCCATGCGCGCGGCAAGATCGTGGTTATGCGTGGCGATCAGGGCAGCGAGACCGGACTGGCGAACCAGCGCTTCCAGCGCGTCGAAGACGTAGTTGGCGGTTTCCGGGTCGAGATTGCCGGTCGGCTCGTCAGCGAGAAGCAGGCTCGGCGCGTTGGCAACTGCGCGGGCGATCGCCACGCGCTGCTGCTCGCCGCCGGAGAGCTCGCCCGGGCGATGAGAACCGCGATGGCCAATGCGCATGTAATCGAGCAGCTGCTGGGCGCGCGCGGCAGCTTCCTTGCGCGCCAGGCCTGAGATCATCTGCGGCATCATGATGTTTTCCTGCGCCGAGAATTCCGGCAGCAGGTGATGGAACTGATAGACGAAGCCGATCTCGCTGCGGCGGATCGCGGTGCGCTTGTCATCGGAGAGCCCGTTGCAGGCATGGCCGTTGATGCTGACCTCGCCCTCGTCAGGATGCTCCAGCAGACCCGCCAGATGCAGCAGCGTCGATTTGCCGGTGCCCGATGGTGCAACGAGCGCGACGATTTCGCCGCTATGCAGCGTGAAATCGGCGCCCTTCAAGATCGAGAGCACCGTATCGCCCTGCCCGTAGTGACGCTCGACGCCGGAAAGCTTGAGAACGACATTGCGTTTCATGGAGTTCAGCATTCCTTATTCGTAGCGTAGCGCTTGCACCGGATCGAGGCGCGAGGCGCGCCAGGCCGGGAAGATGGTCGCAAGGAAGGACAGCGTCAGCGCCATGATCACGACGGACGTGGTCTCGCTGACGCTCATCTGTGCCGGGAGCTGGCTGAGGAAATAGAGCTGCGGATTGAAGAGAATGGTGCCGGTAATCCAGGAGAAGAACTGGCGGATCGACTCGATATTGATGCAGACGACGACGCCGAGCAGAACGCCTGCCAGCGTACCGACGATGCCGATTGCGGCGCCGGTCATGAAGAAGATGCGCATGATGGCACCGGAGCTGGCGCCCATGGTGCGCAGGATGGCGATATCGCTGCCCTTGTCCTTCACCAGCATGATCAGGCCGGAGATGATGTTCAGCGCCGCGACCAGAACGATCAGCGTCAGGATCATGAACATGACATTGCGCTCGACCTGTAGCGCGGAGAAGAAGGTCTGGTTGCGCTGGCGCCAGTCGGTGATGGCGATCTGGCGGCCAGCGGCAGCCTCCACCTTCGGCCTCAGATTGTCGATATCATCGGGATTATTGGCGAAGAGCTCGATCGACTGCACCAGCCCTTCCGAATTGAAATAGAGCTGCGCCTCCTCGAGCGGCATGTAAATGATGGCGGAATCATATTCCGACATGCCGATCTCGAAGATGCCTGAGATGGTGTAGGACTTGACGCGCGGATTGACGCCCATCGGCGTCACATCGCCTTCCGGCGAAATCAGCGTGATCGTATCGCCGGCCTGCAGCCCCAACTGGTTGGCCATGCCGGAGCCGATCAACACGCCCTGCCCGGACATGAAGCCGACCAGATCGCCGGACTTGATGTTGTCGGAGACGGTTTTCAGCTTGGTCAGATCTTCTGAGCGAATACCGCGCACCAGCGCACCGCTGCCCGCCCCCCCCTGGCCTGACGCCAGCGTCTGGCCCTCGACCAGCGGCAGCGCCATGCGGATACCGGGCACAGCGGCGAATTTCTCCGTCAGTGCCGCATAATCGGTGAAAGGCGCATCGACCGGCTGGACGATCATGTGGCCATTGATGCCCAAGATGCGGGAGATCAGCTCGGTGCGGAAACCGTTCATGACCGCCATGACGATGATCAGCGTTGCGACGCCGAGCATGATGCCGACGAAGGAGAAGCCGGCGATCACCGAAATGAAGGCTTCTTTGCGCCGGGCGCGCAGATAGCGCCAGGCGACCATGCGTTCGAAGGTGGAAAATGGCTTACTCGCCGAACCGAAACCGGATTTGGAACCCCGCTGGTCCACTGCTGCGTCTGCCATTTCGCCTCCGATATCAGCCCAAGAGCTTGTTGATCGCCGCGTCGATCGTCATCGTTTCGCGGGCGCCCGTCTTGCGGTCCTTGACTTCGACTTCGCCGTTCGCGACCGCACGCGGGCCGGCAATGATCTGAACCGGAACACCGATCAGGTCTGCCGTCGCGAACTTCGTTCCGGCGCGATCGTCGGTATCGTCATAAAGGACGTCCTTGCCGGCCTTGGAGAGCGCGGCATAGATCTTTTCGCAGGCGCTGTCGCAAGCGGCGTCGCCGGCCTTCATGTTGATCACGATCGCATCGAACGGCGCGACGGAGGCCGGCCAGATGATTCCGTTCTCATCATGCGATGCTTCGATGATGGCGGGAACAAGGCGTGTCGGGCCGATGCCGTAAGAACCCATGTGAACATTGTGTTCCTTGCCGTCGGGTCCCTGCACCTTGGCGCCCATCGGGTCGGAATATTTCGTGCCGAAATAGAAGATATGACCGACTTCGATGCCGCGCGCGGAGAGCCTGTCGCTCTCGGGGATGGCGTCGAAAGCGGCTTCGTCATGCATTTCCGAGGTGGCGGCGTAGACCGACGTCCATTTCTTGAAGATCGCATCCAGACCGGCGACGTCGTCGAAATCGGTATCGACAGAGGGGATGTCGAAATTCACGAAGTCCTTGTGGCTGTAGACTTCGGATTCTCCGGTGTCGGCCAGGATGATGAATTCGTGGCTGAGATCGCCGCCGATCGGGCCGGTATCGGCCCGCATCGGAATGGCACGCAGGCCGAGACGATCGAAGGTGCGCAGATAGGCGGCGAACATCTTCTTATAGGAGTGCTCGGCGCCTTCGCGCGTCAGGTCGAAGGAATAGGCATCCTTCATCATGAACTCGCGCGAGCGCATGGTGCCGAAACGTGGACGGATCTCGTCGCGGAACTTCAGCTGGATGTGATAGAGGTTCAGCGGCAGGTCCTTGTAGGACTTGACGTAGGACCGGAAGATGTCGGTGACCATCTCTTCGTTGGTCGGGCCGTAGAGCATCGGACGGTCCTGGCGGTCCTTGATGCGCAGCATTTCCTTGCCATAGGCGTCGTAGCGGCCGCTTTCCTGCCAGAGCTCGGCAGACTGCAGCGTCGGCATCGATAGTTCGATGGCGCCGGAGCGGTTCTGCTCCTCGCGGATGATATTGTTGACCTTGTCGAGGACGCGCTTGCCGAGCGGCAGCCAGGAATAGATGCCCTGCGACTGCTGGCGGATCATGCCGGCGCGCAGCATCAGCCGGTGGGAGACGATTTCCGCCTCCTTGGGGTTTTCCTTCAGGATAGGCAGGAAGTAGCGGGACAGACGCATGACGGATTCCAGAGCAGTTGGGATTCCACATCAATCGCGGAATCGACGGCAATCGTTAACAGTGGCAGCGTTCATATCTGCTTCGCAGCCGGAAAGAAACCCGCGCGATACGCAAGCAGCCTTCCGCAGACGCAAGTTAGCGTCCGGAAAACGCGAATGCAGAAAAAATCGCGTGTTTATAAGGGCTTGCATCAAAATCTTGTCAACAGGAATTTTTTACCCGACTGTAGCAAAAATGCAAAAAAAGCTGGTGACAAAGCCCATTCTTTGAGCTAGTTTCAGCTCACAAAACAGGCAAGGAGATAAATTCTTGCCAACTCGCGGTCAAGTCTTGGGAGGATCAGATCTTAGGCGCGCTTGTCGCAGCCCCGGTAACGGTTACGGATCACGCGATACTTAAAACAAGGCTTTTAGCCTTGTTTTTTTTTGGTTTTTCAGCCCCTTCCCTCACGTGAACACCAGAGAATTGACGTTGCGGCAGATGCTCTTGCCGCCGCGTGAGCTCTTTGCATCATCTTGATGACAGCCGTATGACGGCATTTCCTCGACAGCTAACACATATGCTCAAAGATTGAGCAAAAGCCCTATTCGATATTGAAGGCCGGGCCGATCTGCGGCAGGGCGTCGAACCCCCAGCCGAAGTAGGTCGACGAGAAGTACCAAGCGCCGTAGACGATCGCCGAAACCACCGTCGTCGTCGAGAATACGAAGAGCGCGCGGAAGCGCGTCGGCGCACTTGGAATGGTGYCGAGCACCACCTCGTTGTCATCCGCCTGCGTGCGCAGACCGATCGGCAGGACGGCGAAAAGCGTGATCCACCAGACGATGAAATAGACGGCGAAGCCCTGTAAGAAAATCTGCAGCATGGTGGGTTCCAAATCGCGTTACGACCATCGCAACGCTGCGCCTTATAGAGTGGATTGGCGCGAAGCTCAAATCACGCCGCGCGCTCAGCTGGGGAATAGGTCACTCTGCCGCAGCAGACTTAAACCTGCTCGAGTTCGATCAGCGTCCCGAAGAAATCCTTGGGATGCAAGAACAACACTGGCTTGCCATGGGCGCCGGTTTTCGGTTCGCCGTTGCCCAGCACCCTCGCCCCTGATGTCAGCAACTGGTCACGGGCAGCAATGATATCCGCCACCTCGTAGCAGATATGGTGCATGCCGCCGGCAGGGTTCTTTTCGAGGAAGGCTGCGATCGGCGAAGCATCGCCGAGCGGCTCCAGCAGTTCGACCTTGGTATTCTCGAGCTCGACAAAGACGACGGTGACGCCGTGGTCAGGCAGGGCCTGCGGCTGTGATACCCTGGCACCCAGGGTATCACGATAGCTGGCGCTGGCCGCAGCGAGATCGGGGACGGCAAGCGCGATGTGATTGACGCGGCCGAGCATAAGGTCAGACCTTGCTGAGGAAGACAGTCACAACCGGCTTCTTGCCCCAGGCATGGTTTGCGGCAGAGCGCACGGCGCGGCGCGCGGCCTCCTGCACCATGTCCAGATCCTTGCGGCGGGCGCGCGGAATGCTCTCGATGGCGCCGACGACGGCGTCATAAAGCGTATCCTCGAGTTCATCGCCTTCGTCGTCGTAGACAGGCAGGCCGATGGCCACGACATCCGGCTCGCCGATGATGTCGAAGCGGCTGTCCAGCAGCACGTTGACGGCAACATGGCCGACATAGGAGAGCTTCTTGCGATCGCCGATGCCCATTTCCTCGAAATCGCCGATCAGCGAGCCGTCCTTGTAGATCCGGCCATGCGGCGCTTCGTCGATAACCTGGGCCGGACCCGGCGCCAGGCGCAGCACGTCGCCGTTACGCACACGGGGAACGCTTGCGATGCCCGACTGTTCGGCCAATTCCTTGTGCGCCGTCAGATGCGTTGCCTCGCCGTGCACAGGCACGAGAATCTTCGGCCGCACCAGCTGGTACATCTTCTGCAGTTCGTTGCGGCGCGGATGGCCGGAGACATGAACCAGCGCTTCGCTGTCAGTGATGATGTGAATGCCCTGCTCGACGAGGCCGTTCTTGATGTCCTGAATGGCTTTCTCGTTGCCGGGAATGGCGCGCGAGGAGAAGACCACGATATCGCCGGCGGCCAGTGCCACATTGCGCATCTCGTCCCGCGACAGCTTGGCGAGCGCTGCGCGCGGCTCGCCCTGGCTGCCGGTCAGGATGACCACGACCTTGTCACGCGGGATATAGCCGTATTCGTCTTCGGCGATGAACGGCTTGACGCCTTCCATCAGGCCCAGCTCGCGGGAGACATCGACGACACGCTTCAGCGAACTACCGAGCAGCAGGATCTCGCGGCCGGCGGCTTCTGCTGCCTCGGCGACGGTACGGATACGGCCGACATTCGAGGAGAATGTGGTGATCGCCACGCGTCCTTCGGCATTCTCGATGATCTTGCGCAGGCTGGCGGAAACATCCTTTTCGGATGGCGAGACACCATCGCGCAGCGCGTTGGTGGAATCGCACATCAGCGCCAGGACGCCTTCGTCGCCGAGTTGGCGGAAGCGGGTCTCGTCGGTCAACGGCCCGAGCGACGGCTCGTGGTCGATCTTCCAGTCACCGGTATGGATGACATTACCGAGCGGCGTGCGGATCATCAGCGACATAGGCTCGGGGATCGAGTGGTTGACGGCGACGCCTTCGATGCTGAAGGGGCCGACATTGATCGTATCGCCCGCCTTGAAGATCGTCACCGGCACTTCGCCGATCGCGTCCTTCTCGAAATTGCGCTTGGCTTCGAGAAGCCCGGCCGTGAACGGCGAGGCGTAGACCGGGACGTTCAGGCCCGGCCAGAGATCGGCCAGTGCACCGTAGTGGTCTTCGTGGGCATGGGTGATGATGATGGCCTTGAGGCTCTTTCGCTCCTTGGCGAGAAAGCGGATATCGGGGAGCACCAGATCGACACCCGGCAGATCGGGACCCGGGAAGGTCACGCCGCAATCGACCATGATCCACTGGCGATGATCCGCGGGGCCGTAGCCGTACAGCGCGAGATTCATGCCGATCTCGCCGACGCCGCCCAGCGGAAGAAATACCAGTTCGTCCTGTTTCGCCATTAGGTCCTACTATCCAAAGAAAACATCACCGGCAGCGATCTGCAGTATCCTGCCTGCGCCGGTATCGAGCATCAACAGCCCATTATCATCAATTCCGGCGAATTGGCCGGAAATCGACCTGTCCGGCAAATTCACCGTAATCTTCTCGCCAATGCCGCAGGCGACATCGCGCCAGCGCGCGGTAATCTCCCGGATGCCGCGGCCCTCGTTCCAGATATCCAGAACCTCGGCCATCGAGGCATAGAGATGGGCAAACAGTTCCTCAGGGGAAGCCCTGCCGCCCTGTTCCCTGATGCAGGTCACCGGATACATCGGATTGTCGGGCATGACGGAGACATTGATACCGATGCCGATCACCAGCGCATAGCGGCCATCCGGCAGCTGCTCGCCCTCGACGAGGATGCCGCAGGTCTTCTTGCGGCCGATCAGAATGTCGTTCGGCCACTTGACTTCGAGCGGCTCGGCGGCCGGCGGCAGCACCATGCGAACGGCCTGATGCACGGCGACGGCAATCGCCAGCGGCAGAGAGCCCATGCGCTCCATCGGCGCCGGATCGATCAGAAGAAGAGAGGCGTAGAGATTGCCGGGTTCGGAAACCCAGGGGCGTCCACGGCGGCCGCGGCCGCCGGTCTGCCTGACGGCGGTCACCCAGAGGAGGCCGCTGTCCCCTGCCCGGGCCCGGGCAAGGCATTCCGTGTTGGTCGACGGGGTCTCCGGCAGCGCTTCATGCCGGAAATCGCCGAGCGATATCCGGCGGCGCATGGGAGACACCATCAGAACAGCGTCGCTGCCGCGAGCTCAGCCGCACCGCCGATCGGACCGCCGATGAGAACATAGGCGAGAACGAACAGGCCGGAGAGACCGTAGACCAGCTTGAGAGCGCCGGAGACGCGAGCAAACTCACCCTTGGCTTCATCGAACCACATCAGCTTGATGACGCGCAGATAGTAGTAAGCGCCGACGACGGAGGCGAGCACGCCGATGATCGCCAGCGCATAGAGCTTGGCTTCGATGGCGGCGACGAAGACGAAGTACTTCGCGAAGAAGCCTGCCATCGGCGGAATGCCGGCCAGCGAGAACATCAGGATCGTCAGCACGGTCGCCATGAACGGGTTGGTGCTGGAGAGGCCCGCGAGATCATCGATGCCTTCGACGACGGTGCCATCCTTGCGGCGCATCGACATGATGATCGCGAAGGAGCCGAGCGTCATCACCATGTAGATGACCATGTAGAGCATGACGCCGGAGACGCCCGTCTGGTTGCCGGCGGCGAGGCCGACCAGCGCATAGCCCATGTGACCGATCGACGAATAGGCCATCAGTCGCTTGATGTTCTTCTGGCCGATCGCGGCAAAGGAACCGAGCAGCATCGAGGCGATCGAGATGAAGACGACGACCTGCTGCCAGTCCGCCATGATCGGCTGGAAGGCGGTGATGACGATGCGGGTCATCATGGCCATGGCGGCAACCTTCGGGGCGCTGGCGAGGAAGGCGGTG
The DNA here is from genome assembly GCF_056396985.1 of Rhizobium sp. 05N430. NCBI lineage: Bacteria > Pseudomonadati > Pseudomonadota > Alphaproteobacteria > Hyphomicrobiales > Rhizobiaceae > Rhizobium > Rhizobium sp. 05N430. The sequence goes on along the minus strand of NZ_JBFTMO010000014.1, from coordinate 66,457 downwards.
ACCGGGGTCGGTGCACCCTCGTAAACGTCAGGCGTCCACATGTGGAACGGCACGGCCGAGATCTTGAAGGCGATACCGGCGAGGATGAAGACCAGACCGAAGATCAGGCCCAACGACCGCGCACCTTCGACATTCAGCGCCTGGGCGATGTCGGCGAAATGCGTGTGGCCGGTGAAGCCGTAGACCAGCGACATGCCGTAGAGCAGCATGCCCGAGGAGAGCGCGCCGAGGACGAAATACTTTAGGCCGGCTTCGGTCGACTTGACGCTGTCGCGGTTGATCGCAGCGACGACATAGATCGCCAGCGACTGCAGCTCGAGGCCGAGATAGAGAGCGATCAGGTCGTTTGCCGAGATCATCAGCATGATGCCGAGCGTGCAGAGCACGAGGAGAACCGGGAACTCGAACTTGTCGAGCTGGTTTTCCTTGGCAAGGCCGAGCGACATGAACAGCGCCACGAAGGAGCCGGTCAACGCCGTAACCTTCATGAAGCGGGAGAAGCCGTCCGCCTGATACACACCGCCGAAGGCAAGGCCCGTGGACGGGATGAAGATCAGCCAGAGCGCCGAGGCGGCAAACAGGATCATGGCGAGCACGCTCACCATGCGCCCGGAACGCTCGCCCGCAAAGACGCCGATCATCAGAAGGACAAGGGCGCCTACCGCGAGGATCAGCTCCGGCGCGGCGAGATGCAGACTTGCAAGAATGGTTTCAGCGGTCATGTCCAAATAGTCCCGTCATCAATTCATCGAAAGCGCAACGTTCTGCGCTGCGTGTACGGCGGCCGTATAGTTATTCACCAGCAGATCCACCGAAGCGGCCGTCGCATCGAAGACCGGTGCCGGATAGACACCGAAGAGGATGGTCAGCGCAATCAGCGGGTAGAGCAGCAGCTGCTCACGCGGCGACAGATCGAGAAGCGCCTTCAGCTTTTCCTTCTCCAGCGCACCGAAGATCACGCGGCGATAGAGCCACAGAGCGTAGGCGGCCGAAAGGATGACACCGGTGGCAGCAAACAGCGCAACCCAGGTGTTGGCACGGAAGACGCCGATCAGGGTGAGGAATTCGCCGATGAAGCCGGAGGTGCCGGGAAGACCGACATTGGCCATGGTGAAGACCATCATCGCCACTGCGTATTTCGGCATGTTGTTGACGAGGCCGCCATAGGCCGCGATCTCGCGGGTATGGGTACGGTCGTAGACAACGCCGACGCAGAGGAAGAGCGCGCCCGAGACGATGCCGTGCGACAGCATCTGAAAGATCGAGCCCTGAACGCCCTGCATGTTGGCGGCAAAGATGCCCATGGTGACATAGCCCATGTGCGCCACCGACGAATAGGCGATCAGCTTCTTGATGTCGTTCTGCATCATCGCCACCAGCGAGGTGTAGATGATGGCGATGACCGACAAGGCAAAAACCATCGGCGCGAAGAAATCGGACGCCACCGGGAACATGCCGAGCGAGAAGCGGATCAGGCCGTAGCCGCCGAGCTTCAGGAGCACGCCTGCCAGGATGACGGAGCCAGCCGTCGGGGCCTGAACGTGCGCATCGGGAAGCCAGGTGTGGACGGGCCACATCGGCATCTTCACCGCGAATGAGGCGAAGAAGGCCAGCCATAACCACGTCTGCATCTGCGGCGGGAACTTGTAGGCGAGCAGCGCCGAGATATCGGTCGTGCCGGCCTGCCAGTACATTGCCATGATGGCGAGCAGCATCAGCACAGAGCCAAGCAGCGTGTAGAGGAAGAACTTGTAGCTTGCATAGACGCGGTTCGCGCCGCCCCAGACGCCGATGATCAGGAACATCGGGATCAGGCCTGCTTCGAAGAACACGTAGAACAGCACGATATCGAGCGACACGAAGACACCGACCATCATCACTTCGAGGATGAGGAAGGCGATCATGTATTCCTTCAGGCGCTTCTCGACCGAGAGCCAGCTGGCCAGCACGCAGAAGGGCATGAGGAAGGTCGACAGGATGACGAAAAGCATCGAGATGCCGTCGACACCGACGTGATAGCCGATGCCGGTGCCGAGCCAGGCGTGCTTCTCGATCATCTGGAATCCCGGATTGGCGTTATCGAAGCCGATCCAGATCAGAAGCGACAGCAGGAACGTGACGATGGTCGTGAACAACGAGATGTTGAGCACGTTCCGGCGGCCGTTCGGGCCGTTTTCATTCATCAGCAGCAGAAGCACCACGCCGACCAGCGGCAGGAAGGTGACCGTTGTAAGAATAGGCCAATCGGTCATCAGAAGGAACTCCCGAGCATCATCCAGGTAACGAGCGCTGCAATGCCGATCAGCATCGCGAAGGCGTAGTGATAGAGGTAACCGGTCTGCAGGCGGACCACGCGGTTCGTCACATCGACGACGCGGGCGGCAATGCCGTTCGGACCGTAGGTATCGATGACGCCGACATCGCCCTTCTGCCACAGGAACTTGCCAAGAGCCTTGGCCGAGCGGACGAAGAGGAAGTCGTAGAGTTCGTCGAAGTACCACTTGTTCAAGAGGAACTGGTAGAGCACGCGATGCTGCTGGGCGAGAACCCGCGGCGTCGAAGGCGACTTGATGTACATGTACCAGGCGATCACGAAGCCGACGACCATGGCAATGAACGGGCTCAGAGCCACCAGAGCCGGAACGTGATGGAAGTGTTCCAGCAGCTCGTTCTCCTTGGAGGTGAACAGCGCCCCCTTCCAGAACTCGGCATATTCTTCGCCGTAGAAGCGGCCTTCGAAGAGGAAGCCTGCGAAGACGGCGCCGATCGCGAGGATATAGAGCGGCACCAGCATGACCTGCGGCGATTCATGGACGTGATGCATGACTTCGTGGGAAGCGCGCGGCTTGCCGAAGAAGGTCATGAAGATCAGGCGCCAGGAATAGAAGCTGGTGAACAGCGCGGCGATGACGAGCATCGTGAAGGCGAAGCCTGCGGCCGGCGAATGCGACGCGTAGGCAGCTTCGATGATGACGTCCTTCGAGAAGAAGCCTGCAAAGCCGAACGGCGTGAAAGGAATGCCGACGCCGGTGATGGCGAGCGTGCCGATCATCATCATCCAGAACGTTACCTTGATGTGCGGACGCAGGCCGCCCATGTAACGCATGTCCTGTTCGCCATCGACGGCGTGGATAACCGAACCGGCGCAAAGGAACAGCAGAGCCTTGAAGAAGGCGTGCGTAAAGAGATGGAAGATCGCCGCGCCATAGGCCCCTACTCCGAGCGCCACGAACATGTAGCCGAGCTGCGAGCAGGTGGAATAGGCGATGACGCGCTTGATGTCGTTCTGGACCAGACCGACCGTTGCCGCGAAGAAGGCGGTGATCGCGCCGATAATGGTGACGACGGTCAGGGCATCATGCGACAGTTCGAACAGCGGTGACATGCGGGCGACGAGGAAGACACCGGCGGTAACCATGGTTGCGGCATGAATGAGCGCCGAAACCGGGGTCGGGCCTTCCATCGCGTCCGGGAGCCAGGTGTGCAGCAGGAACTGCGCCGACTTACCCATGGCGCCCATGAACAGCAGCAGGCAGACGGCCGTCAGCGCATGCGTCTTGTCGAGCTGCATGCCGAAGAGGTTCAGAACCACTTCGCTGGCAGCTTCCGCACCTTCATGCGGCGCGAAGTTCGCTGCGTTAGCGAAGATCGTGTCGAAGTTGATGGCGCCGAACAGCACGAAGACACCGGCAATGCCGAGCACGAAGCCGAAGTCACCGACGCGGTTGACGATGAAGGCCTTCATCGCGGCTGCCGAAGCGGACGGCTTCTTGAACCAGAAGCCGATCAAGAGATACGAGGCCAGACCCACGCCTTCCCAGCCGAAGAACATCTGCAGCAGGTTGTCGGAGGTCACCAGCATCAGCATGGCGAAGGTGAAGAGCGACAGATAGGCGAAGAAACGCGGGCGATGCGGATCATGATGCATGTATCCGATCGAGTAGATGTGCACCAGCGTCGAGACCGTGTTGACGACGATCAGCATGACGGAGGTGAGCGTATCGATGCGCAGCGACCAGGAGACGTCGATGCCGCCGGACTGGATCCAGCGCAGCACTTCCACCTTGATGGCGCCTTCCGGATGGCCGAGCGCCACCGTGAAGAACACATACCAGGAGAGAGCGGCGGTGATGATCATCAGGCCGCTGGTGACGTATTCCGATGCCTTGGCGCCGATCGCGCGGCCGAAAAGGCCGGCAATGATCGCGCCGATCAAGGGAAGAAAGACGATAGCCTTATAGAGGAACATGAGCCGCTCAGCCCTTCATCATATTGACGTCTTCGACCGCGATCGAACCGCGGTTACGGTAGAAGACAACGAGAATTGCAAGACCGATGGCCGCTTCTGCAGCCGCAACGGTCAGAATGAAAAGTGCAAAGACCTGGCCGACGATGTCGTTGAGGAACGACGAGAAGGCGACCATGTTGATATTGACCGCGAGCAGAATGAGTTCGATCGACATCAGGATGACGATGATGTTCTTGCGGTTCAGAAAGATGCCGAAAACGCCGAGCGTGAAGAGGATGGCGCTGACCGTCAGGTAGTGGGAAAGACCGATGACCATGTTCTTTGTTCCTTATACCTGTCCTTAGACACCCTGCCCCGGCTTGACGGTGACCACCTCGACGGCGGTCGCCGGCGTGCGGGCAACCTGCTGGGAAATATTCTGGCGGCGGATATTCGTGCGATGCTTGAGCGTCAGCACGATCGCGCCGATCATGGCGACCAGAAGCACCAGCCCGGCGATCTGGAAGAAGTAGACGTAATTCGTATAGAGCACGTCGCCGAGAGCCGCCGTATTGGTGCGTTCCGTCAGCGCCGGGATCGGCATGGCGACGGTCTTGGCGATCTCGGGCGAAATCACGCTGCCGCCGACGACAACGATCAGTTCGGCTGCGAGGATCAGGCCGATCAGTGCGCCGATCGGCGCATATTCGAGAACGCCCGCGCGCAGCTCCGTGAAGTCGATGTCGAGCATCATGACCACGAAGAGGAAGAGAACCGCGACCGCGCCGACATAGACGACGAGCAGGATCATCGCCAGGAACTCGGCGCCGAGCAGCAGGAAGAGGCCCGCGGCGTTAAAGAAGGTCAGGATCAGGAACAGAACCGAGTGAACCGGGTTCTTTGCCCAGATGACCATGAACGCCGACGCTATCGCGACGAAGGCGAAAAGATAGAAAAATAGAGCCTGCAGACCCATGTTGGTGCCTTTTTCATCTTCCCCCGGGCAGCCGGGAGTTTCCCTGCCCGATGAAGCTTCGTCACCCCTGAAGGGCCGGCAAAGCTCCGGTGCATGTTGACCGCGGGCGGCGAGTGCCAGCCCTGCGGCATTTCAAATTTCAATCAACGGTACGGAGCGTCGATCGCGATGTTGCGCGCGATTTCACGTTCCCACCGGTCGCCATTGTCGAGAAGCCGCTGCTTGTCGAAGTAAAGCTCTTCGCGGGTCTCGGTGGCGAATTCGAAATTCGGGCCTTCGACGATCGCATCAACAGGGCAAGCTTCCTGGCAGAAGCCGCAATAGATGCACTTCACCATGTCGATGTCGTAACGCACGGTGCGGCGCGTGCCGTCATTGCGGCGCGGGCCGGCCTCGATGGTGATCGCCTGAGCGGGACAGATCGCTTCGCAGAGCTTGCAGGCGATGCAGCGCTCTTCGCCGTTCGGATAACGGCGCAGTGCGTGTTCGCCGCGGAAACGCGGAGAGACCGGACCCTTTTCGAATGGGTAGTTGATCGTCGCCTTCTGCTTGAAGAAGTAGCGCATCGACAGAAAGAATGCGCCGACGAATTCCTTGAGGAACAGCGAGCTGACGGCGTTGGACAAGCTGGCCATCTTCAACCTCCAAATTTGCTGGAAACGAGGAAGGACATGATCATGCCCATCCCATCAGCTTCAGCACGAATGCAACAATGACGACCATGGCGAGCGACAGCGGAAGGAAGACCTTCCAGCCGAGGCGCATCAGCTGGTCATAGCGGTAGCGCGGCACGAAAGCCTTGACCATCGCGAACATGAAGAACACGAAACACGACTTCAGCATGAACCAGATGATGCCCGGGACCCAATTGATCAGCCAGAAATCGACCGGAGGCAGCCAGCCGCCGAGGAACAGGATCGTCGTCAGCGAGCACATCAGGCAGATGGCCGCATATTCGCCGAGCATGAACATCATGTATGGCGAGGAGCCATACTCGACCATGAAGCCGGCAACCAGTTCCGATTCCGCTTCAGGAAGGTCGAAGGGCGGACGGTTGGTTTCAGCCAGCGCCGAGATGAAGAAGATGATGAACATCGGGAACAACGACAGCCAGTGCCAGTCGAGGAACGAGCTGGGCAGGCCGAGCTTGGTRCCGAGGCCGGTCTGCTGCGACATGACGATATCCGTCAGGTTCAGCGAACCCACGCAGAGAAGAACGGTGACGATGACGAAGCCGATCGAGACTTCATACGAAACCATCTGCGCTGCCGAGCGGAGCGCGCCGAGGAACGGGTACTTCGAGTTCGAAGCCCAGCCGCCCATGATGATGCCGTACACTTCGAGCGACGAGATCGCCAGAATGTAGAGAATGCCGACATTGATGTTGGCGATAACCCAGCCGTTGGCAACCGGCACGACCGCCCAGGTCGACAGCGCCAGAAGCACGGTGACCAGCGGGGCCAGCAGGAAGACGACCTTGTTGGCGCCGGCCGGAATAACCGGCTCCTTGAAGACAAACTTCAAAAGGTCAGCGAAGGACTGGAAAAGACCGAAGGGACCAACCACATTGGGTCCACGGCGCAGCTGAACGGCAGCCCAGATCTTACGGTCGGCAAGCAGGATGTATGCGATGAAGACCAGCAGGCAGACGAGCATGAGCAGCGACTGACCGACCATGATGAGGCCAGGCAAGACATAAGTTGAAACAAACGATTCCATAGTCCCCTGCCCTTACTCTGCCGCGACTTTGAAGTTGTTGCGGGCCAATGCCGAGCACTCGGCCATGACAGCCGAGGCGCGCGCGATCGGGTTCGTCAAATAGAAGTCTTTGACCGGTGAAGCAAACCCGGATTTGTTCATCTTCCCGGCTTTTTTCGCAACTGCGGCAATTTTGGCGCTGTCGCTTTCGGCGATCTCGTCGATGGCTGCGAAATGCGGGAATGCCGCATAGAGCTTGCCGCGCAATTCGCTAAGCGAATCAAAGGGAAGCTTCTTGCCGAGCACGTCGGAAAGCGCACGCAGGATCGCCCAGTCTTCGCGGGCGTCGCCCGGTGCGAAACCGGCGCGGTTGCCCATCTGGACGCGGCCTTCGGTGTTGACCCAGGTACCGGACTTTTCGGTATAAGCAGCAGCCGGAAGGATGACGTCGGCGTTATGCGCGCCCTGGTCGCCATGCGAGCCGATATAGACCGTGAACTTCGCGGCTTTCCTGGTGAAATCGAGTTCGTCTGCGCCGAGAAGGAAGAGCACGTCCATGGAGGACAGCATGTCCGCAGCGTTGACGCCCTTGGCGCCCGGCACGAAGCCGAGGTCGAGGCCACCGACGCGGGCCGCTGCCGTGTGCAGGACTGCAAAACCGTTCCAGCCGTCGGCAACAGCACCGACCGTGCCTGCGAGCTTGGCGGCGCTGGCGAGAACGCCGGCACCATCAACACGCGAGAGAGCACCCTGGCCGATGATGATCAGCGGCTTCTTGGCATCAGCAAGAACCTTGGCGAAGGCATGGTTGCCGTCGACGAGATCCTTCAGCGTATCCGGGCCAGCGCCGAGATATTCGTAATCGTAGCGCATGTCGCCGGCTTCGCCGATCACACCGATCGGGAAACCGCCGCGGCGCCAGCGCTTGCGGATGCGGGCGTTGAGAACGGCCGCTTCGAAGCGCGGGTTGGCGCCGATGATCAGCAGCGCGTCGGCTTCTTCGATGCCCTGGATGGTCGGGTTGAAGATGTAGCTTGCGCGGCCGAGCGACGGATCAAGTGCCGCCCCATCCTGGCGACAGTCGAGGTTCTCGGAACCGAGCGACTTTACCAGTTCCTGCAGCGCGTACATTTCTTCGACTGTGGAGAGGTCGCCGGCAATCGCGCCGATCTTCTCGCCGGTCGTGCCAGCCACTGCCGTCTTGATGGCGCCGAAGGCTTCGGCCCAGGTTGCCGGCTGCAGGCGGCCGCTCTTGCGGACGTAAGGACGATCGAGGCGCTGCGTCTTCAGGCCGTCCCAGATGAAGCGGCTCTTGTCGGAGATCCACTCTTCGTTGATCTGGTCGTTGACGCGCGGCATGACGCGCATGACTTCGCGGCCGCGGGTATCGACGCGGATCGCCGAACCGAGCGCGTCCATGACGTCGATCGATTCCGTCTTGTTTAGTTCCCACGGGCGGGCCGTGAAAGCGAAGGGCTTGGAGGTCAGTGCGCCGACCGGGCAGAGGTCAACAACGTTGCCCTGCAGCTCCGAGGTCATCGCCTGCTCGAGATAGGTGGTGATTTCGGCATCTTCGCCACGGCCGATCAGGCCGAGCTCAGAGATACCGGCAACTTCGGTGGTGAAGCGGACGCAGCGCGTGCAGTGGATGCAGCGGTTCATGACCGTCTTGACGAGCGGTCCGATATACTTGTCCTCGACGGCGCGCTTGTCTTCCTGATAGCGCGAGGTGTCGATGCCGAAGGCCATCGCCTGGTCCTGCAGGTCGCACTCGCCGCCCTGGTCGCAGATCGGGCAATCCAGCGGGTGGTTGATCAGCAGGAATTCCATCACGCCTTCGCGGGCCTTCTTGACCATCGGCGTGTTGGTGAAAACTTCAGGCAGCTCGCCGTTCGGGCCGCCGCGAATATCGCGGACACCCATGGCGCAGGAAGCCTGCGGCTTCGGCGGGCCGCCCTTGACCTCGACGAGGCACATACGGCAATTGCCGGCGACCGACAGCCGCTCATGGAAGCAGAAGCGCGGAACTTCAGCGCCGGCTTCCTCACACGCCTGGATGAGCGTGTAGTGATCCGGGACCTCGATCTCGTTGCCGTCAATCTTCAGTTTTGCCATCGTCACTCAAGTCCTGTTTCCCGTTCGCCGGATGGCGGCAAACAAACCTATTCTGCAACATGACCGCTGCCAGGCGGGATTTCGTCCCCGCAGGCATCGGCGTCGCCCAAATTGTCTTTCCCCGGCCCCGGGGAACCCGAGACCCGATCGGCCTGCCGTGAACGAGGCCCCTGCCCCGTCATGCCTGCCTTATTCCCTCCGGCCGCTTGGGTCAGCCGGAAAAATTCAGCTTCGCTTGCGGCCCTTCGCCGCGAGCGCCTTTGCCTGGCCGCGCCAGTCGTCGCGGGCGATCCGGCCGTCGAAGCCGAGATCGGCATCAACGCCTGCCGCTTCCGCATCGCTCCAGGCGGCAATCGCCGCAAAGGTACGGATGCCCCTGGCGTTCAGAACCTGCTCCAGCTTCGGACCAATGCCCGAAATCAGCTTCAGGTCGTCGGCCTTCTTGGCACGGCTCACCGGCTTCTTCGCAACCTGGGCCTCAGGCTCCTCGGCCGCGACGATCGAGAGCTTCGCCTTGCGCACCGCGGCCGGACGGATATTTTCCGGCTTGATGCGAACCTCTGGCTTTGCAGCCTGCGGCGGGTTCTCGTCGAGGACCTCGGCAATCCGGCTGGTCGCCTCTAAGACGCCCTGCAGCGCTCCGAAGAAGGCGCCGGCCATCTGCGTCGAGAAACCGATGCCGACGGCGGTTGCCGCAGCCATCGCCGCGGCCGGATGGGCCATCAGCGGGTGGATCGGCGTTGCCTTGGCGTTTTCCAGCATCTCGGCAGCAAGACGGCCGAAGTCAGCCGAGAAATCGGCTGCCCCTTCCTTGTCATTGCCGCCAGATGCCTTGGCCATCATTTACTCCGCAGCTTCCAGAACAGCGCCGTGATCCATGGCGCTTGCCGTGTACTGGTCGATACGCGCTTCGATTTCCGGACGGAAATTGCGGATCAGACCCTGGACCGGCCATGCAGCAGCATCGCCGAGCGCACAGATGGTGTGGCCTTCGATCTGCTTGGTGACCTGGAACAGCATGTCGATTTCGCGCTTCTGGGCGTTGCCCTTGGCCATGCGCTCCATGACGCGCCACATCCAGCCGGTGCCTTCGCGGCACGGCGTGCACTGGCCGCAGCTCTCATGCTTGAAGAAGGCCGAGATACGGGCGATCGCCTTGATGACGTCGGTGGACTTGTCCATGACGATCGCGGCGGCCGTACCGAACGAGGAGCCGACGGCGCGCAGGCCATCGAAGTCCATCGGGCAGTCGATGATGTCCTTGGCCGGAACGATCGGGCACGATGCGCCGCCCGGAATGACGGCGAGCAGGTTGTCCCAGCCGCCGCGGATACCGCCGGCGTGTCGATCGACGAGCTCACGGAAGGTTATGCCCATCTCTTCTTCAACGGTGCACGGCTTGTTGACGTGGCCCGACAGCATGAACAGCTTGGTGCCAACGTTGTTCGGACGGCCGATCGAGGAGAACCAGCCGGCGCCACGGCGCAGGATGGTCGGCGCAACAGCGATCGACTCGACGTTGTTGACGGTCGTCGGGCAGCCGTAGAGACCCATGTTCGCCGGGAACGGCGGCTTCAGGCGCGGCTGGCCCTTCTTGCCTTCAAGGCTTTCGAGCAGCGCGGTTTCTTCACCGCAGATATAGGCGCCGGCGCCGTGATGGACGTAGATGTCCATGGGGTAGCCGAGCTTGTTGCTTTTGCCGAGCAGGCCGGCGTCGTAGCACTCATCGATCGCCGCCTGCAGGGCTTCACGTTCGCGGATATATTCGCCACGGACGTAGATATAGGCAGCATTGGCGCCCATGGCGAAGCTGGCGATGACGCAGCCTTCGATCAGCGTATGCGGATCGTGGCGCATGATATCGCGGTCTTTGCAGGTACCGGGTTCCGATTCGTCGGCGTTGACTACGAGGTAGTGCGGCCGGCCGTCGGATTCCTTCGGCATGAAGGACCACTTGAGACCAGTCGGGAAGCCTGCGCCGCCACGGCCGCGAAGACCGGAAGCCTTCATCTCGTTGATGATCCAGTCGCGGCCCTTTTCGAGGATCTGCTTGGTACCGTCCCAGTGGCCGCGGCTCATCGCGCCCTTCAGGGACTTGTCCTTGAGGCCGTAGATATTGGTAAAGATGCGGTCTTTATCTTGTAACATGCTTCACCTCTTACCGCGGCTTCTTGCCGAAGACCTTGATATATTCCGCTTCACCGCCCTTGGCGAGCGCCTTGGCCTGCTTGACCCAGTCGTCGCGCTCGATGCGGCCCTTGAAATTCAAGTATCCATCGACCCATTCGCGTTCAGCCTTCTTCCACGCGCCGACTTGCGCGAAGGTGAAGATGCCGAGTTCGTTCAAAATAGCTTCGATCTTCGGACCAACGCCGGAGATCAGCTTGAGATCGTCAGGCGCAGCAGGCTTTGCGATGCCGGCCGGACGGTTCTTGTCTTCCAGCGAAGGCTTGGCAGCGGCCGGAACAGCGGCAGCCTTGGCAGGCTTTTCAGCGGCAACGGGTGCAGCTTCAGCAGCGGCGTTCTTGGCAGCAGCCTTCGGCGCCGTGACAGGCGTCTTCAGCGCGGCATTGGTCTCTGCGTCGGTGCTCTTCGGACGCGCAGCTTCCGACGGCGGAACGCTGACGGCATCGGCATCGGCCTTCTTCGCAGAGGTCTTTGCCTTCGCCTTCGGCTCTTCGGTCAGAAGCGACGTCGGGCCACCTTCCGGCGACGAGAAGTGACGATCGATCTGCGGACCGGGCTTAACGCTCGCGCCGTTGCCGGCGTTGAACGTGTCGATGATCTCTTCGAGGCGCTCAGGCGTCAGATCTTCGTAGGTGTCCTTGCCGATCATGATCATCGGCGCGTTGACGCAGGCCCCGAGACACTCGACCTCTTCCCAGGACAGCGTGCCCTCGGCGTTGCGCTCGAACGGGTGCTGGTGGATCTTGCTGCGGCAGACGCCCATCAGCTTTTCCGAACCGCGCAGCATGCACGGCGTGGTGCCGCAAACCTGAACGTGGGCGCGCGTACCGACAGGACCCAGCTGGAACTGCGTGTAGAAGGTCGCAACCTCGAGGACGCGGATATAGGCCATGTCAAGCATGTCGGCGACCTTCTCGATCGCCGCCCGCGTGACCCAACCGTCCTGCTCCTGCGCTCGCATCAGCAGCGGAATGACCGCGGACTGCTGACGGCCTGCGGGATATTTCTGGATCGTCTTATCCGCCCAGACCGCGTTTTCGTCATTGAAGGCGAATGCGGCAGGCTGGAATTGATCTTCGGCTAGTCGACGAACGGACATTCTTCCTCACGCCTTGTCAGTTTAGGGTCCCACACCGCGAGGCCGTCAAAGACTGCATCTCACAAGCGTAGGCCGACTGGTCTTTCTGCAAAAACACTACGAATTTCTTGCCATTCGGTACCGCAGCCTTGATCTGATAGCCCTTGGAAACAAGCTCCCCGATCGTGGCCTGACCGCTTGGCGGCGTTATCTCTTCCGCACCGAGCTTCGGGCCGAATCCCTGCGTATTGTCCTGGGCGAAGGCCGAGGCGGCAACGAGGAATGCGGCGGACGAGAGCACGGTGAGCTTCATCAGCGGTCAACCTCACCGAAGACGATGTCGAGCGAACCGAGAACGGCTGCGACGTCGGCCAGCTGGTGGCCGCGGCACATGAAGTCCATCGCCTGAAGGTGGGCATAGCCCGGGGCGCGGATCTTGCAGCGGTACGGCTTATTGCTGCCATCAGACACCACGTAGACGCCGAACTCGCCCTTCGGCGCTTCGACAGCGGCGTAAACTTCGCCGGCCGGTACGTGATAGCCTTCGGTATAGAGCTTGAAGTGGTGAATCAGCGCTTCCATCGAGCGCTTCATCTGTCCACGCTTCGGCGGCACGACCTTGCCGTCAACAGACGAGAACGGACCAGTCTTCGCGTCGGAAAGCAGGCGATTGACGCACTGCTTCATGATCCGGACCGATTCACGCATTTCGATCATGCGGATCAGGTAGCGGTCGTAGCAGTCGCCGTTCTTGCCGATCGGGATATCGAATTCGAGATCGGAATAGCACTCGTAGGGCTGCGAACGGCGCAGATCCCACGCCGCACCCGAGCCGCGTACCATGACGCCGGAGAAGCCCCAGGCCCAGCAATCTTCCAGCGACACGACGCCGATATCGACGTTACGCTGCTTGAAGATGCGGTTGCCGGTGAGCAGATCATCGATGTCATCGAGCTTGCCCGGGAACTGGTCGCACCACTTGCCGATATCCTCGACGAGATCTTCCGGCAGATCCTGGTGGACGCCGCCCGGACGGAAATAGGCAGCGTGCATGCGCGCGCCGCAGGCACGCTCATAGAATACCATCAGCTTTTCGCGCTCTTCGAAACCCCAGAGCGGCGGCGTCAGCGCGCCGACGTCCATGGCCTGCGTGGTGACGTTCAGGAGATGCGAAAGGATACGGCCGATTTCCGAGTAGAGAACGCGGATCAGCTGGCCGCGGATCGGAATATCGATGCCGAGCAGCTTTTCGACGGCCAGGGCATAGGCATGCTCCTGGTTCATCGGCGCGACGTAGTCGAGGCGGTCGAAATAGGGCACGGCCTGCAGATAGGTCTTGGTCTCGATCAGCTTCTCGGTGCCGCGGTGCAGCAGGCCGATATGCGGATCAACACGCTCCACAATTTCGCCGTCAAGCTCCAGGACAAGACGAAGAACGCCGTGCGCCGCCGGATGCTGCGGTCCGAAATTGATATTGAAGTTGCGGACGTTATGTTCTGTCATGGCGATCGGGCTCGCGTTCTCAGATAATCAGCAGCTGACGGGATTGCCCACCAGCCACTATCAAAATTTACTGCTTCGCCTTCTCATCGCCCGGCAGCACATAATCCGTGCCTTCCCATGGCGACATGAAGTCGAAGTTGCGGAATTCCTGCTTCAGTTCCACCGGCTCGTAGACGACTCGCTTGGCGGCGTCGTCGTAGCGAACCTCGACGAAACCTGTCGTCGGGAAATCCTTGCGCAGCGGATGTCCTTCGAAACCGTAGTCGGTCAGGATGCGGCGCAGATCCGGATGGCCGGTGAAGAGAACGCCGTACATGTCCCAGGTCTCGCGCTCGAACCAGTCGGCGCCCGGATAAACGGCGCAGGCCGAGGGGACCGGCGTGTCTTCGTCGGTCGCGACCTTGATGCGGATGCGCAGGTTCTGCTTCGGAGACAGAAGGTGATAGACGACATCGAACCGCAGCTCGCGCTGCGGCCAGTCGACGCCGCAGATGTCGATCATGTTGACGAAGCCGCACTTGGCATCATCACGCAGGAACGTCAGCAACGCGATCAGGTTTTCACCTGTCGTCGTCAGGGTCAATTCGCCGAACTTCAGCTGCGACGCGGCAACCAGGTTGCCACGCGCTTCCGAGATATAGGACGACAGCTCAGTGAGGGCTTCGCTCATATGTCTTGTCCTTAACCCTTACCGCTCGATCGTGCCGGTGCGCCGGATCTTCTTCTGCAGCAGGAGCACGCCGTAAAGCAGAGCCTCTGCCGTGGGGGGACAGCCCGGCACGTAGATGTCGATCGGCACGACGCGGTCGCAGCCGCGAACAACCGAATAGGAATAGTGATAGTAGCCGCCGCCGTTTGCGCAGGACCCCATCGAAATGACGTAACGCGGCTCAGGCATCTGGTCATAGACCTTGCGGAGCGCAGGCGCCATCTTGTTGGTCAGCGTGCCGGCGAYGATCATGACGTCGGACTGGCGCGGTGATGCGCGCGGCGCAAAGCCGAAGCGCTCGACGTCGTAACGCGGCATCGACAGCTGCATCATTTCGACAGCGCAGCAGGCAAGACCGAAGGTCATCCACATCAGCGAGCCGGTACGGGCCCAGTTGATCAGCTCGTCGGTCGAGGTGACGAGAAAGCCCTTGTCGGCGAGCTCGTTGTTGATTTCGCCGAAGAAGGCGTCATTGGCGCCGATCGGCTTGCCGGTCGAGGGATCGATGATCCCCTTCGGGGCCTGAGAAACGAGCGGCTGATTGCCGGCTGGGGTCACTCCCATTCCAGGGCTCCCTTCTTCCATTCATAGATAAAGCCGATGGTCAGCACGAAGAGGAAGACCATCATGGACCAGAAGCCGAACCAGCCGATGGCGCCGAAGGAAACGGCCCAAGGAAAGAGGAAGGCGACTTCGAGGTCGAAGATGATGAAGAGAATCGACACGAGATAGAAGCGGATGTCGAACTTCATGCGGGCATCGTCGAAGGCATTGAAACCGCATTCGTAAGCAGAGAGCTTTTCCGAATCAGGCGCCTTGAAGGCAACGGCGAACGGCGCAATCAGAAGGGCCAGGCCGATAACGAGAGCGATACCAATGAAAATAGCGATCGGAATGTAATTACCGAGCAGTTCAGTCATCATGTTCATCCCTGCTTGCCGGCTGCGCCGGGCGGCGCAATGGGCAAATGCCCGGCAAGCGAACGTGCGTTGCAACAAGCCGTGGTTAGCGCAGGCTGAGCCACGGCGCAAGACTTTTAGAAGACCAATTCAAGCTACGATGATGCGACATTATCAAGCAGATGCAACGATGTCGCGACAAATCCGCTTAGGTTGCGGAAGGCTGCATGGCAGCCCACGAAATTCTGCATGGCTTGGAGGAGAAAATGGCGCGAGTGACGGGGCTCGAACCCGCGACCTCCGGCGTGACAGGCCGGCACTCTAACCGACTGAGCTACACCCGCGCATTGCGGAGGCGACGACCGGAATGTGCCTTTCAGCACTTGCTTTGAAATGGCGCGAGTGACGGGGCTCGAACCCGCGACCTCCGGCGTGACAGGCCGGCACTCTAACCAACTGAGCTACACCCGCATTCATTTCAAGCAATCCGGAGGCTTTCGCTTCCTTACCGAGGCGGGCTCGCCGCTTCGATGAGCGGCTAACTAAGGGGTTCGCATTTGAGTGTCAAGCAGGTTTGGAGACAAATCCATGACAGCACGGAAATTGTTTTGGATGCAGCGCGCAAGTGTCTGAAAGTTCGCGCGAAGCGGACGCCGCGCGGGGCCTTCTCGCATCGATCCTTATATAGAGATCCACCAGGCGTTACCCACCCGCGCACTCCCCTTCCCTTTTCCACAAGCCGAAAAGCCTGCGTTGCCGCGTCCTTTCCAAAAAAATCAAAAAATCTTCACAAACACTCTTGCGGTTTTTTCCCGATCCGCATAGATCACGGCCACCGACGCGGCGGGCCGAACAGGCTTCGTGACGCGAGGGCGATTAGCTCAGTTGGTAGAGCGCCTCGTTTACACCGAGGATGTCGGGAGTTCGAGTCTCTCATCGCCCACCATTCTTTTCCCGATAAAATCTCAGATATTTGATCGCGTAACGCGGCTCTGATGTTGGCGCTCCTGCGTCTTTCGGCTACTTGGCAGTCAGTGAAGTAGAATTGCCCCGGATAAGGCGAGAATCATGAAGACACGCGAAGAACGGCAGGCGCAGCGTGCGGCGATGCCGCGGACACAGCTTTTGGCCCACCATATGGAGAATGCCAGGCTTCTCCCGGATCGCGGCGAGCTGCTCTACCGGATTCCGAATGGGGGAATCGGCGTCGAGGTGGGCGTTGCCTTCGGTGAATATACCGCCGAGATCATTGAAAAGAATCGGCCGTCGCAGCTTTTCCTCATCGATCCCTGGGGGATGGACCGCTATAGCTCCGGCCTGCACGACGTCCACACGAAGTTCGAGGCCGAAATCGCCTCTGGTCAGGTCAAGCTGATGCACGGCACCTCGCTGGAGAAGCTGGCCGAATTCGAGGACGGTTTTCTCGACTGGGCCTATATCGACACCGACCATTCCTTCGAGCTCACCTGGCAGGAACTGCTGCTTTGCGAGAAGAAGGTGAAGCGGACGGGGCGGATTGCCGGGCATGATTTCTGCACCGGGAATACGGTCAAGCCGATCGTCTATGGCGTCGTCGAGGCGGTCACCAAGTTCTGCAAGGATTACGGCTGGCAGTTCGAGTTCCTGACCGTCGAATCCCATGCGCATTTTTCCTACTGCCTGAAGCGGCTCTGACGCCGCGCGGCGATCGGCAGACCGCCGATCGCCCGCTTCCGCCTAGGTCTGGCGCGAGACGGTCCAGCTCTTTCCTGCATATTGATCGTCGCTGACATGCTCCATCCAATCGACCGGGGAACCGTTCAGCGCCTCCTGGATGGCGATGTGGCTCATCGCCGTGTCGGGTGCTGCACCATGCCAATGCTTTTCGCCGGGCTCGAACCAGACGACGTCGCCAGTGCGGATTTCGCGGATGTCCTGCCCCCATACCTGTACCAGGCCTCGTCCCGAGGTCACGATCAGCGTCTGTCCGAGCGGATGTGTATGCCAAGCCGTGCGGGCGCCCGGTTCGAAGGTGACGGTGGCGGCGCGCACCCGCGCCGGATCCGGGCCTTCGACGATCGGATCGAGGCGGACGGTGCCGGTGAAATAGTCGGCGGATGGCCTGGTCGAGGGCCGTGATCCGGCCTGCTTGATGTCCATTTTGATTCTCCTGCGATTGATCCGGTGCGTCAGCCGAAACGTAGGTCAGGAACAGGCTGATTTGAAGTGGAGGAAGACCATGCGCCGCACAGGTCTCATCATTATCGCCGCCATGCTTGCGATCATCGCCCTGCCGCATCTGGCAAGCGCCCGCGATTTCGCGCTCGAGGATTTCTTTGCGGGCAGAAGCGTGGCCGAGGGCGAGTTCAAGGCGATCAACGGCGTCGATCGCAAGTTCCGCGTGGCGCTGACCGGCCGCTGGAACGGTAAGCGGCTGACGCTTCGCGAGGACTTTGTCTACGCGGATGGCGTTCGCGAACGAAAAACCTGGCGATTCGTCAAAACGGCGCCCGGCCGCTACAGCGGCACCCGCGAGGATGTCGTTGGTCCCGCGGAGGTGACCATCAATGGCGACGTGGCGCGCTACAGCTATCTCGTCGACATCGCGCCGGGGCCGAACCAGAACATCGTGCGCTTCCACGACACGATCCGGCGCCAGCCTGACGGCACGCTGTTGAATACCGCCTGGGTCAGCAAATTCGGTTTCCCGGTCGCCACTGTCCGCGTCACCTTCAAGAAGTGACGCCCTGCCCTATCTCCCTTGCGGTCGCACGCTTGCCGCCATTTGCGGCGGCTGCTAGTTGCGATGCAGTTTCATCACGAGGGAGATTTCCATGAAAGAGCATAGTTTTGGCCGCATGCCGTTTTCGGTCACCAATGTCGGCTTTGGCGCCTGGCAGATCGGCGGTTCCTGGGGCGATGTCAGCGAGGCTGACGGACGCACTGCGCTGAATGCGGCGCTCGATGCCGGCATGACCTTCATCGACACGGCGGACGTCTATGGTGACGGCCGTTCGGAAAAGATAGTCGCCGACGTCCTGAAGAGCCGCGGCGGCAAGCGGCCGATGGTTGCTACCAAGGCCGGCCGCCGCCTCAACCCGCATGTCGCCGACGGCTATACCAAGGCCAATCTCGAAGGCTTCATTGATCGCAGCCTGAAGAATCTCGAAGTCGACAGCCTCGACCTCGTGCAGTTGCACTGCCCGCCGACGGAAGTGCTCTACCGCGCCGAGGTCTTCGAAGGACTGAACGAACTGCAGAAGGCCGGCAAGATCAAGGGCTACGGCGTCAGCGTCGAGAAGGTCGAGGAAGCACTGAAGGCGATCGAATTCCCCGGCGTCGAAAGCATCCAGATCATCTACAACATCTTCCGCCAGCGTCCTGATCACCTGTTCTTCCAGGAAGCCCGCCGCAAGAATGTCGCGGTCATCGCCCGCGTACCGCTGGCCAGCGGCCTGCTGTCAGGCAAGATCACCCGCGACACCAAATTCGCCAGCGACGACCACCGCAATTTCAACCGCAACGGCGAAGCCTTCGATGTCGGTGAAACCTTCGCCGGCGTTCCCTTCGAGGTTGGCCTGCAGGCTGTGGAGGAAGTGCGCAAGCTGGTGCCCGAGGGTGCCACGATGGCGGCCTTCGCACTGCGCTGGATCCTGATGCATGAGGCAGTCACCGTAGTCATCCCCGGCGCGCGCAATGGCGAGCAGGCCAAGGCCAATGCCGAGGCTGCCAGCCTTGCGCCGATTTCGCATGACGTGATGGCGGCGACACGCGAGATCTACGAGCGGCTGATCGCACCGCATGTGCATCACCGCTGGTAGGGTTTGAGTATATTGGAATGAGAGACGGCCGGGTTATTGCCCGGCCGTTTTTGTTTGGCACTCCATCTTCCTCCCTCATTCCTGTGCTCGTCACAGGAATCCAGCCGACGCGCGTCTGCGCGGCGAGAGGAGTCCCTTCGGCCCAAGGACTTGGGCCAGCTGGATCTCTGTGACGAGCACAGAGATGAGGGCGTTTGTGGTTGCCGCCGTCTTCGCTCTCACTGCCCACACGCATGTATCAGCCCAAAGAGCAAAAAAGCCGGGCTCTCGCCCGGCCTTCCTAATCTCATCCAGCTATCGCCAGCTCAGTTCGTGCCGACCAGGTTGACCGGGAAAAACAGGGTCTCGCCGGAGGAGTCGCTGACGCCGTCGTTGTCGGTGACGGCATACGGCTTGCCCGAGGCGTCGAAGGCGAAGCCTTCGAGCTTGTCGAGGACGTAGCCGTTGGTCGCCGTCTTCAGTTCGTCGAGGAAGTCATGGGCTTCCGTCTTCTTGACGACAGGCAGCTCGCCGCCGAGCTTGGCGGGCTTCAGGTCGGAAATGGCGACCTTGTAGAGCTTCTTCAGCTTGGCAGCATCGCCGACCAAGTTGTCGCGCTCGATGATGTAGACGCTGTCGCCATGAGCGGAGATTTCCGAGAGGCCGACCCAGCCGTTTTCAGACTTGTCGAGCGGGTAGCGCACGGCGTCCCATTCCTTGCTCTTCGGATTGTAGGAAACGAGCTTGACGAAGCCCTTCTCGTCGTCCTTCCACTCGCGCTGAACAGCCATCCAAAGCGTCGCGTCGTCGCCGGAGCCGACGATCGTCACGCCTTCGAAGCCGTAGCGGATCTCGTTATCCGTCAATTCCTTCGGCAGAGCGATCTCTTCCTTGATCTCGCCCTTCGGGTTGACATGGTAGAGAGCGTGCGGCGTGAGCTTCTCGCTGTTGCCTTCGGAGGCCAGCCAGAACCAGCCCTTGGCATCGACGGCGATGCCTTCAATGTCGAGCTTCTGGGCAGCAGCACCATCGCGCTTGACGACGAGCGCGTCGGTGATGACAGCCGGCTTCTGCGTCGCGTCGATCGTGTAGATCGTCGGCTGGTTGCCGAGGACACTGTCGGAGACGGCGAAGAGCTGGCCAGCCTTTTCAGGAACAGCGGCAAGACCGGAAAGAGCTGCAAAGCCGATCGGGTTGCCGTCCTTTTCCGCCGAAACGATCTGCGGGTAGGCCTTCTCGCCTTCGGCACGCTCATAGATCATGACGTGCGAACGCGGGCCGCCATCTTCGCCGAGATCGACTTCGTTGGCGGTGGCAAACAGGTTGCGGCTCGGGATGGCGACTGCGCCCTCAGGCGAAACGCCCGACGGCAGGATCTGCAGGAGTTCCGGATCAGCGCCGGTGTCCTTGAAGACGCCGACGACGGAAGCGCGCTCGGCGAGCAGGAAGAACAGCTGGTCGTCGCCGAATTTGGCGGCTTCCAGACCTTCAGGCTCGACGCCCTTCGAGGAGGAGCGTCCCTCGGGATAGTGGCCGAGATGGGCAACGGCGCGCTCGAAGGAGGCGCCCGATTCGTAGAGGACCTTGCCCGTCTTGTCGAAGATGGTGAAGCCGCGCGAGCCGCCTTCATAGTCGCCTTCGTTGGCAACGACGAGACGGTTGTCGTCCAGCCACTTGACGGCGTCGGGCTCGCGAAGGACGCCCTTCGCTTCGCCGGTGAACTTCAGCTGGCCGTCCTTCTTGGTGTCGATACCAGAGAGATCGGTGCTGCCGGCGGTGAAATGCGTCTTCACCGTGCCGGTCTTGCCGTCGATGATGACGATTTCGTTGTTTTCCTGCAGCGTCAGGGCGATCTCGTCCTGGCTGTTGAAGGATACGAATTCGGGCTCCGGATCCTCAGGCGCAACAGCCGAGAGACCCGTCAGCGTGACGTGCTTGATGGTGCCGCAATCGACGGCGCCGGCCTTGACCTCGAAGATCACCAGGTCGCCTGCCGGCATCTGCGGGATCTTGCCGTCGTTGACGTCTTCATCACGCTCGTTTTCGATGGCGATGGTGCCGAGCGTCTTGTCCTTGTTGAGGGCGATCGAGTCCGGCTGACCGCCGAGATCACATGTGTTCTCGATCTTCTTGGTGGCAACGTCGACGATCGCCAGACGGCCCGACGGCTTCACCTTGCTCTCGCTGGTGTTGACGGCGACGAGCGCCTTGCCAGCCGTCGAAGTGACCGACGTCGGTTCACCGTCCATCATCAGCGCGCCAAGAGCCTTCGGGGCCTTGGCGTCGGTGATATCGACGAAGCCGATCGCGCCGAGCGGGCTGTCGCTGTAGACAAGCGTGTTGCCGTCATCGGTAGCGGTGATGATTTCGGCAGAGGTCGTCGAAAGCTTGTCCTTGCCTTCCGGCAGGTTCGAGGCGACCGGAAAGGATGCGATGCGGTTGAAAACAGGCTCGGCGGCTGCCGGAAAGGCAACAGAAGCCAGAAGCACGGCAGCGAGCGCTGCCTTGCGCGATGAAATAGTCATGAAATCCCCCATGCGTCGAAAAATCGAAACATGGGGGTTTTGAGGGAAGCGGATGACAGAGGGATGACAGGCGATGCGTTTTGCACCGCTTTGCATCAAGCCCCTGCCCGCTCGCGTCTGATCTCGTTGCGCATGATGAACAGCGAAGACGTCAAAATCAGCGCTGCACCCAGCCAGAGATAACCTGCCGGCGCATAACCGAAGAACAGCCAGCCCGCGAGCACATTGAGCGGCAGCTTCAGGTCGTCGAAGGGCTGAACGTAGGCGGCATCCGCCACCGTATAGGCGAGCGTCAACAGATATTGCGCGAAGACCGTCAGCAGACCTGCAAAGACGAAGAGCGCGAGGGTGAACCCCTCAGGCAACTCGAAGCCGGCGGCAGCGGCAAGCACGCCATTGATCGGTGTCAGCAGCACCAGCAGCCAGACAGTGATCGTTTCGGGCTTCTCGACGCCGGTCAGGCTCTTGGTGATCAGCGACGAGGCGCCCCAGAAGAGCGCCGAGAGGATCGGCAGCAGGGCGGCCCAGGTGAAGGCATCCGACCAGGGCTGCAGGATGATCATCGCGCCGGCGAAACCGGCGGCGGTGGCTGCCCAGCGCGCCGGGCCAACGCGCTCACCGAGAAACAGGCGGGCACCGAGGATGATGAAGAAGGGCGAGGTCATGACCAGCGCGATCGCCTGCCAGATCGGCACTGTGGCGAGGCCGGAGACCCAGGCCTCGACGCCGAGTGCGGCGAGCGCTACGCGAACGATATGGCGCGAGGGATAGGCGGTGCGCATGGCCGACAGACCAGTGCGCTTGAGAAACGGCAGCGAGAAGACCAGCGCGAAAGCATATTGCCAGAAGGCTGCAGAGGCAGCGGAAAAGCCCATCTTCATCGTCACCCATTGGGTGACGACATTCAGAATGGAAAAGGCGATGCCCGCCAGCACCATGAAGGCGGCACCGGCCATCGCACGCGACGAGGAAAAGCTGAGGGAAGTCTGATTCATGTCTTTCATCCAGAAAGGGACCAACACAAATCAGGACGCATGAGCGCAGAACGGCTGCCGGGCAGACCCTGCCCCGCATACGGCTCGCGATCATTCTCTTTCATCCGGACTATACCGTCGGCTCCGGAATCGCACCGGATCTGCTGATCCCCTGCCCGTTTCACGGACAAAGCGCTCGCGGGCTTGGGCCGAAACCCTTACCGCCGGTGGGGACTTTCACCCCGCCCTGAGAACAACCGATCCGTAGTTCAAAGGTCTTCCGCCTGCAAGCCGCCCGAAATGCAAAAAGGGTCCGGCTATCGCCGAACCCTTCAAAACTTCGCCTGCCGGTCTCGTTATCCGGCGGCCAAGCAAAACCGGATTAGCCGTTGACGGCGTCCTTCAGGCCCTTGCCGGGCGTGAACTTCGGCACGTTGCGAGCCGGAATATTGACTTCAGCGCCGGTGGACGGATTGCGGCCCTTGGTGGCAGCGCGATGAGAAACGGTGAAGCTGCCGAAGCCGGCGAGACGTACGTCACCCTTGCTCTTCAGTTCGCCCTGGACAACGTCGAAAACAGCGTCGACAGCAGAGGCAGCGTCTGCCTTGGTCAGGCCAGCTTTTTCAGCAACTGCGGACACGAGTTCATTCTTGTTCATGTTTCCACCCCTTTCAATGGTTTGAAACGACTCAATCTGTAAGCCAGGCACAGAATAGGTTTCATCAGGCCCGCCGCAACCCAAAAGCCCTGCAAATCAAGGAAAAGCAAGCACCTCCATAAGGTTTTCACAAAAAAGGCTGGCGATTTACGCCAGCCTTTTCGGGGATTTGCAGCAATTTGACATAAATGTGGCGAATGCCGCTCAATGAGCGATGCCAGCACCTGTGTCGTCAAGGCCTTCGACCGTTGCGATGACCGGCGTTTCAACCGTTCCATCCCACTCGATCGGCTCCGGCCTGCGGATCAGAGCATGCTTGATCACCTCGCCCATGCGGGATACCGGGATGATCTCCATGTTGTTCTTCACGTTATCCGGAATCTCCGCCAGATCCTTGGCGTTCTCTTCCGGAATAAGCACCTTCTTGATGCCGCCGCGAAGCGCTGCGAGCAGCTTTTCCTTCAGACCGCCGATCGGCAGGACACGGCCGCGCAGGGTGATTTCACCCGTCATCGCCACGTTCTTGTCGACCGGAATACCGGTCATGATCGAGACGATCGCGGTTGCCATCGCAACACCGGCCGACGGGCCATCCTTCGGCGTCGCACCCTCAGGCACGTGGACGTGAATGTCCGACTTGTCGAAGCGCGGGGGCTCGATGCCGAAATCGACGGCGCGTGAGCGGACGTAGGATGCAGCAGCCGAAATCGACTCCTTCATCACTTCCTTCAGATTGCCGGTGACCGTCATGCGGCCCTTGCCCGGCATCATCACGCCTTCGATCGTCAGCAGTTCGCCGCCGACCTCGGTCCATGCGAGACCGGTGACAACACCGACCTGATCTTCGCGTTCGGCTTCGCCATGGCGGAAGCGCGGAACACCCAGGTAGGTGTCGATGTTTTCAGCCGTGACATGAACCGACTTCGTCTTGCCCTTGATGAT
This sequence comes from Rhizobium sp. 05N430, assembly GCF_056396985.1. Taxonomy (NCBI): domain Bacteria; kingdom Pseudomonadati; phylum Pseudomonadota; class Alphaproteobacteria; order Hyphomicrobiales; family Rhizobiaceae; genus Rhizobium; species Rhizobium sp. 05N430. The sequence goes on along the minus strand of NZ_JBFTMO010000014.1, from coordinate 42,186 downwards.
CTCGGTGACCGCCTTGCGGGCGAGCTTCATCAGTTCGCGTTCGAAGTTACGAACACCGGCTTCGCGGGTGTACTGCTGGCTGATCGCCATCAGGGCATCGTCGCTGACCGAGAATTCCTGCGGCTGCAGCGCATGTTCCTTGATGGCCTTCGGCAGCAGGTGCCGCTTGGCGATTTCGCGCTTCTCGTCTTCGGTGTATCCGGCGATACGGATGACTTCCATGCGGTCCATCAGGGGCGCAGGGATATTCAGCGTGTTCGCCGTGGTGATGAACATCACATCCGAAAGGTCGTATTCGACTTCCAGATAGTGGTCCATGAAGGTCGAGTTCTGCGCCGGATCGAGCACTTCGAGCAGAGCCGAAGACGGATCGCCGCGGAAATCCTGGCCCATCTTGTCGATTTCGTCGAGCAGGAAGAGCGGGTTGGACTTCTTCGCCTTCTTCATCGACTGGATGACCTTGCCGGGCATCGAACCGATATAGGTGCGGCGGTGACCGCGGATTTCAGCTTCGTCACGAACGCCGCCGAGCGCCATGCGGACATACTCACGACCGGTCGCCTTGGCGATCGACTGGGCGAGCGAGGTCTTGCCGACGCCCGGAGGGCCGACGAGGCACAGGATCGGGCCCTTGATCTTGGTGGCACGCGCCTGGACGGCCAGATATTCGACGATGCGTTCCTTGACCTTGTCGAGACCGAAGTGATCGGCTTCGAGGATCTTCTCGGCATTGTTGAGATCGGACTTGATCTTCGACTTCTTGCCCCAGGGAATGCCGAGCAGCCAGTCCAGATAATTGCGCACGACGGTGGCTTCGGCCGACATCGGGCTCATCTGGCGCAGCTTCTTCAGCTCGGCGTCAGCCTTTTCCTTGGCTTCCTTGGAAAGCTTGGTCTTGGAGATGCGTTCTTCCAGTTCGGCCATCTCGTCGCGGCCTTCCTCGCCGTCGCCAAGCTCCTTCTGGATCGCCTTCATCTGTTCGTTCAGATAGTATTCGCGCTGGGTCTTCTCCATCTGGCGCTTGACGCGCGAGCGGATGCGCTTCTCGACCTGGAGAACCGAAATCTCACCTTCCATGAAGCCGAGCGCCTTCTCGAGGCGAGCCTTGACGCTGGTGGTTTCCAGCATCTCCTGCTTCTCGGTGATCTTGATCGACAGATGCGATGCGACCGTATCGGCAAGCTTCGAGTAGTCGTCGATCTGGCTGGCGGCGCCAACGACTTCAGGAGAGATCTTCTTGTTGAGCTTCACGTAGCTCTCGAATTCCGAGACGACGGAGCGCGACAGCGCTTCCAGCTCGACCGGATCGTCATGCGGTTCTTCGAGCACATGGCCGAGGGCTTCGTAGAAATCTTCGCGGGCTGTATAGGCATCGATCTCGGCGCGCGCACGGCCTTCGACCAGAACCTTCACGGTGCCGTCGGGGAGCTTCAGCAACTGCAGAACATTGGCCACGGTGCCGACATTGTGGATCGCGGACGGATCCGGATCGTCGTCGCTGGCGTTGATCTGGGTTACGAGCATGATCTGCTTGTCGGAGCCCATGACTTCTTCAAGCGCACGGATCGACTTCTCGCGGCCGACGAACAGCGGCACGATCATATGTGGGAAGACTACGATGTCGCGCAGGGGCAAAACAGGATAGGCAACACTGCTCGCTACAGACGTTTTCTTCGTCATTTCTTATTCCTTTCCATCGTCCCGTTTCCGGGCTCTCTGGCGCGGCCGCTTGGGACCCGGCCGGCACTCTCACTTGGGTTACAAGTGGAGGTTCTTCTTACCCTTTTCAAGCCACGCCAACGCTCGCGCTCCCTGCTTGTGACAGACTTATTACAAAGGAACGCCCACACTATGACGCGTGTAACTGTAGTGGCGCTTACCAATTCCGAACCGGCTAAAATACTGGGCCGGAAAACACGCTACGGAATCATTCCATCATTGCCGGGGACGCCGCATTCCGCAACGTCAGGAACAGCGTTTTCAAGCTTCTTCTGCAATAATTAACAGGAGGGCTCCCGGTTCACAAAATAGAAAGGGGCTCGCCGCAGGCAAGCCCCTAAATCTAACCATGCCGTCTACGACTATCAGGCAGAAGCGTTGGCCTTCTCGTCCTGACGGTCAGCGTAGATGTAGAGCGGGCGGGCCGAGCCGCGCGCCACTTCCTCGGAGATGACCACTTCGCGGACACCTTCCAGCGCCGGCAGTTCGAACATCGTGTCGAGCAGGATCTTTTCCATGATCGAGCGAAGGCCGCGGGCGCCAGTCTTACGGACGATCGCCTTGCGGGCGATTTCGCGAAGGGCATCCTCGTGGAAGGTGAGCTCCACGTCTTCCATCTCGAACAGGCGCTGATACTGCTTGATGAGCGCGTTCTTCGGCTCCGACAGGATCTGGATCAGCGCGTCCTCGTCCAGGTCCTCAAGCGTCGCCAGAACCGGCAGACGGCCGATGAACTCGGGGATCAGGCCGAACTTGACCAGATCCTCTGGCTCGAGCTCGCGCAGCACTTCGCCGACGCGGCGGTCATCCTGCGCCTTGACACTGGCGCCGAAGCCGATCGAGGTCTTCTCGCCACGGGCGGAGATGATCTTGTCGAGGCCGGCGAAAGCGCCACCGCAGATGAACAGGATGTTCGTCGTATCGACCTGCAGGAACTCCTGCTGAGGATGCTTGCGGCCGCCCTGCGGCGGTACCGAGGCAACGGTGCCTTCCATGATCTTCAGAAGCGCCTGCTGGACGCCCTCGCCCGACACGTCGCGGGTGATCGAAGGATTGTCCGACTTGCGGGAAATCTTGTCGACTTCGTCGATATAGACGATACCGCGCTGAGCGCGCTCGACATTGTAGTCGGCAGACTGCAGCAGCTTCAGGATGATGTTTTCGACGTCTTCACCGACATAGCCGGCTTCGGTCAGCGTCGTCGCATCGGCCATCGTGAAGGGAACGTCGATGATGCGGGCGAGCGTCTGGGCAAGGTAGGTCTTGCCGCAGCCGGTCGGGCCGACCAGCATGATGTTCGACTTCGCCAGCTCGATTTCGCCGTTCTTGGTCGCATGCGCGAGGCGCTTGTAATGGTTGTGAACGGCAACCGACAGGATCTTCTTCGCCTGGCGCTGGCCGATGACGTACTCGTCGAGAACCTTGATGATGTCCTGGGGCGTCGGAACGCCGTCGCGGGACTTGACCATCGAGGACTTGTTCTCCTCGCGAATGATGTCCATGCACAATTCGACGCATTCATCGCAGATGAACACCGTCGGCCCGGCAATCAGCTTCCGGACTTCGTGCTGGCTCTTTCCGCAGAAGGAGCAGTACAGGGTATTTTTGGAGTCGCCGCCGTTGCTGCCGCTGACCTTGCTCATTTCACTTTCCTTCCAGCACGCCGCATTTCAAAGGTGAAATCGCGGTCCACTCAATGGCCCGCCAGCCCGCTCCGCCACCGGAGCATCAGCCGGCCTAGCTTCAAGGGGTAAGAACCGGAACCCAACCAAACACGCTCAAGTTCCGGCGGCAACGAATTCCCCTTCGAATGCCGAATGCTATGTCATGAAAATTCAACATAGCATTAATACTTACTCTTAGCGTGTCCGCTCCGGGATTAAACCCCTTGTTCAATCACAATTGGGATAGAACTGTGGCAGCGAAAACACCATCCCAATTAATCACTATGCCGCAGCATCGCCTTCCATCTCGGTGCGCGACGTCAGAACCTTATCGACGACGCCCCATTCGCGGGCTTCGTCGGCGGTCATGAAGTGATCGCGATCGAGCGTCTTTTCGACTTCCTCGTAGGAGCGGCCGGTATGCTTGACATAAACCTCGTTCAGGCGGCGCTTCATCTTCAGGATGTCGCGTGCATGGCGCTCGATATCCGAAGCCTGGCCTTGGAAACCGCCTGATGGCTGGTGAACCATGATGCGGGCGTTCGGCGTTGCGAAGCGCATGTCCTTGTCGCCGGCGCAGAGCAGCAACGAACCCATCGAAGCTGCCTGACCGATGCAAAGCGTCGAAACGGCAGGCTTGATGAACTGCATCGTGTCGTAGATCGCCATGCCGGCGGTGACGACGCCACCCGGGGAATTGATGTAAAGCGCAATTTCCTTCTTCGGGTTTTCGGCCTCGAGGAAGAGCAGCTGGGCGCAGACGAGCGTCGCCATGTGATCCTCGACAGGACCCGTCAGGAAGATGATGCGTTCCTTCAGCAGGCGGGAGTAGATGTCGTAGGAGCGTTCACCGCGATTGGTCTGTTCAACAACCATCGGCACGAGGGCCATAGCGGTATCGACTGGATTTCTCATGTGCGTCCTTTGTCAACGTCTTGCCGGCCGGGCCGGGAATCAAAGAAAAATGCCTTATCCCTACATAGAGTGTCCCTGCCCTCTACTTCAAGACACGCATAAGGATAACGTTAAGAAGCAAGGGGACCGGTGGAAAAGCCTTGTGCTGCGATGTAGCGTCTATCTGCGAATTGCCGCTTAACGGCGAGTGACCTGCAAGCACCCGCACAGCTTTTCTCGGCGACAGGATGAAGGGAAGCTTAATCCATCGGCAAGTGCTTTCAAACGTTTACCCTTTGCAAAGCCTAACCGCGAATATCGCGTGCCGCCGATCTCCCGATTAATCAACTGGCGAAGATTGGCGGATGAGTATGCCCCTGACTTCAAGGGGTATTGCCGTGTTTAGTGTTACGACAGGATTGGCGATCTGGTGCTCGGAGGCCATGACGCTCGCTTTGCTGCTGCTGATGGCCTGGCGCCATAATACGCGCAACAAGGCCTATCTGCTGTGGAGCTTCGGCTTTCTGCTCAGCGGCGCAGGCTTTGCCATGGTGGCGCTGCGCGGTGAAATCCCGAATATTCTTTCGATCGAAGGCGGCAATGCCGTAGCACTGGCCGGGCAGAGCGCCTGGGTCGCCGGTTTCATGGCGCTCGACCGCCGGAAGATCGAATGGTGGGCGCTGCTGCCGCCCGCGATCTGGCTGGCCGGCGTCTTCCTGCCATGGGTCGGCGGCGACTACGGCAACCGCGTGATCCTCTATAATCTGGCCTCGGCCACGGGTGCGACCGCGCTCGCCATGGCGGTTGCGACCGGCAACATGCGCCAGGAAAGAACGCGCAACAAGCTGGCAGCCGTGTTCGTCATCCAGGGCGTGTTCTGCTTTGCCGTGGCATTGATGATGGCGCTGACCTTGCCAACCGATGCTCAGGCCACCAATTACGGCGGCGTGGCAGCAATGGTGAGCGCCTTTCTGCTGACGATCGCCTTTGCATTGACCTGCCGCATGATCATGGAACGCTCTGAAAGGCATTTGCGCGTGTTGAGCCTCACGGATTCGCTGACCGGCGTCTGGAACCGCCGCGGCCTGTTTGCCCGCTTCGGCGCCATCCAGGAAAAGGCCTTCGACGAAAAGCGCCAGGTGGCCGTGCTGCTGTTCGACCTCGACCATTTCAAGCGCGTCAACGACCGCTTCGGCCATCAGGCCGGCGATGCCGTACTCTCGGCTTTCGCCCTATCCGCCCGCCAATTCGTCCCGAACCACGTCTTCGGCCGCATGGGCGGCGAGGAATTTGCCGCCTTCGCAACGGTTGCCGATCAGACGGAAGCCGAGGCGCTGGCCGAGTCGATCCGCACCGAGTTCTGCCGCCTGCCGATCTCGACCGGTGAAGCGATCGTTCCGGCGACCGTCAGCATCGGCGTAGCGATCGCCTCGCCGATCGAAGCCAATGTCGACAAGATGATCTCGGCCGCCGACCGGGCGCTCTATGCCGCCAAAGGCGCCGGACGCAATTGCAGCGTCATCTTCGGCGAGAAGGAGACGGCTGCTCCGCCGCCGGCAAAGATGGACCAGAATGCCGGTGAACTGGTTCCGACCGTCGACGATCAGGTCGAGGCGCTGCGCCGGATGGGCTCGCTTTCCCGCGCCGGTTGACGCACGTCCGTTGCTGCATCTTTTCGAGGCTTGGCAAATCCGCTAAGCCTCGAAGCCATGATGATAGCACCCTTTCTCTCGATCGATCCCGCCACCCGCCGCGTTTCTCTCGATAGCAGCGATCCGGCTTTCTATGGCAATCCGAACGCCGTCTATTCGGCGCTGCACCAGCATTGTCCGACCTTCTATTGGGAACAGCAGAAGCAGTGGTTTTTCACAGGCTACGACCATGTGAACAGCCTGTTGCGTGACCGCCGCTTCGGCCGCCAGATCCTGCACATCGCCAGCCGCGAAGAACTGGGCCTGCCGGAACCGGGCCAGCATGTCGCCAATTTCGATCTGGCTGAGCGCTATTCGCTGCTCGAACTTGAGCCGCCGGAACACACCCGTCTGCGCACGCTGGTCAACCGCGCCTTCGTCTCCCGCCATGTCGAGCGGATGAAGCCGGAGCTGGAAGAACTCGCCAACCGGCTGATCGACGGCTTCGCGGACAAGGGCGAGGTCGAGCTACTCTCGGCTTTTGCCGATATCATTCCGGTGACGATGATCGCCCGGATGATCGGCATCCCCGAGGAGATGGGACCGCAACTTCTCGACTGGTCGCATGCCTATATCCGCATGTATCTCTTCGGCCGCACCCGCGAGGACGAGGACGGTGCCGAGAAGGCCGCCAAGGAATTCTCCGACTATGTGAAGACGGTGATTGCCGAACGCCGCGCCGCGCCGCGCGACGATCTGCTCAGCCACATGATCCATACCGAGCACAAGGGCCAGTATCTGACCGAGGAGGAGCTCGTCTCGACGACGATTGTTCTACTCAATGCCGGCCACGAAGCGACGGTGCACCAGATCGGCAATTCGGTACGCGTCATCCTCGACAACGGCTGCGATCCCGCAGAACTCTTCAAGGATGAGCCGACGACGGAGCGGACGGTCGAGGAGACGCTGCGCATCTGCGCACCGGTTCACATCTTCCAACGCTGGGCGCTCGAGCCGGTCGAGATCGACGGCATCTCGTTCAAACGCGGCGACAAGGTGAGCCTCATTCTCGCAGCCGCCAATCTCGACCCGGCGAAATTCACCGATCCCCTCGCCTTCAAGCCAGACCGCAACGAAGCCCCGAACCTCTCCTTCGGCGCCGGTATCCACTTCTGCATCGGTGCGCCGCTGGCGCGTCTGGAGCTCAACGTCGTCTTGCCGATCCTCTTCAAGCGGCTGCCGGGCCTGCGGATGGCAACCACGCCCGAGGTGAAGGATGTCTATCACTTCCACGGGCTGGAGCGGCTTGGTTTAGCGTGGTGATTTCAGCGGTTTTCGGCAATCTCGCCGAAGCCGCCGATTTCGCGCAGTAGCTTGCGGTAGATGGCGCTTGGGTAGTCGGCGGCGGAGCGGACCGGCATGGCGAATGCGCCCGGGCCGCCGATGACCTCGCGGTGAAAGTAGGAAAACAGTGCTTCCGGAGAGAGGTTCGGCTCCTCATCGTCTTCGTCGCCCTGCGCGCTGATGACGAGGGCGTTGATCGTCATGCCGTCGGCGATCAGTTCCCGGCGCACCGGCGCGACCTCCCGGCCGATACTGTTGACGCCGTCGCTGGAGATGTTGACGACCAGCCGCTCGGGCGCGTAGCCGCTCTGGCGCAGCAGGGAGGCTGAATAAGAGAGCGCTTCGCTGATCGAGGTGCCGCGGCGCAGTTTGGTCGGAGAATTCTCGGCGAGCCGCAGCGAGAACATCCAGCAATCGGCCTCATCCTTGAGCAATGTCCAGGGAACCACCATCCGCTGACCGCGGTCGCCGCCCCACTCGACATAAGTCACGGCGATGCGGCCATATTTGCCGCTGCCGATCGCGTCGATGATCTCGGGCTGGCGGAGGGCGGCGACGAAGCCGTCCTGCTGCATCGCCTTCTCGCGCGGATCCATCGACGTCGAGACGTCGGCGGCGATCACCAGCGCAAGATCGATCCTCTCGCCGGCGACGGCGACCGATGACATGCATATAGCAAACAGAAGCCCCGTGATGGCTCCCTGCGGAAGCCACTGCCCAATCATTCCCGAAGACATGAAGCCCTCCCGCATCGCGCCGCTCGCGACCGGGCTCTCTTACCGGAAAGGACCGGCGCCGGTAAATTAGCGTATTCGGATACACCTAAAGGGATTGGGCAAAAGGGCTACCAGGCGTATCAGCCATAACGTCCGGTAATGTAGTCCTCGGTGCGCTTGTTCTTCGGCGCCTGGAAGATCTGCGAGGTCGGGCCGTATTCGACGAGTTCGCCGAGATACATGAAGGCGGTGTTGTCGGAGATGCGGCTCGCCTGCTGCATGTTGTGCGTGACGATGACGATGGTGAAATCGGTCTTCAGCTGCGACACGAGCTCTTCGACCTTCGCCGTCGAGATCGGGTCGAGCGCCGAGGTCGGCTCGTCGAGCAGCAACACCTCGGGACGCAGGGCCACGGCGCGGGCGATGCAGAGACGCTGCTGCTGGCCGCCGGAGAGGCCTAGGCCGCTGCCTTTCAGCTTGTCCTTGACCTCGTCCCAGAGAGCCGCCTGGCGCAGCGCCTGCTCGACGCGGACATCCATGTCGGCCTTGCCGAGGCGCTCATGGTGGCGGATGCCGTAGGCGATATTGTCATAGATCGACATCGGGAACGGCACCGGCTTCTGGAACACCATGCCGACGCGGGCGCGCAGTTCATTCATCGAATAGCGCGGGTCGAGGATGTTTTCGCCATCGAGCTTCACGGTGCCTGTCGCGCGCATCTTCGGATAGAGCATGTAGATGCGGTTGAGGATGCGCAGCAGCGTGGACTTGCCGCAGCCCGAGGGGCCGATCAGCGCCGAGACCTGGCGTTCGGGGAAATTCAGGCTGACGCCACGGATCGCATGCGCGTCGCCATAGTAGAAGTTGACATCTTCAAGGGTGAGCTTGTCGTTGGCCATCGGCATCACGGTCCTGCGGGTGTCTAATGTGGAGGAAGATTGCAGCATCATTTGCCACCTTTGCGGTTCAGAATGGCGCGGGAGCCCACGCTCAGAAGCAGCACGATTGCGGTCATGACAAAGGCGCCCGCCCAGGCGAGCACGTGCCATTCGTCATAGGGGCTCATCGCGTACTGGAAGATGACCACCGGGATGTTGGCCATCGGCTCGGACATGTCGAGGCTCCAATACTGGTTGTTCAACGCAGTGAAGAGCAGCGGCGCCGTCTCGCCGGAGATGCGGGCGACGGCGAGCAGGATGCCGGTGAGGATACCTGCCGAGGCGGCGCGGTAGAGCACGGCGACCGTGACCTTCCAGCGCGGAATGCCGAGCGAGAGGGCTGCTTCCCGCATCACGTCCGGTACAAGGCGCAACATCTCGTCGGTGGTGCGCACGACCACCGGCAGGAAGATGAAGGCGAGCGCGATGCCGCCGGCATAGCCGGAGAAATGGCCGGTCTGGCGGACGACGAGCTCATAGACGAACAGGCCGATGATGATCGATGGCGCCGACAGCAGGATGTCGTTCATGAAGCGGATGACCGCGCCGATCTTCTTGCCGCGGCTGAATTCGGCCAGGTAGGTGCCGGCCAGAATGCCGATCGGGGTACCGATGATGACCGCGAGAACGACCATCATCAGGCTGCCGGCGAAGGCATTGGCGAGGCCGCCGTCTTCGCCTGGGGGCGGCGTCATTTCGGTGACGAGCTTCAGGCTGAGCGCCGAGAGACCGTTGACCAGCGTCGTCCAGAGGATCCAGACGAGGAAGATCAGGCCAAGGCCGGTGGCGCCGGTGCAGAGCGTCAGTGCGATGCCGCTCTTGATCTGGCGGCTGCGATAGATGGAATTGGAACCGGCCATCTTATTCGCCTCTCTGCTTTGCCATGCGCAGCAGCATGAGCTTAGCGGCGGCAAGGACGATGAAGGTCACGACGAAGAGGATGAAGCCGAGCGCGATCAGCGACGACAGATAGATGTCGGTATCGGCTTCGGTGAACTCGTTGGCGATGGCGGCGGCAATCGAGTTGCCGGGCTCCATCAGCGAGACGGCGATATTGTGGGTATTCCCAAGCACGAAGGTGACGGCCATCGTTTCGCCGAGCGCACGGCCGAGGCCGAGGAAGATACCGCCAACGACGGCAGTGCGGGTATGCGGGATGACGATGTCGCGCACCACTTCCCAGCGGGTCGAACCCAGCGCATAGGCCGATTCCTTCAGCTGCGCCGGGACGACCAGGAAGACGTCGCGCATGACCGAGGAGATGTAGGGGATGATCATTATCGCCAGCACGATGCCCGAGGTCAGCATGCCGATGCCCATGGGGGCGCCTGAGAACAGCAGGCCGATGCCTGGGATCGGTCCCAGCCAGTCGATCAGCGCCGGCTGGACGTAATCCGACATGAAGGGCGCGAAAGTGAAGAGGCCCCACATGCCGTAGATGATCGAGGGAATGCCGGCCAGCAACTCGATCGCGCCGCCGATCGGTCCGCGCAGCCAGCGCGGCGCCACTTCGGTGACGAAGACGGCAATGCCGAGACTGACGGGAACGCCGATCAGCATGGCGAGCGCGGAGGTCACCAGCGTGCCGTAGATCGGCACCAGACCGGCGAAATGCTGAGCAACGGGATCCCATTCGGTGCCGGTGATGAAGCCGAAACCGAAGGTGCGGAAGGCGAGAAGACCGCCCCATGCCATGGAGATTGCCGCCGCCAGGAGTGCGGCGAGAACGAACAGGCCGCAGCCCATCACGATCCAATGGAAAATGCGGTCGCCGTTGGCGCCGTCGCGGCGCTTCACATCCGGCACGACGGCCGGCAGCGATGCCAGTGCTTCACTCATATCGATACTCGACTTGCTTTTGAGGGGGCGTCAAAGCAAACGGGGCAGAAAGCGAATGCTCCCTGCCCCGGCATTTCCAGGACTTAGCCCTTGAAGGAGGCCGTCCAGTAGTCTTCGATCTGCTTCACCAGCGTGGCCGGAAGCGGAACGTAGTCGAGGGAAGAAGCTTCCTTCTGACCGTTCTCGAGTGCCCACTTGAAGAAGGCGAAGGCAGCCTTGGAGCGCGCGGCATCCTTCGGCTCCTTGTACATGATCGCCCAGGTGGTGGCGGTGATCGGCCAGGCCTTTTCGCCCGGAGCGTTGGTCATGATCAGGTAGAAGTCCTGAGCCTTGCCCCATTCGGCGCTGGCAGCAGCAGCCGAGAAGCTATCTGCATTCGGCTTCGGATACTGACCGGAGGCGTTCTGAACGAGAACGAAGGGCAGCTTGTTCTGCAGGGCATAGGCGTATTCGACGTAACCGATCGAATCCTTGACGCGGGTGACGTAGGCAGCGACGCCTTCGTTGCCCTTGCCGCCGATGCCGACCGGCCAGTTGACGGCAGTGCCTTCACCAACCTTGGACTTCCAGTCCGGGTTGACCTTGGAGAAGAAGTTCGTCCAGTTGAACGAAGTGCCCGAACCGTCCGAGCGGTGAACGACGGCGATCTGGCTATCGGGCAGCTTGAGGCCCGGGTTCAGGTCGGCGATCGCCTTGTCGTTCCACTTGGTGATGTTGCCGAGGTAGATGTCGGCGAGAACCTTGCCGGAGAGCTTTAGCTCGCCCGATTTGATCCCCTTGACGTTGATAACGGGAACGATGCCGCCGACGACGACCGGGAACTGGCCGAAGCCGCCAGCGCTGAGGTCTTCAGGCTTCATCGGGGCGTCGGACGCGCCGAAATCGACGGTCGCAGCCTTGATCTGGGCGATACCACCGCCCGAGCCGATCGACTGGTAGTTCAGCTTGTCACCGGTCTGCTTGTTGTAGTCCGCGGACCACTTGGACAGAACCGGATAGACGAAGGTCGAACCGGCGCCGGTAATATCGGCAGCGGAAGCGGACACTGCGAGCGCAGCAACCAGGCCGGCGCCGAGGCAGGCCGAAAGAAGTGTCTTGGTGAGCATATGGTCTCTTCCCTGAATGGAACGAACAATCGACGAGACCGGCGCCATGGAGGGGGTATCCACTGGCAAAGGGCGCTGAAATTCCCGTCGCAAAGGCGGGCTAGGCGCTGCACATTACAGTTTGATGACAGTTCTGCGACAGTTCGAAGTCGGCGGCCGATGCCCCACATAGCGTGCAGGACTGTTCGTTCACTAAATCAAGGATTTAACCTGTAAGGCTCTGTAAACATTACAAAATGTTAATGTCGGACTGCGTTGGTTTGACGCAGCCCGGCAAAAACCGGAGCCTTATGCGATGCCGTAGCGGCTGGCCGGCTTGTTGTGTGAGAGGTTGGGTCCGAGCGCATAGCGGGCGGCGTTCAACGCTTCGAAATCAGCCGGATCCGGTAGCGACGGTATGGTCACGAGTTCACCCTGATCGAAACCGGCAAGGGCCGCATCTACGAGATCGGTGACGTCCATCACCATCGACGGCGGCAGCTGATCAACGGAGCCGCCAGCGCGTTCGAAGATCTCCGTTCGGGTCAGGCCCGGAAGAACAGCCTGAACCTTGACGCCCTTCGGGCTGGCTTCGGCATGGATCGACTGGGTCAGGTTGAGCACAAAGGCCTTGCTGGCATTGTAAGTGCCGTGGAAGCGTTCAGCGAGGAATGCGACCACCGAGGCAATGTTGATGATGGCGCCCTTGCCGCGCTTCGCGAAGGTCTGCGCAGCCGCAACACCCAGCCGATTGACGGCCACGACGTTGATCTCGATCATCGTTTCGAGATAGTCGATATCATCTTCGAGCAATGCGCCTTTAGGGCCGATACCGGCATTGTTGACGAGCAGCGTAATCGCCTCGTCCTCACGCAGACGCTTCTCGACCTTTCGCACGTCTTCCCTGTTCGTCAGATCCGCCTGCAGGACCTCGGCCTTGATGCCGTGAGCGGCGCTGAGCTTTTCAGCCAGGGCATTCAGACGGGCTGCATCACGGGCGACCAGCAGCAGGTCGTATCCGCGCTTTGCGAGACGATCGGCATAGGTGGCGCCGATACCCGAGGAGGCGCCGGTAACGAGAGCTGTACCAAGGGAGGAAGTTGACATCGTGAAATCCTTTTCGATGCGTTGGTAATTAGTGGCATATACCACTATATTGAGATCAACGACATCTTGCGCAAGAGCGCACCGAAGAAATTATCGAAGTCGATTGACGGCCGGCAGCAATCCGGTGACACCGGATCAGGAGAACGACGATGGACGAAAAAATACCGGGCTTCGAAAGCTGGACCGTTTGCAGCAACAGCGCGCTTCGCCGCGCCACCCGCCAGCTCGGGCAGCTCTATGAGGAGGTCTTTGCGCCAAGCGGGCTGAGAGGCACGCAGTTCGGGCTGCTGACGCAGATCCATATGAACGACAAGCCGTCGCTGAAATTCCTGGCCGACGGGCTGGTGATGGACCTCTCCGCTCTCGGGCACACGCTGAAGCCGCTGATCCGGGACGGGCTGGTGGAGTTGGTGCCCGATGAAAAGGACAAGCGCGTCAAACGGGCGACGCTGACCGGGGCCGGACGGGCAAAATGGGAAGAAGCCAACCGTCTCTGGGCCGAAGCACGCGACCGTTTCGAAAACGCCTTCGGCGCTGAAGCGTCGGAAGAATTGCGCAAAACCCTGAACCGCATTTCCTCCCCCGCTTTCGCGGAGAGTTTCAGGCGCTGAGGTTCGGCACTCAGACCCTGATCACATAATCCTTGCGAGTCGTTTCAACGACTTCCCACGTTCCGTTGAAGCCGGGTCTGAGGATCATGCGGTCGCCAGCCTTGAGATGCACCGGTTCGCCGCCGTCTTCGGTGACGATCGAATGGCCTGACAGCACGTTGAAATATTCCCACTCATCGTAGGAGATCCGCCATTTGCCGGGTGTCGCTTCCCAAATGCCGGCATAGAGGCCGCCTTCGGCTTCTTCCAGGTTCCAGGTGCGGAATTGCGGATTGCCGGAAACGATGCGGTCGGCGGCGGGCGCGCCCACTTCGGGCTCAACTGACGCCGGGTCGAATACGAGTTGATGCGGCATGCGGTCTCCTATCGAGCAGATGTCAGAAGCTTGACGCCGAATCCCATGAAAATGAGGCCGGCCATCGCGTCGATGCGTCGGCGTCCCCGCGCATAGGCGCCTGATACGGTAGGGTTTCGCAAGACCGTCAGAACGAAGGTGTACCAAAGCGAGGACACCAGAACCATCGTCACCACGGCCAGAGCGCCATGCACCCAGGAATGGTCGGCAGGCAGGGTGGCGGCAAAGAGACTGGCGACGAAGACGGCCGATTTCGGATTGGCGAGATTGGTTATCAGGCCGGAATAGAAGGCCTGCCGGCTGCTCATGGCGGGGCGGACCACAGGTTCGCCCAGCGTTGCGGACTTGCTGTAGGTCTTCCACAAAAGCTTGGCGCCGAGCCAGAGAAGATAGGCGCCACCGGCGATCTTCAGGAACAGGTAGGCAAAGGGTGCGGCTGAGAACAGGGCGCTGATGCCGAGCCAACCGGCCAGTCCCCAGCAGACCGTGCCGAGGATGACTCCGGCGATGACCGCGACCGCGGCACGCGTCGAGCCCTCCAGCGCCGTGCGCACGACGATGAAGAAATTCGGCCCCGGCGTGATGGCGGCGACCGCCCAGATTGCGGCAACGGAGAGAAGAAACATGGCTTGATGAGACTCGCGGAAATGGTTTCAGACCAGAACCTTAGAGGCTTTGGATGGCTTGGCCAAGTGGGACGGAATCACGTCAGCCCGATGCGCGTCGCGGCTTCCCGAAACAAGGCCTGATCCACCGGCACGAGATGAAAAGCGGCGAAAAAATCGGCCAGATGATAGCCGGAATATCGCTGGCGGATCGCCGCGACATGCGCCCGCCCTTCGTCGAGCCGCCCGCCAACGGCAAGGCAGAGCGCGGCGATGGCCATGATATGCACATGCGCGTTGGGGCGCATCGCGGCCTTTGCGGCCCAATCGGCAGCCTCCTCGTATCGGCCAAGGCGCACCAGGGCGATCGCCCGGCTTGCCAGCATTCCAAACAGCATCGGATCGTAGGGGCTGAGGGACTGCGACTGGTCTGCAGAAAGGATCGCGGCCTGCGGATCCCCGGACTGGCAGTGCACGAAGGCCAGTGAATAATGCGCGAAGGCAAAGCTGGGGCTGAGATCGACGGACTGGCGCAGCTCCTCGATCGACTGGTCATGCAGCTTGCGCAGCCATAGCGCCCGGCCGATCGACAAGTGGGCGGCCGGATCGCGGTCGTCGGCAAGCAATGCCTGGCTGGCCGTCCGGTAGGCCAGTTCCGCCTGTTCGTCGCGGTCGGCCCAGTGCTGGAAAGCGTTCTGGAAATGGGTGAAAGAAAGCCCGGCATGGGCGCGGGCGAAGGTGGGATCGAGGCTGATCGCCCGTTCGAAAAATTGCTGCGCCTGATCGTTGTCGGCCTTGGTGAAGCGGAACATGTGCCAGAGACCGCGGTGATGCGCCTCCCAGGCATCCAGCGAATTCGGCGGTTTGAGAAAGGCGCGGTTGCGTTCCTGCGTTTCGATCTCCCGCTCGATCGAGGCGACGACGCGGCTGCCGATTTCCTCCAGCAGCAGAAGGGTCTCTCCGGCATTCTGGTCGAACGCGTCGGACCATACGATCGTGTTGGACCGCGCCTCGATCAGTTCCAGCCGGATGATGATGCGGGTTCCGGTGCGCTCGAAGATACCGTTGACCACATAATCGACGTTGAGGGCAGCGGCGATGTCTTCGGACGAGCGCATCCGCTCCCGCAGCGCGAACATCGTTCCCTGGGCAATGACCTTCAGCGTGCGGAGCTTCGCGAGCCGGGAAATGATGTCATAGACAAGCGCATCCGACGTGCCGCCGGGTATGGCGAGCACCGACATGTCGTTGAAGGGCATGACGGCGATCGAGGCGCGGCGGCGGTTATCGGCAGGCGTTTCCGATGGCGGCGTTTCAGGTGCCGTGGATGCCACGGCGCCAGGTTTGGCAGGTTTTCTGCGAAGGTCTTCCCAGAGAGCGCGCAGAGACGCGGTCTCGATGCCCTCGGTGGCAAAGGACCGCAACGTGGCCTCAAAGTGTTCGCCTGCATCGCGAAGCCGTCCCTCGGTCGCGAGCGCCGACAGCAGTAATTCGTGAGGCCGGAGATCGAAGGGTGCCAACTCGATCCAGCGGTCGAGATAAGGCAGTCGTTCGGCACCGGCCAAAACCTCGACGATATGGGCGAGGATATCCGCCTGCATGTCGCGGAAGCGGCGGCGCTGGGAAATCAGCCATGTTTCGAAGGCCGGAAGTCTGTCGATCGCGAGGCCATCCAGGAACTCGCCCGAGGCGCGATCGGCAAGTGACGCCAGCATTGCGACCGGCACGCCGTCGAACCCGGCGCGGGCCGCCAGAGCGACCTCGACCGCATCGACGGCACAGCCGGTGAGATCAAGGGCGACCGTATCGCCCTGCACGATCACGCGCTCGCCGATCAGGGCGCGGATGCGGCTCAGGCACCAGCGCAACTCGCCGCGCGGATCGTCGGCGACATCCCAGAAGAGGTCGCAGAGCTGTGCCCTGCCCTGCGCATAGGGCGAGAGGATCAGATAGGCGAGCAAGGCGCGGACTTTTCGCGACCCCGGCAGCTTCACCTCGGCACCGTCGCGGCGGACCGCCATCGGCCCGAGAAGGCAGATTTCCAGTGGCGGCCGTTCGTGCCGCCCGGATATTTCCACGGTTGTTCCCACGCCTGGTGACACGGCGTCCCCCATGGTCACCGCCTATACCGGAAGCGTCCGGCGGCTTGATGCACGGCGGCGGTATTCACACTTCAACAATCTGATCCAGGGAGAGAAGAATGTCCACTTCCGCGGCTCTTGCCGGCACACCCGCTCAACCGATGGCCGATCTTGCGGCCCTGAAGGCCCGCCAGCAGGGCGCCTGGTCTTCGGGCGATTATGCCGTCGTCGGCACCACCCTGCAGATCGTCGGCGAAAGCCTGTGCGAGGCGCTGGATCTGCGCGCCGGGTCCACGGTTCTCGACGTCGCTGCCGGCAACGGCAACGGCTCGCTGGCCGCCGCGCGCCGCTGGTGTGCGGTGACGGCGACCGACTATGTCCCGGCTCTCCTCGAAAAGGCGAAGGAACGGGCAAAGGCCGATCGCCTGATGATGGAGTTTCAGGAGGCGGATGCCGAGAACCTGCCCTTCGCGGACCAGAGCTTCGACTATGCGATGTCGATCTTCGGGGTGATGTTCACGCCCGACCAGGAGCGCGCGGCCGCCGAACTGCTGCGAGTTTGCAAGAGCGGCGGATCGATCGGCCTTGCGAACTGGACACCCGACGGCTTCATCGGACAGCTGTTCAAGACCATCGGACGCCACGTGCCGCCACCAACAGGCGCCCGCTCGCCTGCGCTTTGGGGCACGCGTGCCCGGCTTGAGGAGCTGTTTCCATCAGGCAAGGCATCGGTCGTCGCGACGCCGCGCCAGTTCGTATTTCGCTACAAGTCCTCAGCGCATTGGCTGGATGTCTTCCGGACGTTCTACGGGCCGGTTCTCAAGGCCTTTGGCACGCTCGATGACACCGGGCAAAAGGCGCTGGCAGCCGAGTTCATGGAGCTTGCTGCCCGTTTCAACCGGGCCGAGGACGGTACCATGGTGGTTCCGAGCGAGTATCTGGAAGTGGTGATCATGAGACGCTGAGATAGGCTGCCGCGCCGATAAGCCGGCGTCACGCCGGTGTCACGCGACGGAAGAGCTAATTTATGATTAGCTCATCTTGAGGGGCTGGGGGCCGCTCGATGCGAAAAGGGGTTCGCCGTGGTAGGGCGTGGCGGGCCCCTTTCGCGTTCGTGCGCTGGAACAGCAGAAAAATCACGAGGCATGCATGTCCGGGACGAACGAGTTCATCGCGGAGGTGACGAGGGCTGCCAGCGAGGTCCAGACACTTGGGCCGGATGATGCGCGGCGCTTCATCCTTCGATCCGTAAGCACAATACGCGAAATGCGCCAGCTTGTCGGGATTCCGAGCAACGGAAGCTACGACACCGTCTTCGATCTCCTGAAGATCGCTACCTCGGCCGGCCAGCAGCCACCCAGCGACCTGGCAAGAGCACTGCTGATGGCAGCCGACATGATGCGCACGCTGCATATGGTCATCGACAGCCGCGACGCAATCTCRCTCACCGGCATCTGCCAGTCGCGATAGCGCCGCGGCAACGCGTCGTCAGATCTTGGCGAGCGACTGTTCGAGATCGGCGATGATGTCCTTGACGTCTTCGATACCGACGGAGAGACGCACGACATCAGGACCAGCACTGGCGGCGATGCGCTGTTCATCGGTCAGCTGGCGGTGCGTCGTCGAGGCCGGGTGGATCACCAGCGAGCGGGTGTCGCCGATATTGGCGAGATGCGAGAAGAGCTCCAGCCCCTCGACGAAGGTCTTGCCGGCCTCGTAGCCGCCCTTGATGCCGAAGGTGAAGACCGATCCGGCGCCCTTTGGCGAATAGCGCTGCTGCAATGCGTGGTTCGGATCATCATCGAGACCGGCATAATTGACCCAGGCCACCTTGCTGTGGGCTTTGAGCCATTTGGCGACCGCGATGGCATTGTCGCTGTGGCGCTGCATACGCAGCGGCAGCGTTTCGATGCCGGTCAGGATCAGGAATGCGTTGAAGGGCGCAATTGCCGGGCCAAGGTCGCGCAGGCCGAGTACGCGGCAGGCGATGGCGAAGGCAAAGTTGCCAAAGGTCGAGTGCAGCACGACGCCGTTATATTCCGGGCGCGGGCTGGACAGCATCGGATAATTGCCGGATTTCGACCAGTCGAACGTGCCGCCATCGACGATGATGCCGCCCATCGAATTGCCATGGCCGCCAAGGAACTTGGTGAGCGAATGAATGACGATATCGGCACCGTGTTCGATCGGGCGGATCAGATAGGGCGACGCCATCGTGTTGTCGACGATCAGCGGCAGGCCGTGCCTGTGCGCCACTTCCGCAATCGCAGCGATATCAACGAAAGTACCGCCCGGATTGGCAAGGCTCTCGATGAAGATCGCGCGGGTGTTGCCGTCGATATGCTTCTCGAAGCTCGCCGGATCCTCGACATCGCCCCAGCGGACCTGCCAGCCGAAATTATCGAAGGCATGGCCGAACTGGTTGATCGAGCCGCCATAGAGGCGTTTGGCGGCGACGAAATTGTCGCCCGGGCGCATGATCGTGTGGAAAACGATCATCTGCGCGGCGTGACCCGATGCGACGGCGAGCGCGGCGGTGCCGCCCTCAAGTGCTGCGACACGCTCTTCGAGCACCGCCTGAGTCGGGTTCATGATGCGGGTGTAAATATTGCCGAATGCCTGCAGGCCGAAGAGCGAGGCGGCGTGATCGGCGTCGTTGAAGACGTAGGCCGTGGTCTGATAGATCGGCGTGGCACGGGCGCCAGTCGCCGGATCGGGCTGCGCGCCCGCGTGGATTGCCAGTGTGTTGAAGCCTGGATTGTTCGTTGCCATGCCGTCCTCCCATTGCGTTGAATGGCGGCAGCATAGCCAAGGCGGCGCAAATGTTAATCGCCTGACGTTTCAACCGTCGGGAGAAATGTGGAAAATCCGTTCGCTATCCGGCAAGCCGCGGAATTTCGATTGCCGGGCAGCGGTCCATCACCACCTTGATGCCGCCGGCCTCGGCGCGGCGGGCTGCATCGTCGTCGCGCACGCCGAGCTGAGCCCAGATCACCCGCGGGCGGACGGCCAGCGCCAGAGTTTCGGTCACCACCTCCTGCAGATATTCGGAGGCGCGGAACACATCGACCATATCGACGGGAACAGGAATATCCTCGAGCCTGCCGTAGACCATCTGCCCATGGATCGTCTTGCCCGCCTGCCCCGGATTGACCGGGATTACCTCGTAGCCGCGTGACAGGAGATACCCCATCACGCCGTTGCTCGGGCGCGCCGGGTTCGGCGACGCGCCCGTCAGCGCAATCGTCTTCACGGAATTCAGAATTTCGGCGATGTAGGCATCGCTGTAGTGATCATGATCCATCGGCCCATCCCCCGCAGCCATTTTTTCACCCGGTTGAAACCTGCAGTTCTTTCAGGCGTATATATAGCCATACGGGTTCCAAGGAGGAATGGCCCATGAAAAAACTTGTGCTGACAATTGCGATCGTGCTGGCGGCCTCGCCTTCCTTCGCGATCTCGCGTCTCAATCCGCTATCGATGACCTGCCAGAGCGCGCGCGCCGCCATCCACAATCAGGGCGCGGTGATCTTCCGCTGGACCTCGCCGCGCGGACTGCCGCTCTATGACCGGTTCGTGCGCAACAGCCGCTTCTGCGACGCCAATGAGTATGCCGAATGGAAAAACATCCCGACGCGTGACGACCGGTCCTGCCCGGTCCTCAACTGCCAGAACATCGACAACCTGGACGGGACATTTCTTGTTCCGAACCACTCATTGTAACGTATCGATGCGTGTTGGAAACCGTTCTCACAGTGCTGAAAGGCGCATGCCTACTCGCGCCTTTCAGCATCGATTGTGCCGAAATGCACCCTATGGGCGCACAATCTACGGCATACCAAAGTAATAGAATAATCTCTATATTTCAGTAAGATAACTAAATGGTGAAATAGACCGCAAGGCGATGTTCACTTTTTGTTTTTTCTTTAAGCCAGCTTCGTTCCCGCATATATTAGAGACACCTCACAGTTGAGTGGCGGGAATAAAAATAAACGCATCGGGAGTGCACGCAGGAAGGGTCCGACGCAGCTCCAATCTCCTCGCCTGCGACACCGTTCCCGGCGATAATCATAGCGTCAGGTTGCAAAATAATCCGGGCGCATTGATTTTCGGCGTGGCGAAGCTCATACCGCTGATGTTCTCCCGCCTCCCCGCTCCGGTTTGCGATCTTGCCCCTCGACGTCATTCTTCTGGTTCTCTTCGGCGCCCTTCTCCACGCGACATGGAACGCCATCATCAAGGCAGGCACCGACAAGTCGCTCGACGCGGCATTGATCTCTGCAGGCGGCGCAGTCGCTGCACTTCCCTTCCTGGCATTTCTGCCGCTGCCGAATGCTGCGGCCTGGCCGTTCATCGGCGTCTCCGCCATCCTGCAATTTGCCTATTTCCAGCTGGTTGCCGGTGCCTACCGGGCCGGTGACATCGGGCTCGTCTATCCGCTGATGCGCGGTTGCGCACCACTGCTGATCGCCGCCACAAGCAGCTTCGTGCTCGGCGAAACGCTGTCAGGCGGCGCACTGATCGGAACGATGACGATCTGCGCCGGCATCCTGACGCTGGCCTTCGAAGCCAGACACGGCAGCCGCCACGCCATCATGCTGGCCCTTATCAATGCCTGCGTGATCGCCACTTACACCTATGTCGATGGCATCGGCGCACGGATATCCGGCAATGCGATCTCCTATACGCTGTGGATGTCGCTGCTGCCGCCGGTGCTCTTGTTTGCCTGGGCGATATCGCGGCGCGGCGCCCGCGTGGTCGCCATCCACGTGCGCGTTCACTGGTGGCGCGGCCTGATTGGCGGCTCTGGCTCGATCGCCTCCTATGGATTGGCGCTCTGGGCCATGACCAAGGCGCCCGTGGCAACGGTCGCCGCGCTGCGCGAAACCTCGATCCTCTTCGCACTGGTGATCTCGGTCGTCGTGCTAAAAGAGCGCGCCAGCCCCTGGCGCTACCTCGCCGGCGTCATCATTGCCATGGGCGGGCTGATCTTGAAGCTCGGGTAGTCACTCCTCCGGCCAGACAGGCATGCGCTTGCCGAGAAAGGCGTCGATTCCTTCTTCCGCGTCGGCCGTCAGCATGCTATCGACCATGACTTCGGCGGCGAAAGTGTAGGCTTCCTCGACCGGCATTTCGAGCTGGCGATAGAAGGCTTCCTTGCCGATGCGGATCGCTTCCGGTGACTTCGAGGCGATGACGGAGGCGTATTTCGTCACCACCTGCGTCAGGTACTGTTTCGGCACGATGCGGTTGACGAGGCCGAAGTCCTTGGCGGTCGAGGCGTCGATGGTCTCGCCGGTCAGCAGCATTTCCATCGCCTGCTTGCGATGCGCGGCCCGGGATATCGCAACCATCGGCGTCGAGCAGAACAGGCCGATATTGACGCCCGGCGTGCAGAAGGTCGCGGTGTCGGTGCAGATCGCCAGATCGCAGGACGCAACCAGCTGGCAGCCGGCGGCGGTCGCCAGACCGTCGATTTCGGCGATCACCGGTTTCGGCAGACGGGTGATTTCGAGCATCAGATCGGCGGCAAGCGCAAAGCTCTCCTCGAAGAAGGCAACGCCATCATCGGCATCGGCGCGATGCGCCGTCAGCTCCTTCAGGTCGTGCCCGGCAGAGAAGATGTTGCCGGTAGAGGCGATGATGATGACGCGCACCGACGAATCCTCGCCGGCGGCCTGCAACTCGCCCATCAGCGTTTCCATGACGGCGATCGACAACGCATTGGCCGGCGGATTGTTCAGGGTGAGCCTGAGAACCCCGTCATTCAGCTGGCGCAGCACCAGCGCAGCCCCGGCCGCCTTGTCTGGATCTTTCCGGAAGGAAACGACTTCGGCCATTGGTCTAACTCCCTGCAATCATCTTTCGTGCTAGATGTTCTGCCACAGCGCGCCGGCAATTTCGAGGTGAACAGATGCAACCGGTCATGACGATCGACGAGGTCCACCGTTTTCTGGAGACGGACTTTCCGCAGATCCATATGGACGGGCGGGTGCTCAAGGTGATCGACATCGCGCCCGGCAAGGCTTCGATGCGGCTCGACCCGGCCGAACGGCATCTGCGGCCCGGCGGCACGATTTCAGGACCGGCGCTCTTCACCCTGGCGGATGTCACCGCCTATGTAGCAGTGCTCTCGCATATCGGCCCCGTGGCGCTCGCCGTCACCACGAATCTCAACATCAATTTTTTCAGATTCCCGAAGCTGGAACCCACCTTCTGCACCTGCCGGATTCTCAAGCTCGGCAGGCGTCTGGCAGTGATCGAGGCATCGATATTTCAGCGCGATGAGAGCGAATTGATCGCGCACGCCACCGCCACTTACTCGATTCCACCCCGGGAAATATGAGGTATTACAATACCATATACCTATCGCATTGATATTGCTTGTCTATTTTTTCAGATGGCCGATTGCTCGATGTTGACCCGGGCAGGGGTTGCCTTTATACACACCGCCAGAACGCAGCCTTTCCGGGCTGCTTTCTTTTTGGCCGTCTCCGGACACCAAACCAAGCAACAAGAAACGCCCTTCGCCTTCGGGCATAAGGGATCCAAAAGAGAGTAACTACTATGGCAACTTTCTCCCAGAAGCCTGCAGAGGTGGAGAAGAAGTGGGTCATCATCGACGCCGAAGGGCTTGTCGTTGGCCGTCTCGCTTCCGTAATCGCTATGCGTCTGCGCGGCAAGCACAAGGCAACCTTCACGCCTCACGTTGACGACGGCGACAACGTCATCGTCATCAATGCAGACAAGGTCGTCTTCACCGGCAAGAAGTATTCCGACAAGGTTTACTACTGGCACACCGGCTATGCCGGCGGCATCAAGGAACGTACTGCTCGCCAGATCATCGAAGGCCGCTTCCCGGAGCGCGTTCTCGAAAAGGCTGTTGAGCGCATGGTTCCGCGCGGCCCGCTCGGTCGTCGCCAGATGAAGAACCTGCGCGTTTACGCTGGTTCCAACCATCCTCACGAAGCACAGCAGCCCGTCGTTCTCGACGTCGCCAAGCTGAACAAAAAGAATGTAAGGAGCGCCTAAGAATGGCTGACCTCTCCTCCCTGAAGGATCTCGGCACGTCTTCCGAAGCAGCTGCTCCGGTTCACGTCCGTAAGGTCGACTCGCTTGGCCGTTCCTACGCGACCGGCAAGCGCAAGAACGCTGTCGCCCGCGTATGGCTCAAGGCCGGCTCCGGCAAGATCATCGTCAACGGCAAGGAATTCACTGAATACTTTGCACGTCCGGTTCTGCAGATGATCCTGCGCCAGCCGATCTTCGCTGCTGCCCGCGATGGCCAGTTCGACATCATCGCAACGGTTGCAGGCGGCGGTCTTTCCGGCCAGGCCGGTGCCGTTCGTCACGGTCTCTCCAAGGCCCTCACCTACTTCGAGCCGGGCCTGCGTCCGGTCCTGAAGAAGGGTGGCTTCCTGACCCGCGACAGCCGCGTCGTCGAGCGTAAGAAGTACGGTAAGGCCAAGGCCCGCCGTTCGTTCCAGTTCTCGAAGCGTTAATCGCTTTTCGGACACTGCTTTGCGGAAAGGCCGGGCTTTTGCCCGGCCTTTTTGCTTTCTGCGAACCTTTTGACTTATCGGCATCGTGAATTATAATTCACAGATGATCGAGGTTCGCCAGAGTGCCATTCGCCAAATGGCTTGGCGAACTGCGCGATGCGAATGCCCGCCTTCGCGTCGTCACGGGCATCCGCCGCATGGAGCTCGGAAATCCCGGCGACGTGAAACCTGTCGGAGACGGCGTGAGCGAAATGCGCATAGCCTATGGTCCCGGCTATCGCGTCTACTTCACCAGAACGGGTGACACGATCGTCATCCTTTTATGCGGCGGGGACAAATCCTCGCAAAGCCGCGACATTGCTCTGGCGAAACAGCTGGCAAAGGAGATTTGAGATGCCCCTCGAAACCACCCGCTTCGATATCCAGGACCACCTGAAGACACCGGAAGAGCAGATCGTCTACCTCGAAGCAGCCTTTGAGGATGGTGATCCCGCGCTTATCGCCCACGCGCTCGGTGACGTCGCGCGCGCCGTCGGCATGACCTCGGTCGCGAAGGAGGCCGGTGTCACCCGCGAGGCGCTGTACAAATCCCTCAGCGAAACAGGCGACCCGCGCCTTTCGACATTCTTCGGCGTCATCAAAGCCCTTGGCCTGAAAATCTCGATCTCACCTGGCAAGGATGCCGCGTGAAATCGCGGTTCACTCCGGTTTGAAGAAGAACGCCTCGAGCCGGTAGCCATCCGGATCGATGATGAAGGCCGCGTAGTAGAACTGGCCGTAGTCCGGGCGAATCCCCGGTGTGCCGTTGTCTTCGCCGCCATTCGCCATGCCGGCGGCATAAAACGCGTTGACAGCTTCCTCGCTGGGTGCCGTGAAGCAAAAGTGCAGGCCCGAGCTGCGATCGGCGGGAACCGGGCGCGCCACCTGACTGACCCAGAAAGCAGGCTTGTCGGCGCCATAGCCCACCGTGCCATCGAAATTCGACAGCCGCTCATAGCCGAGCGGCGCCAGCAACGCATCGTAGAACTGGCGCGATCTCTCGAGATCCTTCACTCCGATCGATACGTGATCGAACATGCCCATCAGTCTCTCCTCTTCGGTTGAACCAAGCTTCTTTGAAGCGATGGATGAAGTCAACGCAGACCGAGCGTCGCAACCATGGAGGCGGCGGCAGGGCCGCCGCCTCTCACTTGCAATCGGCTGAATCCTCGCCTAGGCCTTTTGCCGAAGAGGAATTGCCATGCCGACTCCACCCTCACCCTTTGCCGAGACCCCGCAGCCGCCCTACTACGTCGTCACCTTTTCCTCGATCCGCACCGCGGGAGATCAAGGATATGAGGCGATGGCCGATCGCATGGCCGAGCTTGCGCTGCAGCAGCCGGGCTGTCTCGGGGCCGAGAGTGCGCGGGATGCGGATGGCTTCGGCATCACCAATTCCTATTGGGCCGACGAGGAAAGCCTGAAGGCGTGGAAACAGGTCGCCAGCCACCTCGCCGCGCAGCGTATCGGCCGCGATCGCTGGTACAGGCAATACAAGGTTCGCATCGCGCGCGTCGAACGCGCCTATGAATTCACCGCCCCGGAGGAAGGGAGCCCCAATGGCCAATAAGACCATCGACCACGCCTTTACCGCGACCAGCCTGACATCGGCAGCGAGCGATCCGACCTTTGCCGGCGCGCTCTCCTTCATGCGCCGCCGGTTTACCAAGGATCTTGCGGGCGTCGACGTTGCCGTCTGGGGTGTTCCCTTCGATGCCGCCGTCTCCAACCGCCCAGGCACACGCTTCGGGCCGCAGGCGATCCGCCGGGCGTCGGCCATCTTCGACAACGATCCGCAGTATCCGTTCAACCGCGACCTCTTCGCCGATATGGCCGTCGTTGATTATGGCGACTGCCTGCTCGACTACGGCAATCATCAGGAGACCCCTGCAGCGATCGAGCGTCAGGCGACCGCGATCCTCGACAGCGGCGCCTTCATGCTCACGCTCGGCGGCGATCATTACGTGACCTGGCCGATCCTCAAGGCGCATGCGGCCAAGCATGGACCGCTGGCGCTGGTCCAGTTTGACGCGCATCAGGACACCTGGCTCGACGATGCCGGGCGCATCGACCACGGCTCCTTCGTCGCCCGCGCGGTGCGCGACGGCATCATCGATCCCGACCGTTCGATCCAGGTCGGCATCCGCACCCATGCGCCTGATGATTGTGGCATCGCCATCCTCTACGGCCATCAGGTCGAGGACATGAGCGCCTCGGAGATCGCCTCGACGATCATTTCGCACACGAAGGGTGCTCCCGCCTATCTGACCTTCGATATCGATTGCCTCGATCCGGCTTTCGCACCCGGCACCGGCACGCCGGTTGCGGGTGGCCCGTCGAGCGCCAAAATCCTCTCCGTTCTACAGCGGCTGCATCAGCTCGATATTCGCGGCGCCGATGTCGTCGAGGTATCCCCGCCCTACGATCATGCCGATGTCACCGCCATTGCGGGGGCGACGGTCGCGATGTATATGCTGGGCCTTCACGCCGAGAGGCGCGCAGCCGCCAAATGACGGCTGTTATCAAACTGATTCAACTTCATGGCAAACTGATTCCGGAACAGTCCAGAACTCATTGAAAGCGCAGGATTATCATGGCAGCGAAGATATTCATCGATGGCGAAGCTGGTACGACGGGTCTGCAGATCCGCGAGCGCCTGGCTGGCCGCCGTGATATCGAACTGCTGTCGATCCCGGCCGAAAGCCGCAAGGACAAGGCTGTCCGCGCCGAGCTTCTGAACAAGGCCGATGTCGCGATCCTCTGCCTGCCTGACGATGCCGCCAAGGAAAGCGTCAGCCTGATCGAGAACGACACCACCAAGGTGATCGACGCCTCGACGGCGCATCGCGTTGCCGAAGGCTGGGCCTATGGCTTTGCGGAACTCAGCAAGGATCAAGCCGGTGTCATCGCCTCGGCCAAGCGCGTCGCAAATCCGGGCTGCTGGCCGCAGGGCCCGATCGCCATGCTGCGTCCGCTCGTCGAAGGCGGTCTCGTGCCCGCCGATTACCCTGTCACCGTCAACGGCATCTCGGGTTACAGCGGCGGCGGCCGGACGATGATCGAGGATTATGTCGCCAAGGGTGAAGACGCGCCTGAATACATGCCCTACGGCCTGAGCTTCAAGCACAAGCACCTGCCGGAGCTGCAGCGCTATGCCAAGCTCGGCCGCGTGCCGTTCTTCCAGCCGGTCGTCGGCAATTTCGCGCAGGGCATGGTCGTCACCGTGCCGCTGCAGCTGTCGCATCTGGAAAAGGTGCCGACCGGCGCTGAAATCCATGCGGCGCTCGCCGACTATTTTGCCGGTATCAAGGGTGTCGTCGAGGTGGCGTCGTTCGAGAACACCGAACGGACGCCTGATCTCAACCCCGAGATCTACAACGACACCAACCGTATGCGCCTTCATGTATTCGCCAATGATGCGAATGCACAGGCGCTGCTGGTCGCCGTCTATGACAATCTCGGCAAGGGTGCCTCGGGTGCTGCCGTGCAGAACATGGACCTGATGATCGGCGCGTGATTTGGCGGGTGGCCGCGTCTGGCGCGGCCGCCTCCCTCCGCATATGTCCAGGCCACCATGCACCTCTCCTTCGACGCTCTCTCCTCTTGGCTTTCATCCGCGCTGCCGGATCACGGCGTTCACGCGCTGATAGCGTTCGCCTTCATTGCCGGACTGGCGCGCGGCTTTTCCGGTTTCGGGGCGGCGCTGATCTTCATTCCGCTTGGCGGCGCGATCGTCGGGCCGAAGCTGATCTCGCCGGTGCTGTTGGTGATCGACGGCCTGGCGACCCTCGGCATGATCCCGGATGCCTGGCGCAATTCGAACCGGCGCGAGGTCTTCGTCATGGCGGCCGGTGCGGTACTTGGCGTTCCGGCGGGAACGGTCGTGCTGACGCTGATGGATCCGCTGGTGCTGCGCTGGATCATCTGCGGCACGGCAATCTGCCTGCTGGCGCTTCTGGTCTCCGGCTGGCGCTATCACGGCGAGCCGTCGGCACCGCTGAGTTCCGGCGTCGGCCTGCTTGCCGGGCTCTTCAGCGGTGCGGCCCAGCTCGGCGGGCCGCCCGTCGTCGCCTATTGGCTCGGGGGCAAGAGCAACTTTCAGCGCGTGCGCGCCAACGTCATCTTCTACTTCTCGATCTCCAGCATTTTCACGACGATCAGCTACTACGTAGGCGGCCTGTTCGTGCAGGCGGTGTTTGCGCTGACGATCGTCATTCTTCCGGCCTATGCGGCTGGCCTCTACGGCGGTTCGAAGCTGTTCGGCCTGGCGAAAGAAAGCACCTTCCGCCTGACCTGCTATCTGCTGATCGCCGCATCGGCGATCTTCGGCATGCCTGCGCTGGACGGCATCCTGCGCTAACGTCAGGCAGGCCTGCGCAACAGGCCAAGGTTGACGCTCAGCTTTTCGCCCGGGCCATGCGCAAAGGCAAACAGCAGCCCAGCAAGAAATGTGAAGTGATCGACGAAGAAGCCGAATTCGGCCTGGTTGCCTTCCCAGCGGTTCGGACCGTGGAACGCGAAAGCAAGGAAGATCACATAGACGCCGGCAGCAAGCGCCGCCTCGCTGAAGAAGGCGCCGCTCAGCAGCGCGACAGCAAGCCCGACTTCGAAGAAGGCGGCGATCCAGGAGAGCAACAGCGGCAGCGGAAAACCCGCGGCGGCGATATAACCGGCGGTCGCTCCCATATCCATGAATTTGAAGCTTGCCGCCATGACGAACAGGCCGCCGAAAATCAGCCGTGCCACGAGAATTGCGATTGTCTTACCCATTGTCCTACCCTCTTTTGCGGCCGCAGCCATGTGAACTATGCCACAAGGACGGATGGTGGCGAGGGTTCCCGACAATGACGCATGCGAATTTTCTGGCAAAATCGAAAAAGCCGCGGAGCATCTGCACCGCGGCTTGAAACATGCGGACACGAATAGGCGTCAGTCGCGTTCGGCGATCGTGGTCTGCCGCGAGAACTCGCCGTAATAGCCGCGCCAGTTGGCGATGGCGAAGCCGAAGACGACGAGCGCGCCGCCCTGATGCAGCAGGCCCCAATGTAGCGGCACGTGCAGCAGCAGCGTGGTGATGCCGATCGCCGCCTGGATGGTCACCAGCGCGAAGAGCACGACGGCGCGGCGCGCATGCGTCGTTGCCGGTGCGGCGCGCAGGGCGATCACCATGTTGATCAGCGTCAGCGCAAACAGCGTGTAGGCGCCGATGCGGTGGATGAACTGAACGGTCTTCGGGTTCTCGAAGAAGTTGATCCAGGCAGGCTGCTGGATCAGCAGATCGCCGGGAACGACGGAACCATCCATCAGTGGCCATGTATTGTAGGTGAAACCGGCATCGAGACCGGCGACGAGCGCGCCGAGATAGATCTGGAACAGCGCGAAAATGGCGATCACGGCCGCCCAGCGTCTGGAGCTCTGCGTCGGCGCTGCATCATCGGAATGCGGCGAGAGCCCCCGCATGATCCACATGCAGGAGGCAAAGATCAGACAGGCCATGACCAGATGGGTCGCAAGACGGTATTGGCTGACATCGGTGCGCACGGAGAGACCGGAGGACACCATCCACCAGCCGATGAAGCCCTGCAGACCGCCGAGCGCCAGAATTCCGGCGAGCGGCCAGCGCAGGCGGCGCTCCACCTTGCCGGTGATCCAGAAATAGAGAAGCGGCAGGCCGAAGATGACGCCGATGCCGCGAGCAATCAGCCGGTGTGCCCACTCCCACCAAAAGATGCCCTTGAACTCTTCGACCGTCATGTCGCTGTTCAGCTGCTGGAATTCGGGAATGCGCTGGTAGAGCTTGAATTCCTCGTCCCATTCCGTGGCATTCAGCGGCGGGATGACGCCGTGGATCGGCTTCCATTCGGTGATCGACAGGCCAGAATTGGTCAGCCGCGTGGCGCCCCCGACCAGCACCAGACAGAAGAGCGCCAGAAGCACGAAACCCAGCCAGATGCGAATGGCGCGGCGGTTGCGGTCCTGCTTGCGGACTTCGCCCCGGATTGCCTGCTCGGTGGTCATATTCGCGACGGCCATGATTGCTCCTTCGTTACGGCAGTTGATTTGCCCCAGCGGCTCATGCAAAACAAGCCCCGAACATTTGCGGCATGCCGTCGCGCTGTCCAAGCAACCCGGAAGATTGAATTGATATGCCCGTTCGCCTGCGCAAATTCATCGGCACGATCCTGATCATCGTCCTCGTGCTCGCCTATGCGCTGATCGCGAATACGATCGCCGTCGCTACGCTTGGCGAAGCGCCGTGGTGGGGCCACCTGCTCTATTTCGCGCTGACCGGCATGCTCTGGGTGCTTCCCGCTATGCTGATCATCAAGTGGATGGCCGGGCCGAGGCAGCAATAGCGCATTAACGCGCAGATAACCGTGATCGGCGGAAAAACACGCGCCACGGCCGGCGTTTAAATCCTCGATAGGCTCCGCAGCGCTATATCCTCTGGCAAGCAATCTTGACCGGAGAATTCCCGTGCGGACCCAGAAGCTAGATGCCGACCAGCAGCCGCTCGACGACGCAGACAAGGCCGATGCAGGCATTTCGCGGCTGAGGTCGCTCAGCGCCAAGCTGGCGATCGCCGAACTGGATGTAAGCGTCCACGATGCGATGGAGCCGCTGGAGCGCGATTGGCGGACGCTGGAGAAAGACCACCTCACCTCTCTGCATCAGGGCTATGAATGGTGCCGCTCCTGGGTGCGCGCCTACAAACGGCCGCTGGCAATCCTCAAGGGCAGTACGCATGGCAAGGTTGCCTTCATCCTGCCGGTCGAGATCGATAGCAGCCACGGCGTCCGGATCGCCCGCTTCATCGGCGCCGATCACAGCAATATCAACACCGGCCTGTTTTCCGAACATTTCGTGGAAGCCTTCGAGGATCTCGATCCGCAGCGCTTTGCCGAAATCCTGAAACAGGCGCTGCAGGGCAAAGCCGATCTTCTGCTGCTGCAGAACATTCCGCTAGAATGGCGCGGGCGGCGAAACCCTCTCGGCCTGCTGCCGACGGTGCAAAACCAGAACCATGCCTATCAGCTGCCGCTGCTCGACAATTTCGAGGCAACGCTGAAGCAGGTGAATGCCAAGAGCCGCCGCAAGAAGTTCCGCGTCCAGTCGAAGCGGCTGGAGGCTGTCGGCGGGTTCGACTATGTGGATGGGGGCGCGCCTGCCGAACAGCACGCGCTGCTCGACCTGTTCTTCAAGCAAAAGGCGGAACGCTTCCGCACCCTGGGCCTGCCGGACGTTTTTGCCGATGCCGAAACCAAGGCCTTCCTGCAGGGCCTTATCGATATTCGCGACGGCGGCGACTACGGCCTGGAAATGCATGCGCTGCGGCTGAAAGGCGAGCTTGCGGGCAAGATTGCCGCGGTTTCAGGCATCTCGCGCAAGGGTGATCACATTATCTGCCAGTTCGGCGCGATCGATGAGAGCCTGGTGCCGGATTCGAGCCCCGGCGAATTTCTCTATTGGCAGATGATATCGGGGCTGCAGGGCAAGGGCGTATCGCTCTTCGACTTCGGCCTTGGCGACCAGACCTACAAGCGCTCTTGGGCGCCTGTCGAAACCAGCCATTATGATGCGGTTCTGCCGCTGTCGCTGAAGGGATCGATCGCCGGCGCGGCGCATCGCGCCATCACCAGAAGCAAGGCCTTCATCAAGGCCCGGCCGGGTTTCTATCGTGCCGCCCAGCGCGTTCGCGCCAGAAGCGGTGTCTGATCGTCACGCCGCGTGGCGGGCAACATCAGGCTCGGCAGATTCCCCGCCCGACATCAGCACGACGCGCTGATAGCCGGCCTTTTCGAACTCCGTCATGGCATGGACGAACTCGTCCTCAAGCACTTCGGGCATCGACAGGATGATTTCGACATCCTTGCTGCGGGTCAGGCGCGAGACGCCGGCCACATCGGCCGCGCCGCATTCGACGACGACGATATCGTAGGCCGACATCAGCGCATCCAGTAGCAGCGAGAGCCGGTCGGCGCCGCGCATGGCCTGGCGCACATCACTGGTCCCCTGCGGAATGAGATGGGCGTCCGAGGCGCGGTCGCCGTGGATCGTATCGCCGAAAGCGGCAACGCCGCAAAGCAGATCGGTCACGCCCGGCGCTTCCAGATCTTCGGCCATCAGAACCGTCGGATAACCAGAGCCGGTCATATCGACCAGAATGGTGCGCTGGCCGGACGTCGATAGCTTGCGGGCCAGTGCGACGGTTGCCGCCGATCCATCGTCACCAACGGGTGATATGGCGATTGCCAGCGGCGCGCGGCTGCTGGTCAGGTATTCGGCAACGGAGCCGATCGAGAATTCGTTGTCGTCAGCGGGCTCTACGGTTTCTGCCGGCTCTTCGACGGCCACTTCTTCCTCGTGTGCAGACAGCATGCTCGGCGCCGCGCGCTTGGACTTGACCGGCGCAGCAACGGCGAGAGGTTCGTCTTCGGTCCGAGCGGCCGGGACGGCGGATGCACCGACGGGGCGCAGTGCGCGGCCGCTGAAAAGCTCTGCCAGCATGATGAAGATCGAGGTGAGGATCAGCGTTGCGAAAGCGGCAACGATGACGATCGGCACGACCTTCGGGAAATAGGGATCGACCGGCTGGACAGCCTTGGAAACGACGCGGGCATCGGCCGGGCTGGAATTGCTGTCGGCACGAGAGGCGGCTTCGCGGTAGCGGACGAGATAGGTCTCGAGCAGCTGGCGCTGGGCATTGGCTTCGCGCTGCAAGGCATTGAGGCCGACTTCGTCTTCACCGGCCTTGGCGCTATTCTGCTGAAGCGTAGTGGACTGGCGCTCGAGCTCGGCGGCACGAAGATCGGCGACCTTCGATTCGTTCTCGATGCTGGTGAGGATCTTCTGCGTCTCCTGGCGGATCTGCGTCTTGATGTCGGCGAGCTGTGCGCGCAGGCTGCGAAGCCGCGGGTGGTTGTTGAGCAGCGATGTGCTCAGATCGGAAATCTGCGACTGCAGGCCGGACTCAGTGCCCTTCAGCCGCTGCATCGACTGCGATGCCATGATATCCGGCAGCGTATCGGACGGTGCGCCCGACGACAGAGCATTGCGGACGGCCTGTGCGCGGGCCTCGGCATTGGCCTTCTCGCCACGGACGCGCGTCAGCTCGGCTGAAATATCGTTCAGCTGCTGGGTCGGGAAATTGCTGCCGCCATTGGTGGGCAGCAAGCCATATACCGAGCGGTATTCGGCAACCTTCTGCTCGGCATCGCTGACCTTCTGACGCAGGCTTTCGATCTCCGGCTCCAGCCAGCGGGTCGCTTCGGAGTTGGAATCGAGCTTCGCACCGCTCTGGGTGGCGAGATAGACGGAGGCCATCGCATTGGGGATGCGGGCGGCGAGCTTCGGATCCTTGGAGGTGAAGTTGATGCCGATGACACGGGAACCCGGCACCTGGAAGACCTGCAGGCGCTCGATGAACGCATCGATGACGCGCTCTTCCGGCGGGTTCTCGGCCGGGTTCTTCTTCAGATGCAGCGCAATCAGGATATCGGTCAGCGCCGAACCGTTGGCGGCCTCGTCGAATTCTGGGAGCTCGTAAAGCTTCTCGCTATTGATGACCTTCTTGATCAGATCGGCGGATTGCAGCAGCTGCACCTGGCTGGCGATGTTCAGTTCGTCCAGCAGCGGCCCGGCATTTGCGTCGGCGGACTGGGTATTGGCGAAGGCCGGTGCGCGCTGTTCGATCAGCAACCGCGTTTCGCCGCGGTATTTCGGAGCAATCATCTTGGCACCGGCAAAAGCGACCCCTGCCCCGACCAGCGTGATCGCGACGACCTTGAGCCGCCGTTCCCATACCGCACGGACAAGCTGGCCAAGATCGATATCGACATCCTGATTACCCGTTACGCCGGACATACTCGCACTCCAAGAACAAAGGTGTGGCGAAGGGTAAACGACTATAGTAACCCAAGCGTTAATTACCGGCTGGCCAAGTAAGGCGCCTAAACCTGCCGCCTTCCAAAAAATCCTGCAAATTTTTACCGGGCATTAACCCTAACGGATTGATAACGGCAGGGACCAAGTTCGTTTCCTGTGAGCACAGTCGAATGCCTTTCGCAAAGCCCAAGATGTTTCTGGCCCTGAGCCTTGCCGCGATGACCGCGGTACTGAGCGGCTGCAACACCTATAAGCCGGCGCCGAAGGCTTTCCAGCAGGCGACGATCCAGCCCTATACGCTGGATAGCGGCGACCGGCTGCGGATCACCGTCTTCGATCAGCCGAGCATGACCAACAGCTACACCGTCGACCAGGCAGGCTATGTCGCCTTCCCGCTCGTCGGTCAGGTTCCTGCCCGCGGCCGCACGCTGCAGCAGCTGTCCGGCCAGCTTGCCGCCAAGCTCAAGCAGGGTTATCTGCGCGATCCTGACGTCACCATCGATGTCGATCGCTACCGTTCGATCTACGTCATGGGTGAAGTTGGCCAGCCCGGCCAATATGCCTATGTTCCAGGCCTGACCGTGCAGAACGCCATTGCGGTGGCCGGCGGCTTCTCTTCCCGCGCCAATCAGGCCAGCGTCGACGTGACACGCAAGATCAACGGCCAGGTCATCACCGGCCGCGTCAACATCTCGTCCGCCATCATTGCCGGCGACACCATCTACGTCCGCGAACGGCTGTTCTGATCCCATATGGCAGACGAACAACGGCCTCTCCGCATCATTCACTGCTTCAGGTCACCGGTCGGTGGCATTTTTCGCCATGTCCGCGATCTCGTCGAGGAGCACAGCAAAGCGGGTCACGAGGTCGGCATTCTCTGCGACAGCTCGACCGGCGGCGAGCACGAGGACCGGCTGTTCGACGACATCCGTCCCTATCTTTCGCTGGGGCTGACGCGCGTGCCGATCCGCCGCGCGCCCGGCATCTCGGATATCCCTGTTATCTGGGATACATACAAGACGATTAAAAGTTTGCGGCCTGATGTGCTGCACGGACACGGCGCCAAAGGCGGTGTGCTCGCGCGGCTTGTTGGCTCAGCCCTGCGGGTGAACAGGTATCGCGTAGCCCGCCTCTATACCGCCCATGGCGGAAGCCTGCATTATTCCCGCACCTCGCTCCTCGGGCAATTCGTGCTCAAGATGGAGCGGCTGCAGGAATATCTGACCGACGCGCTCGTCTTCATCTGCGAATACGAGCGCGACACCTACATGAAGAAGGTCGGCAAGCCGAAGACCAAGACGCGACTGATCTATAACGGCATCGGGGAGCGCGACTTCCAGGTGATCCCGACCCGATCCGACGCCGTCCAGTTCATCTATATCGGCATGCTCAGGGACCTTAAGGGTCCCGATCTTTTTGTGGATGCCTTTGCCAGGACGGAGCGTCTGGCCGGGCGGCCGCTCTCGGCGCTGATGATCGGCGACGGCCCTGACCGCGACAAATACCGCGACATGATGGTCGAGCGCGGGCTGGGAAAACGCATCAGCATGCTGCCGGCGATGCGGGTGCAGGACGCCTTCACCATGTCCGACAATGTCGTCGTCCCCTCGCGCGCCGAAGCCATGCCCTATATTGTTCTCGAGGCACTCGGCGCCGGCAAGACCGTCATCGCCAGCCGTGTCGGCGGCATCCCGGAAGTGCTCGGCAAGGACAGCAGCGCGCTGGTGGCGCCAGGCGACGCCGGTGATCTGGCACGGGTGATGGCGGAAGCAATCGCCAAGCCCGGATGGGGGCGGCAGACCATGCCGTCGGCAGACGCCGTCAAAGCGGTTTTCTCCGCACCTGTGATGGCCAAGGATGTTCTGAAACTATACTACGAGCTCGTGGGTAGGACGCCGCAGCCGGCAAATATATAAGATCTCGTAAATCTTTCTTAGGGGCTTGGTGTTAAGCCGTTCGTATCAACGAGCGGCGGTAGCCTCATGAACAAGGCAGAAAAGAACGATCAGTTCGACGTCGATACGCTGCGAAAGCGGGTTTCGGACATCAACGTGCGTGGCGACGGCGATGAAAAGCCGGACGAGGCCGCGACCATCAACGCCTATGCGCTGCAGATCGCCGAGCAGTTCCGCGAAGGCACACATTCGCCTTCGATCATCATCGGCCAGTTCCGCCTGTTCGAATTCGCCTCGCAATTCCTGATCGGCCTGCTGGCATTCCTGATCTGGCCGGGCGACGGCAGCGAAAGTTTTGGCGCACGCGTAGCTATGTCGTTTGTGGCAGCGGCTCTTGCGGTCATCAGCCTGCAGATCAGCGACACCTATTCGATCCCGGCGCTACGCTCGCGCGTCCGGCTGCTGCCGCGGATCTTCCTGTCATGGGGCGCAGCCTTCATCGTCACGGCGCTGATCTTCGCGCTGGTGCGCGATGTATCGCTGACGCAGATCCAGATCCATCTGGCCTGGTTCTCGCTTTCCGGTCTCTTTCTCATCGGTACCCGCTTCCTCGTCGCCTACGGCATCCGCAACTGGGCGCGCAACGGCGTCATGGAACGGCGCGCCGTGATCGTCGGCGGCGGCGATCCGGCGAAAGACCTGATCCGCCTGCTCGAGCTGCAACCCGACAACGATATCCGCATCTGCGGCATCTTCGACGACCGCGGCGAAAAGCGCTCGCCGATCATGGTCGCCGGTTATCCGAAGCTCGGCACCGTCGCAGAGCTCGTCGAATTCGTCCGCCTGACGCGCATCGACATGCTGATCATCGCACTGCCGCTCAGCGCCGAGGCACGCATCCTGCAGCTGTTAAAGAAGCTCTGGGTTCTGCCTGTCGATATCCGCCTTGCTGCCCATGCCAACCGCTTGCGCTTCCGCCCGCGCGCCTATTCGCATGTCGGCACCGTGCCGATGCTCGATATCTTCAAGAAACCGATCCAGGATTGGGATTCGGTTGCCAAGCGCGGTTTCGACCTGTTCTTCGCATCGCTGGCGCTGCTCTTGCTCTGGCCGGTGATGGTCGCCACGGCGATCGCCATCAAGCTGACCTCGAAGGGCCCCGTGTTCTTCATGCAGAAGCGCCACGGCTTCAACAACGAGATCATCAACGTCTTCAAATTCCGTTCGATGTACACGCATCTGAGCGATCCGACGGCGAAGGCCGCCGTCACCAAGGGCGACCCGCGCGTCACCCCTGTCGGCCGCTTCATCCGCAAATCGTCGATCGACGAACTGCCGCAACTGTTCAACGTGCTGCGCGGCGAGTTGTCGCTGG
The DNA here is from genome assembly GCF_056396985.1 of Rhizobium sp. 05N430. NCBI lineage: Bacteria > Pseudomonadati > Pseudomonadota > Alphaproteobacteria > Hyphomicrobiales > Rhizobiaceae > Rhizobium > Rhizobium sp. 05N430. The sequence continues at coordinate 4,901 of NZ_JBFTMO010000014.1, read as the reverse complement.
TCGGCCCACGCCCCCACGCCGTTCTCGCCCAGGCCCGCGACCGCGCCTTCGGCGATGTCGTCGAAGGCTATTTCGCCCGCCACCGCGTCAAGCCCGGCGTCACCGGCTGGGCGCAGATCAACGGCTGGCGCGGCGAAGTCGACAACGACGACAAGATCAAGTTCCGCACGGCCTACGATCTCTACTATATCGAGAACTGGTCGCTCTGGTTCGACCTGAAGATCCTGTTCCTGACGCCGATCCGGCTGCTGAACACGGAAAACGCCTATTGAGCGCGATCGAGGCGACATACGCGCGCGTCTCCGACCCGCAGCGCGTGACGCTGCGGCTGATCGGCTCGGCGATGGTTGCCTTCGGCGTGTTCCTCTCGGGCTTCGTCATCGACGAGCCCGCGCCCTATGAGCTCTGGATGGCCGGCCTCACAGGCATCTGGTTCATCCTCGGCCTTCGCATCTCGCGCTACAGCGGTATCCTGCTTGCCCTGCTCCTCACCTTCAATGTCGGCGGCATGCTGTCGCTGACGCAGATGAAGGACATGACCGGCGGCCCGATGTATGTGGCGGTCTCCACCTTTCTGGCGCTGACCTCGGTCTTCTATGCGGCGATCATCGAGGACAATGCCAAGCGCCTTGTGCTGATCTTCAACGCTTGGGTCTTTGCCGCTGTCATCACCTCTGCGCTCGGCATTCTCGGCTATTTTAACGCCTTTCCCGGCTCCGAGGTGTTCACCCTCTACGACCGCGCCAAGGGCGCCTTCCAGGATCCGAACGTCTTCGGCCCGTTCCTCGTCGCCCCTTCCCTCTATCTTGTGCACGGGATGCTGACGCGCAGCCTCTTGAGCTCACCGATCCGCGCCTTCGCGCTGCTGATCCTGGCGCTCGGCGTCTTCCTGTCGTTCTCGCGCGCCGCCTGGGGCCTGTTCCTGCTGACGATTGTCATTTTGATCTTCGTGATGCTGCTGAAGGAGCGCACCGGCGCCTTTCGCCTGAAGATCCTGCTGATGTCGATGACCGCCGTCATCCTGATGGTCGCCGCCTTGGTGATCGCCCTGCAGATCCCGCAGGTCGCCGACCTCTTCAGCACCCGCGCGCAGCTCGTCCAGCAATATGACGGCGAATATCTCGGCCGATTCGACCGCCATCGCATCGGCTTCCAGATGATGATGGAACGGCCGTTCGGCATCGGCCCGATGGTGTTCGGCACGATCTTCCCCGAGGACGAGCACAATATCTGGCTGAAATGCCTGACGACCTATGGCTGGCTCGGCTTCGTCACCTATGTGTCGATGCTGATCTGGACCATCTATCTCGGCTTCAAGAACCTCTTGAAGGACCGCCCCTGGCAGCCGTTCCTGATGATCGCCTGGATCTGCGTCATCGGCCATGCGACGATCGGCAACGTCATCGACATTGACCACTGGCGCCACGTCTATCTGCTGTTCGGGATCGTCTGGGGATGTTCAGCTCTGGAGCACCGCTACCAGCGTGAATTGTCTGGCGATACCGCAGCCCGCGCCACTTGAGAAGCGCGCCGTCCGCGCTACAATTCCTCTGATGATCACAGGAACACAGATACGCGGCGCGCGCGCCATGGCCGGCATGAGCATCGAGGAACTGGCCGATGCCGCCGGGCTCTCGACGCAGACGGTCTCCGCTCTCGAACATGGCACCGGCACGGGTGAACCGCAGGCATTTCTCGCCGCCAAGCATGCGCTCGAGGCTGCCGGAATCGTCTTCATCGCCAGCGGCAATCATGACGAAGGCGGCCCCGGCGTGCGGCTGAAAGCCCGCCCGAACGGCGATGACGGGCTGAGGCCGGAAGAGCTTAACGCCACCAACGACGACTGAGACGGAACCAAACCGGTTCTCATGCGTTTTCCGCCGCGCAATCAACGCGTTGAGGGAAAACATCTTGAATCGTAGCAATGGACTTTATTTCGTCATCGGCGCCCTGCTGGTCGTCGTCGTCGGCCTAGGTGCCTATATTTACCGTGAAGAAAGCAAGCCTGAAGGCGTCGAGCTCAGCATCGGCCAGAACGGCATTTCCGTCGAGCAGAAGTAGTTTTCAGAGGTAGGCCTTGGTCAGGGCGGCAAGCTTTGCGCCGTCCCTGACGCCCTGACGGTAGAGCTGGATCATCACGGCGCCGAGGCGCTCGGCTTCCTGCGTGCGGCGGCCGACGCCGCGATCTTCGCAGACTTCATCCAGAACATTCGAGATCACGTCGAGATCCTCCGAAAATAACGGCAGGTCGCGCGGATGGATGGGTGTGGCGAGCATCGCAGCAGCACTTCATGAAGGCCTGATGCGGGACATCCGCAACGGCACGAATGGATCGGGAACGCGATCACTATGCGCGCCGATCTCACGCTTTGCAACTGCAGGAAATTTATCGGGAACAAAGCCAGCGGGCGGGCGTTTGCTGGCAGGTTCCGTTCAGTATCGAAGATCGTGTCATGAGTCAGAGAAATTTCCCCTCCCCCGTCCGCGTCAAATCCGCGACCGCAGACCTTATCATTTCCACCGCCTGGGAGGCTGTCGAATTCCTGAAGCGCTGGCCGGGCAAGCGCGGCCGCGAATACCGCATCGCCATGCAGCATTGCCTCGACGCGCTCGATGGGCTGATCAGCGCCGGAAAGGCTCGGCTGTCCTTCATCACCGCCGTTCGCACGGCAGGACTGCTGGAATAGCTCCGATCACACTTTAGTGTTTGCGGATCGGGATCACCTCCGCCAGACGTGGATGCAGAGCGCCATCGGTGATCGCCTTGCCGCTGATCTCGATCAGATATTCCTCGGCAAGCTCGCACAGCGCCCGCGCCACATCGCCCTCACCCCAACCGGCGCGCACCGCGGCCTCGGACAGGGCCTGAAACGCCTCGGCAAGCTGCCCGCGCGGACTGTCATCAAATCTGCGATCGGTCATGGCCGTCCCCAGCACGCCGCCATGGCGCATGGGTGAAAGAATACGGCCCGCAGCGGAGAAAAGGCGAGGACTATTCACAATTCGCCACGGCCAAATTTGGTGGGGTTGGCGCGGACGCTATAAAGAAGAATACGGCAGGCTACCCTGACGAAAGCGTCGCGCGGAAGGCAAGCCTCGCCGCCTTGATCTCGACTTGAGGCGCCAGTTGCCCATCCTATGCCCGATCCAAACACGGTATACCGATGCCTTCTCGTTAAGGCGGATGTGCCCCGGCCTTGTCGGCCGAGGCACCATTTCTTTCATCGCTTCGGCGCTATACAGCCTGGCGTCAGAGCTTCAATGCCCACCGCTGGCCGATGCATCCGTCATCTTTTCGAGCACCTGATCCAGGCTGAAGCTCGCAGATTTCTGCCGGGGCGGAAACTCTTTGAACGATGACAGGAATTCCGCCACGCCTGCCTGGGCCGGCACAAGCAGGTAGATGTGCCGGAACATCCAATCGTAGAACGTATTGGAGGTCTGTATCGCGCGTTCGTATGGATCCATCCGCAGATTGAAAATATACGGCGTGCGCAGCACGACGAACGGTTCCAGCCATATCTTGAGCGTCGTTTCGACACGCTGTTCCATGAACATCATTTTCCAGTTGTCGTATCGGAGCGCCGCGACGTCGCCGTCATCGGTGAAGTAGATGAAGCCCTTGCGCGGGCTCTCGGCCTCTTTGCCTGTCAGATAGGGAAGCAGGTTGTGACCGTCGAGATGGACCTTGAATGTCGTATTGCCGACCTTGTGGCCCTTCTTCAGCTTTTCCTTGATATCCGGCTCGCCGGCTACGGCAAGAATTGTCGGAAACCAGTCCTGGTGGCTGATGATCCCGTTCGAGACCGACCCGGCCTTGATATGGCCTGGAAAACGAACCATGCATGGAACGCGATAGGCGCCTTCCCAGCTTGTGTTCTTTTCGGACCGGAACGGAGTCATGCCCGCATCCGGCCAGGTGTTCATGTGCGGACCGTTGTCGGTGCTGTACTGCACGAAGGTATTGTCGGCAATTCCAAGTTTGTCGATGAAGTCGAGCATCTCGCCGATGCACTTGTCGTGATCGATCATCACGTCATGATATTCCGACTGCCAACGTCCGGACTGCCCGCGGCTCTCCGGTTTGACATGCGTCCAGGCATGCATGTGTGACGTGTTGAACCAGACGAAGAACGGCTCGCCGGCGTCGTGGGCAGCCTTGATGAATTTCTTGGCAGCAGCCAGGAACTCGTCGTCGCAGGTCTCCATACGCTTCTTCGTCAGCGGGCCGGTATTCTCGATCTTCTGACCGCCTTTTCCATCCGCCCAGCAATGGAGGACGCCGCGGGGGCCATATTTCTTCCTGAACTCGGGGAAGTCCTTCGCGTTCGGGTAATCGACTTCCTCAGGCTCCTCCTCGGCATTGAGGTGGTAGAGGTTGCCAAAGAACTCATCGAAGCCGTGCACCGTCGGCAGATGTTCGTCGCGGTCGCCCAGATGGTTCTTGCCGAATTGCCCGGTCCGGTAGCCGAGCGGCTTGAGGGCTTGAGCAATGGTGATGTCTTCGGCCTTGAGGCCCAGTTCAGCGCCGGGAAGGCCGACCTTAGTCAGGCCGGTCCGCAGACCGCACTGGCCGGTTATGAAGGCGGCACGGCCCGCCGTGCAACTCTGCTCCGCATAGGAGTCCGTAAAGATCATGCCTTCGCTCGCAAGGCGGTCGATGTTGGGCGTTTTGTAGCCCATCAGGCCCCTGGTGTAGCAACTGAGGTTTGACTGTCCGATATCGTCTCCCCACATGATTAGAACGTTCGGTTGTTGATTTGCGCTGAGAGCTGACCCGGGACTTCGGGTAAATATCACTGAGAATTGACCCATGTTTCAATCATCCCCTGTGGTTTCAGCGGGGGCTCTGGAGTGATCGACATGGCGTTACTGAGCGTAATCCGACGCTGGCATTTTCG
>NZ_JBFTMO010000013.1:0-143841 GCF_056396985.1 Rhizobium sp. 05N430 | reverse complement strand
AAACGACGTCATATGGCGTCATTGCCGCATGAGAGCGGCATGAATTGAGACCCTGCGCCGAGGCGCGGGGCAGAAACGCGTTGGTACTCCGCCCGGAAAATCAAAATGGGCGGATGAGCAGCTAATGCGGCGAGTTTTTCAACGATATCCGCCAAAAGCAGACATCGCGCTACCCCGCGGCCACAGGCTGCTAGGCGGCGGAGACAGAGTCTCTCGCCGCCCTCCTTGGGCACCTATAGTGGAGGCTAGATGCCGGAAAGAACTCCAATGTCGCCGGAGCGCCAGACGTTGTCGACGGTGTTGCGGGTGATGACCCAGAGGCCGCCGTTCCTCTTGAGTTCGACGTCGTAGCGGTTCTTCATCAGGTAGTGACGCGAGGGATCGCTGCGGGGAACGTGCTGGGCTTCGACGAGAACGTCCATGCGTGCGGTGTCTCCATCGATCGTCACCCGCGGATTGCTGACGGAATGCGTCGTGTCCAGGTTGGCGAGCGATGTCGCCAACGCCGAGACGATGACATCCCGGCCCTCGATGACGGGATATTCGAAGCCGGCCTTGGCAGCAGCCGGTCGGAAGTCGGAGACGGCATTCTCCGCCAGCGATGATGCGAGGAGATCGCTGTCGCGAAGATCGATGCCGGCCGTGAAGCGATAGAGAGCCTCGACGACGGCGAGCCGGTCTGCAGCATCCTGTGCGAAGGATGGCGATAGGGTCATGAATTTGCTCCTTGTCGTGCCGGAGGCCTGCGGAATGCACGCCCTCCCCGGCATCGGCGCGCTGGGCGCAGATGTTCCTGTTTCGATAGGGCTGAAAGTTAGTCTGTTATTCGAGATCGGCGTCGATGCGCTCGATCAGGCCATCGGGATTGACCGCGATCTTCAGGATCCCGATCTCGTGTCCGAAATCGCCTGTGAAATCGAGCCGGACGTCCGAATGGAATTCGTCGAGTTCTTTGATCGACAGCAGCTTGCTGTTGGTGCTGTAACCAACGAAGAACCGCTCGAGGTAATGCCGGACACCATCGCGGCCGACAAAGGCGTCGCCGACTGAAACGTCGTCGATGACGGCGTCGGCTGTGAACAGCGACAGCGTCCCTTCCACGTCGAAGGCATTGGCGGCCATGATGAAGGATTCGATGAGCTTCTGCATGACGCCGGTCTCCTTAGACATCGTTGATCGAGGTATCGGCGATGGTCTGCGCGAAGCCGCTTCCGAACAGGGTCGCAGGCGTCTGGAAGCCGGGACGGACTTCGCCGCCAAGGACGCGCCGGCCAGCCTCGGCCGCCGCCATCGCCGTGAACGTGTAGCCGTTGACCGTATCGAGGATGGAACGGGTGATCGTTCCATCTGCGCCAGTGACTTCGACGGCTGCCTGGTAGCGGTTCGCCCGCCGCTCCTCTTCACTGGGGCCGTCCGGTAGGGTCGAGAGATCACCCTGCGGGAAACCATCGCCGGTGACATGCACAAAGGTCTCGACGTCGGGGACCCCCGTCGCCAGCCAGATGGTGATAAGATCAGGCAGCGTCACCGGGAAGCAGTCGACCGCGCCCTTGCCGAAATCGAACTTGCGGACGCCGTCGGCGGCAATCGAGACAAGCTCTCCGTCCACACGGGCCAGGGTTTCGCCTGTGACGTTCTCCATGGCGCTGATCGCCGACCCGCGCGAAAGTCCGCCTGCGACATGCAGCGCAATCCTGATCTTGCGAGGGTCGTTCACACGAGCGACCGCATGTCCGGCAAGGCTGCCGAGCATGGAGACGCTTCCGCCGCCGCCCGGCATGAGCATCACGCCCGCAGCCTTCGCGTCGTCGTCGAGCGTGCCGCCCAGACGGTAGCTGTCGAGTTCGGCCGCCGTGTCGAGATAGTGGATACCGTTGCGGATCGATGCCTTCATCAGTGCATCGGCGGTGCGCATGAATGGTCCTGCGCAGTTCAGCAGGACGGAGACGCCGGCCAGACCGACGTCAATTGCCGCAGCATCATCGAGGCCGAAGACGCGGTACTCGACGCCGAGTTCCGCAGAGAGTTTCGAGAGGGTCGCTTCGTTGCGGCCGGCGAGAACGAGAGGCGTCCGGGCAGCCTTCGCATGTTCCGCCGCCATGCGGCCGGTATAGCCGGTCGCGCCGTAGATCATCAGCTTTGTCATATCAGTGCTGCCATTCCTTGTAGACGAATTCGAGACTGTAGCCGTCCGGGTCGCGAACCTGGGCGGCGTAGTAGCGAGGGTCGTAGTGAAGCTGCGCTCCGGGCGGATGGATTTTTGACGCGCCCGCGGCGACAGCTGCGGCATAGGCGGCGTCGACCTGGGAGGTGCTGTCGGCGACGAAGCCGATATGAGCAGCACGGCCTTCGACCACGCCTTCGCGGAGCCAGAAGAACACCCTGCCATTCGCGCCGAACCCCTTCAGATCAGGATGGCCGGGCGGCCCGTCCTTTCCGTCATAGTCATGAGCATGAACAATCCCGAGTGGTGCCAGTGCCGCTTCGTAGAAGGCAATCGACCGATCGATGTCGCTGACGGATATGAAGACATGGTCGAGCATGGTGCTCTCCTTTGCTCAGATAATGTATCCGCCCGAGACCTCGATGTTCTGGGCGTTGATCCAGCGGTTCTCTGCCGACAGGAGACTGGCGACGACTCCACCGATCTCTTCAGGCTCGCCGACACGGCCAAGTGCGGTTTGGCCTGCCAGCATGGCCTCGAACTCGTCGTTCAGGCCGCCGCCAAGCTCCGTGCGGATTGCGCCGGGTGCGATCGAGTTCGCCCGGATGCCGCGCTCGCCGAACTCCTTGGCCATGTAGCGGGTCAGGACCTCGAGACCACCCTTGAAGGAGGCATAGGGCGCGACGCCAGCGGTCGCCACGCGCGAGGTGGCGCTGGTGATGTTGATGATCTGGCCGCCATTCGCCATCAGCGGCAGCAGGATCTGGGTCAGGAAGAACGGCCCCTTGAGATGAACGTTAAAGAGCCCGTCGAACTGTTCTTCCGTAACAGTCGCGATCGGATTGAAGAGGCCGTATCCGGCATTGTTGACGAGATAATCGAAATCGTCCCGGCCGAAGATGGAACGCAGTTTCGAAGCAACAAAATCCCGGAAGGCCGGAAACGCGCTGATGTCGCCGACGTCGAGTTTTAGGGCAACGGCCTTACCGCCGTTCCCGATGATTGCCTTGACGACATCGTCCGCTTTTGCCGGGTTGCTGTTGTAGGTCACGACGACGCCCATTCCTTTGCGGGCGCATTCGATGGCTGTGCTGGCTCCGAGACCCCGGCTTCCTCCGGTGACGATGACGATCTTCATGGCTGTTTCCTTGCCTGTTTGCTGTGCCCTGAAGCTAGGCCTGTGCCATCTTGCCCGCTCACCTATTCCTCTCCGAAGCTTGCCTATTTCTGCTTTACGCTTGCAGGGGCTTTCTCGAGCTGTCACGGTCATCGCTATGGAAAAGCAACTTCAGGAACTGCGTGCCTTGGCATCGACGGCGGAAAACCGCCGCACGGAAACGGGAATTCCCCGTGTTGCGATGGTCCAGGGCGAGATCCCGGAGCATCGGCTCTCTGCCGTCTACGAGCCGATGATCAACCTGATCCTCACTGGCTCGAAAACGATGACGGTCGGCGAGCGGACATTCGCCTACGACCCGGCGACGTATTTCGTCATGTCGGTCGATCTTCCGGCGGTGGGGTCGGTTCACCCTTCGGTGGCGGGAGAACCCTATCTCGCGGTCAGCCTGACACTCCACCCGCCAACGGTCGCCGCCCTCATCAGCGATCTGCCCGTGCAGGTGTGCAGCAAGCTGTTCGGCTCCGGTTTCTCCGTCGCGCCGGTCAACGACGAGTTCCTCGACGCCTGGGTGCGGATGCTCCGGCTGATGGACCGTCCGGACGAAATCGCCGTGCTTGCACCTGCCTACGAGCGTGAGATCCTCTTCAGGGTGCTGAAAGGCCCGCTCGGCTGGATGCTGCGGGACATTGCCGCGCCAGATGCTGCACTATCGCGGATCGGCGTTGCGATCCAATGGATCCGGGAAAATTTCGCCAAGCCGCTCAGGGTCGAGGCTCTCGCGGAGATGGCGGCGCTCAGCGTCTCGGCGTTCCATCGACACTTCAAGGCAATCACGGCACTCAGCCCGATCCAGTACCAGAAGCAAGTCCGGCTGCTGCATGCGCGCAGGCTTTTGATGGTTGGGGAAGGAACGGCAACGTCGGTCGCCTTCTGCGTTGGTTATGAAAGCCCGAACCAGTTCAGCCGTGAATACGCAAGGCAGTTCGGACTACCGCCCTCGAAGGATGTCGTGCGCCTTCGGGGGTGAGACCGTGTGACGGGATGCTTTCCTGCAACGACCGCTTTGGGTCGAAAGCGGCCACCGCGCCGTAGCCAACGAGCATCTGCTGGCCATAACCGCAATCCTCCTCAATCCTTATACCCCGACCCCTCGCGATCCAGCACCCGGCGCACACTCTCCAGATGCATCCGCGCACTCTCGGGGTCGCCCTCGCGCATCTGCCGTGCCGCCGCCGCCGCCACCTCGGGCGCGACCGGCAGCAGGCGGCGGCCGGTGCTCATGGCCTTGAGCTGCACTTCGGCGGCGCGTTCGAGGTAGTAGAGATCGTCCCAGGCCTCGGCGATATTGGGGGCGCAGACCATGACGCCGTGGTTCTTCATGAACAGGATGTCGTTGCCGCCGAGGACGGCGGCGATGCGGTCGCCTTCGCGCTCGTCGAGCGCCAGGCCGTTGTAATTCTCGTCGACGGCGACGCGGCCGTAGAATTTCAGGGCGGTCTGGCCGGCGAAGATCAGCGGCTCGCCTTCGACCATGCTCAGCGCCGTCGCGTTCGGCATATGGGTGTGGAAGGCGGCGCCGACGCGCGGCGACATTTTGTGCAGGCGGGCATGGATGAAGAAGGCGGTGGCCTCGGGCACGCCGTCACCGGCGACCACATTGCCCTCGAAATCGCAGATCAGCAGCGACGAGGCGGTGGCTTCCTGGAAAGCCCAGCCGAGGCGGTTGACGAGGAAAAGATCGGGATGGCCGGGGACGACGGCCGAGAAATGGTTGCAGATCCCCTCTTCCAGGCCGAGCTTTGCAGCCATCCTCAGGCAGGCGGCGAGATCGGCGCGGGCCTTCCAGATCTCGTCCGTATCGAGCGGGATGTTGCGCAGGATGGCGGGGCCGCCCTTCGAGAGATTGAGTTCGTGCGCCATGTTTGCCTCCGCAATATCCGTTACATCCAGCCGGCGGCAGCGAGCACGCCGGGTACCTTGTCGAGCGTTGGCACCACCGCGTTGGCGGCGTAATCGGCGAGCGGCTTGCGCCCCGTGCCGCGATCGACCCAGACCGTACGAAAGCCGAGTTCGCGGGCGGCGGCAAGGTCGAGATGCGGGCTGGCGCAGATATGCACCAGATCATTGATGCCGATGCCCAACTCTTTCCAGGCGTGACGGAAGATCTGCGGCGACGGTTTGTAGGCGCCGGCCTGCTCGGCGGTGATGACGCGGTCGACATGGCCGCCGAGCTGGGCAACATTGCCTGCGATGATCGCATCGTCGGTGTTGGAGATGATGGCGAGGCGGAAACCGGCTGATTTCAGCTGACCGAGCGTTTCGACGACTTCGGGGAATGGCGGCATCCTGCCGATCGAGGAGGTCAGGATCTCGGCATCATCGAGCGTGAAGCCGAGGCCGAATTCGCCCATCGCTTTTTCCAGCGCCAGGGCGCTCACTTCTCTGAAGGATCGGTGCGGGCGCTCTTCCTCCAGCGCGTGCTCATGGCGGTCATAGGTGGCGATGAAGGCTTTCTGGTCGATGTCACCGCCCTTGGCGGAGAGAATGCGATCCATCGCCGCCAGCAGCCCCTCATCCCACTGGATCAGGGTTCCGTAGCAATCGAATGTCAGCCAGCTCGGCCGGGTGCCTGGAAGCGTCATCTGCGTCATCTCCGTTGATGCCGCCAGATTGACAAAGCGCGCGGTCATTGAGAAATTAAATATAGAAATTTCTCTCAGTGAAAAATCGAATGAGCTACGGATTCGACCTCGATCTTCTCAGAACCTTCGCAGCCGTTATCGATTGCGGCGGCTTCACCAAGGCGGCCGAGCGGGTGCATCTGACGCAATCGACCGTCAGCCAGCAGGTGAAGAAGCTCGAGGCCAATCTCGGCCACACGCTGCTGTTGCGCGACAAATCGACGGGCGGAGTACAGACGACGGAGGCGGGCGAGCTGCTGCTGAGCTATGCCAGGCGGCTGCTTTCGACAGCCGACGAGGCGTCTGAAGCGATGCGCAAACCAGCAGCGCCGAAGACCGTTCGTCTCGGCGTTCCCGAGGATTTCGCCGGGCGGCGGCTGATCGATCTGCTCTCCGGCTTCTCGGCGGCCTCGCCGCACATCCGGCTGGATACGGTGAGCGGCTGGAGCACGGAGCTCAAGCGGCTGCTCGATGCCGGCGAGATCGATCTGGCGCTGATCAAGCGCGAACCCGGCGATGGCGCGGCATTGGCGAGCTGGAGCGAAGAGCTGATCTGGGTCGAAGGCGGGCAGCCGAGCGCCGGGAGCGACCCGGTGCCGCTGGCGGTTTTTCCCGTCGGCTGCATCTATCGCGACCGGGCGATCCGCGCCATCGAGCGCAGCGGGAGGCGCTGGCGGATCGCCTATACCAGCCAGGGGCTGATGGGCGTGCAGGCCGCCGTCGCCTCCGGCCTCGGCATCAGCCTGCTGCCCTCGGATGCGGTGCTGCCGGAACACAGGCTGCTTTCGGCGGATGACGGCTTCGAGCAGCAGCCGAACTCGGAACTGGCGCTGGTCAAGGGACGGACGCGGCTATCGGCGGAGGCGAAATTCCTCGGTGAGTTTCTGACGGATAACCTAGCGCCCTAGTGATGCGGCAGGGGCGAGCCTCAGCCCGCCCCTTTGCATTTGCTGATATCAGCCAAACTTCTCGGTCGTATCCGCCTTGCCCTTCACCCAGTAGCCCGAGGCCTTGATCCAGGCGAGCGGATAGCCGCGCTCTTCGGTCAGATAGGCGCGGATGGCGCGGACGACGGAGGCTTCGGCGGCGACCCAGACGAGGGTCTGCGGGGCGATGTCGATGCCGCTGAGCGCCGCGATGATCGGCGCGGCATCGGTCGCTTCCGACAGCGGGCGGTGGACCCAGCGGGTGGAAAGCGCCGCCTTCGTTTCGAAGACCTGTTGCTCTTCCGGCCCGGCGACGGCGCCGAGCACGGTGATGGCAGTGTCCTCGCCGCTTTCCTCGATGCGGCGGCCGATCGCCGGCAACGCGGTTTCATCGCCGACCAGCAGCCAGCGCTTCACCTTGTTCGAGATGACCGCCGAGCCGCGCGGGCCGCCGATTTCGAGCGTGGTGCCCGGCTTCGCATCGATCGCCCATTGGGTGACCGGACCGGCCTCATGGAGGGCGAAATCGATCGTCAGGCTGCGGGCGGCGTTGTCGTAGCGGCGCGGGGTGTAATCGCGGCGCTCTTCCTCGCCACCCTCACCCGGTACTATGACCTTGATATGGTCGTCAGGGGCGAGGCTGACGAAATCGGCGAGGTCTTCGCCTGTCAGCACGACGCGGCGCATGCCGGGCGTGATGTCGGTGACGCTCTCGGCGATCAGCGAACGGCGGCGCAGTTCATGCCTGACACGCTCGATTTCGGGTGCGGCATTGGCGTTGTTTGCAGAGTTGGTGTTGTTATCCATCTTGTCCTTCATGGGGCTCATAGAGCTCGATCCGCAGGACATGGTCGCGCAGATCGAAGCCGCAGAGCCGTTCGATCATACGCGTTGAGTGACGTTAACGCTTACGTGGCCGGGCAAGCGCCCGGACATTGACGAACCGGCTTTAACCGACAGAGCCCCTCGCCGCAAGACGGACGGCGCAGCGAATATCCGATGTTACTAAGATTTAACTTTTGCAAGGCCGATCATCCGCGTCAGATATTTCCCATATAGGCATTCGAAAGCAGATGGAAAAGATGATGGACGCCAAGATCCGCACGGTTCTCGACATATATGAAGAGATGATCGCCAAGGAGCGCACCAGCCCCCGCATCGAGCCGCCGGGCGGGMGGGACGGCGGGCAGGACCGGCGGATGCGCGCCGTCGGCCCGGAGACCGGCCAGTTTCTGAACATTCTGGCCAAGAGCCTCGATGCGCCCGTCATCCTGGAGCTCGGCACCTCCTTCGGCTATTCCGGCATCTGGCTGGCGGAAGCGGCGCGCGCGGCGGGCGGCAGCCTGATCACCATGGAAATGCACGGCTACAAATCCGCCTTTGCGCAGGAGATGGCGGAGAAGGCCGGGCTGTCGGCGCATATCGACTTCCGGACCGGCGATGCCGTGGAGATGATTGGCACGCTCAAGGCGGGCCTCGATTTCGTCCTCGTCGATCTCTGGAAGGATCTCTACCTCCCCTGCCTTGAGGCCTTCTATCCCCGGCTCAATCCCGGCGCGATCATCGTCGCCGACAACATGATCCGGCCCGGCGACGACAATGTGAAAGCCTATGGCCGGGCGATCCGCGCCAAGCCAGGGATTTCGAGTGTGCTGCTGCCTGTGGGCAGCGGGCTGGAGATCAGCCGGTACGAGCCTTAGCGGAAGGTGGTCTCCATCTCCGGCCGATACCCTTCCTCGCCCCAATGCTGCATCCGCGCGGCTCGCCGCGGCGGGTTGTAGTGGCGTGCGAGCGCCAGGAGAGCGGTGCGCAGCATCAGCTTGGCGGAGCGCACCGGCCATTGGCGTTCGCGCTCCACGGTTTCCAGCCCCTTCATGAAGCAGCAGATATCGAGGGCTGCGCCCGACAGTTCCGGCCCCATCGCCTCGATGGCGCGGTTGACGGCGATGCGGGCGGCTATCGCGCTGTCGGCGAGATCGGCCATGCCACCGCGCTCGCCCTTGCTGCGGCCGGAAAGCCGCGGCTGCCAGGAGGCGGTGACGCGCGGCTGCAGCTGGGCGCGGGTGAAATCGGCATGCAGGTGTTCGCCGGCGGCAAGTGCGGCCTTCGGCAGGAAGGGTTCGCCGTTCCTGTCCTTCAGGCGGGCGAGCGAGGCAAGCGGTGATTCCGCCTCGTTGACCCTGAGCGTCTCGGGCCGGCCATCGATCTCGCGGGTTGCGCGGGTGATAGTGCCGTGCTGCTCGATGAAGGCCTCGTTGCGTTCGGCCAGCGCCCGGCGGAGATAGGCACGCGCTGCCGGCGCCAGCCCGGCGCTGTCCTGCGCCATCGCGACAAGGCCGCGGGAGACGGCTTCGGAGAGCAGTCCGGACGGGATCTCGTAACGGGCGCCGCCGTGCTGGAGGGCGACGGTTTCCGAGCCGAAGCGCTCAAGCAGCACCTCGCCTTTCGCCAGAAACCGCAGCATTTTCAGCATCTGCCTGTCGCTGTTGACGGGTCGCTCAGTCATGGGCCGCTCCTTCCGGAAAGCGGAAGACGGAGACGACGGTGCGCTCGATGGCGGAGACGAAGTCGTCGAAAGCCGGGTCGTCGCGGCGCTGTTCGACGATCATGCAGGCATGGGCGACGGTGGTGCGATGGCGCCCGAAGCCGCCGGCAATCTCCTGCTGCGAGAATTGCAGCGCCGTGTGGCAGGCATACATGGAAATCTGCCGGACATGGCAGAGCATGCGGCGGCGATCCCGCCGCTCCAGCATGCGGCTTCCCGCGATCATCACCATCTCGGCGGTGATCTTCTGGGCGATGCGGCAGACGATGCGCACCGGCAACGACACCGATGGCGGACGCGGCTCGGGCGGTGGAGCCGGCGGCTCGTCGTCGATGATCGGGCGAAGGGCTGTTTCGAGGCGATTGCGCGGTAAAGGGATTTGAGTGTGCGGCATGTGAAACTCCCGGAAATAGGAATTAATTCACACACGATAAGAGAAGAATGCGCGAAGCGGAAGAGCGACGCCGCAACTTTTTCGTGCCTTTGGCCTTGATGGACCTTAACCTGCTGAAATTGAATTTGGATTATTTTCCTATATCGATCGTGCCACCGAAGGAGCGGGAGATGGGCTGCCGGAGAGGAGAAGCCGGATACCGAGGCCGACAAGGACGAAGCCGGTGAACCGCTCCTGCCAGGAGAGCAGTTTCGGAAAGCGGTGAAGAACATTGCCGACGGTTCCCGATGCCAGGGCCACGCCGCCGAGCGAGAGGATGCCGACCAGTTTCTGGATCGATCCGAGAACCAGCAGCTGCAGCCAGACCGGCCCCGTATGAGGATCGACGAAGAGCGGCAGGAAGGTGAACATGAACAGCAGGGACTTAGGGTTGGTCAGGCTGTTCAGTGTTCCCTCGCGTACAGCCTTCCACCCTGACACCGGCCGGGATTTCAGCCTTGCTGCGGATTGATGCGCAAAGCTTGCCCATACCATCCTGATCCCGAGATAGATCAGATAGGCCGCGCCCAGCCACTGGAGGACATGCAGCGCAGACGGATAGGCGGCCACCAGCGACGCCAGGCCAAGGACCAGCAGGCCGACCTGCACGGCCCCGGCGACAAAGACCATGCCGACGACCGTCAGAAGCGCGGTCCTGCGCCCCTGGCCGACGCCGCGGGCGATGACCAGCATCATGTCCGGCCCCGGCGTGATTTCGAGGACGGCAAGGGCGATGAGGAAGGTCAGGAAGATCGAGGCGTCGGGCATGGCTTTGAGATCGTGGAGGGAGGAAAGCTACCAATTGAAAACAAGAGGTAGCGGAAGATGGGTTGCCGTTACAACCCCGCTTCGGCCATCCAGAGCTCGGCGTCGGCGCCTCCAGGGATGCGCAGCGGTGCTGCGGGATCGGTGGCGGCGCGCCAGATGGCTTCGGCGACATCGGGCGCGTGGGTGACCGGGCCGGTATCGTCCTGAACGCTTCTGACGAATTGCTGGATCAGCGGCGCATAATCCGGATCATCGGCGCCGCGCAGATGTGGCCGGGCATTCTGGCCGAAACGAGTCTCGGGCGAGCGGCCCGGCAGGACGATATGCACCCGCACGCCGAACGGCTCCATTTCGACCGCCAGGGATTCGCTCAGCGCATTCACCGCCGCCTTGCTCGCCCGGTAGACGCCGATGACGGGCAGGACCTTGACCGTGACCGTCGAGGTGACGTTGATGATGACGCC
This sequence comes from Rhizobium sp. 05N430, assembly GCF_056396985.1. NCBI lineage: Bacteria > Pseudomonadati > Pseudomonadota > Alphaproteobacteria > Hyphomicrobiales > Rhizobiaceae > Rhizobium > Rhizobium sp. 05N430. The sequence goes on along the minus strand of NZ_JBFTMO010000013.1, from coordinate 132,740 downwards.
GGCGCGCCGCTGACGCATCTGCGGCAGCACCGCCTGGATCATCGCCAATGTGCCGATCACATTGGTCTGGAAAAGCGACTGCGCCGTCTCGGGGTCCGTCAGCTCGATCGGCGCCGGCGCGCCGAAACCGGCATTGTTGACCAGCACGTCTATGGGACCTGCGCTCTTCACCGCTTCCGCGACGCTTGCGGGATTGGTGACGTCGAGCGGCAGGACGCGAAGGCGATCGGATGGCTGAAGCAGGCTGGCAGCCGGCGTGCGCATCGTGGCGATCACCTCCCAGCCGCGGTCGAGAAACAGTTTGGCGGTTTCAAGGCCGAAGCCGGACGAGCAACCGGTGATCAATATCGTGGGCATGCGCTTCTCCATGTGAAAAGGAATGCTGCGATGGTAGTGACCGATGACAGGACTTGATATAGGCTATAGTCTCCTTTTCTTTAGCGTTAGTCCTGATCATGAGCATCGATCCGCTTGCCGACATCGTCACCTTGCTGCAGCCCGCAGCGCGCTTCTCGAAGCTGGTGGAATGCGCCGGTGCCTGGCGTATTCGTCGCGAGGCCACCGGCGAGCCGTTCTATTGCGCCATCCTGGACGGCGCGTGCCGCGTCACATTCGGCGACGATCAGCCCTTCATCCTCGAAGCCGGGGATTTCGTGCTGGTGCCTGCGATGCGCGATCTCGTCAACGAGAGCCTCGATGCTTCCGCCGATTTGCCGGATACGATCCCGGCGCAGCTCGCCGACGGCCGTTTTCGCGCCGGGCGCCTCGATGGCCCGGCGGATCTGCGCATGCGGATCGGCCACTGCAGCTTCGGCGCGCCGGATGCCGCCCTGCTCGTGTCGCTGCTGCCCGACGTGGTGATCGTGCGCGGCGAACCGCGCCTGGCGACGCTGATGCAGCTCCTCGGCGAGGAGACGCGGGCGCAGCGCCCGGCACGCGAACTGGTGCTGGAGCGGCTGCTTGAAGTGCTGCTGATCGAGGCCCTGCGATCAGGGACCGAGACCACTGCCGCACCCGGGCTCAGCCGAGGCCTTGCCGACGAGCGTCTGGCAGCCAGTCTCCACGCCCTGCATGCGCGCCCAGCCCATCCCTGGACGGTGGCCGATCTCGCCGCCGAAGCCGCCCTCTCCCGCTCCGCCTTCTTCGCCCGCTTCAGCCGCATCGTCGGGCTGGCGCCGATGGAATATCTGTTCGCCTGGCGCATGGCGCTCGCCAAGCAGCTGCTGCGCCGGCGGGAGCTCACCATGGACGAGGTGGCCGAGCGTGTCGGCTACGGGTCGGCGAGCACATTCAGCGTGGCCTTCGCCCGCCATGCGGGGGTGCCGCCGGCACGGTTTGCGCGGGGTGGGTGAGGATGGGGCGGACTGGCTGGGCCGCCGCCTCATCTCCCCTTCTGGCACCGTCGTCGATGGGGAGAAGGGACGTCTGCACCCACCACCGCTACCGGCATTCGGTGCGGATGACCGTAAGAGTCATTCACGGCGCAGACGCGCCGTGGCTGGATTCCTGTGAAGAGCACAGGAATGAGGGAATTTGGGGTATTCCGGCCTGCAGATTGCACGGTCGAGACTGTCAGGAAATGAACACTACGCGAACTCCCTCGCGGCCGGTAACGCCCTGAAGCGTTACATCGACCTCCCTCATTCCTGTGCTCGTCACAGGAATCCAGCCGCCGCGCGTCCGCGCGGCGAAAGACTCATCGTCAGTAAGGATAGCTGACAAATGGTATGGACCGAAGGGTGGCTACGGTCAGACCCTTTCCTCGGCACGATGGCGGGGAAAGAGACGCAGGATGATCTTCGAGCGACTGCGTCGTCAGCCGGCATCGCCGGATGCGGACCAAACGACACGAAGGCATCAACCGCAAACCGGTGTCCACCGGCGCCCCCTCGCCCCCTGTCATCAAACTGATAGAATTGACTTGCTAATGATTTGCAATTGCAGATCGGAACGCATTTGATGACCAGAACAGAACCAGAGACGAAAATCCTCCTTCCCCTCGTCGTCCTGTCGATCGCCCAGCTGATCGGCTGGGGCGCCGTCGGTTTTCCGGCGGTGGTCGGGCGGGACGTGGCGGCCGATCTGCAGATCGGCATGCCGGCGGTATTTGCCGGAACGACGACCTTTTACATGATGATGGGAGCCTGCTCGCCGCTGCTGTCGCGGTTCTTTGCCAGCCTCGGGGCGCGGGTGGTAATGATGGCCGGGACGGTGGTTTCGGCTGCGGGGCTCATGCTGGTGTCGCTGGCACATTCGCCCGCCACCTATTTTCTCGGATGGCTTCTGATCGGGGCAGCGGGCAGTGCCAGTCTCACCATGCCTGCGCATATCCTGCTCAACGAGATCGCCGGACGCAGGGCGGCGCGGGCGATCGCGACGCTGATGCTGGTGACCGGCCTGTCAAGCACGATCTTCTGGCCACTCACCTCGTTTCTGGCGGCGCATGGCGGGTGGCGGGGCGCGTGCCAGGTCTATGCGCTGGTCATGGCCTTGGTCTGCCTGCCGCTCTATGGCTTCGGGCTGCCGCGCAGGCGCAACGAGGCCGTCTCTTCTGCAGCGGCGCCGGCGCCGACCGCAGCGCGCGCCTATGACCGGACCTTCTACCTTGTTGTCGCGGCAATCGTCTTCAATGCCTTCATCACCTATGGCTTCAGTTCGGTGCTGATCGAGCTCCTGAAAGGCGAAGGTCTCAGCGCTTCGCAGGCGCTGGCTTTCGGCTCGACGCTCGGCATCATCCAGATCGCCGCCCGCGGGGTGAACCTGATCGGCAAGACCGAATGGGACGGCGTGACGATCGGGGCCGGTGCCTCCGGAATGCTTTGCCTGTCGCTCCTGATCCTGCTCGCCGTTCAGGGCTCGCCCGTCGCCGTCGGGGTTTTCCTGGTGCTCTATGGCACCAGCAGCGGCGCACTGGCGGTGGCCCGCTCTACGATTCCGCTCACCTTCTACGACAAGGCTGAATTTGCGCGCGCCCTGTCGCGGATCGCCCTGCCGCTCAACTGGATCTCGGCGGCCTCGCCGCCGCTGCTGATTTGGCTGATGACCGCGTATGGCAATGGCGCGGTGCTGGCCCTGTGCCTGTTTTGCTCGCTTTGCGCCATCGGCATGCTGCTTTTGCTGCGCGGCCGCCGCCCGGCCGATCAGGCCGCCGCCGTCCCGTCCTAGCCGCAAACAAAAAAGCCGGGCGCAAAGCCCGGCTCTTGACATCGACTGCGCGCTTTTCAGCCGCGGCCGCGCTTGCGGCGCTGGCCGAGACCCATTTCCTTGGCGAGGCGCGAGCGCGCTTCGGCATAGGCAGGGGCGACCATCGGGTAGTCGGCGGGAAGATCCCACTTTTCGCGGTATTCTTCCGGCGAGAGACTGTGATGGGTCATCAGGTGGCGCTTCAGGGACTTGAAGTTGCCACCGCATTCCAGGCAGGTGATCTGCTCGTCCTGAACGGACTTGCGGACAGAAACAGCAGGCTTCTGCTTTTCTACGATCGCTGCGGCGGGCTGTGGTACGGACGTGTTGCTGAGGGCGGAATGCACGTCGGAAATCAGATTGGCCAAGTCGGTGACCGGGACTACATGATTGCTGACATAGGCCGCCACGATGTCGGCCGTCAGCTCTACCAGCAATTCCGGCCCAGTGCCGGTCGCGGTATCCGTCATATTTTATATCTCCTGTTCGCATGCGTGGATGATCTTTGTGCCAAAAAGCACAAGATCGCCTTCGTAGAGGCTAACAGTAGAAGTCCAGCTTACAGCAGCATGTCCTAAAACGCGAATCCACCCCTAGATTCTTGCCGCCGAAATCTGTCCCAATACTGCCTGAATCCGAATCATACGTCGCACTCTTCGACCGCAGCCTTAATTAGACATTGGATATCAACGTTAAGGATGGAAAAAGCGAAACGATTCTAATTCGAAATCAGAACTCTACTTGCAATTCAATTAGCATCGTTTGACCGAAAGTCCAATTCTTATTTGCGTGATCTCTACGTAAAAAATTGTCCGACATTAAGATTTTGCAAGCAAGCATCCGACTTTAGTCCATAAGCAGAGACAAAATTTGCGTAAAATTGCTTAAAGCCCTGTATTTTATACTCTCATCGTTTGCGCATATCGTCACGTACGGAAAATACCGACAAAGCATGTCCGGTGGCATGTGCGGCCCTTGCAAGCAGATGCGCAGCAACCGGAGCGGTCAGAAGCAGAAAGGCTATCCCGGCCACAGCTCGCGTAAAAATTGATAAATCCCCGGAATGGACCCCGGCAGCGAGCAGCAGGAGGCTGGCACCGACCGTGCCGGCCTTGGAGGCGGCATGCATGCGGCAATAGACATCAGGCAGCCGCAGAACGCCGATGGCCGCAGCCAGCGTGAAGAATGCGCCTGCCAGCACCAGGACGGCAACGATGATCGCAACGGCATAATCCATCACCGCACCCTCCCCGGTTTGGCGGCTTTCACTTTTGTCTTCGGTTTTGCGGCCTTGCCCTGCTTCGGAACCGCGTCCGGCTCCGGTTGCCCGGCCGGCAATCCCCGCGACAGTACGAAGCGGGCAAAGGCGACGGTCGCCAGGAAGCCGACGAGGCCGAGCGAGACGGCGATGTCGATGTAGAGCGCGAAACCGGTCTTGACCGCGACCACGGCGATGAAGCCGATGGCGATGCCGGTCAGCATGTCGAGACCGGCTATCCTGTCGGGCAAGGTCGGCCCGGCGGCGATGCGCCAGGCGGTGAGCAGCAACGACAGACCAAGCACGGCCAGTGCCGCATCGGCCGCAAGCTGGATGATGACGGCGGGCTCGATCACCGGAAGGCCTCCATGATCTTGCGCTCGAAGCCTTCGGCAATCGCCTTGCGGGCCGCCTTCGGATCGGAACAGTCAAGCGCATGGACATAGAGCGTCTTGCGGTCGTCGCTGACATCGACCGACAGCGTGCCGGGCGTCAGCGTGATCAGGTTGGCGAGCAGGGTGATCTCGAAATCGCGATCGACGGTCAGCGGAAAGGCGAAGATACCGGGCCGTATCCGCATCTTCGGCCGCAGCACCGTCAACGCCACCGCCGCGGCGGACAGTGCGAGCTCCCGCAGGAAGAGCAGAGCCAGCGACAGAACCAGCCGGAAGCGGCGCAGATAGCCGCTGCCGCCGAAGGGTTCGCGGACAACCGCGAGAACGGCAGCGCCGAGCACGAAGCCGAGCAGCAGATTGTGCAGCGAAGCGCTGCCCGATACGGCGGCCCAAGCAATGGCGAGCAGCAGGTTGAAGACGAAGGCGATCATGGTGTGCGAGCCTCCGGGAAGACCGAATGGATATAGGCGGTCGGATCGGCAAGGTTTTCGGCGGCCTGCTGCGTCAGCGACAGCAGCTGCTCCGGCAGCACGCCGAAGAGCGTGACGAGCGCCGTCAGCGCAATCAGCGGCGCGGCGGCGGTCCAGCCGACCGCCACTGGCGCAAGCGGAGCCGCCGCCGGACGCCAGTAGGCGAGCAGGAAGAGGCGGCCGAAGCAGATCGTCGACAGGAAGCCGCCGGTCAGCAAGACTGCCGCCAGCCACCAGGCGCCGACATCGAGCGAGGCCTTGACCAGCATCAGCTTCGGCCAGAAGCCGGAAAAGGGCGGCAGGCCGGAGGCGGCGAAGAACAGCATCAGCGAGACGGCTGCAAACCAGCCGTTTGCGCGGTAGAGGCCGCCAAGCGATACCAGCGAGAAGCCGCCGCCGAGGCGTCCGGCAATACCGGCTGCCAGATAGAGCGCGGTCATCAGCACGATCGACTGCAGCGCATAGAAGATCGCGCCGCTGACGCCCCCCGGCGTGCCGATCGAGATGCCGATCAGCATGCTGCCGATGCCGGAGATGACGGTATAGCCAAGCACGCGGCGGATATCGCTCTCGGCCAGCGCCCCCAGCGCGCCCGACAGGACGGTGGCAGCGCCGAGGATGGCGATCAGCAGACTGAGCTCCTCGCGCTCGACCGGCATCAGCATGATCATCACGCGGATCAGCGCGTAGATGCCGACCTTGGTGAGCAGGCCGGCAAACAGCGCCGACACGACGGTTCGCGGCGTGTGATAGGAGGCGGGTAGCCAGAAATTGACCGGAAAGGCGGCGGCCTTCATGGCGAAGGCAAACAGGAAAAGAGCTGCCAGCGTCATCAGCGGCGCGCCGTCGCGCAGGCCGGCGGCCTTTTCGGCGATATCGGCCATGTTGAGCGTGCCGAAGATGGCATAGAGATAGCCGACGGCCACGAGGAACAGCGTGGTGGCGATCAGGTTCAGCACCGCATATTTCATCGCTCCGTCGATCTGCCTCCGCTCGGAACCCAGGACCAGCAGGCCGAAGGAGGAGATCAGCAGCACCTCGAACCAGACGTAGAGATTGAAGACATCGCCGGTCAGGAAGGCGCCGCTGACCCCGGCCATGAGCAGAAGCAGCAGCGGGAAGAAGCCGAAGCGGCGATGCCCGGCATCGGTATCGGACAGCGCATAGAGACTTGCCGCCAGCGCCGCGATCGCCCCCGCCAGCGCCATCAGCACGCCGAAGAGGTCGGCGGTGAAGGCAATGCCGAACGGCGGCAGCCAGCGGCCCATCACCATGGTGACCGGGCCTTCGGCGATGACCTTCTGCAGGAGCAGTGCATTGATGACGACGAGAGCCGTCAGGCCGGCGATGGCGATCGGGGCATGGAGATGGATGCGGGACCGTAGCGCAAGTAGCAGGGCGCCGAGCGCGATGCAGAGGGCGACGGGAAGGATGACCAGCCAATGGGCCGCCGGAACGGGGGCGGTGAGCATGGCGGTGGAGAGGTCGAGGGTGGTGGGGGTGGCCATCTAGGGGGTGGCTCCCTTGAGTGTCGAGGGTGAGATACCCCCCTCTGCCCTGCCGGGCATCTCCCCCACAGGTGGGGAGATCGGCTGGGCGCACCCGCCCGCTCCACCTTTGATGATTGGCGAGAAGCGAGCCACTGGTCGATCTCCCCCCTTGAGGGGGAGATGCCCGGCAGGGCAGAGGGGGGTAGCCACGCGCAGAACGCTCTCCATCCTCAATACCCCACCGGCGGAACCGGCTCGTCGCGCGGTTCGGCCAGCCGCATCTCGCCGGTATTGTCGGTGCCGGTGTCCTGGTAGGCGCGGTAGGTCAGCACCAGCAGGAAGGCGAGGAAGGAGAAGGAGATGACGATCGCCGTCAGGATGAGGGCCTGCGGCAGCGGGTTGGCGGCACCCGCAGGAAGGGTGTCGAGACCGGCGGCGATGATCGGCGGCACCTCGCGGGTCAGGCGTCCGGCGGTGAACAGCAAGAGGTTGACGGCATTTCCGAGGATGGCGATGCCGAGCATGATGCGGATCGAGAATTTCGACAGCATCAGATAGATGGCGGCCGAGAAAAACAGGCCTGAGAGGATGGCGACAAGCGGCTCCATCAGTCGTCCTCCCTTTCTTCCAGCGCCAGCGCAATGGCGGTGATGGCGCCAAGCACGACGAAATAGACGCCGATATCGAAGAGCATGACCGAGGAGAGCGGCACTTCCAAACCGAGGATGGTTGGATAGATCCAGAGCCCGGTCATGAAGGGGACGGCGGCAGCGATGGATATTAGCCCGGCAGCCGTGGACATCAGCAGTCCGGCACCGGCGATTGCCAGCGGGTGGATACGGATGGCGCGGCGCACGGCCGGCACGCCATTGGCGATGCCGTAGATCGCCAGCGCGGAAGCCGCGATCAACCCGCCGATGAAACCGCCGCCGGGCTCGTTGTGGCCGCGCAGCAGGATGAAGACGGAAAAGAGCAGCATCAGGGCCGTGAGGAAGGGGGCGATGGTGCGGAAGATGAGGGTGTTCATGGGCGGGCGGCCTCGCCTTCCCTTCTCCCCCGCGGGGAGAAGTTGCCCGGCAGGTCAGGCGCAACTTGTTGCGCCGGGGATGAGGGGGCCGCGGGCTCGAAGCGATTGATGAAGCTGGGCACGGCCTTACCGTGTAGCCCCCTCATCCGGCCCTTCGGGCCACCTTCTCCCCGAGGGGAGAAGGGGAAAACTAGCACCACCATCACGTCTCCCTCCCCGGCCGCTTCGGCAGTGGCCGCGCGCCGCCTGCCCGCATGCCGATCAGGGCGATGATCGCCAGGGCGGCGACGGCGACGACGGCGATTTCGCCCAGCGTGTCGGTGCCGCGGAAATCGACGATGATGACGTTCACGACATTGGCGCCGTGGGCGATGGTCTTCGAATAGGTGTTGAAGAAATCGGAGAGCGTTGCATAGAATGGCCCCGCGGTAGCGCGGATCAGCAGCAGCGTCAGCCCCGCACCGCAGGCGAGCGCGATCGCCGCATCGGCAAAACGCTGGCCGGGCGGGCGGCGGTCGGCGGGCGAGAGCCTGAGCCGGGTCATCACCAGCGCCAGGATGACCACACTCAATGTCTCGACCATGAACTGGGTGAAGGCAAGGTCAGGGGCGCCGAACAGCAGGAAGATCAGCGCCACGGAGAGGCCCTGGATGCCGAGCGCGGCAATCGCCGTCAGCCGGTCGCGCGCCACCAGCACGGCGCCGAGCCCCGCTGCGGCAAGAAGGAACACCGCCCATTCATAAAGGCGCACGTCGCGCGGCCAGACGATCGCCTGTGGCCACTCGCCATAGACATAGAGCGGCACCAGCAAGATCGCCGCCAGCAGCACGAAGGTGGTGGTGACGTAGATTTCGAGCTTTCCCGGCTGCAGCAGCCGGGTGACGCGATGCGAGAGGCGTACAAGGCCCGAGATGAAGAGATCGAAATACCAGTCCGGCCCCGGCCCGGCAGCGCGGAAGAATGCATCCGTCCATCGGCGGCAGCGGTCGAGCTGCCAATAGACGGCGATGCCGAGCGCAATGGTGCCGACTGACAACAGCAGGGGCACGCCGATATGCGGCAGCAGCGAGATGGTGACCTCCACCGGCCGGTGCTCGATCGCCGAGGCCATGGGGATGGAGATGTAGCGATGAACGGCGGGCGCGAAGATGGCAGCGGCAAGGCCGAGCAGCGCCAGAAGCGCCGGGCCGAGCCAAAGCAGCAGCGGCGCCTCGTGGGCGATCTTCGGCGTGGTAACGGGCGTGCCGATGAACGGCTTGAGGCCGACGGCGAAGGCAATCGCAAACATCAGCACATTGCCGAAGATCGCAACCGAGGTGAAGACGATCGAGCGCAGATCGCCGAGCGCCAGGGCGGCATAGATCTCTTCCTTGGCGAGGAAGCCGAAGAAGGGCGGCAGCCCGGCCATCGAAATCGCGGCGGCAAGGGCTGCGGCGCATGTGAGCGGCATAGCCGGTCCGAGACCGCTGAGGCGGGTGACATCGCGGGTGCCGGTCTCGTGATCGAGAATGCCGGCGACCATGAACAGCGCGCCCTTGAACAGCGAATGGGCGACCAGATAGAGCACCGCCGCCTCGATCGCATATTCCGAGCCGAAGCCGGTGAGCAGCACCAGCAGGCCGAGCGAGGCGACCGTCGTATAGGCGAGCTTCAGCTTCAGATCGGTCTGGCGGATGGCGAGCGCCGATCCGGTGACCAGCGTCATGCCGCCGAAGAACGGCAGCAGGATTTCCCAGGCGGGCGTTTCGCCGAGCAGCGGATGGAGGCGGAGCAGAAGATAGACGCCTGCCTTCACCATGGTTGCCGAGTGCAGGTAGGCCGAAACCGGGGTCGGCGCCTCCATGGCGTTCGGCAGCCAGAAGTGAAAGGGAAACTGCGCCGACTTGGTGAAGGCGCCGCCGAGCACGAGGAGCAGCGTTGCCAGATAGAACGGGCTCTGGCGCATCAGATCGCCGGCTTCCATGATCAGCGACAGCTGGGTGACGCCGGTGATGTTCCAGATGAACAGGAGCCCCGCCAGCAGGCAGAGCCCGCCGCCGCCGGTGACGACGAGCGCCTGAAGCGCCGCGCGCCGGGCTGCCTCGCGCTCGTGGTCGAAGCCGATCAACAGGAACGAGGTGATCGAGGTCAGCTCCCAGAAGATGAAGAGCATCAGGAAGCTGTCGGACACGACGAGACCCAGCATCGAGCCCATGAACAGGAAGATGAAGGAAAAGAATCGGCCCTGATCTCTATGGCCCTTCAGGTACCCCCCGGCATAAAGCACGATCAGCGTGCCGATGCCTGTGATCAGCAGCGCGAAGGTCAGCGACAGGCCATCCAGGAACCAGGAGAAGCTGAGATTGTAGCTCGGCACCCAGACATAGCCGCCGGTCGCGACTTCGCCGGCGGCGATTTCGGGCAGAAAGCGGGTGAAATGCAGGAAGGAGAGCAGCGGAAAGAGCGCCAGCGGCCAGGCGGCTTTGGCGCCGAAGATGCGGACGGCAAGCGGTGCGGCGGCAGCGCCGATGAGCGGCAGGCACAAGGCAAGGAATGTCAAAGCCGTGACATCGCCCATGCGCCCTCCCCTTGCCAGAACCCTAGAAAATTCCGGAAAAACCGGGTGCGTCGCCAAGATTTAGGTCAATCGGCGGCGGGCCTCAAGCCTTTTCGGGATGGGTGCACAGGCAAAGCGCGGCCCGGCAGCGGCATGGATCAGCGGCAACAGAAGAACCAGCGGCCAGAACAGGCAGGCGGCCAGTCCGGCGATCTGCCAGGGGCCGAAGCGGTCATGGTTTACCCAGCCCTCCAGCGAGGTGGCGGCCATGCAGACCGCAGCGGCAGCGGCATAGGCAATGACGAAGATAACGGTCAGCACCTCCAGATCCCCCTGTTGCGCCGTTGGCCGACAGAATAGGCGCTGGAGCGGCCAGCCGCAAACCTGCAATAGGGACTAAGCTTTTCAGGCTACCCTTGATCCGGCCCGATTTCCGATCCACATTCCGCAGGTCGAAATTTGTCTTCTCCGGCGCCGAAGGAGCAAGCCCCCATGTCCGACACCGACAGTTTGAAGATCGATAAGACCGACGACGAATGGAAAGCGCAGCTGACGCCGGAGCAATACCGCATCACGCGGCAGCACGGCACCGAACGCGCCTTTACCGGCCCCTACTGGGATCGTTTCGAGACCGGCCTCTACCGCTGCATCTGCTGTAATGAGCCGCTGTTCCGCTCCGACACCAAATTCGACGCCGGATGCGGCTGGCCGAGCTATTTCGAGGCGGTTTCGCCTGAAGCGGTGACCGAGTATCGCGACACGTCCTATGGCATGGTGCGCACCGAAATCCGTTGCGCCAATTGCGATGCCCATCTCGGCCACGTCTTCCCCGACGGCCCGCCGCCGACAGGGCTGCGGTATTGCATCAACGGGCATGCGATGGTGTTCGAGCCGGAGGGGTGATCAGCGGCGCAGGCGCTCGACGACGAGCGCTGCGGCTGGTCTACTGAGGTGCATGACGCGGCGAGGTTAGGAAAACCGTCTAATCGGTCTCTTTCGGACTCACTCCGGCACCCGCAACTCCATAAACGTCAAATCCAGCCAGCGGCCGAACTTCTTGCCGACTTCCCTGAAGGTGCCGCCGTTGCGGAAGCCGAGCTTTTCGTGGAGGGCGATCGAGGCGGTGTTGTTGGCTTCGATCCCGGCAATCATCACGTGGATGCCGTTTTCGGAGGCGCGCCTGATCAGCGCCTGCATCAACAGCTTGCCGATGCCGGCGCCCTGATTGTCTTTCTCGACATAGACGGAATGCTCGACGGTGTGGCGGAAACCGTCGAAGGCACGCCAGTCGCCATAGGAGGCGTAGCCGGCGATCCGGCCGTTGCGTTCGGCGACCAGCACCGGAAAGCCTCTCGCCTTGCGGGCATTGAACCATTCGACGCGGTTTGCGAGATCGACGACCGTCTCGTTCCAGATCGCCGTCGTGTGTTCGACCGCGTGGTTGTAGATGTCGCGGATCGCAGCAAGGTCGGCTTCGGTGGCGTCGCGAAGGGTGACGGCGTCGGTCATATCATGTTCCATTCCGGCGGATATTGCAGGACCGATACGCTGGCATTCCGGGGATGTAAACCCGGAGATTTGCCGCGACTGGGATTGCGGTTTGCGCTAGTCTGCGGCGATCTCTGAGGGAGCCTTCATGCGCCTGTTCTTCGTTCTTCCGCTGCTCCTTGCAGCGGCGCCCGCCCTTGCCGACGGCTGGAAGCCCTATGCCAATCCGCGCTTCGGCTTCGGCTATGTCATCGACCTGCCCGGCGATTTCCGCACGGTCAGCGAGGCCGACAATGGCGATGGCATCACGCTGCAATCGAAGGATGGCAAGGCGACCCTGCTGGTGTTCGGCTCCACCGTGACCGAAGGCACGCTCGGCGAGGATGTAGCCAACCGGAAGCAATCGGAAAAGGACGAGGGCTGGACGATCACCTACGAGAAATCGGCCAAGGACTGGATGAGCTATTCGGGCACCCGCAAGGACCGCATCCTCTATGTGCGGGCGGTCTCGCTCTGCCAGGGCGCCGGCGGCTATTTCACGCTCGAATATCCGAAGGCGCAGGCGAAACTCTACGACCCGACGGTTGCCCATCTGGTCAAGACGCTTTCGGGCCCGCCGCACTGCCGCTGATCAGAGATTGGAAGCGCTCATGCTGAAGCAGGTGAGCACGGCCGAGTAGTGTACGGCGGCCGCGGCAACGACGAAGCCGTGCCAGATGGCGTTCTGAAAGCGCAGCTTTTCCCAGACATGGAAGATGACGCCCGCCGAATAGATCAGGCCGCCGATGACGATCAGAAGCATGGAAGCGAAGGGAATGCGCAAGGCGACAGGCTCTGCGACCAGCACGCCGCTCCAGCCCATCGCCAGATAGAGCAGGATCGCCAGCCGGTCATAGCGCCCGGGAAAGACGCATTTCAGCACGATCCCGGCGATGGCGACCACCCAGATGCCGATCAGCATGGCAAAGAGCAGCGGATCGTCGGAGCCCTTTTCGAGAAACGGCGTGTAGGTGGCGGCGATCAGCACGAAGATCGACGAGTGATCGAAGCGGCGCAGAAACCATTTGGTGCGCGACACCGGCCAGGCATTGTAGGTGAAGGAGATGCCGATGGTCATGACCAGACCGACGCCATAGACCCAGGCGGCAGCCAGCTCGCCATGGCTGCTCCACAGCGTCGCATAGAAGATCAGCACGGTGGCGCCGACCAGCGCCAGCGCCAGCCCGACACCGTGGACGATGCCGTCGGCGATCAGTTCGTATTTGTCGTAAGCCCAGCGGATCCCGTTGAACTCGGCCATCATGCACACCCGTTTTTCATCGGCCGCAATGCTCGCATCGAACAGGAAGCGGCGCAACCGACACTAAGGCAGTAGGCGGTAAAACTTCGTGAAGCCGGGGATGGCAGGGCGCGGATTTCCGGCTATAGGCACGGCCGGAAGAGACGAGCGGCAAGAGGCCGCATCGCCGCCTTCTGCCCAAAGGCTTAGAATTCCTTCATCGATATCGTTGAAAACAGTTCCCATGATCCGCATTCTTCTCGCCGCTCCGCTGCTTGCAGCCTGTCTTTCCGTTGCCTCTGCGGCCGAGCTTCCGGCTCTGCCCGCCGCACCTGCCGCCGCCGCGCCGGTGGCGAAACCCAAGGGGCCGAAGCTTGTCGAGCCGCAGCTGCATGTGGTGCGCTCAGGGGTTCCCGGGCGTCCGCGGATCGCGCTGACCTTCGATGCCTGCATGGGCAAGGCGGATGACCGGATTATCTCGACGCTGGTTTCCGAGCGCATTCCGGCGACGATCTTCGTCACGGCACGCTGGCTGAAGCACAATCCGCAGGCGCTTTCGATCTTCCTGCAGAATCCCGATCTGTTCGAGCTCGAGAATCACGGCCAGAACCATATTCCGGCCGTCGACAAGCCGGCGTTGATCTATGGCATTGCCGCGGCCGGATCTCCTGAGGCGGTGCACCAGGAGGTGCAGGGTGGCGCCGACGCGATGCTGGCAGCAGGCATTGCCGCGCCGCACTGGTTCCGCGGCTCGACGGCGAAATACGATCTCTCCGCAATCGCCCAGATCCGCGCCATGGGCTACAAGATCGCTGGCTACTCGGTAAATGGCGACGGCGGCTCGCTGCTGGGAACGGCGATCACCGAAAAGCGGATCAGTTCTGCCAAGGACGGCGACGTGGTGATCTCGCATATCAACCAGCCGACGCATGCCGCCGGCGCCGGGGTCGCCAAGGCGATCGTGGATTTGAAGGCGAAGGGCGTGGAGTTCGTACGGCTGGAGGATGCCGAGGGGCTTGGGGATGACAAGACGACGAATTAGTCGCTGAGGCCTTCCAACGGCGTTGTGCCCTGCAAGCCCCGAGCACAACGCCCGCCCCTACCGCAGCACCGTCTCCACCCCACGCTCCCCAGCCCTGACACCCCGGAATCCCGGCCCGTCGCGGTCCAGTGCGTAGTCGTCGAACCAGTCGCGGTGGATGCCGGCCACCATGGCGCCGACCATCGGGGCGGCGAGGAAGGAGAAGGTGATGCCGTTGCCGCCGTAGCCGTAGGCGGCGTAGACATTCGGCATGCGGGGCACCGGGCCGATCAGCGGCAGGCCATCCGCGGTCTCACCGAAGGTGCCGCACCAGGCGGTGGCGATTTCCGCATTGGCCTGCGGCCAGAGCCGCTTCATCTTCTCGCGGATCGCCTGCGCCTTTGCGGCGAGCTTGGAATCGCGCCTGTCGGGATCGGTGGTGGCGTCGTCCTCGCCGCCGGCAACGATGCGGTGGTCCGCCGTGGTACGCATGTAGAGATAGGGGTCGGCATCCTCCCAGATCAGCGTTTCACCGCGCCAGAGGGTTGCCGGATCCTGCGGCACGGTGGCGATCGCGAAGCTGGAGGTGGAGCGATGCAGCTTCGGCATGTCGATGCCAGGCATCGTATAACCCGTCGCCAGCACCGCGGTACCGGCCTCGATGACGAAGGGGCCGTCGAGCTCGGCCGTCACCTTGCCGCCTTCGCTGTGCAGCCGCTCTACCGTGCCCTTCACCAGCATGGCGCCGCGGGCGATGGCGATATCGAGAAGCCCCCAGGCGAGCAGCAGCGGATCGGCCTCGGCGGAGCCCGGCGACAGAATTGCCCCATCACGGTCGAGTTCGAACTGGGTCAGGAGATCGCAATGCTCCAGATAGACGCCCGGAAGGCCGGCGCGGCGGCGTAGCTGGCGCTCCTCGTAGAGATCGCGGGCGCTCTCATGGTTCTGCGCCAGAAACAGCGTCTGCCTCGGCTGGAACTGGCAGGGTAGCGCATGGGTGGCGACGAGCTTGGCAAGGCCGGAGACGGCAGCGGCGCTGCGGCGGTACATGCCGGCCGCCCGCTCGAAGCCGTAATAGTGCTCGAGTTCCGAAAGCGTGCTGTCGATCTCCCATTGCAGCATGGCGGTACTTGCCGCCGTGGAGCCGAGGCCTGGCTCTTCCTTGTCGATGACGACGACCGACAGGCCGCGGGCCGTCAGATGCTCGGCCGCCAGCGCTCCGGTGATGCCGCCGCCGATGACCAGCGCATCGGCCTTGAAACTCTGCGTCAACGGCTCAAAAGCAGGGCGGCGCCCGCCCCTGCCCCACGGGCTGCGGCCGCTGCGCAGATCGTCCTGGCTTGCAGGGTCGAATTCGATGCCGTTTGCCATCATTGTCTCCCCTTCACTTCGGCAGCTGCGGCGTGACGCGCTCTTCGATGAACAGCTCATCGACGATGGTCATAACGATCAGCGACAGCGGCAGCGCCAGCATGGCGCCGACAGCTCCCCACATCCAGGTCCAGAAGATGATGGCGAGGAAGACGACGAAGGGATTGATCTCGAGGCGACGGCCCATGACCGCCGGGAAGATCAGATTTTCCATCAACAGGTGGACGATGAAGAAGGCGGCCGCCGGCAGCAGCGCGAACAGCATGCTGTCATGGGTCAGGATACCGGCAACGGCGATCGCGAAGGTCATCATGGTGATGCCGAGATAGGGAATGAAGCTGGAGAGGAAGGCGAAGAAGCCCCAGAGAATGGGGACCGACAGCCCGCCCGCCCAGGCAATCACCGTCATGATCACCCCGAGGCCGGCATAGATGATGGCGGCGGTGGCGAAATAGAAGCCGAGCACCTGCTCGACCGAGCTAATGACGCGGATGGCGGCAAGGCGCTGCGGCCGGCTGCGGAAGGTCATGATGATCGTCTTGCGCAGATTGACGCGGCCGACGAGGAAGAGCAGCAGCGCGGCAAAGAAGATCAGCCCCTGCACCAGCGCGGGCGTCAGGTTCGCGGTGACGACATGCAGGACGTTGCCGGTGTTTTCGAGCAGCTTGTCGGCCGACATCGGGCCACTCTGGAAGGTCTCGGGCGTGATATGCAGCCAGCGGACTTTCTCGAGATAGGGCATCAGCCTGTCGATGGTCTTCTCAACGAAGGCGGGCCCCTCGTTCATCAGGGTGCCGACCGGCCCGGCCAGTGCATTGGCGACCAGGAAGATGACAAGCGCCACCGCGCTCGACAGGATCACCGCATTGGTGATGCGGGGCACGCCGAGCTTGCTCAGCTTCTCGGCGAGCATACCGAGGATCATGCCGACGACGATGGCGAGCGTCAGCGGGATCAGGATCAGCGACATCTGGTAGACGGCGGCAAGCCCCAGAATGCCGAAGATGCCGATGATCGCCCAGGCCATGCTGACATCGAGACCATCCTTCTCGACGCGGCGCACCGGCGCCTGCTGCATCTCTTCGGTGGCGGCCGAAAGCTTTTCGGCCCAGGCGCTGGTGCGCCGCTCGCCGATGGCGATCTTCTTCGCATGCTTCTTGATGCCGTTGGCGATGCCCATATCCCATGTTCCCCGAAAGCCCAGCGCTTCGCGACGACAACGCGGATTGGGGGATTCTGTTCCTTGGGGGAGAAGGGTGGGTGCGCGGGTGTGGCGGAGCGGACACGTTTGGAAACTTCTGGTTGATTTTCCGGGAGCCGAAGGCATTGTGTGCGAAGCTGACCAATACGCCTGAGCCTATCAACCATGGACACCACGGACCGCGCATGGAGCCCATTCTCGAGATCATCGCCTCAAGCCCGCCGATCGAAATTCGGCAAGCTATCGAAGCCGCCCTGGATGCTTTCAACATCGATGCGGCGGGTATCGCCGACGCAGATCCGGATTTTGCCGTCGCATTGCGAGACCCGGAGACGAATGGTGTGTGCGGTGGTCTCTACGGCGTCGGAGACTACGGTTGGGCGTTCATCAAGCTGGTTGTCGTCCCGGCGGAATATCGCGGCAGAGGTCTCGGCACCAAGCTTCTTGCCGAAGCCGAGGCCATCGCCAAGGCGCGCGGATACGCCGGTGTGTGGCTTGATACGTTCGAATTCCAGGCACGGCCATTTTACGAGAAGCTCGGCTATACGCTATTCGGCGAACTCGAAGGCGACGGCAACGCAATCGCGCGATATTTCCTGAAGAAGAAATTTTGAACGTATCTCGCGGGACAGGTGAAGGGATGGCGGCGGTAGAGCGGCATGTGATCGATCGTGGCGACGGCGCCTCCGTCGAGCTTTTCCAGGCGGGAGGACCGGTTGGCGCGCCGCGGGGAGCCATCCTTTTCGTCCACGGCAATCAGGGCGGAATGCTGCTGGGGGCCAAGGAGGCTGCCGACAACGGAACGCTGCTGCGGTTCTCCTCACGCCTGAATGTGACGGCGGCGGCCGTATCGCAGCCGGGCTTCGGCGCATCGGACGGACCGGCGGATTTCTGCGGACCGGCGACCCAGCGTGCGATTATCGCCGCGCTCGACTTTCTCAAGGTGCAACCCGCCGTCGATCCGGCCCGCATCGTCCTCTATGGCAACAGCCGCGGCGCGGTTGCGTCTGCGATGGTCGCAGCGCAGGTGGCCGACCTGAGGGCGCTCATCCTGTCGGGCGGCGTCTACGATCTCAAGGAAGCCTACCAAAACAGCGCTCCGGGCCTGCAGCAGGCGATCATCCGGGAGGCTGGCACCTCGGACCAGGCGTTCCTGGAGCGCTCCGCGCTTTATCACGCACACGAGATTCGCGCGGAAACATTGCTTCTGCATGGCCAATACGACGACCGGGCGCCGATCGAGCAGGCCGAGACGTTCGCGGCCGTGCTTTCGCAGGCGCGGGTGCCCGTGGCGCTGCACCGGTTGGAATGTGGGCATCAGATCCCCCGCGAACAGCTGACCCCGGTTCTCCGAGATTTTCTGACGAGCGTACTTGCCCCTGCCACTGCGACATACCACTGAGCGGCTGCCAATCAAGCGGCTTACGCTTAGAGTAGAGCAATTGTTTACGCCCGGCTGCGATTGTACAGCGGGCATATGGCGAGAGTGTCTGATGGTGGGAACCGAACGGCAAGCAAGCGGTCCGGCCCAATATTCGGATGCCTGTCTGAGACCCCAGCGGCATGAGATCCAGCATGTCATTTTAGACAACTTCGGCCCCAGGCACGTTCCATGATTGAAGCAACGAGACGCGACGCCTTCATCGATCAATGCAGGGGTATCGCGATCCTCATGGTGATAACGATACATGCCGGTCAGTCTGTTGCGGGGTTGGCGCGATGGACGACGTCAATCACCGAACTCGGTCAGTTAGGCGTGCAGCTTTTCTTTGTCGTCTCCGCCTATACCCTGTGCGAGAGCGCAAGCCGTCGATGGTTTCATGAGGGCTGGGTGTCCGGGTTCTTTGTTCGGCGATGGTTTAGAATTGCGCCTCTTTATTACCTTGCGATCGCACTGTATTTCACCGTCTCGGCGGGGATGGCCCGGCAGGGGAACACAGCGATAGAGGCCTACAGTTTGGCAACTGTAGCTGCCAACTTTGCCTTGGTGCACGGTTTCATACCAGCTGCGAACAACAGCATTGTGCCAGGGGGCTGGTCGATAGGCACGGAGATGGCGTTCTATCTGACGTTTCCGCCCCTGTTCTGGTCCTTGTCTCGGCTCGCAAGCGATGCGGCGCGAGGCGGCATGGCGTTGGCGGCCGCAGTGATCGTTTCCGCGGCGAGCGTATACGTCGCCAGCACCTTCCAGGATTCTGCGCTGGCAGATAACAACAGCTTCTACTTCTATAATCTTTTCAACCAGATGCCGGTCTTTCTCGCCGGCATCTCTGCCTACTGGTGGAGAGACCAATCCGCAGCAAGAAATGCCTTGGTGACCTCGCTCGTATCCGTCGTCTCATCGGCATGCGGGGTGGCCCTATTCTATTCCGGTCTTCCATTCGCATTCGAGATGCTTCCGATCGCCGCAGGGATCGCTTTCGCGTCGTTGGCGCTCACCCTGCGGTCTATCGGGGTAAGAGCAAAGGTGATCGAATATATCGGCGTCCGATCATTTTCGATCTACATTTTCCACTTTATGTTCGTCTCTCAAGCTGCGAAGATTTTTGAAATCGCGGCCATTAAAATAGTCGCGTTGCCCGCGCTCAGCATCTTCGTTCTGACATGGCTAACGACCGTCATAGTAACAACGTTGCTTGCCACGATGACAGAGATGAGTATCGAGCGCCCATTCATAGCGCTCGGGAGCAAGGCCGCCGGATTTTTTGAGCGCCGTGAGGCTTCCTCCAGATCGTAGCGCCTCACCGCCGCTTGACGGATCCATGAACTTGGCGCCTCCAAGGCCTTACCCAGCCACCGTCTCCAACACCCTCCCCAGCCTCCCCACTGCCACATCAGCCTCCTCCGCCGTCAGCCCCGAAAAGCCCAGCAGCAGCCGCGGTTCCGGCGAGGCGGAGATGTGCATCGGCGAAACGGGGATGACGACCACGCCACCCTTCAGGGCGGCTTCGGCCAGCGCGCGGTCATCGCGCCATGTGCCGGTGCTGGAGACGGTGAAGTGGATGCCCTGTTCGGGGACGGGGGTGATCAGGTGGTCGGAGAGCCGCGCCTTCAGCAGGAACGCGAGATTGTCGCGGGCGGCGCGGTGGCTTTCACGCAGGCGGCGCAGATGCGCCGGGAAATAGCCCTCGTTGAGGAAATCGGCGACGACCAGCTGATGCAGCGGCGCCGGGAAGCGGTCGATGATCGGGCGGACGGCGCGGAAGGCGGCGACGAGATCGTCCGGCACGATCAGATAGCCGACGCGGAAGCCCGGCAGCAGCGCCTTGCTGAAGGTGCCGGCGTAAATCACCCGGCGCGTCGCATCGAGACCCTGCAGCGAGGCGATCGGGTGGCCGTCATAGCGGAATTCGCTGTCATAATCGTCCTCGATGATCCAGCTGCCGCGGGCCTGGGCGAAGGCCAGCAATTCCAGCCGCCGCGCAAGCGGCAGGGCAGAGCCTGAGGGATATTGATGCGACGGGGTGACGTAGATCGCCGCCGGCGGCGGGCCATCGTAAAGGGATAGCTCACCGGTGATCACGCCCTCGCCATCGACGGGCATGCCTGAGATCGCCGCACCGTTCAACAGGAAAGCAAGCCTTGCCGGCGGATAGCAGGGATCCTCGATCATCACGGTTTCGCCGGGCGAGACGAGTACGCGGATGGCGAAATCCAGGGCCTGCTGGGTGCCTGAGGTGATGAAGATCTGGCCGGGGTGGCAGCGCACGCCGCGCGAGGCGGCGAGATGGGCCGACACCGCCTGTCGCAACGAAAGCTCGCCCTGCGGATCGCGGTAGCGGTCGGTGGAATAGTCGATATGGCGATGGGCGAGCCGCTTCAGTAGACCGGCAGTGCGCGCGTCGTGGATCACCCGGCCGGTGGCGAAGGCGACCTGGGCGGGCGGCGCCAGATCGGTGCGCATCGCCAGCCGCGCGGCGGTGGAGATGCCGCGCCGGGCGCTGTTGTCGGCCATCTCGCGGGCGCTGCGGCTGCCTGAGGGCATCGTCGGCAGGCCGGAGGCGACATAGGTGCCGGAGCCATGCCGTCCCTCGGCATAGCCCTCGGCGATCAGCATCTCGTAGGCCTCGGCGATCAGGCCGCGCGACAGCGACCATTCCGACGATGCGGTCCGTGTCGAGGGCAGCCGGTGGTCAGGCTGCAGCGTGCCCGCGACGATGCTGTCGCGCAGCTGCAGGTAAAGCTGGCGGACTGCCGGAACCGGCGAGGACGTATCGATATCAGGCAAGAAACCGGCCGCAGCACTTTCGCGGCGGCGTGTGCGGGCGCTGGTCTGGCGGGGCGAAGTGGCTTGCATGGCTGACTCGAAGTGGCTCTGGATATGTTTGCCATTATTCCTTTTTATCGGACCACTTTCAACAACTGTCCGGACATGCCGATGCGCCCTTCCGCCGCCCCTTTTCTCTTCACCGGCACCATGCTTGCTGCGGCAGGCTATGGCGCCACCTTCCTGTTTTCCGCCTATTACCGCGCCCATGGCGGCAGCGATGTCGATACCGGACTTACGCTGGGTGCGGCGATGGCCGGCACCTTTACCGGCGTGCCGCTGGTCGGCTGGCTGTCGGGGCGGATCGATGCCGCGCGGATGAGCGCTATTGCCACCTGCTCCGTCGCCTTTGGCTTCCTGCTGCTCGCCTTTGCGGCGGGCGGCGGCCTCGGCCTGCCGCTGGTCTCGGGCTTCTTCATCGGGCTTGGCTGGGGGATGTTTTATATTGGCGCGCCGATGGCGCTGTCCGAGCGGGTCACGGATGCCGATCGCGGCTTCTGGTTTACCCGCTTCGGCGCCTTCCAGATGGCGGGCATCGGTGGCGGCCCGGTCATTCTCAATCTCATGCTGCGGCAGGTCGGGCTCTCGGTCGAGGCGACCTTCATGCTGGTGGGTGCTGCCTGCCTTGCGGCTTCCGTGCTGCTCTGGGTCTTCGGCTCGATGGCGCCGGGCGGGCCGCGAACTGCGGGACTTCGGCCCTGGGTGCGCGATATCGGCGTGATCGGCCGCAGCGCTTCCGTCCGGCCGATCCTGATGGTGGCGCTCGGCGCCTGCGTCTTCTCCGGCTTGCTCACCTTCCAGTCGTCGCTGGTGGAAGGAACCTCCGCCGATGCGGCAACCTTCTTTGCAGTTTATGCCGTCACAGTCGTTGCCGCCCGGCTGCTGCTTGCCCGCTTGCTGGCGGCGCTGCCGCAGGCGCAGCTTGCAACGGCGCTGCTGAC
The DNA here is from genome assembly GCF_056396985.1 of Rhizobium sp. 05N430. Taxonomy (NCBI): domain Bacteria; kingdom Pseudomonadati; phylum Pseudomonadota; class Alphaproteobacteria; order Hyphomicrobiales; family Rhizobiaceae; genus Rhizobium; species Rhizobium sp. 05N430. The sequence goes on along the minus strand of NZ_JBFTMO010000013.1, from coordinate 110,813 downwards.
CTCGATGTGCCTCGGCGTCGTCGCCATGTTCGGCACCGGCATCCACCCGGCCTTCCAGATTCTCTCAGCCATCCTCACCGGCATCGGCTATGGCCTGGTCTATTCGGTGATCCAGACCTGGGCGGTGAACAACACCGAACCGCGCTACCGCCATGCGGCGCTCACCTGGTTCGTGATGTCCTACTTCACCGGCATCTTCGGCTTCCCTGTCATCGGCGGCTGGGTGCTCGTCCATCTCGGCCGCGAGGTCTTCCTCGGCATCCTGCTTGCCGCTGCGATCGCCGAACTGGCGATCGCAGCAAGCATCGGACTCAGAAGGGTTCAGGCCGCGTGAGCGCGCTTACCGGTCGACCGTCGCCATGATCCACGAGGCGTAGCGCTCGCCGGAGACCTTTTCCGGGGCGAGTGCAGCGTCGAGGCTTGCGAGGTCTGCGGCGCTGAGGGCAATGGCGGCGGCGCCGACATTTTCCTCCAGGTAGCTCTGGCGCTTGGTGCCGGGGATCGGCACGACGTCGTCGCCCTGGTGGAGCAGCCAGGCAACCGCGATCTGGCCGGGCGTTGCATTGTGATCGCGGGCGACGGCATGGACGATCTCGGCCGCCTTGACGTTCTCGTCGAAGTTGGCGCCCTGATAGCGCGGGTCGTTGCGGCGGTGGTCATTCTCCGGATATTCCTCGGCGCGCATCACCTTGCCGGTGAGGAAACCGCGGCCAAGCGGCGAGAAGGGCACGAGGCCGATGCCGAGTTCGCGCAGAACCGGAATGATCTCAGGCTCCAGATTGCGCTCCCATAGCGAATATTCGCTCTGCAGCGCCGAGACAGGGAAGACCGCATGCGCCTTGCGGATATTGGCGATACCGGCTTCCGACAGGCCGAAATACTTGACCTTGCCTTCCTTGACGAGCTCGCCGACGGTGCCTGCCACATCTTCCATCGGCACATTGCGATCGACGCGGTGCTGATAGAGCAGATCGATATGATCGGTCTGCAGCCGCTTCAGAGATCCCTCGACCGCCTTGCGGATGTCTTCCGGACGGCTGGTGGTTTCCGCGCCCCGCTGCTTGCCCTCGACGATCTTGAAGCCGAACTTGGTGCCGATCGTCACCTCGCTGCGGCGGCCCTTGAAGGCGCGGCCAAGCAGGTCTTCATTGGTGTGCGGACCATAGACTTCGGCAGTGTCGAAAAAGGTGCAGCCGAGGTCGATCGAGCGGTGCAGCGTGCGGATCGCCTCGTCCTGATCGGCCGGTCCATAGGACTGGCTCATCGGCATGCAGCCGAGGCCGATCGCCGAGACTTCGAGGCCCTGAGTGCCGAGTTTACGTGTCTTGAGGCTCATGATGCATTCTCCATTCGTGATTGCATCCGGAGACTGCGCCCGGCGCGCCGAATTTCAAATACTTGTAAATTCCGATTACATGCGCGAGAATTCGAAAATGTCGCACGATCCGTTTTCCGACCTGCTTACCCTCACCAATGCCCAGTCCGTCATCTCGGGCGGTTTCACCATCGGTGGCGCGTGGTCGCTGCAATTCCGGCCGCAGCAGATCAAGTTCTATGCGGTGCTGAAGGGCAGCTGCTGGCTCGATGTCGAAGGCGGTGACGGGCCGGTGCGGCTGGAAGCGGGCGACACGTTCCTGGTCACCACCCGCGACTTCGTGCTCAGCACCGATCTGTCGCTGACCCCGGTCGAGGCCAAGCCGCTCTTCGCCACCTATATCGGGCGGGTCAAGCATATCGGCGACGTCAAGGAAGTGGAGATCGTCGGCGGCCATGCCGGTCTCGATCCGGAACGCGGCGCGCTTTTGACCGATGTCATGCCGCCCTTCATCCATGCGAAAGCCGGATCGCCGCAGGCAGCCGTGCTGCAATGGGTGGTGGCGCAGATCGTTTCGGAGCAGACCGCCGATCTGCCGGGCGGCTCGGTCGCCTCGGCGCAGCTGGCACAGCTGATGTTCGTGCAGCTGCTCCGCGCCCATCTGGATGACGGTGGCCCGCTGGCCTCGGGCCTTCTGCGCGCCGTCAGCGACCGCCGCATCGCCCCGGCCGTGCGGCTGATGCATGCCGAGCCCGGCCGCGCCTGGCAGCTGGAAGAGCTTGCCGCTGCCGCTGCCATGTCGCGCACCACCTTCGCCGTCTATTTCAAGCAGGTGGCCGGCATCGCCCCACTCGCCTATCTCACCGAATGGCGCATGCGGCTTGCCGAACGCTCACTCGGGGAAGACGACGTGCAGGTGGCAACACTTGCCCGCTCGCTCGGCTACACCTCGGAAAGCGCCTTCTCCAACGCCTTCAAGCGCGTGACCGGCCGGGCGCCGAAGTTTTACCGCAACGACACGCGGGCGATGGCGGTGGCGGCGGAGTAGGCCGGAAGGCGCTTTCTCAGATCGCCGGACCCAGGCGGATCGGGCTGCCGTCGGAGAAGCGCGACAGGCGGAAGCGGTTCAGATTGTGGCCCGTCGCGTTGCCTTGGATCAGATCCGACATGACGCGGCCGATGCCCGGGCCGATGCCGAAGCCGTGGCCGCTCATACCGGTGGCGACGAAGAGACCGGCGATGGCGCTGACGCGGTCCACGATCGGGACGACGTCAGGCATGGCGTCTATCATGCCTGCCCATGTGGCTTTCAGGCGCAATTCTCCGAGCTGCGGGAAGAGGTTTTCGAAGCCGCGCTTGATCGAGGCGAGATCGGATTGACCGGGCGCCGGGTTGAGGACGCGCATGCGCTCGAACGGGCTTGTCGTCTCGGGCGTCCAGTCGCGCGGCGTCGACCAGCTGTCCGGGAAACCGGAGGGCGCGGCCGGGAGATAGCGGGTGCCAAAGGGGTGGTCGATCAGCGCCGGAAGATATTTGGTGGCGTTGCGGAAGGCGTCGGGGCCGACAAAGAGCAGATTGCTGCCGCCCGGGGCCAGCGTATAGCCGCCATCCTGCCTGCGGCGGAAGGCGATGTCCTTTTCGATGGCCGCGCCGGCGTGGAATTCCGGCAAGGGCTCGGTCGCCGCCACCGTGGCGCGGACGCTGAGCTGGGGGATGGAGACGCCGTGCTTGCGCAGAAACAGCGACGACCAGGCGCCGCCGGCCACCAGCACGTTCGTCGTCGCGATCTTGCCGCTTTCGGTCCAGACCCCCGCGACCCGGCCGGCAGCGATATCGAGCGCGCGAACCGCGCAATTCTCGATGATCCTGACACCCTTGCGGGCGGCGAGCCGTGCCAGCGCAGGCACCGCAAGCCAGGGCTCGGCGCGCATATCCGATGGCGTTGTCATCGCGCCGGCATAGGTGCGGGCCATGCCGCCGATCCTGGCCGCGACCTCTGTGCCGTCGAGAAGGCGGGTATCGAGATCGTGGGCGGCGGCGAGCTGCATGAATTTCGCAAACTTCGCCATGTCCTTGTCGGTGCGGGCCAGATAGGTGACGCCCGTCTGCCTCAGGCCGATATCCTCGCCGCATTCTTCCGCCAGTTGCTGCCAGAGACGGCAGGCTTCCATGACGATCGGCAATTCGTCGGCATCGCGCCCCTGCTTGCGGATCCAGCCCCAGTTGCGCGACGACTGCTCGGCGGCGATGCGCCCCTTTTCCAGAAGCGTCACCTGGATATTGCGCGCGGCGAGGAAAAGCGCCGTCGAAACGCCTATCACCCCGCCACCGACGATCACCACCTCCGAGCTTTCAGGCACGGGGCTCGCGTGGCGGATCGGGTCGGCTTCTGAAAAGGGAAACATGAGGGAGGGTCTTGCTGCATGAGGGATGTCAACCGATCCCTAGCGCTGCGTTAGCAGGTGTTCAAGCATGGTTATGCTGCAGCAAGGCAGCGCCTGGAACGATCTTTCCAGAGCGGCAGTTCCTCAGGCAAACCTGAGCGCCGAGCGGGCCTTTGCCTTGGCGGCCTCTTCCTCGCGGTCACGGGGCGGTTGCGAGGTCTCGAGCGACGTCAGCAATTCCGCGGCACATTTGGCGATCGCCAGAACCGCGTGATCGAAGGCGGCCTCGTTGCGTTTGGAAGGCTTGTTGGTGCCGCTCAGCTTGCGCACGAACTGCAGCGCCGCATCATGGATTTCCGCCTCCGTTGCCGGCGGGTCGAAGTTGAACAGGGGTTTGATGTTGCGGCACATGGGCTGCTTCCTCCTCGTCTCGGCGCCGCGGACGAGGCGCGGCGCAAGGGGAAAGCTAGTCGTATCGGCGGCAATTGCAACGGATTGGACGTGCCCTCAAGCCGTCAGCGTCAGCCCAATCCCCCAGGGATCCCTGAGGAACACGCCGCCGTCGCGGGCTTCGGTCTTGATCTCGAGCTTTTCCAGCGCGGTCTTGGCTGTTTCCAGTGCCGCCTTGTCGTTGAAATGCAGCGAATAATCGGAAAGGCCGGTCATGTTGTGGCTGCGGGTGCCTGCGCCGCGGCTGTTCCAGATGTTGGCGGCGACGTGGTGGTGGTAGCCGCCGGTGGCGAAGAAGCTGGCGCCTGGATAGCGGGCCATGATTTTCAGGCCGAGAACGTCGCGGTAGAACGTGTCGGCTTCGGGGATATTGCCGACCTGCAGATGGATGTGGCCGATCGCGGTGCCGTCTGCCATGCCGTTCCAGGTGTCCTGAGGGGCGCTGTCATAGAGTGCCTGCAGATCGAGGCGGTTGGTCGCCATTTCCACCTGGCCGTCTTGGTGGAATTTCCAGACGTCATGCGGGCGGTCGGCATAGATCTCGATGCCGTTGCCTTCGGGGTCGGAAAGATAGATCGCCTCGCTGACGAGGTGATCGGACGCGCCTTCGAGGACGACATTGTTATGCGCGGCATGGCGCAGCCAGCGGGCAAGCTCGGTGCGGTCGGGCATCAGGAAAGCGGTGTGGAACAGGCCGGCGGCGTTGCGGGGCGCCGTTTGCGCGTTGCTGTCCGTCGTCAGCGTCAGCAGCGGCAGGCCCGATACGCCGAGCACTTCGCCGCTGGCCGTCTTCTCGATGACCCTGAGGCCGAGCATCGACTGGTAGAAGCCGGAAACGGCGGCCAGGTCCTTCACGACCAGATGCGAATGGCCGACATGGGCAGGGCGCGTCAGCGCGTAGGAAGTCTCTGTTGTCATCGATCTGTCTCCTGCCATCAGTTGCGACGCTGCACCGGCGGTGGCGGCGAAGGCGCCGCCTGTGGCAAGCTCGAGGAATGTTCGCCGGTTCATGATCTCATGGTCCCCTCGGCCACCGTACTTGCATTCTATATGGCGCATTCCGATTGTTCGCAGAAGATGCGTTCTTGCGGATAAATCGTTCAGCATCTGTTGACGCTGGAGATGCGGCGCTTGATCCGCGTCAAAGCGCCTTATGTTTCCTCCGATAGGTTGGATGCATCTCATAAGGACGAAAGCCATGTACAAGAAAATCCTGGTTCCCATCGAAATCGGTGCCATCGACCGCGGCGAGAAGTCGTTTCGCAAGGCTGCGACGCTGCTCGATGAGGGCGGCGAGATCATCCTGCTCAACGTCGTCGAGGACATCCCGACCTATGTGGCGATCGATCTRCCGGTCGAGCTGGTCGAGAATGCCATCAAGGACGGCAAGGCGCGGCTGGAAGCGCTGCGGCTGAAGACCGGCATTCCGGCCAGCGTCGAGATCGGCCGCGGGCCGCCCGCCAACGGCATCCTCGCCGCCGCCGAAACCCACAGCGCCGACCTGATCATCGTCGCCTCGCACATCCCCGATTTCTCCAACTATTTCATCGGCGCGACGGCAGACCGCGTGGTGCGGCATGCAAAATGCTCGGTGCTGGTGGATCGCTAGGGGCGTTCAGAGCTGCTGCAGGAAGGCGATCATCCGTTCCGAGACCTCGGCCGGGCGCTCCTGCTGAAGCCAATGACCCGCGCCGGGAATAATATGCGAGCCGCGCAGCTGCGGCACCAGCGCGGGCATGGCGGATATGATCTTGTCCATGCCGGGAATGGCGAGGCCGGGGTCGCGTTCGCCGGTCATGAACAGTGCGGGGATGGTGACGGTCTGGCCGGCGTTCGCCTGCTGGAGTTCCCAGTTGCGGTCGAGATTGCGGTAATAGTTCAGGCCGCCGGTGAAGCCTGACACTTTGAAGTCGGCGACCAGTCTTTCGAAATCTGTGGGCGGCAGCCAGGCGGGAAGCTTTGCGGGGTCGGGCAGAGCAGCCAGAAGGCCGGTCTTGCGGCTGACCATCGAAAAGGGATTGGGCGTGCCGTCGCCGGGCTTTCTGGGACCCGCCTCGCCGCTTGCCGCGTGGATGATCTTGCGCAGTGTCAGCGCGGGGTCGCGGCCGAATTCGGCATCAGCCGCACCCGGCTGCTGGAAATAGAGCGTGTAGAACAGCGCCTCGTCATTCTCCGGAAATATCTTCGACGGCGGCACCGGCGGCAGGCCCATCATCGGCACGCTGAGGGCGACGACGGCCCTGAACCTGTCGGGGCGCAGCAGCGCCGCCTGCCAGGCAATCGTCGCGCCCCAATCGTGACCGGCGATCACCGCCGTCTCTTCGCCGAGCGCATCCATCAGCGCGATCAGATCGCCGACGGCGTGGAAGACGGTGTATTGATCGGCGCGGCCGGGTGCCGCGGTCTTGCCGTAGCCGCGCATATCCGGTGCCACGGCGCGGTATCCGGCCTTTGCGAGATCTGCGACCTGATGGCGCCAGGCATGCTTGGTTTCCGGAAACCCGTGGCATAGCAGCACGAGCGGCCCGGAGCCCGCCTCGAGGATACCCATGCTGATCGTCCTGGTGTCGATGAGTGTGTCATTCATGATGGGCTCCTGATTTGTTGCCTTGGCGCCGGAAACTGAGATAACCAAGGCCGGTGCGGCGAGTAGAAACTGGCGGCGCAGCATGCGTGCTCCTTTTATCCGTAACAATATCTGTTACAGATAACCGGCACCGTCAAGATAGCGTAACAATAATTGTTGCGGAAAGGTTCGCGATGAAGACCGATGGCCGGCTTGCCCGGATGCTGCATGTGCTGGTGCATATGGGCCTGCTTGGCGGCCGGGAGACGTCGGAACGGATCAGCCAGATGCTGAACACCAATCCGGTCGTCGTGCGCCGGACGCTGGGGGCGCTGCGCGACCATGGGATCGTGGAATCGGAAGGCGGGCGCGGCGGTGGCTGGAAGCTGGTCAGGTCACTCGACGAGGTGACGGTGCTGGATATCCAGCGGGCGCTGAACGAGGGCGCGATCCTGCCGGCGCCGCTCTCGCGCGATCACCCCTCCTGCCCTGTCGAGCGCGCCTCGAATTCCGTGCTGCAGATGGCGCATGCGGCGGCCGAGAAAGAGCTTCTGGAGAGGTATGCAGCGACGACGCTGCGGCAGATCGCCGAGATGGCGATCATCGATCAGGGCAAGGTACCGCCGAAGCTCGCCTGATCAACCAATGAGGCCGAGAGGCCTCAATCGTAGAGGTAATACTTCGTCCAACTCTCCTTCGGCACCTTGTCGCCGATCTTGTACTGGAGTTCGCGGACATTGATGTGCTGCGGGCCGGTGATGCAGGTATAGGAGAGATGGTACCAGACGCCCTTGCTGCGGAAGACGGCGCCGGGCGCCACCAGGCGATCGTCGCTCGGCACCGGATCCTTGAAAGTGTAGGCGATCACCTTGTCGGGGTTGAAACCGGTCTTGTCCTTGTTGATGCGGCTCATCGCCTCGGTATCGCAACTCTGTTCGAGGCGGGTGGCCGGATCGAGCTTTTCAAGCTGCTTCTTGATGGCGGGATCGACGGCATAGGCGGAGGAGGCAAGGCTGAGAAGCGATACGGACAGGACCAGGCATTTCGGCATGTAGGAATAATCCCTCTATCTGCTCAATCCGGAACAAGCCTCAGCCAGACGCCCCCGTCATCTCCATCTGGCAAGGCGCAGGTTCCGCGCGATGTAAGAGCCTTTCCGGGTTCTATTGCATCATTCTGCCGGAGCAGGTTTTCGACAGGGCAAAGGCGATTGGCGAAGGGCATACCCCTAGGTACGTCCGAGCCGATCGCCTTTGATCCTGGCGGAAGGATGCCCGGCCCTCCGGGTTGGCTGAAACGGGCCGCCTGATCGGCCGGCTGGCTTGGCCGTAGGACTGGGCTACGACGCGCGCCAGCCGACCGACCATCCGACTCCGTTTGAGCCAACAGAATGATGCAATAGAACCCGGAAAGGCTCTCCCGGACTTTCTTAAACAATGTGGTGACATCAAGGCAACATGAGGAACACTTCGATTTAGCCGCAGCTTATCCACGACGGCTTGCGCGGCGCTTGATTGCGTCCCGCAGCACCTCTATCTCTTCCCCACCGCAATACCGATCCGGAGCTTTTCATTTGTCCGTTTTCAAGAACCTGCCGACCCCGCCCGCTGCTGCCAAGAAGCCGCTTTCCGATACGCGCCACGGCATCACCAGGACAGACGATTACGCCTGGCTGCGCGCCGACAACTGGCAGGCGATGTTCAAGGATCCCAGTATCCTAGACCCCGAGATCCGCTCGCATCTGGAGGCCGAAAACGCCTATATGAACGCGGCGATGGAAGACACCAAGCCGTTGCAGAAGGCGCTGTTTGCCGAGATGCGCGGCCGCATCAAGGAAGACGACAGCTCGGTGCCGATGAAGGATGGCGCCTATGCCTATGGCACCTTCTTCGTCACCGGCGGCGAACAGCCGCGCTATTTCCGCATTCCGCGCGACGGCGACACCAAGGACGAGACGATCCGCACCGTGCTGCTCGACGGCGACAAGGAAGCGGCGGGCAAGAGCTATTTCCGCCTCGGCGGGCTCGATCACTCCACCGATCACAATCGCGGCATCTGGGGCTATGACGACAAGGGTTCGGAGTTCTTCACGCTGAAGGTGCGCGATCTCGCGACCGGCGAGGACCTCGCCGATGTGATCGAGAATACCGGCGGCGGCGGCGTCTGGGCGCCCGATGGCAAAAGCTTCTTCTATTCGGCGCTGGACGAGAACCATCGTCCGTCGAAGGTCTATCACCACATCATCGGCACGCCGCAGAGCGACGACCGGCTGGTTTACGAAGAGCCGGATGCCGGTTTCTTCATGGGCGTCGGCGGCTCGCTGCTCGACGACTTCATCTACATCGATATCCACGATCACGAGACGTCAGAATACCGGCTGCTGTCCACCAAGGACCTGACGGCCGAGCCGAAGATTGTTGCCGAGCGCGAGGAAGGCATCGAGTACACGCTGACCGAGGGCGGCGATGTCTTCTACATCCTGACCAATGACGGCAATGCCAAGGATTTCAAGATCGTCGAGGCGCCGGTCAATGCACCGGGCAAGGAGAACTGGCGCGAAGTGGTGCCGCACAAGCCGGGTACGCTCATCATCAACCACATGGCCTATGCCCGCCATCTGCTCTGGCTGGAGCGCAAGGACGGCCTGCCGCAGATCATGATCCGCGACCGCAAGACCGGCGAGGAACACGCGATCGCCTTTGCCGAGGAAGCCTATTCGCTGGGCCTCTCAGGGGCTGCCGAATATGACACCGACGTCATCCGCTTCTCCTATTCGTCGATGACGACGCCCTCGCAGCTCTACGATTACAACATGGTGACGCGCGAGCGGACGCTGTTGAAGACCCAGGAAGTGCCGTCCGGCCATAACCCGGACGATTACGTCACCCGCCGCGTCTTCGCGCCCGCCTGGGACGGCGAGACGGTGCCTGTGACCCTGCTCTACCGCAAGGACACCGCGCTCGACGGCTCTGCACCCTGCCTGCTCTATGGCTATGGCGCCTATGGCATCACCATTCCGGCCGGGTTCAACACCAATTGCCTGTCGCTCGCCGACCGAGGCTTCGTCTATGCCATCGCCCATATCCGCGGCGGCAAGGACAAGGGCTTCGCCTGGTACGAAGACGGCAAGATGGAAAAGAAGACCAATACGTTCAAGGACTTCATCGCCGCCGCCGACTATCTGAATCAACAGAAGTTCACGTCCTACACGAACATCATCGCCGAGGGCGGATCGGCGGGCGGCATGCTGATGGGGGCGATCGCCAACATGGCGCCCGAGAAATTCGCCGGCATCATCGCCGCCGTTCCCTTCGTCGACGTGCTGAACACCATGCTCGACGACACGCTGCCGCTGACCCCGCCGGAATGGCCGGAATGGGGCAACCCGATCGACAGCCAGGAAGAATACGAGCAGATCGCTGCCTATTCGCCCTACGACAATGTCGGCGAAAAGCCCTACCCGCCGCTGCTGGCACTCGGCGGGTTGACGGACCCGCGGGTGACCTATTGGGAACCGGCGAAATGGGTAGCGAAGCTGCGCGAGAAGACGACGGGCGACGCGCCGATCCTGATGAAGACGAATATGGATGCCGGGCATGGCGGCGCGTCCGGGCGCTTCCAGCGGCTGGAAGAGATCGCGTTCGAGTATGCGTTTGCGATCAAGGTTGCGGGGAAGATGAGCTGAGCTAGAGCAAGTTCGCCCCCCTCTGCCCTGCCGGGCATCTCCCCCACAGGTGGGGAGATCGGCCGGAGGCGACTGCTCGACCAAACTGCAACCGCTCAGCGCACCGCAACGTCAATTTTGAAGGGGGAGCCTCCCACTTGTTATCTCCCCACCTGTGGGGGAGATGCCCGGCAGGGCAGAGGGGGCTGGCCGGGCCGCAGCATTCACGAGGGAGAAAATCCATGCCCGTCTACATCGCCCTCCTCCGCGCCATCAATGTCGGCGGCACCGGCGCCTTGCCGATGGCGGAGCTGAAGGCGATCTGCGAGGAGCTCGGGTTCGAGGATGTGAAAACCTATATCCAGAGCGGCAATGCCGTCTTCCGCTCCGCTGACAGCGAAAAGGCCGCGGGCGAGAAACTCGACGAGGCACTGGGCAAGCGGCTCGGCAAGAAACCCGGCGTAATGATCCGCAGCCGCAAGGAAATGGCAGCGATTGCCGGGAACGCGCCCTTCCCGGATGCCAAGCCGAGCTTCGTTCTGGTGCATTTCCTGGCTGAAGCCGCACCCAAGAACGCGCTCGAAAGCATGGTGGCTCCTGACGGTGAAGAGGCCGTGATCTCCGACCACGAGATCTATGTCCACTACCCCGTCGGATCAGGGAAATCGAAGCTCAAGCTTGCGGCGCTGAAGGCGGGAACCTCGCGCAATATCAACACGGTGCGCAAGCTCGTGGAGATGGCGGCCGAGATGGACGATCCGGGCTAAGCTCGAATGCCTGAACCCGCCCGCCGTGCCTACGTCACCTTGATCATAGGCGGCTGTTTCCACTTTCCGTCCAGCGCCTCCGGCTTCGGCCAGTAGAGCCGCGTCGCGATCACGAAGGGGCCCTTGGGTGCCGGCAACCAGTTCGGTTCCTTGTCCTTGCCGGGGGATTCGGTCTGGACGTAGAAGGTCAGCCCGCCATCGGCATCCTTGACGAAATCCGGCAGCATCGGCGAATTCAACAGGTAGCGGTCGATCGGATTGGCGACAAGCAGGCTCTCGGGCAGCTTGTACATGGTCAGCGACCAGAAGGCGTTGACTGGCGGAAGTTCGCCTTTGGCGAAACGCACCGTGTATTTGTTGGCGCCGTCGAGCTTGTTGCCTTCGGCATCGACGGCGTAGGCCGGGTAGATAGCTTCCTGTTTGGAGTTGCCGTAGATGCCGAGAACAGCTGCCGTCATCCGGTAGAGATAGTTGTTCTTCAGGTAGGCGCGGGTGCCGAACACGTCGCCCGAGGTGACTTCGCCGGTATCGAAGCGTCTGCGCAAGCCCTCGATATCCGCCCAGGCATCGGCCCTGCCCTGCTCGAAGGCCGTTTTCATGTCCGGCGTCAGCTTGGCTGGGTCGAACGGCTTGCCGCCGCCGATGCCGATGCTTGCAAAGCGCTGCATCAGCGCCGTTTCGGACGGATCGGGCGGGCAGAACTGCAGGATGAAATTGAGGATGCCGAAGAACGCGAGCGAGGTCTTCTCGCCATCGGGGGTGAGCGGCTTGGCAAAGTCGATGGCCGGTGCTGCGGCGGGTGCCGGTTTGCCGAGGAATTTCGACAGCGGCTCCGCCTTGTAGGCGGCCTGGATCTTCTTGACGTTGTCGAGATCGCCGGGATTGAAAAGCTGCGTGCGGTAGACGGCCAGCAGCAGCTGGGTCTCCGAGCGCATCACCTTATCGATGCCCTTCGGCGTCTCGCCCTTCCAGTCCGGCCCGGCGATCAGGAAGCTGCCGCCGCCGTTTCCGGTGGCGCGGCTGCCGATATAGTCGAAATTGAAGGTATAGGCATCGATCAGCTGGATGCTGAAATAGCGGTCCTTTTCGATCGGCGGCACGGTCAGCACCATCGGCTCGGCGCGAAGGTCCAGGCCGAGCATCGAGTAGGGCGTATCGGAATTCGGCGTCTGCACCGCGGTGTCGGCAGGGGTGTAGACCCGCGGAATATTGACCAGATGGTTCCACGGCCCCTTGTATTCCGGATTTTTGGTATCGACGAAATAGGCATGCTGGATGCGGTAGCTGTCGACCATCGGGAAGCCGTAGATATAGGCCTCCTTGGCGATGGCGCGGGCTTCAGCGGCGCTGACTTCGGCGGCCAATGCAGTGGCCGGTCCGAGACCCGCGAGCCCTGCGGCCGCAACCATGCCCTTGGTGAATTCACGTTTTGTCAGATGCATGACACCCTCCCCTTTTTGCGGAACAGTCACTTCACCGGCTGCGGCTCGGGAAATGTCCATGACCCGTCAAGGATCGCCTGTTGCGGGCGGTAGAGGCGGACGGTGTAGTTCCAGCCCGGCGTGGTCGGCAGGCAGTTTTCGATCTTGCCGTCGCAGCCGCCGAACTGGATGGCGATCGAACCATCGGCGCTCTTCTTCGCGGTGACGTCGTTCAGCGCATAGGCGCCGTATTTGTTCTTCTTGTAATAGCCCTTGGCGTCATAGAGGCTGACCGACCAGAAGCCGTCGACGGGAACGTCCTTGACGGTGAGTTTGTAGACGGTCTTGCCGTCATTCTTCGGCGGCGTGATGTTGAGATAGGTGGCGTCCTTGTCGGGATTGCCGCCCCAGGCAGCGGCGCTGGCCACCAGATGGCGGATGGGATCGACCACATCCCTGGCGCCGAACGCCTTGTTGAAATTGGGCATTGTCGATGCCAGCACCAGCAGCGCGTCGCGCACCTTCTTCTGGCTCACCGGATCCCATTGCGGGATCGAGAACTTGCCGGGGCCGCCCGGCTGCTCGGCCTTGATCGCATCCTGCAGCGCGTGGACAGCTTCGACATCCTTGGGGTCGGCCGGATTGACGAAGGTCCGGATGCCGGCGATCACATAGCGGGTGCCGACCTGCTCCTTGGTGAAGGTGCTGGCGCCCTGATAGGACACAACCGGGATATAGTGATCTTCGCTGACGGCAAAGAGCGACATGAACCGCCCGCCGGCATCCGGCAGGGTGATGGTCACCGGCCCGGCGTCGAGATCGAAGACTGCCGAGGTATAGAGCGTATCGCGGTTCAGACGGATCACCGTCTGCTTGTCGATATCGGCCGGTTCGCGGCGGTGGATCAGCTTGCCGAAACCGCCATCCTTGACGATGTTATTGAAATAGAGGTCGCTTTCGGCCCTGACGAAATTGTCCACCGTGACAGCTTCGGCGGCGAAGGCCGGATGCGGTGCGGTCACGACGGCCAGTGCTACGGCGGCGGCAGACAGAAGCGGTCTTGGTTGCAGGAAAGTTTGTCCAGGCATCGCGCATCTCCTGAATGGTGGAAATGCACCCTTCCGCAAAGCCGGTGCGGCGGTAAGTACGTTACAGTAACACGGGCGTAAATGGAGCGGTGTTTACGGCGATGAGCCAACCGCTTACATCCAGTATTTCACGGCGTAGACCACCGTCATCACGGCGCCGGTGACGATCACGAACCACCGGACAACGGATCCCGGCAAGATGCGGACTAGGTAGCCGCCGAGATAGCCGCCGAACAACGCGCCAAAGAGCATCGTCAGTGTCTGCGGCCAGCGGACGGCGCCCTGCAGGATGAAGATCGTCACGGCGGCGATGCTGACGGCCGTGGCGAGCAGGTTCTTCAGCGCCTTGACGCGGCGGATATCGTTGGGGTCGCCGATCGCCAGCACTGCCGTCAGGATGACGCCGAGACCGGCGCCGAAGAAGCCGCCATAGATCGACGCGAATGCCAGCACCGTGGAGCCGGCGAGCTGTGACGGCTCGCTGCCGCCGCGGCGCCTTTCGGCCCAGGCCGCGATGTGCGGCGAAAACAGGAAAAGCAGCGTGGCGGCGCCGATCAGCGCCGGCACCGGCAGCACGAAGAGCCGCTCCGGCAGCGCCAGCAGAAGCAGCGCGCCAAGGATGCCGCCGATGAGGCAGACCAGGACCGAGAGGCCGAGCTTGAGATCGAGCGGCTGCAGCTTCCGGTGATCGGCAAGCACCGCAAGCAGATGGCCGGGGACGATGGCCACCGCATTCGAGGCGTTGGCGGTGACCGGCGGCAGGCCCGAGGCCGCCATTGCCGGAAAGGTCAAGAGTGTGGCGCCACCCGCCAGCGCATTGATGACGCCGCCGGCAATGCCTGCGGCAAACAACAGAATTGCGATTTCCAGGCTCATCGGCGGCTCCCCCATCCCCCTGCCCTTGCTAGCCGCCTCCGGCTCCGGCGCCAAGCCGTCCTTGACGCCAGGCGGTTCGCCCCGAACGATGATTTTGAGATTTGCCGCGTCAATGCGATACTCAGCGCAGGAGAGAGCGATGGGGCGTCACTGGCGGATCCTGGCTGCGCTGCTTTCACTGGCGCTCGTCAGCGCCGGTCCGGCCGACGACGGCCGCTGGTATGCCGGCGACTTCTCCTTTTCCGACGAACTCGGCGGCTTCCGGATCCTGTCGATCAAGGGAAAGGGCACGCGCGCCGATCCGATCGAGATCACCGAGGCGCTCACGTCGACCGAGCCGGTGACGCTGGTGATCCGCGCCGCCAATGCCGCCAGCCTCGATACGCTGCGGCAGAACTCGTTCCACATGAAGATCTCGGCGGTGAACCAGAGCAAGCTTGCCTGGATCGGCTTCGAATTCGAACTCGAGGAGATCCGCGGCAAGCCGAGCGATTTCTATGACGGCCTGTCCTTCGGCCAGACCAATCCCAATCCGGATTTCTTCTCCTCCGACCGCTACGCGCATTTCCAGAACCAGTTCGAAAGCTTCGACCGGCTGCGCTTCGATGACGGCCATTCCGACCCCGGCGTGACGACCAGCTTCGGCTTCTTCGTCACCGACGTGACGCCGGTGGCGGAATTCTATCTGGTGGAGGATCCGCTGATACCGGATTCGTGACTATCCGAGGCTGACAAGCGCCGTCCCGGCGATCGCCATGGCGGCCCCCGCCCAGGCATAGGCATGCGGCATCTTTCCGCTTCGGAGCCACACCATCGGCAGGATGACGATCGGCGTCATCGACGACAGCGTCGAGACGATACCGACGCTGCCGGTCTTCAGGGCTGCGAGCAGCAGCGACATGCCGAGCGCGGTGCCGAAGAAGGCGGAAACAACAGCAAGGGACACATCCTTCCTGCGCAGCGTGCCGGACTGGCGGCGAATGGCGGGCAACGACAGCAACGCCCAGAAGAAGATGACGGCGATGCCTGCGCGCACGGCCATTGCCGCAAAGGGCTCGACGCCGGCTGCCATGGCCGGACGAGCGAAAAGACTGCCGAGCGCCTGGCCGAAGGCAGTGACGACACCCAGCACGATGCCTGTCAGTGACGTGCGCTCCTGCGGTGCAGGCGCCTCGATCGGCTCACCATCGGCCAGCGGAATCATCGGCGCCGGGCGGCGGCGGCGCGCGGCGATGGCGATCAGGATGCCGGTCAGGATAAGCACGACGCCCGTTGCTTGCAGCAAGCTGATCGTTTCGCCGAGCGCGACATATCCCATGGCGAGCGCAAAGGGCGAGGTCAGCGAAAACAGCAGCGCCGTCACCCGTGGTCCGGCGGTATAGATGGCCGCGAAATAGGTGGTGCTGGCAATCGCGATGCCGAAAACGCCGGATGCGGTAAGCGCCATAAACTGCCAGCCGCCCAGCGTCGCCCAGCCACCGGCGACCGTGGCTGCTGTTGCCGTCATCAGGAACGCTGCGGTCAGCTGCCAGCGGGCGAGCTGCATCAGCGGCACCCGGCCGTTCAGCTCGTTGATGAACATCGAGCTCAGCGCGATACACGTCGCGGAACCAAGGGCAAGGGCTTCGGAAATCAGCATCAATAGCTCCGGGAGAGAGCTCATCCTTGGCGTGCGACCGGTGCGCTGTCAATGGACCGGGAGACCGCTTGCCCGCAGCATCACTGCCGGTAGATAGCGCCTGCCTGCGGCTGGAACAGCAGCTTGACGAAGGAGCGCAGTACGAGGATCTGTTCGGCGAGGCTGTTCGGCTCCTTCAGCGCCTTGGACAGCACGATGCCGCCTTCGAGCACGGTGGAAACCATGTCGGCCAGCTGATCGACCTCCAGTGGTTCGCGGGGCGTATAGACCGCCATGATCTCTGCAAACATCTGGCCGAAGCGGCGGCGCCAGGCGAGCACGGCGTTGCGGTTGGTCTCCTGTATCTCGCGGTCGAAGATGCGCTCGTAGTAGCAGACGGTGGCGACCAGACAGCCGGGATGACCGTTCGGCAGATCAGCCAGCAGTTCGGATAGCAGCTTCAGGCCGAGCAGGAAGGACTGCAGCGGATCGTCGGTCAGCTCGCGGGCGCGGCTGAAAATCTCGTCATAGATGCGCTCGTCGTTTTCGATGTAGCGGTTGAGCAGCGCCTTCGCGAGCTCGTTCTTGTCGCGGAAATGGTAGAAGAAACCGCTCTTGGTGATGCCGGTCTCGGCGATCAGCTCCTCGATCGAGGTGCCACCAAAGCCCTTCTGCAGCACGGCGGCTTCGGCGACATCGAGAATGCGTGTGCGTGTTTCGGCGCCCTTTTTCATGCTCCCTCCTGTACCGCCGGTACAGTTTTCAGTTGCCAAAGCCATCTCGCGGCTGCGGCCGCGCCTTCAAAAGCGCAAGCAAGATCATGATTTCAATAGGCAATATTCCCGACCCGCAGGAAGTATACCGCAAGTCGTCTAGTTTCGCATGCGATTAAGCGCGAGAAATCTATCGGCCGGACACCCGATCAGGTGGCGCCGGGCGGTGTAGGGGTGGGTTTTTCAATGGCACAATATAGACGGAAACTGCCGCAGCTTGGTGGCGGTGCCTACATTACCGATGGCGGGCTGGAGACGACGCTGATCTTCCACGAGGGCGTGGAGCTGCCGCATTTCGCAGCCTTCGTACTTCTGGAAACTGAGGCCGGCCGCAGCAAGCTGCGCCACTATTACAGACGCTATCTCGATCTTGCCCGGCGCCATGGCACCGGCTTCGTGCTTGACAGCGCGACATGGCGTGCCAATCGCGACTGGGGCGGGAAGCTCGGCTATTCCAGCGCCAGCCTGAAGGCTGCCAACGAGGCGGCAATGGCTCTGGTCGTTGCATTGCGGAAGGATTACCAGCGACCGAACCTGCCTGTCGTGCTCAGCGGCTCGATCGGCCCGCGCGGCGACGGCTACAAGGCCGGCGCAATGAGCGCCGCCGAAGCGGAGGATTATCACAGCGAGCAGATCTCGGCTTTCGCCGGAACCGAGGCCGACATGGTGAGTGCCTTCACGCTGACCAATATCGACGAGGCGATCGGCATCATCCGGGCCGCCAAGGCACACGGGATGCCGTCGGCGATCTCCTTCACCGTCGAGACCGATGGGCGGCTGGTGACCGGAAAGAGCATTCAGGAGGCGATCGAAACAGCCGATGCAGCAACCGATGGGGCACCAGCCTATTATATGATCAACTGCGCCCATCCCCTGCATTTCGAGGCGGCGCTCGATCCCGGCAGCGCCTGGGCAAAGCGGATCGGCGGCATCCGCGCCAATGCCTCCACCATGAGCCATCAGGAACTCGATGGCAGCGAAACGCTGGATGCCGGCGATCCCGCCGATCTCGGGCGGCGCTACCGGCTGCTCCTGTCTGCCATGCCGCAGCTGAAGGTGCTCGGCGGATGCTGCGGCACCGATCACCGGCATGTCGCGGCGATCTGCGAGGCCTGCCTGCCGCAGGCGATGAGTGCGTAAGGAGGGTAACGCGATGACGACGCTGCGCAAGAAGCTGCGGCCGAAGCGGCTGCTGCGGATGATCCTGCACCACCCCGTCTGGCCGAAGACCAGGAGCAAGGCCCGGCAATTCGCCGATGCCGGGCTGACGCCGTTCGAGGCCCTCGACAGCCACCTGCTCCGCGATATCGGCATCGGCCCGCATGGGCGGCGGTCGAGTTGCGAATAGAGGAACGAGGTTCCGGGTGCGGTCAGCACCCGGAATTGCCTAGTGCTCGGCAGCCGCCACCGCATCCTTGCGCCGGTGGCCGCTGATTTCCGAACCGGCATTCGGCGTGAAGCGCAGGTTCCAGACGGTGGCAGCGAGCGAGATGATGGTGACGACGATGAAGGCGGCGGAGAAATCGTGCAGTTTCGGCTGCTCGCTGCCTGTCGCGGTCATCGAGGCATGCAGCGCCAGGGCGCCGATGCAGATGCCGAGCGACAGCATCAGCTGCTGGAAGGTGGTGTAGAAGCTGGTGGCCGAGCTCATGCGCTCATGGCTGATCTCGTCATAGGCGATCGTGTTATAGGCCATGAACTGGAACGACAGGAAGAAGGCGCTGAGCGTCAGCACCGCAAACATGACGCCGACGGGCCATGCCGGGCTGAAAGCGGCACAGAGGCCATAACCCAAGGTGCCGAGCAGGCCGTTGATGATCAGGCTGTTGCGGAAGCCGAGGCGGCGGAAGACCGGACCCGACAGCGGCTTCATCGCCATCGAACCGATCGCGGTGGCGATGACGATCTGGCCGGCCGTGGCCGCCGACATGCCGAAACCGACCTGGAAGAGCAGCGGCAGCAGGAAGGGCTGCGCCCCTTGCGTGATGCGCGTCAGCGACCCGGCGATGACCGAGGTGCCGAAGGTCGGCACCTTCATCAGCGAGAAATCCATGATCGGCGACGGGTGCTTGCGGGCATGGCGGAGATAGCCGATGCCGAACAGCAGGCCGATGGCAATCAGGAACACCGCCATGGATGCCTCGCCCTCGCGGCTCGACATTTCGAAGCCGAAGAGCAGCGAGCCGAGCGATATGCCTGACAGTATGAAGCCAACCGTATCGAAGGGGCCGATCGCCTTGCCCTTCACCTCGTCGATGAAGATCGACACGAGGATGAAGCCGACGATGCCGATCGGCACGTTGATGTAGAAGATCCAGCGCCAGTCGAGATAGGTGACGATGAAGCCGCCGAGCGGCGGACCGACGATCGGGCCGATCAGCGCCGGAATCAACAGCCATGACATGGCATTGACCATGTCCTTGCGGGCGACGCTGCGCATCAGTACCAGGCGGCCGACCGGCATCATCATGGCGCCGCCGGCACCCTGAATGAGGCGGGCAACGACCAGCAGGAAGAGGTTCGGCGCCAGCGCGCAGGCGATCGACCCGGCAACGAAGACGGCGATCGCCGAGCGGAAGACGGTGCGCGAGCCGAAACGATCGGCCATGCGGCCGCTGGCGGGGATGAAGATCGCCAAGCTCAAGAGGTAGGAGGTGAGCGCGATACTCATCGACGGCGCATCGACGCCGAAATCGCGCGCCATGGTCGGCAACGCCGTTGCCAGAACCGTGGCATCGACGTTTTCCATCAGCATGGCGCTCGCGACGATCAAGGCGATCGTGCGAAAATTCGGGGCAGCCCGCTCGGTGCGAACGGGGTGGAATATCTGATCCGGCATCAGCAGGGATCACTCGCGATGGCGCGGCGAAGCCATGAAAGGACGACAGGGCCGCAGATGTGAAATGGCATGATGCCACAAGGGAGATAACACCGTGTATACGCCCGCAAATGTGGCAAAGGCATGCATTTTAGACAATGCTGGCATGAAGTAACCGAATGGCTACTTGGGAGGGTGCAAGAGGTCGGCGTAATCGCGGGCGCCGGAGAGGATGTTCACGATCCTCACAGTATCTCCCTCGACCGCGTAGAGGATGACAATGCGCCGTTCGAAGACCGCCATGCGCAAGCCGGGACCAATGTCAGGCCGTGCCACGCCTACGAAAGGAGCATCGCCGATCTTGTCACAACGATCTCTCAGTCTTCTTAGGTAGTTGGTGGCTGTCTGGCGGTTCTGGCTGACTTCGAAGATGGCACGGTAGATCACCAAGAGATCATCTTGTGCCGAATTTCGATAGCTAACACGATAGCGCTTCATGCTCGCCATCAATGCGATTCAGAGGCCAGCCGTTCTATCCATGCGCCGACCTCTTCGCTGCTCAGATCCGGACGAGGATCATCGAGGGACGCTTTGACCCGCGCGCGAATGGAGTCCATCCGCTGCTCATAATCGTCCTCATCGTCGAGCCAACGGCGCAACGCAACTTCGACAATCTCACTGGAAGACGAAAACCGTCCCTCTTCGATTTTGGCTCGAAGTGCGTCGTCCAGATCTTCGGGAATCATGATGCTAAGCGGCTTCATGGTCTGCAACCTTGAGTTCATCATCGCAGAATAAGGGAAAACCGCACCAGCTACAAGCGAGGTAGAGAAGCCCTGCTCATTCCACCCGCCACCCTTTCCCGCTACACTTCACCCAAGGTGGAGGTTTTCAGCATGGCGACGCTTGTCTTTGAAATGAACCAGTCGCTGGATGGCTATGTCGATCATGACCGGATGGCGCCGGAGCCGTTGTTTCAGCATTGGGTGAAGCGGACCGAGGGGCTGAGCGCCACCGTCTATGGGCGGACGATGTACGGGCTGATGCGCTACTGGGACGAGGATCAGGATGAGTGGGACGATGCGCACCGGGCGTTTGCGGCAGCATGGCGCAAGCTGCCGAAATGGGTGGTGTCGCGGTCGCTGACAGAGGTCGGGCCGAATGCCACTTTGGTCAGCGGCAATGTCGAGGCCACCATTGCCGGGCTGAAGGCGGAGCGTGAGGGGGAGATGACGATCGCCGGGCCGGTGCTGGCGGGTAATCTTGCGGCAAGCGGGCTGATCGATGAATACCGGCTCTACGTGCATCCGGTCGTGCTCGGGCATGGGCGGCCGTTCTTTACCGGGGCGCGGCCGCCGCTGAGGCTTGTGGCCCACGAGCGGATTGCGGGCGATGTGGTCCGGCTCACATATACTCCGGCCTAGCGTCAACAATAGAAGCAGCTTGCGCCTCCCCCGGCCCGGCCCTACCTATTGAGCATGAGCTCCGCACCTTCAAAGACTGCGCCCGGGGGCGCCGCATTTCCGTTCGACAACAGCTATGCCCGGCTGCCTTCGCATTTCTTTGCGCGGCAGATGCCGTCGCAGGCCGCCGAGCCCTGGCTGATCAAGCTCAATGAGCCCTTGGCGGCGGAACTCGGGCTTGATGTCGAGGTGCTGAAACGGGATGGGGCTGCAATCTTTTCGGGCAATCTCGTGCCTGAAGGTGCCGATCCCTTGGCGATGGCCTATTCCGGGCATCAGTTCGGCCAGTTCAACCCGCAGCTCGGCGACGGGCGGGCGATCCTGCTCGGCGAGGTTGTCGACCGCAACGGCAAGCGCCGCGACATCCAGCTGAAGGGCGCGGGGCAGACGCCGTTTTCGCGCCGCGGCGATGGGCGCGCGGCAATCGGCCCGGTGCTGCGCGAATATATCGTCAGCGAGGCGATGTATGCGCTCGGCATTCCGGCGACGCGGGGGCTGGCCGCGGTCTCGACCGGGGAGCCGGTCTATCGCGAGCGGGTGCTGCCGGGTGCGGTGTTCACGCGGGTAGCGGCGAGCCATATCCGCGTCGGTACCTTCCAGTTCTTCGCGGCGCGCGGCGATACCGATGGCGTCAGGGCGCTTTCCGACCATGTGATCGAGCGGCACTATCCGGAAGTAGCCGGTGCGGACAATCGCTATCTGGCACTCTTCGAAGCGATTGCCGAGCGGCAGGCGGCGCTGATTGCCCGCTGGCTGCATGTCGGCTTCATTCATGGAGTGATGAATACCGACAACATGACGGTGTCGGGCGAGACGATCGATTTCGGGCCCTGCGCCTTCATGGATGCCTATGATCCCGGCACGGTGTTCTCCTCGATCGACCAGCAGGGCCGCTATGCCTATGCCAACCAGCCGGGCATCGGCCAATGGAACCTGGCGCGGCTCGGCGAGACGCTGATCCCGCTTTTCGACGCGGATCAGGACAAGGCAGTGGATCTCGCCAACACTGTGATCAAGGGCTATGGCGCGCGGTTCCAGGCGCATTGGCTTGATGGTATGCGCAAGAAGATCGGGCTTGTGTCCAAAGAGGACGGCGATCTGACGCTGGTCCAGGCTCTGCTTTCGGCGATGCAGGCCGGGCAGGCGGATTTCACGCTGGCCTTCCGGCGTCTCTCGACGCTTGCCGGTGACGATGTTGAAGAAGGCGAGTTTCTCTCGACATTCGACGGGATCGGCGAGGCGATGGGCTGGCTGGTGGACTGGCGCGAACGGCTCAGCCGCGATGCGCAGACGGCGGAGGAGCGCAGCACTGCGATGCTTTCGGTCAACCCGGCCTTCATTCCGCGCAATCACCGGATCGAGCAGGCGATCAATGCCGCCATGGACGATGGGGATTTCTCGCTGTTCGAGGCGCTGATTCAGGTGCTGGCCAAGCCGTATGAGGATCAGCCGGGTTTTACGGCCTATATGGAGCCGCCGAAGCTGGAAGAGCGGGTGCTGCAGACGTTTTGCGGGACGTAGTTTGTGTAAGGCTGCGGCTTGGAGCCCCCTCATCCGCCCTATCGGGCACCTTCTCCCCGCTGGGGAGAAGGGACGTCGCGTTTCGGGGCTACCTTGCGGGCAACCTATTTGCCGTGACCTTCGTGACCTGCATGTGCGGCTGACGCAGTGGCCGCGCCGAGTGTTACCGTTCCCTCGAAGCTGGCGAATGCCTGCAGGGCTTTCGGGTCTGCTTGGGCTTCGGCATCCTTGAGTGCCGCCGCCAGTGCCGTTGCCACATCGGTGGGAACTCCGGCCTGTGCAAGCGCATCGGCTTCCCGGATCGCATCGCCGCTGCATAGCAGCGGGCGCCAGCCATGCTCGCCGTTTTGCAGCAGGATTCGGCCGCCGCGGCCGTCCTGTTGCCAGCCGGCGACCGCCCAGGGGCCGTGGATAGCGACCGGGCCAATGGTGAGCGGCTTGTCCGGGGTTTCGAACATGGTTCTGAGCACATCGGGGATCAGCTGCTGCGGATCGCCGGATGGCGGTTGATCCATCGGCATGTCCATCGTCGTGCCGTCGGGCATCTGCATCGTCGCAGCGCCAGACGTCATCGGCGCGGACAGGGAGAGAGCGGCGGTGATCAGGATCAAGACTAGCTTCATGATGATCTCCCTCACGAAAAGGCGCGCCGGAGCGGCGGCACGAAGCGGATGACGAGCTGGTCGAAGGCGATCATGGAAAGGATCGCGAGGCCGGTCAGCGGGAAGGCGATGCCGAAGATGACGGCGATCACCCAGAGACCGATATAAACAGAGCGCTGCGGCGGCTGCGGCGGCACGCCGACGCGGCCGGCCGGGCGGCGCTTCCACCACATTATGACGGCGGTGACGCAGGAAAGGATGATCGCGAGACACGTGGCGAGCATCAGCAACTGGTTGAAGCGGCCCCACTCCTGTCCCTGATGGACGTTGATGCCCCATTCGATCGCCTTGCCGAGGAAAGGATAGGCGCCATAGCTGATATCGACCAGCGGCTTGCCGGAATATTGGTCGATATGGAGGGTGCGCTCGCGGGAGAGATCGTCGGGGAAGATGGCGGCGGTATAGACGCCCGCCTCGGTCGACGGGATCGCCATGTCGAAGCCCGGCGTCATGCCTGCCGCCTTGGCGATCTCGACGGCGCGGTCGAGGCCGATCGGCGGCTTTGACTGCGCGGCAGCGATATCCGACAGCGGCACCGGCGCCTTCTCGACGGTCCAGCCGACCTTCGGCAGGATATCCTCGGTCACTTTCGCCGATTTCGGCACGTCGTCCCAAAGCTGGGCCGGATAGCCCATGCCGTGGCTGCCGAGGAAGGACTGGACATTGGCGCCCCAATAGCCCGACCAGGGCATGCCCGTTGCCGCCAGGAAGAAGATCAGCAGCCCGGCAAAGGCGCCGGTGACGGCATGCAGGTCGCGCCAGAAGACGCGCTTCGCAGGCGTGCCGCGGACGCTGACCACCCCGCCCGTCTGGCGGCGCGGCCACCAGAGATAGATGCCTGTCAGAACGAGCACCATGGCAAAGCCGCCGGCGATCTCGATCAGCCGGTTAGCCGCACCGCCGAAATAGGCCAGGCTGTGGATGTGCTTGACGACGGTGTTGAACTCTTCCGTCGTGCCGACCTTGTCCAGCACCTTGCCGTCATAGGGATTGACGAAGACCAGCGTTGACTGATCGTCCGCGGCAACGGTGACGATGGCCGAACGCTCCGGCGTGGCCGGGTCGCGATAGGTGGTTGCCACCGAACCGGGCACGGCTGATGCAGCGATATCGCTCAGCACCTGCGGCGAAAGCGGCTGGCCCGCGGGCGTCACGTCATAGCGATAGGCGAAGACCGTATCGTTGATCTCGTCCTTGAACAGATAGAGCGAACCGGTGATCGCCAGATTGAGCATGAAGGGAACGGCGAGCAGGCCGGCGAAGAAATGCCAGCGCCAGATGGCGCGGTAGAGCGAGACGCCTGAAACGACGCTCTCCACCGGCTCAGTGGAGGTGATTGAAGACATGAAACAGTTCCAGATCGATGGCTGGCGTCAGGGCGCAGCCGAAAGCGAGGCACGCCTGGCCGGCTGGCCGGGCGCGGGTTCAGGCAGTCGCTGGATCTGCGGGCGGGGCTCTCGGGCCGGTATTCGGCGGGAACGGATCGCGGTGGAAGACGGCGGCGCGCAGCGGCACCGCTTCGGCAACGGCATAGCCGAGCGGCGCACCCGACAGATCGGCCGGAGACGGCAGCATCGCCGTGGCGCTGATGCGGCAGGCCTCGCAGCCGTGATTGTGATCGGCGCCATGCTGGCTCTTGCCGGTCTCATCGGTAACCGTGACGCAGAGCGTCGGCAGGCTTCCATCCGGCAGCGCATAGGCGGAATAGTCGGCGGGGCCGGACGGCGAGGCAGCCGCGGCGGGCACCTGATGGGCAAAGCCGACGGACACGAGCGCGATGGCGCATAGAATGCGCACCGCCCACTGCTCGAATCTGCTGCCAAGATATTTCATATGACCCCTGCCCTCAGGCCCGGTTCTGATAGCGGCGCTTGCTGGAAATCGCAATGCGACATTGTCGCGTGTTGAAGCCCGCCCAGCGCATGGCTGCCCTGCGCAGACTGCGGCAATTGTGGCGGTTGAAAGGCAGGCGCCTCGCTCTATGTGCTTGAGAATGCTTGTGGCGGCGCCCCTGGAAGTGGGCCGCAGGCGCTTTCTCATTCGACCCGAGCC
Source organism: Rhizobium sp. 05N430 (assembly GCF_056396985.1). Lineage (NCBI taxonomy): Bacteria > Pseudomonadati > Pseudomonadota > Alphaproteobacteria > Hyphomicrobiales > Rhizobiaceae > Rhizobium > Rhizobium sp. 05N430. The sequence continues at coordinate 85,375 of NZ_JBFTMO010000013.1, read as the reverse complement.
CCCTCGGGAACCTGCCCGCGCTCCGCCTCCCGGACGCGGCTTTCAGCGGGAGACATTTTTCATGGCGATCGCCATAACCTCCATCCTCTTCCTTCTCATTGGCCTTGCGCTTGGCGGCGGCGGGCTCTGGCTCGTCATCCTCGGCGGCAGCATCTTCTATCTGTTCGCCGGAGCGATGTTCATCATCACCGCCGTGCTGCTCCTCATGCGCAAGCCGGTGGCGCTCTGGGTCTATGCGGCGCTTGTCGTTGCGGCGCTGATCTGGGCGGTCTGGGAGGTCGGCTTCGACTGGTGGCAGCTCGGGCCGCGCGGCGGGCTGATCATTCTGCTCGGTCTGTGGCTGCTGACGCCCTGGATCCGCCGTCCGCTCGGCTTCAAGAGCCCGACCGGCGCCGTCTACAGTACCAATCCCTGGCCGCTCGGCGTCCCCGTCATCATCGCCATCCTGGTGGCCGGTTACTCGATGACCACGGATCCTCACGATCTCTCGGGCGACCTGCCGAAGGATGTCGTCGCCGCTGCCCCGCCCTTCGGAGGCGACGTGCCTGACGGCGAATGGCATCAATATGGCCGCACGCCCTTCGGCCAGCGCTATTCGCCGCTCGACCAGATCAATGCCACCAACGTCAAGGACCTGAAGGAGGTCTGGCGCTACCAGACCGGCGACGTGAAGCGGCCTGACGATGTCGGCGAGACCACCTATCAGGTGACGCCGCTGAAAGTGGGCGACACGCTCTATCTCTGCACGCCGCATAACTGGGCGATCGCGCTGGACGCCAAGACCGGCAAGGAGAAATGGAAGTTCGACGCCAATTCCGGCATGAACCCCGACCGCCAGCACCAGACCTGCCGCGGCGTCACCTATTACCACGACACGGCCGTCGCTGCCGGTCAGCCCTGCGTCGACCGCGTCTACCTGCCGACCTCCGATGCCCGGCTGATCGCGCTCGATGCCACCGACGGCAAGGTCTGCGAGAGCTTTGCCGACAAGGGCACGCTGCATCTGCAGACCGGCATGAAATACAATCCGGCCGGCTATTACTATTCGACCTCGCCGCCCGTTGCCGTCGGCAACAAGCTGATCATCGGCGGCGCGGTCAACGACAACTACTCGACGCAGGAACAGTCGGGCGTCATCCGCGCCTTCGACATCAATACCGGCGCGCTGCTCTGGAACTGGGATTCCGGCAATCCTGACGTCACCACGCCGCTGCCCGAGGGGCAGACCTATACGACCAATTCGCCGAACAGCTGGTCGGTGCTCTCGGTCGATGAGGGCCTCGGCATGGTCTACATCCCGCTCGGCAACCAGGTGCCCGACCAGCTCGGCATGGGCAGAAGTGCCAATGTCGAGAAATTCTCCTCCTCGGTGGTGGCGCTCGACATCAACAGCGGCCAGCTGAAATGGGTGCAGCAGTTCGTCCACCACGACCTCTGGGACATGGACGTTCCGGCCCAGCCGGTGCTGTTCGACATGACCAAGCCTGACGGGTCCGTCGTGCCGGCGCTGGTGGCGCCGACCAAACAGGGCGATCTCTATGTGCTCGACCGGCGCACCGGCGAGGCGATCATTCCCTTCAAGGAAATCCCGGCGCCGGGTGGCGCAATCCCCGAGGACAAGACGGCGCCGACGCAGCCGATTTCCGATCTGACCTTCTCGCCCGATCCGCTGCAGGAAAAGAACATGTGGGGCGTCTCGCTGTTCGATCAGCTGGCCTGCCGCATCGAGTTCCACCGCTACAAGTATGAAGGCCGCTATACGCCGCCGTCGTTGCAGGGCACGATCGTCTATCCCGGCAATTTCGGCACCTTCAACTGGGGCTCGGTCGCGGTCGATCCGGAACGGCAGATCCTGTTCGGCATGCCGACCTATCTGGCCTTTACCTCAAGGCTCGTTCCGGCTGCCGACATCCCGCCGAAGGGGCAGGACGAAAAGGGCAGCGAGCAGGGCCTGAACCGCAATGACGGCGCGCCCTACGGCGTGTTCATGGGCCCGTTCCTCGGGCCGCTGGGCATCCCCTGCCAGGCGCCGCCATGGGGCTATGTCGCGGGTGTCGATCTGCGCACCGGCAAGATCGCCTACATGCACAAGAACGGCACCGTCCACGACATGACGCCGCTGCCGCTCCCCTTCAAGCTCGGCGTCCCCGGCATCGGCGGGCCGATGATGACCAAGGGCGGCGTGGCGTTCCTCGGTGCCGCCGTCGATAACTATCTCCGCGCCTATGACGTGACGAGCGGTGCGCAGCTCTGGCAGGCCCGCCTGCCCGCCGGTGGCCAGGCAACGCCGATGACCTACACCACGTCCGATAACAAGCAGTATGTGGTGATGGTTGCCGGCGGGCATGGCTCGGTGGGCACGAAACCGGGGGATTATGTGATCGGGTATACGTTGCCGTAGAGCAACCGTCGCGCCCGGAGCCCCCTCACCCTACCCTCTCCCCGCTGGGGAGAGGGGAATTAACCGTTGCGGCTCCAGCGTCCCTTCTCCCCTCGGGGAGAAGGTGGCCCGAAGGGTCGGATGAGGGGGCCTCGGGCACAATGTGTCCGCAATACCTGTCCCGGTCAGCGACGAGAAGCGCTCTACGGCCGGCTCGACAACCTCAAACCCACAACCTTAAATAATCCCCTCCAGCTTCGCGCAGGCTTCGGCATCGATGGTTCCCGCAATATTCAAGGGAGTCCTTTTCATGGAAATCGGTGGCAGTGTTCTAAGCCTTTTCAATCCCTATAATCTTTCCAGCGATCAGCGCGCCAAGCAGCAGCAGCAGGGTGCGCCGCTGCAGGTGGAAACCAGCGGGCGGGAGACCGGTGGCGGGATGGCGCCGAGTTATACGGCGCCGTCGATCTCCAGCGTCATGTGGTCGATGCAGAGCGCGCCGGATACGACGATCAAGGAAGAGAGCCAGGCCGATATCGAGGCCAAGCAGAAACACGATGCGCTGCTGCAGGAGTTTCACGATTACGCCGACATGACGCCGGCGGAGAAGATCCGCAAGAGCATTCTCGACCAGATGGGCCTCAGCGAGGACAGCCTCAAGGGGATGGATCCGGATGCGCGGGCGGCGATCGAAAAGCAGATCGCCGATGCGATCAAGCAGCAGCTGACGGGCATCGACGACGATGGCAAGACGGCAGCGGCCGACGTGCCGCAGGGCGCCTCCGAGAGCGGTTCCGAGACCAAGTAGGCGCCGCTTTCAGACTTCAGATTCTGATTCAAAGAGATCGGGCGGAGATTCACATCTCCGCCCGATCTCTTTGATGGCGTTTGATTATTTTATTATTGCAGCATGCCGGCGGCGAGCTTGGCGACTTCGGCAAAGACATCGTTGAGTTCAGACACCGGAGCCGTCGCCTCGGCGACATAGACAGCGACGAGGATTGGTGAGGCGCTTTCCTCAGGCCAGATGATGGCGATATCGGCGGCGGAGCCGTTGCTGCCGGTACCGGTCTTGTCGCCCACTTTCCACTCCTCCGGCAGGCCGGCGCGCAGGCGGGCAGCGCCCGTGGTGTTGGCGGTCATCCAGTCGATCAGCTGCTGGCGCGAGGGCTCCGACAGCACCGTGCCGAGCGCCAGGTTGCCCAGCGTATCGAGCATCGCATCCGGCGTCGTCGTGTCGCGCGGATCATCCTTCTTGGCCTCGTTGAGCTCGGTCTCGATGCGGTCCAGACGGCTCGACGTGTCGCCGATCGAGCGCAGCCATTTGGTCAGCGCCTCGGGACCGCCGAGACTGTCGAGCAGCAGGTTGCCGGCGGTGTTGTCGCTGAGCGTGATCGCCGCCTTGCAGAGCTCGCCGACGGTCATGCCTTCGGCGCCGACATGCTTTTCCGTCTCAGGCGAATAGGTGACGAGCTTGTCCTGATCGTAAGTGACTCGGCGCTCCAGGTTTTCGTCGCCGCCGTCAACCCGGGCGAGCACCATGCCCGCGGCCAGAACCTTGAAGGTGCTGAGCAGCGGGAAGCGTTCCGTCTCGCGGTTGGAGAAGCTGACATTGGTGCCGGTGTCCATGACCGAGACGCCGAGACGGCCGCCGGTGCGCTTTTCCAGTGCCGCCAGCTGCTGATCGACATCGTCGTCATCGGCACGCGCGGGCGGCGCCAGCATCAGCGAGGGATAGAGAAGCGCAGAGCTGACGAGCAGGCTCCGGCGGGACAGGGCAATGGGCATGAAATCCTCCGGCAGAATCACCGGAGGACAGAATTAAGGAGCGATTGTGGCGCGATCCCGCCGCCTCGATAAAGTTATCAGGCCGCAACCCTTACTCGGCTGACCTCGACGGTCACATGCGACAATTCGCCGAGCGCCTGAAGTTTCGCCTTGTAGGTTTCCGGCGACTGCGGATCGGGGCTGACGAGGGCGACGATTGCCGCGTGGTGGCCGGGACCGACCTGCCAGACATGCAGGTCGGTGATGCGGTCGCCGCCGGTTTCGATCAGCTTGCGGATATCGCCGGGCAGATCCTCGTTCTCCTCCATCGCATCGAGCAGCACGCGGCCGGAGGATTTCATCAGGCCGAAGGACCATTGGGCGATGATCGCGCCGCCGACGATGCCCATCAGCGGATCGAGCCACAGCCAGCCGTAGACGCTGCCAAGCGCGAGTGCGGCAATGGCAAGCACCGAGGTCAGCGCATCGGCGATGACGTGGATATAGGCGGCGCGCATATTGTTGTCGGCGCCGTGGTTACCGTGGCCATGATGGGCGTGATCGCCGTGGTGATGGTGACCGTGATCATGGCTATGGCCGTGATGATGGCCCTCGCCTCTCAGCAGCCAGACGCTGACGAGATTGACGGCTAGACCGGCAACGGCAACGCCGATCGCCTGCGAGAAGCTGATCGGCACCGGATGGGTGATACGCAGAAAGCTCTCCCAGGCCATCAGCAGGGCAATGATGGCGAGGATGATGGCGCTGGCGAAACCGGCGAGATCGCCGAGCTTGCCAGTGCCGAAGGTGAAGCGCGGATTATGGGCCTGCCTGCGGGCATAGAGATAGGCGCAGGCCGAGATCAGCAGCGCGCTGGCATGGGTCGACATGTGCCAGCCATCGGCGACCAGCGCCATCGAGCCGTAATAGGTCCCCGCCCCGATCTCGACAGCCATCATGACGGCGGTGAGCGCGATCACCAGCCAGATGCGGCGGGCGTTGCGATCGTGATCGTCTCCCAGGAAAACGTGGTCATGCTCAAGCGTGTTCGCAGTCATTGCGCAGTCCTCAGGTCTCTAGCGGATATAGGTCCGCAGCACTTCCGAAATTTCTTCCACCGCCTCGGCCCGCGCCGTCTCATCGGCGGCGTGCAGGACGTGTTCGTGCAGGTGATCGTCCAGCACCTCGCCGGTCAGCCCGTTCAGCGCGCCGCGGATCGAGGCCAGCAGTTGCAGGATATCGCCGCAGGGCCGCTCGGCCTCCAATGCCCGCTCGACGGCATCGAGCTGGCCCTTCAGGCGGCTGATACGGGCGATGAGCTTTTTCTTGTGGTGCTGGGTGTGGGACATCTCTACTCTCGATTTAGTATAGGGGGGTACCCTATCATTGCGTGAGCTCTCACGAAAGAGCCAAGCTGATGCAGGGTATCTTGAATTTATATAGGAGTCCTATATATAAGCATCATGGAAACGCCATTAGACCCGACCCCGATCTCACATCGCATCAGCGAAGGCCTTGCGCGCTTGGCCGTGGCGATGCGCAGCGACGACTGGACGCGCGCCGAAGCCACCGGCCTGAAGCCGACCCAGCTGGCGATCCTCGATTACCTCGCCGGGCGCGACCAGCCGATGCGGGTCAAGGAGATTGCCGTCCATCTCGGCGTCTCGCAGCCGACGGCGACGGATTCTATCGCGGCGCTGGAGCGCAAGGGCTATGCCGAAAAGGCGGCGGCGGACGGAGACAAGCGCGCGGCGGCAGTGGCGGTGACAGCAGCGGGACGCGCGATCCTGGTCGAGGCGAGTGCGGCCGAGGGATCGGCTGCGGCGGCGGCACGCACGCTGCCCGCTGAGGAACAGGAAGATTTGCTGATGTCGATCGTCAAGATGATCCGGCATCTCCAGGAGGCTGAGGCGATACCGGTGCAGCGCATGTGCGCCACCTGCCGCTATTTCCGGCCCTACCAGCACGATGACGCGGCCAAGCCGCATCATTGCGACTTCGTGAATGCGGCCTTCGGTCAGCGCGATTTCCGCGTCGATTGCCGCGAACATGAAACTGCCGATCCGGCAACCCGGGCTGCCACCTGGGATGCCTTTCAAAAGGGATAGGCAGACCTCTCCAGGCAAACAGGAACAGAAAAGGAAACGACCATGTTCAGGACTATACTGACCGGCGCGCTGATCGCCGGAGCGCTGACGCTTGCGCCGAATTTCGCCACCGCCCACTCCGTTGATGCAAAGCCCGACGAGACGGTGAAGGCCGCGTTCGATATCGTCGAAACGCGGATCACCACCACCGGGGATAGCGCCGTGTTCTCGACCCGGGTGCGCGGCGAGGCAGGCAGCGAAAAGCCCGCCGCAACGGGCAAGGTCGAAGGATCCGGCGTCTATGCCTATGTCTGGCCGACATCGCTGAACAGCGGCGATATCGGCTTCGACAAGGACAAGGGCATCGTGGCGCTCGCCGTCACCTTTCATCCGGATTTCGACGATGCCGCCTATGGCAAGCAGAACCGCTCGGTCTGGCATCCGCATTGGGTGGTGCTGAACGAGGACAAGGCCTGCGCCGGCGGGCTGAAGGTCAGTGATATCCCTGAAGGCAGCAAGCCGAAGCTGCCGGCCACCTGGCCCGGCGTGCCGCTTTTGATCGACAGCCCGGATTATCCGACCGCGCTCAAGGGCGATACCGTCGATGTCACCATCCCGCTGTCGCTGATCGGCGGCATCAAGGGCGCGTCCTATGACGGCGTCACGGCCGGGTTGAAGATCAACGGCAACCTGCATTCGCCGCTGCTCTGCGTCGACAACGTCTTCAAGGTCGCCTCGGGCAATCTCAGCCTTCCCGGCAAGGTGATGCCCGCCAAGTAAACGGAGGCGCCGGTCCGCCAACTGCCATCGGCGGACCGGCATGTTCCTCTCTCCAGGCAAATGGAAAAGAGAAAGCCGCCCAGCCTTACTCCCCCCGATGCGCCGTTTGCAACCGCGCCGGGGCTGGCCGGCTCACGAAAGGATCAATGCAATGCCGAACGAAACCGCCATCAAGGCGCCGGAACTCGCCGTCAGCCAATGGTTCAATACCGAAACGCCGCTCACTGTCGAGGGCCTGCGCGGCAGGGTGATCTATCTCCACAGCTTCCAGCTGCTCTGGCCGGGCTGCGTTGCCGAAAGCCTGCCACAAGTGCGACGTATCGAACGGCTCTTCGGCCACACGGATCTGCAGGTCATCAACCTGCACACCGTCTTCGAGCATCACGAGGCGATGACCCCGGTGACGCTGAAGGCCTTCATCCATGAATACCGGCTGGCCTCGCCGATCGGCGTCGATCAGGCGGACGGCCGGTCGGACATTCCGGTGACGATGCGCCGCTACGGATTGCGCGGCACGCCCTCCTCCGTGCTCATCGGCCGCGACGGCACCATCCTGCATCACGCCTTCGGTGTGGAAGACGACATGGCTGTCGGCGCCCGGATCGCCGTGGCGCTGGCGGCACCGATTCCAGTCACGACTACGTTGCCTGCAGACGCAGAGGACGGCTGTGCGGGCGGGCGTTGTGCATTGCCTGACCTGTCATGGTCACAATCGGCGGCCCGGATGACAGGCCGCCGTCAGTGCAGAGCGTCAGCTATGCGCGACGGGCGAACACGCCTTCCAGAGGACCGACCCGGCCCAATGTCGAAAGGCGTTCGATCTGCTCCGTGTTGAAGAGCTGGTGGCGATATTCTTCGTCGAGCGTGCCTTGCTCGATCGCCTTGGCCAGGCGGCGCCAATGCCAGGCGGCGGTCGGGTGCATTTGCGGATTTGCCGCAAGCGTCGCGGCCGCATTCCGGTATTTCTGCTCGAACTTGGCATAGCTCGAGATCGGAAAATGAAGGATCAGAAGATCTTCCGGAACAACCTGCGTCTTCAGCTGCGGGCTGGCAACGGAGTGATGACCGAGTGAAAGCTGCGCGCCGACACCCCGGTGCATGACCTTGGGACCGATGGCGCCCGAATAGATCGGCGTGCCGATCGGGCTGTTGGCATCGACAGGAGCGCGTTCGACATAGACGATCTGCTCGCGGAACCGCGCCGGATCGAGCTGGCGGCCGTTGACGACCTCGTCGACATTCTGGACGGCATTGTAACGCCGTACACTCATCACATCGGCCTGGCCGGGATCGCGCAGCGACGCCAGCGTTCCACCATAGGGAATCCAGAATTCATCGGGATCGATATGCGCCACATAGTCGGGCTTGAGCTCGGTAACGGCAAATTCCAGCATCCGCCCGGGCCAGTTGGTGCTGCGGAGATCGAGGCCCGCGTGCAACAGGGAGACGCGCGAGGTGGCCGCGATGCGATCCTTGACGATCTCGATACTGCCGTCCGTCGATCCGATATCGGTGACGACAATATGGTCGAAGCCGATCGCAAGGTGATAGTCGATGCAAGTGCCGATGCAGTCGGCCTCGTCTATCAGTCCGATAAGCGCAACAAATTTCATGAATGACTTCGCTCTCAAATTAAGGCCGAAACCGGATTTCGGCAGCCATGATGAATTTCACTTTGAACCTGCATGCGAACCGCAAAAGCCCGGCGCTGCATGGCCTACAGCTTCGACACTAGCCGATTCGAATGTCATGCAAAAATGTGAAATCCCACGGGTATGCCGCAGCCGCGCGTCGAATCGGTTAGACATGATGGCAATTTGGATCCGACGATCGGGATGGGGATATTTGCGATGACCGATAGCTTTTTGTCACATGACGAGCTGCATGCGCTGGGCCTGAAAGCGTTCGGCAAGAACTGCAAGGTCAGCAGATTTGCCCGCATCTATGGCGCCCCGGCGATCAGCCTCGGAGATCACGTGCGGATCGACGACTTCTCCATTCTCAGCGGCGAGATCGTGCTGCAGGACTATATCCACATCGCCAGCCACTGCACTCTGCATGGCGGCAGGGGTGACGCGCGGATCACCATGCAGAGCTTCAGTGGATTGTCGGCACGCGTTTCGATCTACGCCCGAAGCGACGACTATAGCGGCGAATGGCTGACCAACCCGACGGTTCCTGCCGATTTCACCAACGTCATTTCCAAGGGGGTGACGATCGGCCGCCATGCGATCATCGGCACCGGCGCAGTCGTTCTTCCCGGCGTGACGATCGGCGAAGGCGCTGCCGCCGGCGCGATGACACTCGTCAACAAGAGCCTCGAACCCTTCATGATCTATGCCGGCAATCCGGCCCGCCCCCTGAAGCCACGCAGCCGCGCCTTTCTCGACCATGAGAAGGTGATGCTGGACAGAGGCTAGCGGTTACGCCGAGCGCAGGAAATCGGTGATCTTCTCCACCGTCGCCATTTCCAGATCCGGGTAGATCGGCAGGCAAAGCACCTGGGATGCAGCTTCGGTCGCAACCGGAAGATTGCCGGTGCCGGCGGATGGCAGGCTGCGATACATCGGATAGCTTGAGATCAGCGGGTAGAAATAGCGGCGCGCATGAATGCCGAGATCCTTGAGCCGGTCGTAGACATCATCACGCGACATCGGGAAATCCGGACGGATGAGGATCGGGAAATAGGAATAGTTGGCGACAGTTTCCGTTGATGCGCCAAGGCAATGGATGCCCTTGATGCCTGCAAGCTGCTCGCGATAGGCGGCATCGATCCGGGAACGGGCCTCGATTGCGACATCGACATATTTCAGCTGCAGAACGCCGAGCGCTGCATTGAATTCGCTCATCTTTCCGTTCGTGCCGGGTGCCACGACCGTCACTTCGCCGACATGGCCGAAATTCTTCAGATTGTCGATCCGTGCCTTGGTCTTGGCGTCGGGAGAGACGATGGCGCCGCCCTCGAACGTGTTGAAGACCTTGGTCGCGTGGAAGCTGACGACAGAAAGGTCGCCGTAATTCAGGACGCTGCCGCGATGGTCTTTGACGCCGAACGCATGGGCGGCATCATAGATAACCTTGAGATTGTAGTTGTCGGCGATGCGCTGGATCGCATCGACATCGCAGGGATGACCGTAGCAATGAACCGGCATGATCGCCGTCGTATGCTGGGTGATGGCGCCTTCGATGCGTGCCGGATCGATGTTGAGCGTGACAGGGTCGATATCGACGAAGACAGGCTGGATGCCGTTCCACAGAAGCGAGTGCGAGGTGGCGACGAACGAATACGGAGTGGTGATCACCTCGCCGGTGATGCGCAACGCCTGAAGCGCGGTCAGCAGAGCCATCGTGCCATTGGCAAACAGGCTCACATACCCGACGCCAAGATGTTCCGCGAGGCGCTCTTCAAGCTCCTGGTGGAAAGGCCCGCCATTCGTCAGGATCTTGCTGTCCCATATCTTCTCCAGCGACGGAATGAATTCTTCCAGTGGCGGCAAGCTGGGTCGGGTAACAAAAATCTTCTCGTTTTTCATCAGGGCCACTTGGTGAGAGAATCCGTCGCGGGATCGTTGCGAGGACCTTTGCATCCATAGCTTTTGTCAAACTTGCCTTGGCCATCCACGCGCGCGCTCCTGCAGTTCGCGAAGCGTCTGGCGCGCGGTTATCTTCGCTGACATGTCAAATGCAAAAGCCAGAAGGGGGTTACCGGTGTAGCATCCATTCCGGCGCGCTTTGATGGGGATGCAACGGCTGACATTGAGCGGCATTGCGAGGTCGCCCATATGGCGAATACGGAAAACGAACGGCCGGATGTGACGTCCGCTGAGCCCATGGCGCGGCCTCCGGCCGGGTTGAAAACCTATCTGCTGCGGGCTCCACCGGCCGTCCGCCGGATCCTTGGATGGTGCGCGATCATGGCGCTTGTCGTCTTGATCTTCAGCCTTTCATCGCTTGCCGCATGGTGGCCGCGATGAGTGGGCGGATCGAGCGCGGGCGCTGACGGTGATCTGCATCGCGGCAATCGCCGGGCTGATCTATGCCTTCTGCTAATTGCAGGCATACCTCCAAAGGCTGCCCGAAGTGCCATTGACAAAGTTTCCGTTCTGGAGAATCTATCATTCCATGATCCAGAACGCGCACATCAACCGCTCGTACTTTTGGCTGTACCTCTAGAGGGCGGCCCGACAGATCATATTGTCAACAAGCCGCCGTCAGGCGGCTTTGTTGTATCAGCAGCGTCCTGACGGCAGAAACACACAAGGACGCGAAGGCCATGATTGAAATCGAAGACAGTGAAATTTCGCTGATCCGCCCGCCGGTGGTGACCATCCGTACGGCCAAGCCGCGCGATCTGCCCGAACTCAACGACATGATCAACCTGCTTGCCATCCACCATGGCGATGCCTCGGCATCGACGATGGAGCAGCTGGAGCGTGACCTGTTCGGCACCGTGCCGTGGATCACCGCGCTGGTGGCGGAAACCGACGAGGGCCTGATCGGCTACGCGATCCTCTGCCCACTCTATCGCGCCCAGGAAGGCAAGCGCGGTATGGATCTGCACCATCTCTTCGTGCGCGACGGCCATCGCGGCCACGGCATCGGCCAGCACCTCGTCAACCGCGCCCGCGAGACGGCAAAGGGTGCCGGCTGCGACTACCTTTCGGTCAGCGCCGCGACCGGCAATATCCAGGCCCATCGTTTCTACCAGTACATGGATTTCACAGCGCGCCCGGTGACCGGCATGCGCTATATGCAGGCGCTCGCCTGAGCGCCTTCCGGCGTTTCAGCGGATCACCGGCTCGCCGTGGAAGCGGCGCCGGGATGGCTTGGAGACGCCAAAGCCGACCTCCATCATCAGCCGGGGCGCGGTGACAGGCACCGTGCCCATGTGGAAGCCGAAGGGATCCTCGACGAAGCCCTGCCCGGCCTTGCCGGTCAGCGTCACGGCGCTGTCGCTGCCATAATAATCCAGGATTTCGTCCGCCGGATGACCGACCAGCAGAGTCAGCTGATGCCTGACGCTGCGCCTTCTATGGCTGCCCCTGACATAGACATGCGGGCCGGTGCCCTCGTCGACATCGACGAGATAGAAGAAGAACTTCAGCATCCGCCAGTCGTCGAGATCAAAGTGATATTTGTCGAGCGAGGCGAGGCTGCGATCGGCTTCGCTGGCTTCGGTCGGGAAGCTCCACCAGATGCGGGTGGTGATGAGCTGCGCCTGGGCGCCGAGATATTGCCTCGCGACCGCAGACAGCAGCGGATCGCGCTGGACAGCAAGCACGGCATCGCAATCGAGAGCCCGCTCGAAATGGTGACCGCTGAGCAGCGGGCGGCCGAAGCGTTTCTCGGCATCGCGGTGCTCAGGCGCCAGGAATTCCATGCGGCGATCGAAATTGCCGAAGCACGGCGTCTCCGCAGCAAAGCGCGCGATCTGCCGGTGAATGCCCTCCGGCAGCACGAGCCCCGAAAACAGCCCCTCGCCCCTGAGGCTGGCGACGACATCTTCCACTGCGGCTCCCTCGAACATCGACGGCAGCGCCTGTTCCCCGTCATTGACGCGCCTTGCCGTCAGCCAATGGGCGCGGCGGCCCGGAATGGTGCGCGCCAGCAGGAACATCGGCAGCCAGGCCGGGTTCTCCCTGACATCGGCAAGATAGGTCGGGATGCGCACCGCCATGCGGCGCAGCTTGCCGCCTTTGCGGGCGACGGCTTCAAGATCATTATTCCGGGAGACAGATATGCCGTGCATTCAACTATCCTTTTCTTACGGAAGCCCAGAGCGTTCTTCAGTCAGTTACGGATGAGATCTCGCCAAGGCGGCAAGCATCAGGCAGTACGGAAACAATTGTGCTGCAATGCGGCATTTATTTGTTCTCGCTGATTGGAATAATACTTTTTAAACTTAAATATAACCATGGCGCGACTGTATATTCATCTGCAACCTCTTCCGGGCATCACCACGCACGGAAGAGATATGGAACCTCTATACTCCTTTCGGATTAACTCGATCGGAGAGGGTTGGCGGCAGACAAGGGATGGTACCGCTGTGACAAGAGACAAGCTGGAAGAGATTTACCGCCAATACATCGCCTGCCTGAATGCACGGGATTGGCCGCAGCTCGACGCCTTCGTCCATCCCGACGCCCATCACAATGGCCGGCCGTTCGGCGTGGCCGGCTATCGCGCCATGCTGGAGAACGACTATCGCGAAATCCCCAACCTTCACTTTACCATCGAACTGCTCGCCGCCGATCCGCCTTACATCGCCGCCCGCCTGGCCTTCGATTGCACGCCTGTCGGGATATTCATGGGATTGCCGGTCAACGGCCGGCGCCTCACCTTTGCGGAGAACGTGTTCTATCGGTTCGAGGATGGAAAGGTGCGTGAAGTCTGGTCGGTGATCGACAAGGCGGCGATCGAGGGGCAGCTGGGGATGTAAGGCTGCGTGCTATCTCACTGCGCTAATTCCTGTGCCCGTCACGAGAACAAGGGAAGTTGAGACACGTCTTGACGTCCAGCAACAAAATTACGCCGCAGACTTATCCGCTGCGCTCGCCAGCACTTCTTCGGCCCACTGGTTCAGGCTCTTGCCTGCCAATTCGGCCGCCCTTGCGGCGCGGGCGTGCACATCCGGATCGACGCGGAACATCATCTTGCCGGAGAAACTCTTCTGCGGCTCCTTGCCGATCTTGCGGCAGGTCTCGAGATAGTCGTCGACGGCCTCGTGAAAGGCGCTTTTCAGGTCTTCGACGGTGTTGGCATGGAAGCCGATGACATCGGAAATTCCGGCGATATTGCCGAAGAAGATTTCATCTTCGGCATCGAATTCGATGCGCGCAGCATAACCCTTGTAACTCATCACATTCATGGCTCAACTCCCAATGACTGCAGGAAGCGCCTGGCATCCCTCACTTGATAGCGCTTGGCTTCCTTTTCCGGATGCGGGCGATGGAAGAAGGCCAGTTTACCGTACTTTTCGAACCGCACGCGCGAGCCGCTTCCTTCGACAATGACGCAACCGGCAGCCAGCAACAGGCTTTCGATATCATCCCACACGATCGAGCCAGACACCGGATCGCGAAAGACTGACTGCAATGTCCGTTTGTGGCGCCCATTCATCTCGTGGCAAGATAAGTGGTGCTAGCATTTTTTGCAAGCATCACCGCTTCGGCACCGCCTTCAAATAGGCTGCGATCGCCTCGATGTCGCTCTTCGGCAGATGTGCGATGTTCTGCTGGACCTCGGTCATCGAGCCGCCGGCGGAGTCGAAGTCGGGGGTGAAGCCGGTTTCGAGGTAGTTGGCGATGTCGGCCTCGCTCCAGTTTCCGACATCCTGGCCGCCGGGGGTGATGTTGGGGATGCGTCCCTCGCCTTCGGGGTTCGGGGCGCCTGCCAGCCACATGTCGGGCTTGAAGCCGCCGAGCGCGTCACGCGGGGTGTGGCATTCGCCGCAATGGCCGGGGCCCTCGACGAGATATTGGCCGCGCCTCAGCTTGTCGTCGGCATTGGCGAGCACGACACGGGGCTGATCGTTGAAATACAGGAACTTCCAGCCGCCGAGCGCCAGGCGGATATTGTAGGGGAACGGCAGTTCATGCGGCGGCGCGACGTTTTCGCTTTTCGGCAGGGTCTTGATGTAGCCGAAGAGGTCGACGACATCCTTGTCGCTGATGCGCGCATAGGAGCCGTAAGGGAAGGACGGATAGAGATGCTGACCCTGCGGGCCGACGCCGCGCTTCATGGCGTTGCCGAATTGCGTCAGCGTCCAGGCGCCGATACCGGCCTTCTGATCCGGGGAGATATTGGGAACGTGGAAGGTTCCGAAGGGGCTCTTCAGTGCCAGACCGCCCGCGAGCGTCAGCTTGGCATCGCCCTGCGAACCGGGGGCCGCGTGACAGCTGACGCAGCCGCCGGCCCAGAAGACCATTTCGCCATTCTTAAGATCAGCTTCGCCGAGACCGGCCCAGTGGCTCTCGGGCAGCGGATTGGGGGCGGTGATGAAATAGAAAGCGGCGCCACCGAGAACGGCGACGCCGATCAGACAGAGCAAGAACCGGATGAACCTGCGGACCATCTGCCGCTCCCCTTTTCGTAATCACTGCATCTAAACATAAACCGGCCCGCACCCGCGGCAAGACGGGAACGGACCGAAAGCTTCAAGGACGGGAAAGACCTACCGCTATTCCTTCAGGCGGTAGGCCTGATGACAGCCGCCGCAATTGGCGCCGAGCGTCTTCAGCGCACCGCCGACACCAGCGGAATCGGCCGGAAGCTGGGCGAGGATCGTATCGGCGTCGGTGCTGAGCTTGTCGGCACGCGCCTTGAAGTCAGCCATGTTTTCCCAGATCTTCGGGCTGGCTTCCTTGTCGCCCTGCTCGGTGCCGGGCTTGAACTGGTCCGGGAAGGCCTTGGCAGTTTCCGAAATAGTGGTCAGCGCCGCCTTGATGGCTTCGGCATCGTAGGGCTTTTCGCCCTTGGCAATCGCCGACATGGCGCCGACGGAACCGCCGATCTTCTTCATCATGGCTTCACGCGCTTCATGCGTGCCGTCCTGAGCGAAGACCGCCGTGGCCGCCATTCCGGCGACCATGACGGCCGCCGCTATCACTTTGAATTTCATATTGCAGACTCCTCTTGGATACCGAGGGCTTAGAATCCCGGCGCCTCTAATTCGCGGCCGCATGATGGCAAGTTTCTTTAGGCCGCGAAGTAACAATTGGGTGATATGACAGGGATTTCAAATTGGTAGGGAGCTAGCGAACTTGCGCGACGTTGGCGTCGGTGCCCCCTCATCCGGCTGCCGCCACCTTCTCCCCGAGGGGAGAAGGGAGTTGCCGCGCCGTCTCGTGTCCCTTTCTCCCCAGCGGGGAGAAGGTGCCCGCAGGGCGGATGAGGGGGGCCAAGGACGCGAGGTTCAGTTATGCCGCGCGGAACTCGATCGCCCCGTTGTTTACGAAGCACGCCTTGTCGAACAGGCCGAGATCCAGCGGGTTTGGCAACCGGATATCGGTCATATCAGGGCACGGCTTCGCCGCCGGATCGTAGTATCGGTCGATCTGCGAGATGAAGACGATGACGACGCCTCGTTCCTGCGCGAAAGCCTTTAACGTCCGCACCTGCGTCATCAGATCAGGCTTGTCCCGCCGCTGGTCGAGTATCTGCAGGTAATCGATGATCACGAGCGTGCCAGACGCGGCGGATGACAGGCGGCCGGCGATATAGTCGGCGCTGATCGCCTCCGACGTATCGAACTCGAAGAGCGCCTTGTAGCGCTCCCAATCGGCACCGATCATGCGGAAGCGGTCGAGGACGTCCCTCTCCGTATATTCCAGCGTGAAGAAGGCACTGCGATGACCCGATTTCATCGCCTCGACGGCAAGCTCCAGGCTTATCAGCGTCTTGCCGTGGCCGGGACGAGCGCCGAGGAGAACGAGATCGCCGGGGCTGAGGCGGGCGAAGAGTTCGCTTGCCGGCATGGCCTCCGCCAATCGCGCGGATAACAGGCTCCAGCCGGAAAAGCCTTCCCTGGCGGCGATCCGGTCGAGCGCTTCGTGCAGGGGGATGTTCTCCTCGCGGGAGAGGAGCTTTGCCTTTCGTTTCAGGCGATAGACAGGTGCAGACAGTTTCATCATAAACCTCCTGATGCGGGCAATGGCTGCATTCCCTCCTTATGCGTGGTGCCCGGACAGTGGGTTCGATGATCAGATGCCCTGCATGATCGATACTTTCCCTTCGGAGGGGGGAGGCACGGGCCGCGCCAGAATCAGATCATAGCTCAATTGCCGGCGCCGGAGAATTGGACTTCCGTCTCCCAGCCATGCCACGCCGTCAGGACGGCGACGATGATCAGCAGTGCTCCGGCAACGCGGCCGACCATGATGGTGACGCCGGGATTGGCGATCAGCAGGGTGCGGCTGCGGTCGGCGGTGAAGGCGACAGCGCCGTAGATGGCGAACTGGGTGGCGAGCGTCATCAGGCCCATGATCACGCCCTGCATCCAGATCGGCCCGTAGACCGGCTTCAGGAATTGCGGATAGACGGCGAGCATGAAGAGATAGGCCTTGGGATTGATCAGGCAGGTGATGGCGCCCTGGCGGAAGGCGCGCCAATCGGTGCGCACTGCGCCATCGCCGACCTCGTTGACGGTGATCGAGCTGCGGATCAGCGTGAAACCGATCCAGACCATGTAGGCGGCGCCGATGAAAAGCAGCGGCGCGAAGAGCGATGGCAGCAGGCTGGCGAGAATGCCGACGCCGATTGCGCCGTATAAGGAATGCACCGCCCCGCCCGCCATGATGCCCGCCGTCGCCGCCATGCCGCGTGCCCGGCCGCCGGTCAGCGAATTGGCAAGCACGAAGAGCATGTCCATGCCGGGCACGATGATGATGCCGAAGAGAAGCGTGAAATAGAGCCAGAGGTTTTCGCTGTATGTCATGTCAGTTGCCCGTTTTATGTTTGGCGGCAGAATTTCGCTCTCCGCCTTTGATTTCAACCCGATAAGCAACGGCTATACGCAAGGGCAACTGACAGTGTATTGTCAGGAGCGTTTCAACGAGCGGGTAAAATGCGCAAGGCATCGCGGCTTTTCGAGATCATCCAGATTCTCCGGCTTTCCAAGAAGCCGATGACGGCGCAGGTGATGGCCGACCAGCTGGAGGTAACGGTCCGGTCGATCTACCGCGATATCGCGGCACTGCAGGCGATGCGCGTGCCGATCGAGGGCGGACGCGGCATCGGCTATATCATGCGGCCGGGTTTCGACCTGCCGCCGCTGATGTTTTCGATCGAGGAGATGGAGGCGATCGTGCTGTCGCTGGCGCTGCTCGACCGCACCGGCGACAGCGAGCTGAAACAGGCGGCGCGGCGGGTGAACCAGAAGATATCGGGCGCTGTTCCCGGCCCGCTCCGGCAGGCGATGGAGAACAAGGCGCTCTATGCCTGGGGCTCGGTGGCGCAGCCGCCTGCCGGTTTCGATCTCGGCATGGTCAGGCGGGCGATCCGCGACGAGGAGAAACTGTCGCTCGACTATCGCGACGAGCTCGGACGCGCCACCGAGCGCGTCATCCAGCCGATCGCGCTGATCTACTATTCTCAATACGCAAACATCGTCGGCTGGTGCGAGCTGCGGCAGGCGATCCGCAATTTCCGCAGCGACCGTGTCGCGCATTGCGAGAGCGCTGCGGCCTTCTTCCGCGGCGACGGCGACCGGCTGCGCGAGGAATGGATGCGCGGCTGGGCCAATCCTCCGGCCTGACATCAGACGATCTTCGCCCTATGTTGCTCTCGTGATTGAGGAATCAGCATGGGAGTGGAGGAATGCGCAAGGCAATCGTCGTCTGGGGCGGATGGAAGGGTCACGAGCCGGAGGAATGCGCGAGCGTCGTCGGCGACATGCTACGCAGGGACGGCTTTTCCACCGAAGTCACCGGCGATCTCGGCATCTTCAGTTCGCCCGATATCTCCAAGGCCGACCTGCTGGTGCCCATCATCACCGGCGAGAAGCTGGAAAAGGCGCATGCCGATGCGCTGGTCGAGGCGGTGCGCGGCGGGCTGGGGCTTGGCGGGCCGCATGGGGCGCTGGCGACTTCCTTCAAGGAAAGTGCGCCCTTCCGCTATGTTTCCGGCGTGACCTGGGTTTCGCACCCGGGAAACATCATCGATTTCCGCGTCAACATCACCAGACAGAACGATCCCGTCGTAGAGGGCATTCCCGACTTCGACTATCGCTCTGAGCAATATTACCTTCACTACGACCCGACCGTCGAAGTGCTGGCGACGACGACCTTCAGCGGCGAACATGACGAGGCGGCGCGCAATGTGGTGATGCCCGTCGTCTTCAAGCGGTATTTCGGACAGGGCCGCGTCTTCTATTCGGCCCTCGGCCATGTCGCGGCCGAATACGACCACGCACATATGCGCGAGATCCTGCGGCGCGGACTGCTGTGGGCGGCGCGCGGCTGAGTGGCTGGCCACAGCCACGCGCCTTCATGAATTAGAGATTTGCGCCGCCGGAGACTTCGATGCGCTGGCCGTTGACCCAGCGATTGTCGTCGGAGAGCAGCGAGGCGATCATCGGGCCGAGATCGTCGGGCAGGCCCGGGCGGCCGAGCGCCGTCGTATCGGAAACCATCTTGTTATAGGCCGGGTTGTCGCGGACGACGCCGCCGCTGAAATCGGTCTGGACGGCGCCCGGAGCGACCGTGTTGGCGGTGATGCGGCGGGGGCCGAGTTCCTTGGCGAGATAGCGGGTGAAGACCTCGATGGCGCCCTTCGCCGAGGCATAGGCGGAAATGCCGGGCACGGTGAAGCGGGCAAGGCCGCTGGAGATATTGATGATGCGGCCGCCGTCATTCATCAGCGGCAGCAGCTTCTGCGTCAGGAAATAGACGCCCTTGAAGTGGATATTGACGAGCTCATCGAAGGCCTCCTCCGTCGTCTCTGATATCGGCGCGTGGTAGCTGTTGCCGGCATTGTTGACCAGGTAGTCGAAACGATCGGTTCCAAGCGTCTGCAGCACCTCCTTCACCTGTTCGACGAAGGCATCGAAATCGCTTATGCGGCCGGTGTCGAGCTGGAAGGCGAAAGCCCTGGCGCCCAGCCCTTCGATCTCGGCAACGGCAGCATCGGCTTCTGCCCGATTTGCACGGTAGGTGAAGATCACATCGACGCCGCGCCTTGCGAGGTTGACGATGGTATTGCGGCCGAGACCGCGGCTGCCGCCGGTGACGATTGCGATCTTGTGCTTTGAATTTGTTTGAGTTTCGCTAGGCATCTTCGCATTCCTCTGTTGGATGGGATGCTCAGACGGTAGGCCCGAAACGGCCTTCTGTTGATGCCGGAACTCTCGAATTTCTTGCCTATTCCTCCAAGCCAGTTGCGGGCGGCGCCTCTGTGGCGCATACCTTCAGGCAAGGAGTTTCTTTCCATGCTGACACCATTGAGACATGCCATCCTCGATTATATCGACCGGCTCGCGGGCGATGCCGAAGGGCGCTTCCAGACGCCGGTCCCTGCCCTTTCCGTCTCGCGCGTCAGCCAGCCTGTCATGCCGCGCCACATGATCTACCGGCCGACGATCTGTGTCGTCGTGCAGGGCGCCAAGCAGATCATGGTCGGCGACCGGGTGTTCGATTACCACGAGATGCAGTCGCTGGTGGTGACCTTCGAGGTGCCGGCGCTGGGGCAGATCACTGAGGCGAGCAAAGAGGCGCCCTATATCGGCCTCAACATCGATTTCGATGTGGCGATCCTGCGCGAGGTGATGGAGGCGATGGAAGAGCCGCCGCGCCCGGCCGGCGAAGGCGCTGCCGGTGTCTTCGTGCAGGATTTCGACGGTGTGCTGGCCGATTGCGTGTTGCGCCTCGTGCGGCTGACGGAGACGCCGAAGGCGATCCCGGTGCTCTATCCGGCGATCATGCGCGAGATCTGCTACTGGCTGCTGACAGGGCCGAACGGCCGCGAAGTCTGCAAGCTGGCGCTGCCCGGCAGCCACGCAAGGCGGATGACCGATGCGATCAACCTTTTGCGCGACAATTTCACAGCGCCCATGCGCATCGAGCAGCTGGCGGCAGCAGCCCGCATGAGCCCTTCCTCCTTCCACCAGCATTTCAAGGAGATGACGGCGATGACGCCGCTGCAATACCAGAAGAACCTGCGCCTGCTCGAAGCGCGGCGGCTGATGGTGGCGGATGGCGCCAGCGTTGCGACGGCGGCCTACGAAGTGGGCTATGAAAGCGCCTCACAGTTCAGCCGCGAATATGCCCGCACCTTCGGCACGCCGCCGAAGCGGGATGTCACAGAGATCAAAGCGATGCCGTTTCAGGCGGTTGCCTGATTTCATCTAACAGGCGGATGCTCCGGGAAAGAAGCATCCGCCCGTCGCACTTACTCAGCAGCCTTCAGCGAGCTGATAATACCCTGCAGTTCGGAAGCATGCGCTTCCTGGGTGCCCTGGGAACCCCAGTACGTGATGACCAGCAGCTTTCCGGCTTTCGGCGAGAGCAGCGACAGGCCGACATTAACGGCGCCGTCGTCGTCCTTGCCGGTCCAGTCGAAATTGGTCATGTCCATGCCGTTGATCTGCTCATCGGACTTCTTCTGGGTCGAACCGTCGATCTTGACGCCGTTCTTTTCAAGGAAGGCGACGGCATCGTCGATGACCTTGTCGGTCGTCTTCTCGTCGGCAATGTCGATCGAGAGGTAGATGGCGGAGTCTGCCGAGGTCGCCTGGATGCCGGTATCGGTTTCTTCAGGGTTCCAGGCGTCGGGGATGGCAATTTCGGCGATCGGCGCGTCGCTTGGAAATTCAAGCGTCTTGGCCTGGCTGATGCCGGGCAGCAATGCGGCCAGAACGACGCCTGCAAGCAAGATTTTCATGGGTAGTGTCCTCTTTGGAAATTGGGGCAACAAGCCATAACGCTTTAGCATTAACGCAATTTGGAATGACCAGCGCCAAGGCGCCGCTTTCGGGCTTGTGCCCAAAAATGGTCCGGCGGCCGGGAACGATCCGGATCGGCGGCAACGCTCAGCGCACTGGCATGCGGAAGGTGAAGCGCGTTTCGGCAGGCGAGGAATCGACCGTCAGCGTGCCATCATGCGATTTGGCAATCTCGGATGCGATATAGAGGCCGAGGCCCAGCCCCTCCTGGTTCGGCATCGCGGAAGCGCGGACGAAGGGCTTGAAGAGATGCGCGCGCGTCTCCTCGGGAATTTCGTTGCCGGGATTGTACACGCTGAGTTCCAGCATATTGCCTGTCACCGCGCCACGAACGGTGATGGAGCCATCGCCGTCGCCGTGAGTGATGGCATTGGCGAGCAGATTGGACAGAAGCTGCCCGATCCGGCCCGGATCGCATTTCGTGACGACGTCGGGGAGGACCGCATCGATCTTGCGATCGGGAAAAGTGGAGACGATTTCGTTGAGCACCTGCGCCAGAACGGGCTTCAACGCTACCTTTTCCATCGGCCGGACAGGAACGCCGTCGCCCAGACGGCCCCGGGCAAAATCGAGCACATTGTCGATCAGCGCCGACATGCGGCGAATGCTGCCTTGCACCAGCTCCACGATATGTGCGGAACTTTCGTCGGTCGCCGTCTTGCCGAGCCTTCTGACGCCCGCATCGATCGATGCCAGCGGGTTTCGCAGATCGTGACCGAGCACGGCAATGAACTGCTCCCTCAGCGTCGTATCCTGCTGCTGATCCGCGAGCTCCGACGCAGACCGTTCAAGCCGCTCTAGCGCATCGAGGTGAAAGGCAATCATCTGTGCAAACAGTGTGAACATGCCGATGACGGCAGGCGTATTGAGCTTGTTCGGCTTCGGATCGATCGCGCAGAGTGTCCCGAAAAAGCGGCCATTCGGCAAGACGATGGGGATGGAGATATAGCTCTGCAGACCATACATCGCCGGCGTGTGGTGGCTGGCATAGAGCGGGTCTTCGGCGACATTGTCGATCACGACGGCCTGCCGGTGCTGGCGTATCTCGTGGCAAATCGTCGTTTCGAGCTTGAGCTCGCCGCCGGGCTTCAGCCCGAACGCAACATTGTCCTTCACGCTGCAGGCTATCCAGCGCTCTTCGGTGACACGGGCCACCGCCGCAAAGCCCATCCCCGTTGTCATGCATACGACATTGAGAATGCTCGGAACTGCGTCAATGGACTGGATGGCTTCTACAGAGGATTCAACAGTATCGAACACGACCGCTCTCGTTTTACATCAGCTGCAAACCTAGAGCTTTTGCGCGAAAAGTCATCCCCGCGCAGAATGCGACAGAAAGCGGCGGCGCGCCATTTCGGCAGTGCGCATTTCACGGCTTTCCCGGCATATCGCACCCATCAGCGTCCAAACGAAAACACCCGGCGCCGATGACGCCGGGTGTGTCTTGTTCAGGACTATCGCGGCGCGGATCAGAACTTGACGTTCCAGCCGGAGCGCAGCCAGACGTTCGGGTCGTCGCCTTCGGTGGTAACGTTGATGCCGAGGGAGGCGGTGCCGCCTGCGACGTCGAACTCGGTGCCGATGGCGCCGCGCAGCCAGAGCTGCTTGACGTCTTCGCCGTCGAATTCGAAGGCCGAGAGGCCGACGATCTGGCCGCTGGTGCCGGCCGTGGTCTTCTCGAAGCGGTAGTCGGCTTCGGCGCGGGCCGTCAGGCGGACGGTGTCCGTCACGTCATGAATGAAATCGACGCCGATACGGGCAACCGTCGAATGGTCGTTGACGGAATCGAAGGCCGACGGGAAGGAGCCGCCCTCTTCCGTGTAGCCGTCCATATGCGAGTGAGCGTAGGTCAGGCTGGCATAGGGCGTCAGCTTGGTGCCTGCGATCGTTGCCGCGTTCAGCCAGTCGAAGCGGATCTTGGCGCCGTAGGTATCGACATCGGTTTCACCATGCGAGAAGTCCATCGCCGCGCCATTCATATAGCCGCGGTGAATGTTCATCCGGCCAGTCGAATAGTAGCCGCCGATCGTCGCATAGACGTTGCTGCTGCCGAGCGCGATGGTGGCTTCAGGCGACATGTAGAAGGCCGCCTGATGGAAATCGCCGCCGGTCTCGATATCCTGCTTGGTGTAGAGACCGCCGCCGGCAAAGCGGGCGGTAACGCCTTCCGCAAGACCGTAACCGAAGGTCACATCGCCGATGCCGACGCCGCCGTTCGAAACGCGGCTGTCGTCATAGCCGATGTCGGAGGTGAAGGCGACGGAACGCTGGCCGAGGCCGAGCAGATCGCGCATCGGCTCGCCATGCGCACCCTGGAGAACGGTGTTGGCATAGCCGAGACCGACTTGGGCAGAGGGCTTGGCGACGAGGGTGGTGCTATACTGCTGCACGTCGATGATGCCGGAGGTGGGGCCGGGCGTGTCGCCATCGCCTGTGTTCGGAGTATCGCCGTCGCCAGTGTCCGGAGTAACCACGCGGGCGATGTACGTGCCGCCGTTCTGCGTATCGCCGACGATGATCTTGCCATCTTCGGAAACGCCGGTCGCCGTTCTCGTGGGATCGTTGCCGATGCTGACACCATTATCTCTCAGCCACTGCACAACGGTCTTCGATGTGCCATCAGCCCAGCGGAATGCGTGGTAATCGTCCTGCCCCAAGTCGACCTGACCGACGATCACCGATCCGTCGCCGCTGACAGCATTGGCGACGGAATAATGGCTGTCAAAGCCATCAATATCCACCACGCCCTGGGCTTCAGTCCAGCGGAACGCGTGGGTAGTGTCCTGAAGGGGCTGGAAGGAGCCGACGATGACAGAGCCATCATTGCTGGCAGCGGATGCAGTGGACCAAAGCCCGAGCCCAGGGAAATCGCCAAGATCGTTAGCTACCCGGCCTCCGTCCGTCCATCTTACGGCATATCTATAAGAGAAACCGTCGCCGGCTTCTCCGACAATAACCGTTCCGTCACGGCTTATGCCATTGGCTCTGGTCGTTTCAATGGGATCCTGCCCTAGGAGAAACAACGTACCGCCCTCCTCCCAACGGACACCGAACCCGCTGCCTCCATTGTTGAAATAGCCGACGACAATGGAGCCGTTGCCACTGACACCAGTTGCGGCGGCTTCAGGACTAACGGGGGTATAAAGCTGTTCAATGACACCGTTGGTCCAGCGCACGGCACGCATGTACCCCGCACTGTCGGTAGAACTGCCCGCGATCACCGAACCGTCATCGTTGACGGCACGAGCCGTTGTGTTGGGAACCACCGGTGTTGTCGCTAGAGCGTCTAGAGCGTTCCATCCACCGTCTACGTCCCAGCGAAAACCATAGGTTTGAGACATCCCCGTAAGCGTACCTACAACGACTTTTCCATCGCCGCTAATGCCGGCGCTTGAAGACTGGTCGGTACTTCCGATGATCTTGATTGCCTCGTTATCGATTGCGCCCGCGCGTGCCGCGCCCATTCCGGCAGCGAGCAATCCGGCGGAGAAGACCAGCGTCAGCGCCGAGGTTTCCAGGAGGCGCCGCGCCATGGATCCGGCGTTTGACCGGTATGTGATGTTCGTCATCATTGTTAAAAGCTCACCCTGCTTTTTCAATTGCTTAAAAAGAAAATACTGTGCATGCCGCCGCGCAAAACGGGCGGCCGGACAGCTTTCGAGCAAGCCGGAAAGCACCTGTCAATATGGTTGCAATTCAGTGCGAACTTTACAAAAAGTTGCTTTTTTAGCGCAATTTATGCGCTAGAAACCATTGCAACCTGAGGCAGCGCAGCCTCATTCAGAACATGATTAAAAACTTTAATCAGTTTCGAAATGGCGCATCGCGCCGGGCGGTCATTTAACCAAATACCAAAAAAGGTCCGGATGCCGGGCAGCGGGAAGCACCAGAAGACCCTCCGTCGTGCCGGTAGGACGAAATGTAAAGGAATTGCTGCGTGTGAGTCGCGGGCCGGGCGTGACAATCACCCGCCGCTCCATCGTTGGTGCTGTTAAAAATGCCGGTTCTTTCGCGGAGATCGCAATGCTCTGCGGCGCGCGGCTTGGCACACGCGATCACCGCCGCCGTCAGCGACGGCAGCGATGATGATTGGCGTCACTCTGCGCCAATTACTTCTTCTTGACGTCGCTTTCGCTCGACTTCACCTGCGAGCCGAGAGCGGGAGGGGCCTTGGCTGCCACTTTGTCCTTCTTCGGCTTGCGTGTCTCTTTGTTGCTGCGAACCTGACCCTTGGCCATAATTTGCTCCTCCTGTTGAAACCCTAGCTAGCAGCCTATTCGCGGAAAATTGCAAGCGGCTCCAGCATGTTCGCGGGCGCGGAAACAGAAAATCCTGTCCGGAGCGCTGACATTACTCCGTGGCGGGCGCACCCTGCGCAAACAAAAACACCCGGCGCTTTCGCACCGGGTGCCTTCAAATCCGTTCGCTTCGAACCGATTACTTCGTGGCTTCTTCGTAGCGCTCCAGGACGTAGTCCCAGTTGATCAGGCTGTCGACGAAGGCTTCGAGATACTTCGGGCGGGCGTTACGGTAGTCGATGTAATAGGAGTGTTCCCAGACGTCGACGCCGAGGATCGGGGTGGCGCCGTGGACGAGCGGGTTTTCGCCGTTCGGGGTCTTGGAGATTTCGAGCTTGCCGTTCTTGACGGAAACCCAGGCCCAGCCGGAGCCGAACTGCGTGGCGCCCGCATTGGCGAAATCGGCCTTGAACTTGTCGTAGCCGCCGAGATCGGAGTTGAAGGCCGCTTCGAGCTTGCCCGGCAGCTTGTTGCCGCCGCCGCCCTTCTTCATCCACTTCCAGAAATGGACGTGGTTGTAATGCTGGGCAGCATTGTTGAAGAGGCCGGCATTGGTGCCGAAAGACTTCTTAACGATTTCTTCGAGCGAGAGATCGGCCAGACCTGCTTCAGCCGCGAGCTTGTTGCCGTTGTCGACATAAGCCTTGTGGTGCTTGTCGTGGTGGTACTCCAGCGTTTCCTTCGACATGAAAGGCGAAAGCGCTTCGTAGTCGTACGGGAGTGCGGGCAATTCAAAAGCCATGGTAAGTCTCCTCTTGGCAATGGGTTGCGTGATCGGCAGGTGAGGCGGAACATAGGAGCGGAACCTGCCAGTGGCAACGGCGGAAACATCAAAAAAGGCAGCCTCAGAGGAAAAATTGCCTTGATTGCGGGCTTGGCTTTGAGGGGTAAAATCACCGATGATGCACAGCCAAACCCGAACGATACGCCACAGCGAACCGAACGAGGCCCCTGATGCAGAGGAATAAAATCCGCCTTTCCGTCTCCCTTTTGCTGCCGCTGTGCGCCGGCAGCGCTCTCGCCTCCTCCGACGACGCCTGGAAGGATTTTGCCGCCGATGTCGAAGCCAAGTGCAAGGCGGCCGCCACCGTCTCGATCGACGAGGCACGCGCCGTCGTCGATCCCTTCGGCAGCGAACATTACGGACTGGCGCTGGTGACCGGCCGGCCGAAGGGCGCCAACGGCTTCGTCACCCATATCTGCGTCTATGACAAGCAGTCGAAGGCCGCCGAGATCGGCAGCGAGCTGCAGACCGACAAGCTGAACCTGCTGCCGGAAGAATAAGCAGCGCTCGCTGCCCGTCCAAATCTTAAAAAACTGTTGATTTCATCGAACGGTGCTTTGACAGGCGGCGGGTTTGCGGTCCTAGATGCGCCACAAGTTATCCGGGCAAAGATCGTTAGAACAACCTTTGATAGGACGAACTTAATTAGCGTGAATTGATAATTCGAAACTGCATTTTGACATCGATCTTTTGGGGCGCGAGTGATGGTCATGAGTTTTTTCCGCCGGGGCGACGAGCCGGGCAAGACGGATATCCGCACGAACAGCCAGGCCTACCGGCCGGCCTCCATCACCGAACAGCCGATGACGTCCCAGGCAACGGCGCCGCAGTCCTACCAGATGCCCGAGATCAACGAGTTCCAGGCCTTCGGATCTGTGCTTGAGGAAAACCAGCGCAATTCCAAGGAGCTGATAGCCGGGCTTTCCGCATTGCAGGACCGCGTGACCACACTTCTCGGCGCCCATGACCATTCGCTTTCCGAGACCGGACGGCTGCAGGCCGAATGTGCCCGCATAAGCTCGCTGCTCGACTACGAGAGCGGCGCGAGACGCAAGGCCGACGAGGACAATGCGCGGCTTGCCGCCGAGAACAAGGACATCCGCACCGCAAACGGCCAGTTCCGCATCGAGATCGAAGCGGTGCGCGAAGAGCTGACCAAGCTGCAGAACGTGCATGGCATCACCTGCGAGGAATTTTCGATCATCGAGACGCGGCTGCTCGACGCCGAGCGCGAGCTTGCCGGACGGATCATGCAGTTCGACGAAGCCTCGATGCTTCTGAAGCGCGCGCAGCAGGAGCTCGACAGCCGCAGCCGCGAACTGTCCGCCACGCGTGAAAAGCTCGATCTGGAAACGACGGCACACCAGTTGCTGACCGAAACGTCGCGCCGCGAAAGCGCCGTGCAGGCCCGCGACATCGCCCGGCTGACGGAAGAGCGCGGTCACCTGAAGAGCAATCTGATGGCGCAGGAAGCCCTGGTTTCCAACCTGCAGACGGCCGTCGCCAGCCTGAAGCAGGAATTGTCGCTGGTCGAGGAGCGCCACAAGCGCGCCGAGGTCGAGCTGCATACGGTCACCACCTCTTCGGCGCTCGAGATTGCCCACCTGACGACCAAGAGCGACGCCGTCAGCTCCAAGGCCGAGCTGGTCGAGAAGCTTTTGATCACCGCCAATGGCCGCAACAAGATGACCGACGAGGAGCTGCAATCGGCACGCGGCGAGATGAAGCGGCTGAAATCCGAGCTCGCGGCCACCATCTCGCGCGCCGAGCGCGTCGAGGAAGAGCTGCGCCGCGCCCGCATGAGCGGCACCGAGAGCGAGACCGCCCGCCGCGAGCTTTCCGCCTATAATAACGAACTGACGGTGAAACTGCGCGAGGCGGAAAGCCTGCGCACGCGCCGCGACCGGGAAGCCGACGCCATGCGGCGCGATCTCGACACCCGCATGGACAGCGACCGCCACGAAATCGGCCAGCTGCGCACTAGCCTGGAGATCGCCAAATCCGAGATCCGCCAGCTTCGTGCCGAACGCGCCATCCTGAACGGCCAGCTGGAGGTCGCCCGCGGCGACAGGTCTTCGCCTGCTGCGTTCGACGAGCCCGAGGATGTGCGCATGCCGGCAGCCACCTTCTCGCCGCTGATCGACATTTCGGAGAAGTCGCTGCGCGGCTCTGCCGACGGGTTTGGCGGCGAGCGCGATACGACCGGCGAGCCGATGCGCGTACCGCCTGCGGAGTAAGGCTGTACGCTCATTTTGAAGGCCTTGTTTTCGCCGGGATTTTAAGGGTTTCTTAAGAGGATACCAGCCGGAGGAATATCATGGCGCTTGGCGCATCTCACCGCCTGCACGACGGCATCGAAGCCGTGGAAACGATGACGCGCTTTGCGCTGGCGGTCCTGGCGCTCGCATCCGGCGTCTATACCTATCTCGGCGTGCGAAGCCTGCTCGACGGCTCGCCGACCTCCACCTTCTTTGCGGCGCTGATCTATTCGGCGGCGGTTTCGGTGGCGATCTATGCCTTCTGGACCTATCTCGCCCGCTTCTACCCACATGTGACGACGGTGGCGGCGCGCACCGCCCTGCTCTGCATCATGGCGCTCGGCTGCGCGATGATCATCGCCATGGCGAGCTGGCTGAACGCGGCGGCGCTTGCAGGCTCGGCAGCGCTCGAACAGCATCTGGCCGAAACGCTGGAGGACTACACCGGCGATCTCGACCGGGCGCACCAGAATGCGCTGGCAGCACAAAGCCTGCTACCCGATATCCAGCGCACGCAGGAACGCTTCCAGCGGCTTGCCGACCAGGAGCGCGAGACCGGCGCGCTGACCGGCACCACGGGTGCGGGCAGCGTCGTACAGCTGCTGTCGCAGATGGCCTCGCAGCTGACCGAGCTGCAGAACAACATCAATGCCTCGCGTGAACGCGTCACCACCCTTTTCGATGACGGGCGCAAGCATCTGGAAACGATGCGCACGCTGGTTTCGGCGCCGGGTGCCATCGACCAGCGCGCCGACCAGTTCGCAGCCGAGGTCGTGACGCTGACCGGCGTCATCACCTCCCTGGAGCAGACCTCGATCGCGCCATCAGTCAAGCGTGCCGCCGAAGATCTGTCGCTCGGCTTCATCGCCCCTGTCGCCGATGGCCGCGAGGTCGATCTCGCCAACCGGCAGGACCAGGTGATGGAGACGATCCGCTCCTCGGTCGCGGCGCAATCGAAAGTGCTGTCGCAGGCAGCCGACCAGATTCTGGCGCGCGAACCTGTTGGCGAGCGGCGCTTCGTGCCGCTGTCTTCGGCCGAGGCGGTGCTGCGCTACG
Source organism: Rhizobium sp. 05N430 (assembly GCF_056396985.1). Taxonomy (NCBI): domain Bacteria; kingdom Pseudomonadati; phylum Pseudomonadota; class Alphaproteobacteria; order Hyphomicrobiales; family Rhizobiaceae; genus Rhizobium; species Rhizobium sp. 05N430. The sequence continues at coordinate 55,528 of NZ_JBFTMO010000013.1, read as the reverse complement.
CCTCGGACTTCATCCCCAGTTGGGCGGGCGCAATCTCGATCGACCTTCTGCCCGGCGTGCTGGTGCTGATGCTGTCGGTCGCCCACGGTGCCCTGCGGCGGCAGGAGCAGAGCATGCCTTTCGCCGAGCGGATCACCGCCGCCGAGCTTCTTGAGGCAATTGAGGTGCAGCGGGCACTGCAGGCGCGCGGCATCGATATCGAGGCGGTCGTTGCCCGGGCGGACGCCAAGGCCGCGGCGAAGGCGGATGGGCATGCCGAAGCGGCGTCCGAGGTGCAGGCCGCCGGGGAACATGAGCCCGAACCCTCCAACGTCACCAGCCTCGATTTGCCCGGTAAGCCGCCGCGCAAGGGACCGCAGACATGAAGATCGAAGCGGCAGGCGAGCATCTGAAGCGACGATTGCTGCAAGTCGATGACTCGACGCTGCCGCGGCTGGTGCTGCATGCGCTGATCGCCGCCGCCGTCGCCTTTCTGGTGATCGATTTCCGCGATCTCAGCATCGCCAATGCCAAGCTGCCGGTCTTCGATCCGGCCACGCCCGACAGCATGCCCGTTCTGCCGCCAGCGCTGACCGATGGCGAGCCTGAAAACCCGCCTGCCGAGATCACCACCAGCGCCGAGCTGCTGAAGCAGCCGATGACATTCGAGCTTCAACCAGGCGGCATTCTGCTGGCGCGCGGCGCGATCGAATACGGCGCCGCCGGCCGTTTCCAGAAGGAGATCGAGGCGCGCGGCGAATATGTGAAGACGGTATCGCTGGATTCGCCAGGCGGCGCGGTCGGCGATGCGCTCGCCATGTCGAAACTGATCCGGGAAAGGAAGATCGGCACCACGGTGGCGAAAGGCGCGCTCTGCGCCTCTTCCTGCCCGATCATTCTTTCCGGTGGCGTCAGCCGCAGCGCCGATGACGGCGCGGTGATCGGCGTGCATCAGGTCTTCAACGGCACGAAAGAAAAGCTGTCGCCCGAGCGCGCCATGTCGGATGCACAGCGCACCACCGCCGATGTCACCCGCCATCTCGACGCCATGGGCATCAAGCCCGGCCTCTGGATCCACGCGATGGAAACCCCGCCGGACCGGCTCTATTACCTGAAGCCCGCCGAGATGAAGGAATTCGCGCTGGTGACAACACCTGAAAAGGTCAGCGCGGCGGCCGCGAAGGTGAAGTGACGTCGAGGCCGCGGCCCGCCGGAATATCCCGGCGCTAGTAGAGCGTCCTCTTGTAGTCGGCTTCGAGATCGTCATCGATCTTGCGCATTGCCGATGCGTCGGCAGGAGCCCCGGTCGTTTCGTCCAGAATGATCTTCACCAGCGACGGCATTCCGCTGCGGTCCTGGAAGTTTTCAGGGTTCCACAGATGGGATCGCCGGAACGCCTTTGCGCAATGCATGAAGGCTTCGCTGACGGTGACCACGATTGCGAGTTTCGGCGCACGATCGTTGACGCGCATGCTCTCGAGCAGGCCGGGGTCCCGCGCCAGAGTGGCAGTCCCGTTCACCCGCAAAGTGTCGTCAAACCCCGGGATGATGAACAGCAATCCGACATTTGGATTGGCCAGAATGTTGACCAGCGTATCGAGGCGATTGTTGCCCGGACGGTCCGGTATCGCCAAGGTGCGCTCATCCAGGATCTTGACGAAACCGGCAGGGTCGCCGCGCGGGCTGACATCGGCGCTGCCATTCGAACTCTGTGTGCCGATGCAGAGGAACGGCGAGCGGCGGATAAATTCCTGCGCGTGCCTGCCCAGCGTGTTCTGGCACTTCTGTATGGCGAGAGCATGGGTCGGCTCGAACAGGCCCCGAAGTGCCTCCTCGTCTCTGATGGCAAATTCCGGCTTTGGATTGAATGCTTCCACTGTCCTGCCTCCCCACGTTCCAGTTGATGCCCGAAATGATGTACGTACCTCATTCATGAGATACACCAAACGCCGGTTGTCATCAACAGAGATCAATCGCCGAAGCGTCGCTGAGCTACGAAAACAAAAAACCGGGGCCTCTGCCCCGGTTTGCTATTCGCTTTACTATCGCTCAGTAGCGGTCGTAACGGCCGCCGCCATCCCAGCCGCGATCACGGTCGCGGTAATAGGGACGCGGGCGTTCCCAGCCGCCGCCCCAGCCCCAGCGCGGTGGCGGAGGACGGTGCCAGTAGCGGACCGGCGGTGCATAGCGGCGATAGTCGTTGCGGCGGCATTCGCCCCAGCGGGTCATGTGCCAGCCGCGGCCGCAGGCGTAATCCACCTTGGTCACATCGGATGCGGCGGCGTTGTCCACGGCAAGCGGCGCAACCGGCATCGCTTCGGCTGACAGTGCCGAAAGGCCTCCGATAACGAGCGCTGCTGCCAGCGTGATGATCTTCATCGCGGTTCTCCAAAAATCCAGCCAGGCGAGAGATTTAGCCCCCTGCCCTGAACCGGCGATGAACCCGCCGTTCATGCAAAATGTGGCGGATCAGGGCCGGTGCGCCTGCACCAGTCTGGAGGTCTTTTCCGGGTGGATTTCCGGCCACTTGCTGTTTGGCGCCGGCGCCGTGCCGATCGCCGAAATCGACACCACGATCGCCGTCACGGCCGAGAAGAGCACAAGTGCATAGGTCATAGCTTCCGATCCTTCGAGGTTGGTTCCCAGCCACCCCGGCCGCAAACTGCTCTGGGAGGATGAATCAAAGGCTAAGCAACATGGTTAAACCCACGTATTTTTCCCGTTAATGGACAGGATGAGGATGGCACGGCGGCCCTGGCGCTTTCGGAACCGGTCCTGGCCGCCGTGAATTGTCCCCAGGCAAGATCTGAAAAGCGGCCGGCGATCGCAGCATTCGTCGTCATCGATCATTGGCCTCACGCCCGAAATAAACATCGACCGAGACGATCTTCCCGCCCTTGAAGCGGAAGCTTTCCATGTTGCGGAAGGCGGAGCCGTCGTTTTTGACGGCGCGATAGCGGATGGCGGCTTCGTCGCCGGAGATGGTGAGGTACTCGATCTCGATACTGCGGAAGGGTGGCGGCTCTGGCCAGCAGCGGTCGAAATAGGCCTCACGGCCGATGTGGTCGTCTCGCGGGCTGGAAAAGGTGAAATCATCCGACAGCATTGCGCTGACGATATCCTTGCGGCCTTCGAGATAGGCGGCGAACAGGGCGCGGATCATCTGCTCTCGATCGTCCGTCACACTCATCGCAAACCTCCTCCTCTTTTCCGATTGCGATTTGCAATCAGTCATACCGGAAACCACTGAAAGCCGCAAATGAGCCGACGGTTCGGGCGCTATCCGTCCTTGGCACCGGGATAAGCCAGGCGTAGGCTGCCCGCTCCCCAAGGCTCCCGAAGACGCATAGAGAACCCCTGATATGGCCGACACCCCGATGAACGCAGCCGACGCCGCGGCCGGGTCCGTTTACTGGAAACGCAACCTCGCCGTCTCGCTGATCGGCTCGTTCACGACGATCGTGGCGATGACGCTGCTGCTTCCCTTCCTGCCGCTCTATGTCGAGGAGCTTGGCGTCCGCGATCATGCGGCGATCGTCCAATGGTCGGGTATTGCCTATGGCGCGACCTTCTTTGCCGCCGCTTTCGTGGCGCCGCTGTGGGGCAGGCTCGGCGATATCTATGGGCGCAAGCTGATGCTGGTGCGCGCCAGCCTTGGCATGACGATCGCCATTTCGCTGATGGGCATGGCGGGAGACGTCTGGCAGCTGGTGGCGCTCAGGCTGTTCGTCGGCCTGGCCGGCGGCTATTCCTCCGGTTCGATGGTGCTGGTGGCGACGCAGACGCCGAAGGACCGTTCGGCCTGGGCGCTCGGCATGCTGTCATCCGGCATCATGGCCGGCAATCTCGTCGGCCCACTGATCGGCGGGGCGCTGCCGCCGCTGATCGGCATCCGCGGCACGTTTCTGGCCGCTGGCGCCTTCATCTTCCTGGCGTTCCTCGGCACCGCTTTTCTGATCAAGGAGGAAAAGTCTCCCGCCCGAAAGCAGGCCGCCAAGGCCAGCGGCGGCTGGCGCTCGATCCCGGACAAGGGGCCTGTCATCGCCATGCTTTTGACCGGCATGCTGCTGATGCTCGCCAACATGTCGATCGAGCCGATCATCACCGTCTATGTCGCCGATGTCGTCACGGATCAGGCAAGCGTGACGATGATCGCCGGTGTGGTCATGTCGGCAGCGGCGCTCGGCAGCATTCTCTCTGCCTCGCGGCTCGGAAAGCTTGCCGACCGCATCGGCCACTGGCCTGTGATTGCAGGCGCGCTGGCGGTGGCCGCGGTTCTGCTGATCCCGCAGGCATTCGTCACCAGCGCCTGGCAGCTGATCATCCTGCGATTCCTGATGGGGATCGCGCTCGGCGGGCTGCTACCCTGCATCTCGGCGGTGATCCGCCACAGCGTGCCCGACAGCGCGGCAGGCAGCATTCTCGGCCTCTCGGTCTCATCGCAATATGTCGGCCAGGTGGCCGGGCCGGTGCTCGGCGGTTTCGTCGGCGGCCATATCGGCATGCCTTCGGTGTTCCTGGGAACCTGTGTCCTGCTTGCCGCTGGTGCGGTCTTCACGTGGATTGTAAAGCCAAAAGACCAAGAGCTGCACTAGAAGCAAAAGGTGTGCTGCCCTCGCTTTTGGCGTGTATTTCTTGATCCGGAATTTCCCTCGCCGGGATCGCCCCCCCTGACCAAACCATCCCGAATCATGGAACTGACGCTTCGATATTTGCTGGTTTTCTGACCGGTCACGTTCGCCGATATTTGACAGACAGCTCGTTGAAGCGCGCCAGATATCGAGGAATAGCTCCAATGCCTATTTTCACCGTCACAATGAAATCAAGCCGGTCAGCCCATGAGAAAGATCGGCTTTCCAGAGCCATCCATGCCGCGTCCATCGCCGCCGGGTATCCGGAAGACGATTTCTTTCAGCGCTTTCTTGCTCTCGACCCTGGTGATTTGAGAGTCGATCCACATTATCCAGATCTGCCCAAACCACGCACCAATCAGCTGCTGTTGATCGAGGTTCTCCTGTCGACGGGAACGCAGATCTCCAGAAAAAAGAAGCTGGTGGGGGACTTGGTTGAGAAACTCGCGGAAGCAGGCGTCGATGCCAACGATGTCATGGTGTTCTTCGTCGAGACCGACCGGACGAGGGGGTCGTTTGGCGGGGGACTGTTCGCGCCACCCATTGCTTTCGATGCTCACTAGTAGCGCGCCTCGCAACAACCCAATTAAGACTATCGCCGATCGTGAGTGTCGATTGGCCCTAGCCCTCGCAACTTCTGCCGCTATGATTGCGTTTACGTGAGAGTACCGAGCGACAGGGAGAAGCGCTTGCAGCAGATATTCGTCACCGACCGTCTCATTTTGCGTCCGCGGACGCTGGCCGATCTCGATGACTGTATGGCGATGGACCGCGACCCCGAGGTGACGCGCTATATTCCCGGCCCCTGGGCCGATCCGGAGGCGCACCGGCGCTTCGTCATCAACCGCATGGAAAGCGATTTCGGCGAAGGCCTCGGCTACTGGTCGATCTTTGCCAAGACCGCGCCCAAGCAGTTTCTCGGCTGGGTGATGCTGATCCCCTACGACACGATCGGCCCCGACATCGAAATCGGCTGGCGGCTGAACCGCCACGCCTGGGGCCAGGGCTACGCGACGGAGGCCGCCCGCCCCGTGCTCGACCATGGCTTCGAAACGCTGAATCTGCCACGCATCGTCGCTAACATCTTTGCGGGCAACGATGCATCGATCAAGGTGGCCGAAAAACTCGGGATGACGTTTCTGAGCGACGAGGTGTCGGACGGCCTGCCCTGCAAGGATTATGGAATCACGCAGGACGAGCGTGCACGGATGCTGACGGTGTGACAGAGCGCCGTTGAGGGTGGAGCGGGCTTACTCCCCGCTCGCCGTCCGCCCATAGGCCCAGTTCATATACAGCTCCAGCGCCTTGCGCGTGACCGGGCCTTCCTGGAAATCGCGGCCATCGAGCCTGACGACACCGACGACCTTCGAGTAGTTGCCCGAGGTGAATATCTCGTCGGCATTCATGAAGTCTTCGACCGAGAGCGTTGCCTCGCGGACGTCGAAACCCGCCTGGCGGAGCAGGCCGATGACGCGGGCGCGGGTGATGCCGGCGAGGAAGGTGCGGTTAGCGACCGGGGTGAAGACCACGCCATCCTTGACCATGAAGACGTTCGAGGAAGCCGTCTCGACGACATTGCCGTTTGTGTCGCGCATCAGCGCGTTGTCGAAGCCGCGCGAGCGGGCTTCGGCGATGGCGCGGCCGGAATTCGGGTAGAGCGAGCCAGCCTTGGCCTCGGTCATCGCCGTCTCCGGCGTCGGGCGGCGGAAGGGCGAGACGGTGATCGACGAGCCGCCATGGCCGCCCATCGGCGCTTCGAAGAGGCAGAGCACGAAACGGGTCGATTCGGGATCGGCGGTGACGACGCTGAAGGGCGCGCCGTGCTCGGCCCAGTACATCGGCTTGATATAGATCGGCGTCTTGCCGTCGAACTTCTTGATGCCTTCCCAGGCGAGCGCCTCGATTTCCTCGGGCGTCTTGGTCGGCTTGAGGCCCATGTTGACGGCCGAGCGGTTGATGCGCTGGCAGTGCTGGTCGAGATCGGGCGCGATGCCATCAAACCAGCGGGCGCCGTCGAAGACGGTGGAGCCGAGCCACATGGCATGCGAGGTCGGGCCGATCAGCGGCGGATTTCCGGTCAGCCACTCGCCATCGACATAGGTCCAGGTGGTGGAACGGGGCGCTGTGTTGACGGCCATTTTTCTTCTCCTCAAACAAGTTGCAGAAGCAAAATCCTTCCAAACTGGCGGGGTCAAGGAGAAACTATCGCTCAAAAACCGGACGCAAGAAAATGGCGCGTGCGCTTTCCCCGCCGCAACAATCCGTCTTCGCCCTTCACGCCGATGCGATGGATCGATCAGCAAAAATGATGGAAAGCGAGGCGCGCGCCGTGCCATCATAGGGCCGGATTCGAACGCGGGAGAGCACCATGAAAGCCATGTATTACGACGCCTTCGGCAAGCTGCCGGAGATCCGCACCGTGGCCGATCCCTCGCCCTCGGAAGACGGCGTCGTCATCGCCGTCGGCGCCACCGGGCTTTGCCGCAGCGACTGGCATGGGTGGATGGGGCACGACCCCGATATCCGCCTGCCGCATGTGCCGGGACACGAACTGGCTGGCAAGATCGTCGCCACAGGCAAGGGCGTGATGCGTTTCAAGGTCGGCGACCGGGTGACCGTGCCCTTCGTCTCGGGCTGCGGCCATTGCGGCGAGTGCCATTCCGGCAACCAGCAGGTCTGCCCCAACCAGTTCCAGCCGGGCTTTACCCATTGGGGCTCGTTCGCCGAATATGTGGCGATCGACTATGCCGAGACCAACCTCGTGCATCTGCCTGAAACGATCGACGATGCGACGGCCGCCAGCCTCGGCTGCCGCTTCGCCACCTCCTTCCGCGCCGTGGCCGATCAGGCCCGCACCGGACCCGGCGAGTGGATCGCCATCCACGGCTGCGGCGGCGTCGGCCTTTCGGCCATCATGATCGCGGCGGCCCTCGGCGCCAATCCGATCGCTATCGATATCTCGGACGAGAAGCTCGCCTTTGCGCGCGAATGCGGCGCGGTGGCGACGGTCAATGCGGCCACGGTGGGCGACGTGCCCGAGGCGGTGCGCGAGATCACAAAAGGCGGCGCGCATGTCTCCATCGATGCGCTTGGCCATCCTGTCACCTGCTTCAACTCAATCAAGAACCTTCGGCGGCGCGGGCGGCATGTGCAGATCGGCCTGATGCTCGGCGACCATTCGACGCCTCAAATCCCGATGGCGCAGGTGATCGGCCACGAGCTGGAGATCTACGGCAGCCACGGCATGCAGGCCTGGCGGTACGACGCGATGCTGGCGATGCTTTCGGCCGGCAAGATCGCACCGCAGAAGCTGATCGGCAAGCGGATCAGCCTGGCCGATGCCGTGCCCGCCCTTGCCGCGATGGAACGATCTGAGGGGCTCGGTATCAGCGTGATCACGCAATTCTAGGCGTGCCGCAACGGCACAGTCGAAGCGCAATCGTTAACTATTTATTGGTGTATTTAGTCGAGTTGCAATTTATAATACATGAAGCATAATCCCTTCCGCCCGGAATGATTTCGGAGCGGAGGGGAACATGACGGTTCGTTTTATTCTATCGATCGATGGCGGCGGTATCCGCGGCCTCATTCCTGCACTTGTGATCGCCGAGCTTGCCAAGCGCCTGAAGGACCTTGCCATGCACGAGGCCTTCGACCTGATCGGCGGCACCTCGACCGGCGCCATCATCGCCGCCGGGCTGACCTGCCCGAACCCCAAGAACAAGAAGATCGCCGCCTGCACGCCTGCCGATCTCGTCAAGCTCTATGCCGACGAAGGCCAGGATATCTTCTATTCCAAGATCATCGCCCGCATCCTCAATATCGGCGGATGGCAGGAGGAGCGTTACGATGCGACGGCGCTGGAGGAGAAGCTCCAGGCCCGTCTCGGTGACAACACGCTGATTGCCGACGGACTGACGAAGGTGCTGATCACCGGCTATGACATTCACCAGCGCGAAGCCGTGTTCATGACCAATTGCGATATGGAGAACGCCAAGTTCCGTTTCTGGGAAGCGGCGCGCGGCTCCTCTGCCGCACCCACCTATTTCGAGCCGGCGCTGGTCGAGAACCTCGGCAAGCCGGCCGGCGACGCGCAAAGAAAGATCCCGCTGATCGATGGCGGCGTGTTTGCCAACGATCCGGTGCTGGCAGCCTATGTCGAAGCGCGAAAACTCTGGCAGGCAGCGGATGACAGCTTCGTCGTGCTGTCGCTCGGCACCGGGCGGCAGAACCGCAAGATCCCCTATCAGCAGGCCAAGAACTGGGGTGCCTTCGGCTGGATCAACCCGCAGAACGGCACGCCGCTGATCTCTGTGCTGATGCAGGGACAGGCAAGTACGGCAGCCTATCAGGCGAACAAGCTGCTGAACCCCAAGGGCGCCAGGCTGAATACCGAAGGCTCGACAGACATGAGCTTTGCGAAACCCGAGACGCTCGCCTATTTCCGCATCGACGGCGCGCTTCAAGGCGCCAACGACGATCTGGACGATGCCAGCACGACGAATATCGAGCAGCTGAAGGTGGTGGCCGAGCGGTTCATTGCCGGCAACAGTGCGGTGCTGGATATGGTGGTGAAGCGGATCAAGGCAGAGAAGAAGCGCTAGAGATCGCCAAGGCCCGCAAACAGGATGGCCAGACGCTCCCAGATGGCGCTGACCCTTGGCACGCCCATGAGGCCCGATGGCGCCAGCATCCAGAGTTCGCGGCCCGGCATGACAGCGCCGAAATCAATCTCGGCGAGCGACGGATATTCCCTAGCCTGAAAGCGTTGCAGCATGACGACGCCCATGCCGTTTGCGGCGGCAACCGCCTGTGTGATTGTGCTGCCGGAGCGCACAGAATAGGAATGATGCGCATAGTGCGTTTCGAGAAAACGCGCCTCGGCGATCAACTGCTCGCTGTCGAGATCGAAGCCAATCAAGGGCACGGCCTCGCCTGCCCGCCAGCGGGCAGCCATCGCCGCACTGGCGTAGAAGCCGTGCGTGATGGTGGCAACGCGCTTGCCGGTCAGGTCGCTGTCCTTCGGGCGGCCGAGACGCAACGCGATATCGGCCTCGCGATGCGCCAGACTGTGGATACGGACATCCGTCAGGATTTCGAGCTCGATGCCGGGAAGGCCATCGAGGATCTGGCCGAGATGTGGCGCGAGAAGCAGATCGGCAACCGAACGGATGGTCGTCAGCCGCACGCGTCCGCCCGGCCCCTCCGGCGAGACGACGCGGTCACGGATCGCAGAGGCGGCCGACGCCATCGCCGCAGCCTCCGCCGCTATCGATTGCCCCTGCGCCGTCAGCACATATCCATCGGGGCGGCGTTCGAAGAGCTGCGCGCCGAGGCTGAACTCGAGCGCCGATATCCGGCGCGCAACGGTAGCATGGTTGACCTTCAGTGCACGGGCCGCCGCAGACAGGCTGCGATATCTGGCGAGCGCCGCGAAGAAGCGGAGATCTTCCCAATCGATATCTGTGCGTTTTTGCTCAGCCATTGCGAGTAATTAGCGAATATTCGATCACACGGAAAGGCGTTACATCATTCTCCATCTGTAAAACAGGAGATGAACGCATGGCTCCCTTCACCCTTCTTCAGCGCTCCGGCGTCACCGCGAAAGCCGCCGACTGGACGAAAGCGGTTCTCGTCATCATCGATGCGCAAAATGACTATGCAGACGGCAGCCTGCCGCTTTCAGGGGTTGCCGGTGCCACCAAGGAAATCCAGAGCCTGCTTGGCAAGGCCCGCGCTGACGGCGTTCCGGTTGTCCATGTCATCCACCTGTCAGGAGCCGACAGCTGGCTGTTTGCGGCCGGTTCGCATGGCGCCGGTATCATGCCTGCGCTGACGCCTGCCGGCGGTGAGCCGATCATTTCGAAGACGCTGCCCAACGCCTTTGCCGGAACCGAACTCCAGGCGACCCTAGCCGCGATTGCTGCGGATACCGGCCGAACGGAACTGATCCTCGTGGGCTTCATGACGCATATGTGCATCGGGGCCACCGCACGGGCTGCCCTCGACCTCGGGCTGCAGGCGACCGTCGTCGCATCGGCCACGGCGACCCGCGATCTGCCGGATCCGCTGGGCGGCGTCATCCCGGCCGAAACGGTTCAGCGCACAGCGCTGGCAGAGATCGCCGATCGCTTCGCGACTGTTGTCCGCGACATCTCGGAGGTTGCCAAACCGGCTGCGAAGGTCTAACGGGCTGCCGCAAGAAAAAGAATGAAAGGGACGTTAATGTCCAACTCCAGTGTCAAAACCTTTGCCCAGACGGGCTCCAAGGTGTTTTTCGTCGCTGCCGAGCGCATCGAGCGCACGGTGCGCCTGCAGGGCGCATGGCTGAGCATCGTCGATGTCAGCCTGCCCGCAGGTGTTTCCGGCACCGCGCAAACGATCGGCAGCGAACAGGTGCTGCGCATCATTGAGGGCCGGTTGACGGTTTGGCGGATGACGGATCAGGGCCGCGAGGAGATCGTGGTTTCTGCAGGCGACATCCTGCATATTTCGGCCGGCCAGGCGCATGGCTATTGCAACGACGGGGCCACGGCAGCGGCGTTTTCGGCGATCATCGACAGCGATGCGGCAAGTCAGCTTGCGGCTCCGGCCGAAGCCTCCGGCTCGCCGGTGGCAGCACAGCGGATGGGCGCTGCAGCCAATAGCGGAAGCACGCGGATCCGGGCTGCCTGAGCATTTCGAAAGGCGCCGGTAAAGGGCGCCTTTTTTGACTGATGTTCACTGGTTTGTCATCGCAGCGCGCGTATAAGCGGCTCCGGATTGCTGATAGAGATGGCCCGCGGCGCACTGATCGGCGCTCCGAGCACAGGACATATCAGCAGGAGGTTCCGCCATGGCATGGTCTGCCAGCCAATACGTCAAATTCGAGGATGAACGGACGCGCCCGGCGCGCGATCTCCTGGCGCAGGTGCCGCTGGCATCCGTCAAAAACGCCATCGACCTCGGCTGCGGACCCGGCAATTCCACCGAACTGATCGTCGATCGTTATGGTGCGAACAACGTCTCCGGCCTCGACAGCGACGACAACATGCTGGAGGCGGCGCGCAAGCGCCTGCCGCAGACGCACTTTGAAAAGGCAGATCTGTCCACCTGGCAGCCTTCGGCCGAGACCGATCTGCTGTTTGCCAATGCTGTCTTCCAGTGGCTGCCCGACCATCTCGACATCTTCGACCGGCTGATGGACGGCCTGGCGCCGGGCGGCGTGCTGGCCGTACAGATGCCCGACAATCTATCCGAGCCGACGCATCTGGCAATGGAAGAAACCGCCCATGCCGGGCCGTGGAAGGCTAATTTCGAGAAGAAGAGCGTGCGCCGCAAGCCGCTGCCGCCGGCTTCGACCTATTACAGCCGGCTTTCGGCCAAGGCTGCTCGCGTTGATATCTGGCACACGATCTACAACCACCCGATGGCGGATGCGGCTGCGATCGTCGAATGGCTGAAGGGCACCGGACTGATGCCCTATCTCGCCCAGGCCGGCGAAGATAACCGCGAGGCGTTTCTGGCCGATTACCTGGAACGCATCGAAAAGGCCCATCCGAAAATGGCCGATGGCCGGGTGCTGTTGCGCTTCCCGCGGATTTTCATGGTGGCGGTGAAGGGCTAACGGCTGCTTGCCCGGCGGCTGGTCTCGTCTATACTCGGAACCAGCCGGCAGGAGAAGTCGATGGCGAAGCGCAACGTATTTCAATTCGAGCTGGATACGGATCTTTCCGATGCATTTCTGCATGCCGCAAAGTCGGCCCGGCGAGAGCCGGAAGAGCTGATCGCGGCGCTGGTGCGCGACTTCGTCGACCAGCAGGGCGAGGAAGCCGGCTACGGCGATTTCGTGAAGAGGAAGGTCGAGGCCGCACGGAAATCCGTAACGGCTGGCCAGGGAAGGCCGTCCACCGAAGTTGACGCCGTCTTCGAAGACATGCGCAAGGCCATTCAAAAAGCCGGGCGATGAAAATCCTTTGGACGCCGCAGGCGGAACTCGATCGCCTGACGATTTTCCAGCATCTTGCGGCCGAACATATGGACGCCGCCGTCGCCATCGATGAACGGTTCGCCGAGGCGATCGCGCGGCTCGCGGACTTCCCGCACTCAGGAAAACCCGGCCTTGTCGGCGGGACACGGGAACTCATTCCTCATCGGAGCTACCGTATCGTCTACGAAGTCTCGCGGGACAGCGTGTGGATTCTTGCATTGGTCCATACCGCCAGACAGTGGCCGCCTCTGACTGGCGAATAGCCCCTACCCCCGCCGCGCGGCCTCGATCGCCGCAATGTCGATCTTCCGCATGGTCATCATCGCGTCGAAGGCGCGCTTGGCTTCGGCGGGAGAGGCTTTCAGAGCCTCGCTCAGCACGCGTGGGGTGATCTGCCAGGAGAGGCCCCACTTGTCCTTGCACCAGCCGCATTCGCTTTCCTTGCCGCCATTACCGACGATCGCGTTCCAGTAGCGGTCGGTTTCTTCCTGGGTTTCGGTCGAGATCTGGAAGGAAAAGGCTTCGCTCTGCGGGAAGGCCGGGCCGCCGTTGAGGCCGATGCAGGCGACGCCAGCGACGGTGAATTCGACCACCAGCACATCGCCCTGCTTGCCATCGGGATAATCGCCCGGCGCCCGGACGACAGCGGTCACGGCGCTGTCGGGAAAGGTCGCGGCGTAGAAGCCTGCGGCCTCCTCGGCATCGCCGTTATACCAGAGGCAGATGGTGTTCTTGGCCATGTTGCGTTTCCTCCCCGCTTGTTGCCGTCGGGAATGACATAAGGAGCGCTGCGGATTTCTCCAGTCCTGACATCGCGATATGGCGCTTGCCGGGGTTCGATGCTACGCCACCGGCGGCCTGGGCTACTGGCTTTGCCGTCTCGCAGCATGAGGAGTTTGACATGCGCCAACAGATCACCGCCGATTATCTCGAAGGCTTTCTCGGCAATCGCCGTCTGATGGAGCAACTGGCCTTCATTCTTGAGGTCGAGAAGCTGAAGACGGTGCTGCGCAGGACGCCGCTTCTGGATCGCTCGCGGGTCGAGAACGATGCCGAGCACACCTGGCAGCTGGCGCTGATGGCCATGGTGCTTTCGGAGCATTCGCGCGAGAAGGTCGAGCTTCTGCGCGTCCTGAAGATGCTGCTGATCCACGATATCGTCGAGATCGATGCGGGCGATACCTTTGCTTATGACACGGTGCTTGCCGCCAGCCAGACGGAGCGGGAGCTGAAGGCCGCCGAGCGTATTTTTGCGCTGTTGCCGGATGATCAGGCGAAGGAATTCCGGGCGCTCTGGGACGAATTCGAGGCGAAGGCCACAGCGGAGTCGCGCTTTGCCAATGCCATGGACCGGCTGCAGCCGCTGCTGCACAATTTCTTCACCGAGGGCGGCACCTGGGGTTCGGCCGGGGTGACGGCCGCAAGCGTCGAACGGCGGATGCAGCCGATCGGCGTGGCATCCGATACGCTGGGCGAACTCAGCGCCCGGCTGATCACGCTGGCTGTCGAGCAGGGCATCCTGGCGCCGGCGCCGCAGGACACCTGACATGCCAGGCGGCCGGCGCACTCTGCGTCGCGCCGTCCCGCTTGCTCCCGGCGCCCCCTCGCTTATATTCGCTGCCATATGCAAGGAGCGAGACCGCCATGACCGATGCCGTGCCCACCCCGCCCGCCACGCTTGTGATCTTCGGCGCCACGGGCGACCTCACGCGGCGCCTGCTCATCCCGGCGATCATCAACCTGACGCGCAGCCGCCTGGTCGGCGACGATCTCCATATTCTCGGCATCGGCATCGATCCCGGCGATGACGAGATGCTGCGCGGCAAGCTGGACGAATTTCTGTCCGGCCTCGGCGGCGACCAGCCGCTGTCGAAGGACGAGGCCTGGCTGAAGCTGCGCGGCCGCATTTCCTATCTGGCGGGCGATTTCACCAAGGATGAAATCTATGGCGAAATCGGCAAGCGGCTTGGTGGCAATGCCGCCTTCTATCTGGCGGTGCCGCCGCGTTTCTTCGGCGAGATCGTCGAGCGTCTTGCCGCCAACAAGCTGACCACGGAAGGCGACAACAGCTTCCGGCGCATCGCCATCGAAAAGCCCTTCGGCACCGACCTTGCCTCGGCGAAGGCGCTGAATGCGCAGATCCTTGCCAAGGTCTCGGAAAACCAGGTTTACCGGCTCGACCATTTCCTCGGCAAGGAAACGGTGCAGAACCTGATGACGGCGCGCTTTGCCAACATGATGATCGAGGCGCTGTGGAACAACCGCTATATCGACAATGTGCAGATCACCGCCGCCGAGATCGTCGATGTCGGCAGCCGCGGCGCCTTCTACGACGCGACGGGCGCGCTGCGCGACATGGTGCCGAACCATCTCTTCCAGCTGCTCGCGATGATCGCCATGGAGCCGCCGAACAGCTTTGACGCCGAGGCGATCCGTAACGAAAAGAGCAAGGTCTTGAAGGCGCTGCGGGTCTATACGCCGGAGGAAGCCAAGACCCATGGCGTGCGCGGTGTCTATACCGCGGGCAAGCTCAACGGTGCCGATGTCACCGCCTATCACGACACGCCGCAGGTGGCGCCAGACAGCAAGACCGAGACCTTCGTGGCGCTGAAACTCTATGCCGATACCTGGCGCTGGGCGGGCGTGCCCTTCTATCTTCGCACCGGCAAGGCGATGACGGCGCGCGATACCGAGATCGTCGTCACCTTCCAGCCGGTTCCCTTCGCGCAGTTCCGCGAGACCGACGTGACGCGCCGCCTGCCGCCGAACCGGCTTGTCATCCAGGTGCAGCCGGATGAGGGCATGAGCATGGAAATCTCCATCAAGTCCCCCGGCCTTTCGGTCGATACCGTGCCCGTCTCACTCGATTTCCGCTACGCCGACAAGTTCGATATCGGCAAGATGACCGGCTATGAATCGCTGATCTACGACCTGATGATCGGCGACCAGACGCTGTTCCAGCGCGCCGACGGCATCGAGGCCGGATGGGCGGCCGTCCAGCCCTTCCTCGACCTCTGGGCCAAGGAGGGCGCGCCGGAAGCCTATGCGCCGGGAACGATGGGGCCTGCCTGCGCCGACGAGCTGATCGAGCGCGATAACCGCCACTGGCACCAGATCGGCGCCGTGGCGAAGCCTTCATAACCGGATGGTTCAACGGCGGCCGTAAAAATGCTAGGTTGTGCCCGGCCACAGGGCCGGGAGTTCGGCTGACGCCCCCTCTGCACGATCTCCGCAAGGCGCATCCACGCGCATAAGGGAGGCTCTCGCATGGAAAAATCCGTCCTGTTCTGGCGCCGTACCGATATCGAAGGTTTCGAGCGGCTCACCCTGTCGATCGGCGCCGAAAGCGTCACGGCATCCTCCGCTGTCCTCTGTCTCGAAGACGGCGGCTTCCGGCTCGACCATCACTGGCGGCTGGACGCCAGCTGGAGCGCGCAATCGGTGGCCGTCGAGCGCTGGAACGGCCGCGACCACCGGAGGCTGACGCTGGAGCGCGTGCCCGGCGGCTGGACGGTAGACGGCCTGCGCCGCCCCGATCTCGACGGCGCCGACGAACCCGACCTCTCCGTCACCCCCTTCTGCAACACCTTCCCGATCCGCCGCACCCCGGAAACCTCAGGCGCCAGCCTGACCCTCGACACCGCCTTCATCGACGGCCCGGCGATGATGGTGCACCGCTCCAGGCAGCGATACGACCGGCAGGGGCCGGGGCGGGTTCGCTATGTCGATCTTGGCAATTCGATCGGGTTCGAGGCGGATCTCAGGGTGGATGAGCGGGGGCTGGTGGTGGTGTATGAGCACTTGTTTGAGAGGGTGACGGGGTGACGGCTGGCTGGTCCCAAGGAGGATGACCTGTCGGCTCAAATCACAACGACGAGCCGCCGCGCCGCTGATTTAACCCGTAAATTTACCGTAACGTACTTACGCCTCTGCATTCCCGCGTGTCATCTCGACGGGTCCGGCGGTTCACCGATCTGCAGAGGTTTCCCATGCACGCAATGCGCAAATTCGTCCTCGCCTCACTCTTGGCAGGGACCATCGTTGCGCCAGCCGCGAACGTGGTTGCGCAATCTTCCGACAACGACGAGCTTCTAAACCTCCCAACGACCAAGGAGAACATAGAGGCCGGTCTTGCGGCAGACGCCTACCAGACGGGACTTGCGGCCTATGTCTGGGGTTACCCGCTTGTCCGGATGGAACGCGTTGCGCGGCAATATAGCGATGTACCCGATCCCAAACCCGCGACCAGTTACAGAGCACCGCTCAACCAGATTGGCTGGGCGACGCTGCTGGCAACGCCGGATGCGAAGGACATGCCGACTGCGAACAACGACACGCTGTATCTCAGTGCGGTCGTTGATCTCGGCAAAGAGCCGTCGATCCTGCACGTCCCCGATACTAACGACCGCTACTATGTCGTCGATGTTTTCGATATGTGGCAGAACCTCGAACACTACATCGGCCGCAGGACGACCGGCACAAAGGCGGGAGATTTCGCGATCGTGCCGCCGGGATGGAAGGGCAAGCTGCCGAAAGGCGTCACGCGACTGGACGTTGCGACCGACAAAGTCTGGCTGTGGGGCCGCCTCAGGGTGAACCAGGGCGAGGCGATGGAACCGCTGGTCAAGCTGCAGCAGCAGTTCACGCTTCGTCCGTTGAGCGAATGGAAGAATTCCAAATACGTCGCCGCTGCAGCCAAGCTGCCGGATATGCCCGACACTGGCTCCGATCCTTTGGGTTTTTACAAGCAGCTGGCGTTCGCCCTGAAGTCGAACGCGGTGCCGCCGCAAGACAAGGCGCTGTTCGGGCAATTCGCGCGTTTCGGGCTCACCAAGGACGGCTTCGATGACTCAAAGCTCACCCAGCAGCAACGTGATGCTCTCGTCCGCGCTCTGAAGGACGGTCCGAAAGTGGCTGTTTCTGCGCTGTCGAGTTCGGGTACAGAACGCAACGGCTGGAGTTGGGTGCGTGGCCTTGACGACTTCGGCTACATGTACCCGCTGCGTGCACTCATCGCAGGGCCTTATCTCGGCGGCCAAGGCGAGAAGGAAGCGATGTATCCGCTACGCGCCACGGATTCCAAGGGCGGGCAGCTCGACGGCAGCAAGAAATACGTTATTCACTTCAGCAAAGCGCCGCCGGTCAATGCCTTCTGGTCCCTGACCGTCTACAACGCAGCCGACAAGATGCTCGTTGACAACCCGATCCAGCGGTACAAGCTCGGCACGGATACCAAGGGCTTGAAGGTCAACGCCGACGGTACCTTCGATGTACCGCTGCAGTCGGCAAAGCCCGACGGGGAGTTCGCCGCCAACTGGCTTCCGACGCCATCGGGACCGTTTTACATGATCCTCCGCCTCTACCAGCCTAAGGATGAGGTGCTCGCCGGGAAGTACGAGCTTCCTCAAGTTGATCCGGTCCAGTGAGTGGAGTTTTTCGATGCACGACAACGAACTCGGCGCGGCATGGCTCGTCAACCGGCGTGGTCTTTTGATTCAAGGGGCGGCCACAGTCTCGGTCGCCGCAATGGCCGTCGCGGTTCCAGCATTGAGCGTGCCGACACAAGCCGTCGCGCAAGATGGACAGGACCCGCTCGGCGGACAGCCCGCGAAAGGAGCGACGCCGTCGATCAAGGATTTCGACTATCAGATCAAATATCAGCGGGCGTTCGAGGCAGTCCTCTGGAATATGCCCGCGATTGCTATCTATTCGTTCCGTCGCGCTGCCTTCACGGACCTCGGGATGAAGGACAACGACATCATCGCCTATTCAGCGGTGGCGACGCCAAAGCTTGAGGCCATCACCGCCAACAGCACGACGCCCTACATTTCCGCGTTCACGGACCTGAAGAAGGGGCCCGTGGTATTGGAAGTGCCCGTTGCTGGGGCTGAGGGCAGTCTCTACGGCCAGGTTGTCGACGCATGGCAATTCACCATCGCCGATGTCGGACCGGCCGGAGTCGATCATGGCAAGGGCGGGAAGCTGCTCTTTACGCCACCTGGCTACAGTGGCAAGATTCCGAAAGGCTACATCCACATCCCGTCACCGAACTATCGCATCGCCTTCGCTTTCCGTTCGGTGCCCGCTGCGGGCAAGTCCACAGCCGACGCCTATGCCTATGCCAAGCGGTTGCGGATGTACTATCTCAGCGAGGCGAAAAATCCGCCGGAACAGAAGTTCGTCGATCCGATCAATCAGCGTTACCCGACCTTGCCGTTCTACGATGAGCGCCATTTCGAGGACATGCACGAGATCATGAGCGTCGAGCCTGTCAGGGAGCATGACAAGGTCATGATGGGCATGTTGAAGTCGCTTGGCATCGAGAAGGGCAAACCATTTGCCCCGGATGAAACAGCCAAGCGCGCGATGCATCAGGCGGCGATTGACGTGTGGTTTTATCTTCAGGACTGGTTTGACCACGTTCCGGAATCGATGCGTTACTGGCCGGATCGGCACTACGCCTCACTTCTACAGGCCGATGACAACAAGACCTTCTCGTTCATTTACGACGACTACATTGACCTGATCCCGCGCGCAGCTGAATACTTCTGGTGCACCTACATGCCGAAGGTTCTAAGCGATACGCCCGCCACTCAATATATGATGGCCATGGCCGACAAAGCCGGTCACCTGCTTGAGGCGGGGAAGCTTTACAAGGTCGATCTGCCCGCCAAGATGCCGGTCAAACAGTTCTGGGCGCTTACCGTCTATGACCGCGCCACTATGTCGTTTATCTATAGCGATCTGGATCGGACAACGCTCTCGACCTACGACCTCGATAAGATGACGAAGAATGCCGATGGCGGCGTGACCCTTTACGTCGGACCGAAAGCGCCTGAGGGGCTGGAGGCGAACTGGATACCGACGGCGGGGAAGCGGCCGCTGCCAGCAGTTCGCTTCTACGGACCGACCGAGGCATTCAACAGCAAGACGTTCAAACTGCCGGACTTCGAGCTGGTTGGATGACCGAACAGCGCCAGGCAGCCAACCGACGACGATGGGTTCCGGGGGAGGCCTTGCGCGCGCCAGCAGCGCCTAGCTTGGCGTCTTACATCCGCCTCATATCCTTCACCGGCGGTTCATCTCCGGCGGTTCATCTCCGCCGCCCCAAAACCCCCAGCCCTAAAAATCACGCAGTTTATTCAACCCATCCTTTACGTATCGATGGCTACCTCATGGGGCACCGCGACCGCCATGAGGATACATGTTGTTTAAATTCGCTCGGGCAGGCACCCTGTTTGTAATTTTACTCGGCTCACTGGTCTTCCTGCCGCCATTCAGCGGCTATGTGCGCGACGCCGCCGATGTCTTTGATAAGCGGCCGCAGGAGACGGCGCTGTTCATCGGCAACAGCCGGACCTTTTATCACCACATGCCTGACATGGTGCGTTCGATCGCCGATTCCGCGGGCTATCCCAACAAGCTCGAGATCGTCATGGATGCCGAGCCCGGCGTCAGCCTCAAGACCCATATGGACGACCCGAATACCCAGGCTCTGCTGGCGCAGCGCTGGGATCATGTCGTGTTGCAGGTGCTGAGCAGCGATCAATACAGCGCCGAGCGCGCCGGCGACACCTGGGATGTCGCCGCCGATCTGATCCGGGAAGCGCAGGGCAAAGGGTCCAGGCCTGCGATGTTCGTGACTTGGCGCTACACCGATCAGTGCAAGGAAAACGAGGGCATGCCGAAATCGGCAACCGGGATTTCGCCTGCCGGCTATGCCAACATGCACCGCAATATTCAGGAACAGCATGCCCGCCTTGCGGCATCGACCGGGGTCGATCTGGTGAATGTCGGGCTCGTATGGGAAGACCTGCAGAGCCGCCCTCAGCCTTTCACCCTTTACGACGACTGCAACCATCCATCGATCTATGGCAGCTATCTCTCGGCGCTGATGTTCTACGGCTATTTTTCGAAACGCGACGTGGCCGATGTCACCTACGAACCGCATGGAATTTCAGCTGACGATGCCAGGGTACTGCGTCTGACGGTTTCCCAGTATTTCAAGGAAGCGGCGCGAAATACCACGCCATCCACCGATGGTGTCAGCGGGAAGTCTGGATCGACCTGAAGCGATGACGGCTGCCCTATAGAACGATCGCGAAGTTCGGATGACTGGCGAAGCCGAATTTCGGGTGCACATATCTCAGGTTGCCGCAAAAAATTGCGATTTGCGGGCGCTCGATGCAACCTGAGAAGAAAAATTAAGATCTAATAAACAGTCCTATGATTGCATTGCCTGGGTTGGGGCAAACAATCATGACGGACATCAAATCGGGCGGGCGGCGCCACGATCTCGACGCGTTGCGCGTCCTGTGTTTCGGCACGCTGATTATCTATCATACAAGTCTCGCCTATGGGACGAGAACATGGCTGCTCAATTCTATCGACGGCAGCCGGCTGGTCGATCTGATTGCTGCCGCCTCTCATCCGTGGCGGATGAGCCTGCTTTTCTTCATCTCGGGGCTTGTCACACGGTCGCTTCTGCGCAGCCGATCTGTCAGTGACATCCGCGGGACGCGAACGCGGCAATTGCTGCTGCCCTTCACGCTCGGCGTTCTGCTCGTTGTCCCACCGCAGATCTATCTTTCGGAGTTCAATCCTTTTCCCGGCCTATCCTATTGGGAATTCTGGAAAGCTTTCATGGTGTCCGGGCTAACGCTCGAGCACCTCTGGTTCCTGGCCTATCTCTGGATCTACGTCTTCGCCTGGTCGTTTCTCTGGCCATATCTGCAGAGGGTCTGGCCGAACCTCCCGTCTGCACTCGCAAATTCGCTCCGGGGCGTAAACCTCTTCCTGATCCCGATCATTCTGCTTTCCGCCTCGAGACTCTGGCTATACCCGATCTTCGGCGAGACGCGGGCGATACACACCGACGTCTATGCCCATCTCGTCTATTTCTCGATGTTCATGGCCGGCTCGCTGCTGATGGAGGAGTCGCCGTTCTGGCGTGAAGTCGACCGGCAGAGATGGCTTGGCGGCGCTCTTGCCATCATCTCTTTTCTGGTCGTCGCGGCAGCCGTCGTTGCCGTTCCGCGGGAAGATTGGCCGGATACCGTCGTGGTCCTGGTGCGGATTGCCAGATCGATATTCCAATGGTGCGCCATCATCGCATTGCTGGGCTTTGCCGGCAGGATCGCCAACCGCCCCAACCGGGTGATCGCATTCCTGAACAGATCGATGATGACCTACTATGTGGCCCACCAGACCGTCATCATCATCGTTGCCCATCAGATTTCGAAAATGGGCCCGTTGGATATTCGCTCGTTTATCCCGGTGGTCCTTTTGAGCACACTCGGCTGCGGACTGATCGGCGAGGCGCAGAGGCTGATAAAGTCCTTCCTTTCGCCTCTTATCGCAAGGGTGATGGCCTTGATAAAACCGCCTCTGAAAACAGCGCCATCGGGGGCCACGGCGGATTGACCCTCAATCCCATCTGACTTCCCTGACCAGTTCGACAAACGCCCTGAGCTTGGCCGGAATATGCCGCCGTCCGGGATAATAGAGGCACAGCCCCGGATAGGGCGCCGTCCAGTCTTCCAGCACGCGGACCAGGCGGCCGGCCGCCAGGTCTTCGCCGACCTGCCATTCGTTGAGGTACGCAAGGCCTGCGCCTTCGCGCGCGGCGCGCAGGATGAGGTCGCTTTCGTCGAGCATCAGCGTGCCGGGCACATCCATGGTGAATGCCTCGCCGCGCCGCTCGAACTCCCAGCGGTAGATGGTGCCGCTTGCCATGCGGGCGCGGATGCAGCGGTGGGTTTCGAGGTCGGCGGGGGTCTTGGGGATGCCCTTCTCTTTGAAATAGCCGGGTGAGCCGGCGATGACAGGGCGGATGAAGCGGTTTATCGGCACGGAGATCATATCCGGCGGCACGGATTCCAGGATGCGGATGCCGGCGTCGAAGCCCTGGGCGTTGATATCGACAAGCGCGCCTTCGGTGACGATTTCCAGCTGCATGGCCGGGTAGCGCCTAAGATATTCGACGGCGAGCGGCGCGAGGATCATCCGGGCGGCGCCGATGGAGGTGTTGATCCTCAGTGTGCCCGAAGGCTCGGAGCGGTGCTCGTCGGCCTGGTCGATGGCGCGGCGGATGGCCGATAGCGCCGGGGTCACCTCGGCCACGAACTGCTCGCCCGCCGAGGAGAGCGTAACGCTGCGGGTGGTGCGGTTGAAGAGGCGGACGCCCAGCCTTGCTTCCAGCGTGGCGATCTGCTGGCTGAGGGCCGAGGAGGAAATCGAGAGGTCGCGGGCAGCAGCGCGGAATCCGCCTTTGGCAGCGACGGCGATGACCGCTTCCAGTTCCGCCAGCGTGCCGCGCATCATTGTCCTGCTCTCCTTATCAGCTCGTCCGTTATTGAGCAGCTTATCAGATCAATCGGCCGGTGCCAGATACGGCGTATCGCACAAAGGAGAAAAGCGATGCGCAACATTACTCAGGTCTATATCGACGGCGCCTTCGTGACGCCTCAGGGCGAGGAAACCGCCGAACTCTTCAATCCCTCGACCGAGGAGAAGATCGGCACCGTCAGGCTCGGCAACCGCGAGGATGCGCGCGCCGCGATCGCCGCCGCCAAGCGCGCCTTCCCAGCTTTCTCGCGCACCAGCAAGGAAGAGCGGATCGAGATGCTGCAGCGTCTGGCCGCTGCGGTTTCGGCCCGCGCCGAGGAAATGACCGCGGCGATGGCCGAAGAATACGGCGCCCCGCAATATTTCACCGGGTTTTCGGTGCCCTACGCTGCCTCGGCATTCCTGAAGATGGCGGA
This sequence comes from Rhizobium sp. 05N430, assembly GCF_056396985.1. Taxonomy (NCBI): domain Bacteria; kingdom Pseudomonadati; phylum Pseudomonadota; class Alphaproteobacteria; order Hyphomicrobiales; family Rhizobiaceae; genus Rhizobium; species Rhizobium sp. 05N430. The sequence continues at coordinate 32,186 of NZ_JBFTMO010000013.1, read as the reverse complement.
AGTGCTGGAGACTTACGACTTCACCCGCACGATCGGCCGCGCCGCGGTGACCATGCAGCCGTTGGGCGTCGTGGCGGCGATCACGCCGTGGAACAGCAATTATGGCTTCATCTGCGCCAAGCTGGCCACCGCGCTGGCTGCGGGCTCCACCGTCGTCATCAAGCCGAGCGAGATGAGCGCTATCCAGACGCAGCTGATCACCGAATGCCTGCATGAGGCAGGGCTGCCCAAAGGCGTGTTCAACATCGTCAACGGCCGCGGCGATGTCGTCGGCGCCGAGTTCAGCAGCCATCCGGATATCGCCAAGGTGAGCTTCACCGGCTCGACCGCCGTCGGCAAACAGATCCTGCGTTCCGGCGCCGAGACGATGAAGCGGGTGACGCTGGAACTCGGCGGCAAGGGACCGAACATCATTCTCGATGATGCCGACCTCGATACCGCCATTCCGGCCGTGCTGATGATGGGGCTCATGAACAGCGGCCAGGCCTGCGTCGCCGGTACCCGCATTCTTGTCCCGGAAAGCCTGATGCCCGAGATCCTGCCGCGGCTGAAATCGGGCATCGAAGCGATCAAGACTGGCAACCCCGATGATCCCACAGTCCAGATCGGGCCGATGGTGAGCCAGAAGCAATATGACCGGGTGCAATCCTATATCCGGCTTGGCGAGGAGGAAGGTGCCGAGATCCTCACCGGCGGCAGCGGGCGGCCTGAAGGCATCGAGCGCGGCTGGTTCGTGCGCCCGACGATCTTTGCCAATGTGCATAACGGCATGCGCATCGCCCGGGAGGAAATCTTCGGGCCGGTGCTCTCGGTCATCCCCTACAAGGACGAGGCGGATGCCATCCGCATTGCCAACGACACGAGCTATGGGCTGCAGGCCTATATCCATTCCAGCGACATCGATCGCGCCAGGCGGGTCGCCGAGCAGATGGAATCAGGCCGCGTGGTGATCAACGGCGCGCCGCACGAGCCGCTTGCGCCCTTCGGCGGCTTCAAGCAATCGGGCATGGGCCGCGAGTTCGGAACCTTCGGGCTTGAGGCGTTCCTGGAGCCACGGGCGATTTTGGCTTAGGCGCAAACGCAATCATTCAGCCCGCAAAGCTGCGGGCGGGTGCTGAACAATCGGGCCGCCAGCCTTAGTTTGTACGGTCCGGGCAGGCCGCGTTGACTGTGCCGTCGCCGCGCGTCTGATGCGTGCTGTCGCGCTCGCACGGCGCTCTCCAGCTCGACGGGCGCAGGATGGTGATGCCGCCGGTTTCGATCGGGTCGAGCGGTATTTCCAGGCCGCTCTGCTGCGCGTCATAGGCCGGCGACGTGCCGGGAGGCGGGCTGCCGTCGAAACGGCCGTTGGTATCGACACCCATGCTCGACTGGGCAAAGGCCGGGGCTGCAATGAGAAGCACTATGGATGTGATTGAAATGAGCCTGCGCATGATCGTTATCCTTCCGGTGTGATCATCGCGGCTGAAACAGCCGACGGGGCGGTTTTGTTCCCGGCGTCAGCGGCGTCTGGCGATCAATATTTGGCGATTGGAAATGCGGGGTTAAGCGAGCCTGCACCTGTGTCATTCCGAGGCTTGGCGCGGGCGGATGCGGGTGTTGTGAAGAAAGTGATTCAACACGTTTGAGCCGGATGCGATGAAGAGCAGGGATGCGCTTGAAAATACATTGCTTTCTCTGAGCGTTGACGGTGGAAGCTGCGGCCCGTGGCCCCTCATCCGGCCCTACCGGGCCACCTTCTCCCCGTTGGGGCGAAGGGAAGGTTGGCGCGACCTCTGCGATCCCCTTCTCCTCTCGGGGAGAAGGTGGCCTGACAAGGCCGGATAAGGGGGCTACGGATACAGGCTGTCACCATCCAAAAGCCTGCCGCTGCACACCACGCTGCGCTCCCTCAAAACGGCACCGTTCGCCAAACGCTTGCGCCGCCCACGGAAAACGGTATGCGATACCCCCGACCTGCCGCAAATCCCACCACATGGAGACGCCTTGACCTCACCTCTCAAAATTGCCGTCGGCGGCGCGCAGGGCCGGATGGGCCAGGCGATCGTTTCGGCGCTCTCTGGTGATCCCGCATTCCTGCATGCCGGCAGTTTCGGGCGTCAGGGCAGCAGCGGCGGCGGCCTGATCGACCGGTCGGCGGCGATCGAAGCGGCCGATGTGATCCTGGATTTCTCGACGGCAGCTGCTGCCGCCGAACTGGCGGAGCTGTGTGCCGCAAGAAACGGGCCGGCCCTGGTGATCGGGGCGACGGGCTTCGAAGCGGAGGAGCTTGCGCGGATCCGCAAGGCGGCAGACCGGATTGCGATCGTCCGCTCGGGCAATTTCTCGATCGGCCTCAACATGCTTCTCGGCCTCGTCGCACAGGCGGCCGCTGCCCTGCCTGCCGAAACCTGGGACATCGAGATTCTGGAAGCCCATCACCGGCGGAAGATCGACGCACCGTCAGGCACGGCGCTGATGCTGGGGGATGCTGCCGCAGAGGGTCGTGGCGTGCCGCTGGCATCGGTCGAGCGCCGCGGCCGGGACGGCATCACCGGCGAGCGTCCGGTTGGCGAGATCGGCTTTTCGGTCGTGAGAGGTGGTGGAATCGTCGGGGAACACAGCGTTCTCTTTGCCGCCGCCGAGGAAGTGGTGACGATCTCGCATTCCGCACTTGATCGCGGCATGTTTGCGCGCGGTGCGCTGGCTGCCGCCCGCTTTGCCGCCGGCCGGGCGCAGGGTGAATATGACATGCAGGACGTGCTGGGATTGCCGCGGCGATCCTGAGGCTGCAGCGCCAAACAAAAAGCCCCGCGCCAAGGCGCGAGGCTTCGATCTCCAGAATGACCTTCGTCTCAGACGAACTGGCTCAGGCCCGGAACGGAAGCGACGACCTGATCGACGACTTCCTCGCCGGCATATTGCTTGGCGATGGCGATCGTTTCCTTGGCGAGCGCGGTGATTTCGCCCATGCCGAGGCCCTCGCTCATCAGCTGCTGTCCGAGGCCCATGATGCCGCCACCGCCGCCGAGCGCGCTCATCAGCCCGCCGAGCAGACCGCCGCCGCTGGCACCTTCGCCGTTGAACTGGGCCACGAGATCGGACCCGCCGGGGATCGCTTCGATCATCTTGGCAACCGGCCCGTCATCGGCCTCGCGCTGCAGGAAACCGAGCATCATGCCGAGCGCCTTTTCGGCGAGGTCGGGCGAGATGCCCACGCGGTCAGCGATCTGGGTCACAACTTCATTCATCGTCAGGCCTCCTTTTATTTGACGTTAACGTCAACGTTAATCGACTTTCTCCGCCAACTCAAGCGGCCTTTCGCAAGGCGGCACTTTGTCCAGAATTGCTTTTAATGCAAACAGTTGCCGGTATCACACTCCCTGCTTATAACAGGTACACTATAGGAGAATGAATGCGGCTGATCTTCGCATTCCAGCTCTAGCGGCGGCCTTGGCCCAAGGGAGAATTCGCAATGCTCGAAGACGGCAAGATTTTCATCGGCGCCAGCCGCAATCCTGACGATAGCATCAACAAGCCGGAATATCTCGACCTGAAATTCGGCAACCGCCACGGCCTCGTCACCGGCGCCACCGGCACCGGCAAGACGGTGACGCTGCAGGTGCTGGCCGAAGGCTTCTCGAAGGCCGGCGTTCCCGTTTTCTGCGGCGACATCAAGGGCGACCTTTCGGGGATTGCCGCCAGGGGCGAGGCGAAGGACTTCCTCACCAAACGCGCCGAGCAGATCGGCTTTACCGATTACGAATACGACCTCTTCCCTGTCATCTTCTGGGATCTCTTCGGCGAGAAGGGCCATCGCGTCCGCACCACGATCGCCGAGATGGGGCCGCTGCTGCTGGCCCGCCTGATGGATGCCTCGGAGCCGCAGGAAGGCGTCATCAATATCGCCTTCAAGATCGCCGACAAGGCCGGGCTGCCGCTGCTCGACCTCAAGGATTTCTCGGCGCTGCTGAACTACATGGCCGAAAATGCCAGCGAGCTGTCCAATCAGTTCGGGCTGATTTCCAAGACCTCCGTCGGCTCGATCCAGCGCGCCATGCTGGTTCTCGAGCAGCAGGGTGCGGAGCATTTCTTCGGCGAACCGGCGCTGAAGATCTCCGATATCATGCGCACCGATAATCGCGGCTACGGCCAGATTTCGGTGCTTGCCGCCGACAAGCTGATGATGAACCCCAGGCTTTACGCCACCTTCCTGCTCTGGCTGCTCTCCGAGCTCTTCGAGGAGCTTCCTGAAGTCGGCGACCCCGACAAGCCGAAGCTGGTGTTCTTCTTCGACGAGGCGCATCTGCTCTTCAACGACGCACCGAAGGTGCTGACCGAGCGTGTCGAGCAGGTGGTCCGCCTGATCCGCTCCAAGGGCGTCGGCGTCTATTTCGTGACGCAGAACCCGCTCGACGTGCCGGAAACCGTGCTCGCCCAGCTCGGCAACCGCGTGCAGCATGCGCTGCGTGCCTATTCGCCGCGCGAGCAGAAGGCGGTGAAGACGGCGGCCGACACGTTCCGCCCCAACCCGGCCTTTGATTGCGCCACCGTGATCACCACGCTCGGCACCGGCGAGGCGCTGGTCTCGACGCTGGAGGCCAAGGGCGCGCCGTCGATCGTCGAACGCACGCTGATCCGCCCGCCCTCCGGCCGCGTCGGCCCGCTGACCGATGCCGAGCGTCAGCAGGTGATGGATCGCAGCCCGGTTCTCGGCGTCTATGACGAAGACCTCGACCGCGAATCCGCCTTCGAAATCCTCGCCGCCCGCGCCAAGAAGGCGGCCGAATCCGAGGCTGCCAAGCAGGCGCAGGAGGCACAGCCGACGGAAGCCGGCACCACCTCCGGCTGGAGCCTGCCGGGCTTCGGCGGCGGCGATGACGACAACAAGCAGAGCGGTCAGGGTCGTGGGCGCTCGGGATACCAGCGCGAGACGGTGGTGGAAGCGGCGATGAAGAGCGTGGCTCGGACGGTTGCAACGCAGGTCGGCCGGGCGCTGGTGCGGGGGATCTTGGGGAGTTTGAAGCGGTAGCTTCTTCGGCGTCTGCGGGTGGGGTTTACCCCCCTCTGCCCTGCCGGGCATCTCCCCCTCAAGGGGGGAGATCGGCTGGGGGCGGCCGCTCGCTTACAATGGCAAGGTTGGGCAATCGGATCCCACATTCTCCCTCATTCCTGTGGCCTTAGGGCTTTGCCCACGGGATGTCATAGGAATCCAGTGCGCCCCAGTCCTGGGGCGCGGGAGACTTCTTCAAGAGGCAAACGAGTCATTCACCGCGCGGACGCGCGGTGGCTGGATTCCCGTGACAGGCACAGGAATGAGGGATACGTGGTGGAAATCGCGCCTCTGAAGTCTCCGAGCATGAGCGCGGCTCCAGCCAATCTCCCCCCCTGAGGGGGAGATGTCCGGCAGGACAGAGGGGGGTGCCCACGCACTCCGTCGACAGCCCCTCACCGCTTCCGCACAAACTCCGTCCGCAGCACCAACCCCTTGATCGCATCATACTTGCAGTCAATCTCTTCTGGATTGTCCGTCAACCGGATCGAGCGGATCACCGTGCCCTGCTTCAGCGTCTGCCCGGCGCCCTTGACCTTCAGGTCCTTGATCAGCGTGACGCTGTCGCCATCCTGCAGCAGGTTACCGGCTGCGTCGCGGACCTCGGCAGCTTTTGCGGCAGCGGCGGCCATCTCGGATGCCGGGCGCCATTCGCCTGTAGCTTCGTCATAAAGGTAGTCGTCGTCGGCAGCCATCGGCGCGTCTCCTCAAAGGAATTTCAATATGAGACCGGCGCTTATAGCAGCAGGCCCGCCGCGGCAAGACCGGGGCCGCAGCGTGCGGTTGCGCCGCAGCCCGCTCGATGCTATCCAGTAAGCGTTCGCTCAAAGAGAAAGGAGGGTCACGTGCAGAATTTCTATTTCCGGTATTACCGGCAGCGTGGCCCCGTCAACGCCCTGCAGATGCGTTTGCAGGGCTGACCAGAGACCGTTTCTCGCGACACCTCTTCCTGGTCTGCCCTTCGTGGCCCGCAGCACCTGTCCCATGTGATCTGTGCTGCCGATATTCCTATCCGCTGCTACAGTGCGTTCATCGATGATGGCCGATGCCCACGATGAATGCGCTGTGCGGCAAAGACCAGAGACCGACCATGACACTGATCAATATCCGCAATCTCGGCATCGTCCTGTCGCAGCCGCTGTTTTCAAAGCTGAACCTCGTCGTCAATGCCGGCGACCGCATCGGCCTGGTGGCCGCCAACGGGCGCGGGAAATCGACGCTGTTCCGCTGCATCGCCGGTGCCCTGGAGGCGACCGAAGGCGAGATCACCAAGGCGCGCGGGCTGACCGTCGGCTATGTCGAGCAGAACGTGCCACCCGCCCTCTTCGGCCACAGCTTCTACGACGCCGTGCTCGATGCTCTCCCAGCCGAACAGGCGGAGAGCGAAAGCTGGCGCGTCGATGTGGTGCTTGAATCGCTCGACGTGCCGGAGGAATTCCGGCAGCGACCGCTCAACGCACTCAGCGGCGGCTGGCAGCGGCTGGCGATGCTAGCGCGCGTTTGGGTGACGGAACCCGACGTGCTGATGCTCGACGAGCCGACCAACCATCTCGATCTCGGCAAGATCGCGCTGATGGAAAACTGGCTGAACGCCCTGCCCCGCGACGTGCCCGTCATTCTGGCGAGCCACGACCGCGCCTTTCTGGATGCCGTCGCCAACCGGACGCTGTTTCTGCGGCCGGAGAATTCGCAGCTCTTCTCGCTCCCCTATTCGCAGGCGCGCGCCGCACTCGACGAGGCGGATGCCGCCGATGCGAAGCGCTACGAGCGCGACATGAAGACGGCCGAGCAGCTGCGCAAGCAGGCGGCCAAGCTCAACAATATCGGCATCAACTCCGGCAGCGACCTGCTGGTCGTCAAGACCAAGCAATTGAAGCAGCGGGCCGACAAGCTGGAGGATGCGGCAAAGCCTGCGCATCTGGAGCGCTCGGCCGGCGCCATCAAGCTCGGCAATCGCGGCACCCATGCCAAGGTGCTCGTTAGCCTCGATGATGCCGAGGTGCGCACGCCGGATGGCACGATGCTGTTCAAGACCGGCAAGCAGTTCATCTGCCAAGGCGACAGGATCGTGCTGCTTGGCGAAAACGGGGCCGGAAAATCACGGTTCATCGCCATGCTGCGCAAGGCGATCGGCAATCCGGATGCGACGCAAGACGGCATCAAGGCAACGCCTTCGCTGGTGCTGGGCTATGCCGATCAGGCGCTCGCCGATCTCCGGGATGCCGATACGCCGATGGAGACGATCATCCGCCGCTTCGATGTCGGCGACCAGCGCGCGCGCGCGCTGCTCGCCGGAGCCGGGATGACGATCGACATGCAGGCAAAGCCCGTCGGACGCCTTTCAGGCGGCCAGAAGGCGCGGCTCGGCATGCTGGTGCTGAGGCTGACCGAGCCGAATTTCTACCTCTTGGACGAGCCGACCAACCATTTGGATATCGACGGCCAGGAGGCGCTGGAAACAGAGCTGATGGCGCATCAGGCAAGCTGCCTGCTGGTCTCCCACGACCGCAGCTTCGTACGCGCCACCGGCAACCGCTTCTGGCAGATCGAGCGGAAGCGGCTGGTCGAGGTGGAGAGCCCCGAAGGGTTCTTTGCCGCTGCCGCGGAAGGCAGGAGCTAAGAGACAGCGCAGCCGCGGCGTATCGATGCCGCGGCTGTGCCAACTTCTACGTCAGCGCTTTGGCGCCCGGGCCGAAATACGGCTGGCGCTCCGTTTCGCTTGCCCGCAGCGAATGGCGCAGGCGCAGCAGATCCTTGCGGGCGATGAGGCCGACGAGCTGACCGCTCTCGGGATCGACGATCGGGATGCGGCCGGCATCGGTTGCCAGCATCAGATCGGCAACATAGCCGGCCGTGTCATCGGGGTGAGCGAGCGGCACGGAGCTGTCGGAGACCAGATCGGCGAGCGGCTGGCTGCGCTCGACGCGTTCCTGCTGCCAGCGCAGCGCATCGCCGCGCGACATCAGACCCTTGAGGATGCCGAGGTCATCGATGACAGGATAGACCCGGTGCGTCTTCGGCTGCGTGGTGAAGAGGTCGATCGCCTCCCCCGCGGTCATGCCGGCGTTCAGGCTATCGACCTTGGAGATCATGATGTCGCGGGCGCGGGCGAATTCGAAGGGATCGATGCCATATTCGCGGGTGATATGCTGGCCGCGGCGAGCGATCTTCTCGGTGAGGATCGAGCGGCGTAACAGAAGAACAGTCACCGCATAGGCCGCTACGGTTGCCGCGAGCAGCGGCAGCAGCGCCTGGACATCCCCCGTCAGCTCGACGGCGAAGAAGGTGCCGGTCAGCGGCGCGCGCATCGTGCCGCCCATCATCGCCGCCATGCCGAGCAGCGCCCAGAAGCCGGGATCGCCGGGCAGGACGAGTCCGACAAGCCAGCCGAGCGCGCCGCCGAAGATCAACAGCGGCGCCAGCACGCCGCCCGATGTACCCGATGACAGCGCCACGAGCCAGATGGCCGCCTTGACCAGCAGGACGGTCAGCACCGCCTGCGGCAGCAGGCTGCTGTTCAGGAGGCCATCGATGATGTCGTAGCCGACGCCGAGGACGCGCGGTTCGATCAAACCGCCCAGGCCGATGATCAGCCCACCGAGTGCCGGGCACCACATCCAGTGGATTGGCAGCGCTTCGAAGAGCTCCTCGATCTTGTAAAGCAGCGTCGTCAGGATGCCGGACTGCAGGCCGGAGAGAATGCCCATGCCGGCGCAGAGCAGGATGCCCCACCAGGGGAGATCCATGTGGAACTGCTTCGGAAACAACGGCCCTGCCTCGAACAGGAACGGGCGCCAGCAGACCGACACGCAGGCGGCGACGGCAACGGGAATGAAGCTGCGCGGCTTCCATTCGAACAGCAGCAGTTCGACGGCGAGCATGATGGCGGCGATCGGCGAACCGAAGATCGCGGTCATCCCCGCCGCGGCACCGGCCACCAGCAGCGTCTTGCGCTCGGCCGAACTCAGGTGAAAGCATTGGGCAAACAGCGAACCGATCGCCCCGCCGGTCATGATGATCGGGCCTTCGGCGCCAAACGGGCCGCCGGTTCCGATCGAGATCGCCGAGGAAATCGGCTTCAGGATCGCCACTTTCGGCGACATCCGGCTGCCGCCGATCAGGATCGCCTCGATCGCTTCGGGAATGCCGTGGCCGCGGATTTTCTCCGAGCCGAAACGGGCCATCAGGCCGATGACGAGACCACCGAGAACCGGGATCACGACCATCCAGACAGAGCGCGGGGCGGCGGCCAACGAGACGGCATGGATGCTGAAGCGGCCGAACCAGACGAGATTGGTGACCAGCGAGATGAGACTGACCAGCACCCAGGCCGCAAGGGCGCCGCCGGTGCCAACGATCAGCGCCATGCCGATCAGGGCGATGACGCGCTTGTCGGTGGTGAAGTCTCCGGCCTCGCGCCGGGAAAGGCCGCCCATGAAATCATGCGGCCGGTGGGTGTTTTGTGAGGACATAGGGGTTCCTGTTGACAGGCTGGCAATGAAGCGCGAAATATATCGTATTACGATATAAATCAAGTCGTGCTTTGAGGAGCAGGCCGATGCCCAAGGAAAGCCTTTCGGAGATCGAATATGAGGCGCTTGCCAACCTGAGATACCGGATCCGCAAATTCCGCCAGTTCAGCGCCGATGCGGCCACCCGTCTCGGTCTGGCGCCGCCGGAACACCAGGCGCTTCTCGCCATCAAGGGGCTGGGGATCGATGGCGAAATGAGCGTTTCCAGTCTGGCAGAGACGCTGTTTCTGGCGCCTGCCGCAGCCACGGAGCTGACCGAAGGATTGAGAGACCGCGGCTTTCTGACGATCGCCACCAAGCCGAAGCGCCGCACCGTTGTCCGATTGACAGATCAGGCGGAAGAGCTATTGCGTCGGCTGACGCCTGCCCATCTTTATGAGATCCGGGAAATGGCGCCGGAGCTGATGCAGGCGCTGCGGGCGCTGCAGGATCACCGGCGGATGGAGATGGCGGCATGGATGCAATGATCTTGCCGACGGCAAGCGAATGACGGCAGGGGATTGATGGCCAGGAAGCCGATAGATGATCTGACGGAAGCCGATTACGAGGCGCTGTCGAACCTGCGCTATACGCTGCGCCAGTTCATGGATTTCAGCGCCTCGGCTGCCCACGAGGAAGGATTGCCGGCACAGCAGCATCAGGCCCTGCTGGCCATCAAGGGCCACCGCGGCGAAGAGGCGATGTCGGTCGGCCTGCTTGCCGAGCGTCTGCTGATCGCGCCGCATTCGGCAACTGAACTGGTCGGCAGGCTGGTCGCCGCTGGCTATGTGTCGCGAAACGCCGACCCGAATGACAAGCGGCGCCAGACCCTGGCGCTGAGCGCAAAGGCGGAATCGGCGCTGAAGCGGCTGACCGCCATCCACCTGAGCGAGATCCGCGAACTGGCCCCACGGCTGATCGCCATCCTGCACAGCCTGCAGGACGGCGTGGCGCTGCAGGACGATCCCTGGGCGGATTAAGGGCAAGGGCCCGGGCGCTTCAAGCGTCTTCGCCAATCTCCTTCGCCACCTCCGATATCAGCGACCGCAGCCAGCGGTGGGCAGGGTCGTGACGGTAGCGGACATGCCAGGCGATCTCGACGGGGAAAGTGCCGAGATCGGCGGGTGCGGGCAAGATTTTCAGGCGGGGGTCGCGGGCGAGCCGCCGGCAGATCTGGCGCGGCAGCGTGGTGCAATAGTCGGCCGCCGCGATCATTTCGGGCACGGCGAGGAAATGAGTGACGGAGACGGCCACCTCGCGGCGCAGGCCGCGCTGTTCCAGCGCCTGGAAAAGGCCGGCGCGCAGGCGGCCGGGCGGCAGAACGTTGACGTGTTTCAGCCGCTCGTATTGTTCTTTCGAGATGCTGTCGCCGATATCGGGATGACCGGCGCGGACGACGCAGGCGAGGCCATCGTCCATCAGGTGCTGAACGACGATATTGTCGGGCGGATCGGTGATGCGGCCGATTACCATCTCGGTCGATCCTGATACCGCGCCGGTTTCGGCGAGATCGCTACCGAAGGGGATGAGGCGGAGCTTGATGCCGTCGGCGCGCTGGCGCAGGCGGGCAACCACCTCCGGCATCAGCACGAATTCGGCATAGCTGTTCGGCGCAAGCGTGAAGAGCCTTGAGGCTTCTGCCGGATCGAACTGCTGCTGGCCGAGGATCAGCTCGTCGAACTGGGCCAGCGCGGTGCGCACCACCGGCGCCATCTCTTCGGCAAGCTGCGTCGGGCGCATGCCGTAGCGCTCGCGGATGAACAGCGGATCGCGCAGCGTGTCACGCAGGCGGTTCAGCGCATTGGACAGCGCCGGCTGGGTGATGCCCAGCCGCTCGGCGGCGCGGGTGACGTTGCGCTCATCCATGAGCGCTAGGAACACCGGCATCAGGTTCAGGTCATATCGCATTCAGTTATAATGCCATGTGAATATCTGAAATAGAACAAATAAATTTCCGAAATACATTGCCAGAGAGCATCATCCAGTCATCGAAACGAGGCCAGAGGCCAAGGAGATGACAATGAGCAAGGGTAAAGTTCTCGTCGTGGGTTCGAACGCAACACGCATCGAAACCAAGGGCGGCCGCAGCGGCGCAACCGGTCAGTATCTGAATGAGACCGTGATCCCGGTGATGGCGGTGATCGCTGCAGGTTACGATGTCGTGCTTGCCACCCCCAACGGCACCAAGCCGCATATCGATGAGGTCTCCGACAAGGTGGATCACTTCGGTGGCGACGAGGCGGCATACCGCAAGGCCAAGACCTTCTATGCCGAGGATCGGTCGATGAACGAGGTGAAGACCTTGGCAGCGGTCATCGCCGAGGGTCTGGACGGCTATGCCGGCGTTTTCGTGCCCGGCGGCCAGGCACCTGGGGTCGATCTGATGCAGGATGCCGATCTCGGCGAAATCCTGCACCACTTCCACGAGAAGGCCAAGCCGACCGCCCTGCTCTGCCATGGTCCGATCGCTGTCGCCTCGGCCATGCCGAATGCCCGCGAATTCCGCGCGGCATTGATTGCCGGTGCGCCTGAAAAGGCGGCAGAATGGGCCAAGGGCTGGCAATATGCCGGGTACAACATGACCGTCTTCTCCAATAGCGAAGAAAAGGTTGTCGAGGACTACATTTTGCACGCCAAGCTCTATTTCAACGTGGTCGATGCGCTGCAGATTGCCGGGGGCAACGTGACGACCGGTGACATCGATTTCGAACCGAATGTCGTTGTCGATCGCGAACTGATCACTGGCCAGAACCCGCGTTCGGACCATCCGCTTGCCGCCAAGCTGGTCGAGGCGCTGAACCGCGCAACGGCCGCCTGAAACGAAGGACGATAGCCATGCCGCATTCCGTGAAGATCATGGCAATCCTCGCCGCCCGGCCCGGCAAGGCAGGCGAACTCGAAGCGCTTCTGTCCGGCATGGCACCCGCCTGCCGGGCGGAACCGGGCAACCTGCGCTGGGATATCTGGCGCGACCAGGCAGATGCCACGCGTTTTGTGCTCGATGAACTCTATCTGGACAATGAAGCGGTGGCCGCCCACCGCCAGACCCCGCATTTCAAGGCCTATCTCGCGAAGATCAACGATCTCGCCGAACGCACCGCGCTCGTTCTCGACGCGGCCGATATCGGCTGACACCCAACACTGGAGAGGACAGATCAATGGCACTCAAGAACATCCTGCGGAGCAAGCTCGGCTTCGGCGCCGCCCCGCTCGGCAACATGTTTCGCGATATTCCGGAAGCCGAAGCGCTTTCGACCGTCGAAGCCGCCTGGAATGACGGTATCCGCTATTTCGACAATGCGCCCTTTTACGGCGCTGGTCTTGCGGAGATCCGCATGGGCGAGGCGCTGGCGGCCAAGCCACGCGATCAATATGTGATCAGCACCAAGGTTGGCCGGGTGATCCTCGACGAGATCGAGGATGTCAGCGCCCGCGATCTTGGCGAGAAGGGCGATGTCTTCAAGTACGGACGGCCGAACAAGATCGTCAACGACTACTCGGAAGATGCAACGTTGCGCTCGATCGAGGACAGCCTGAAGCGGCTGAAGACAGACCGCATCGATATCGCCTTCGTCCATGATGTCGCTCAGGATTTCTATGGCGACGAGTGGCTCGATGTGTTCGAGACCGCCCGCAAGGGCGCCTTCAGGGCGCTTGACCGGCTGCGCGACGAGGGCGTGATCAAGGCCTGGGGCCTCGGCGTCAACCGTGTCGAGCCGATCGAATTGCTGCTCGGTCTGGATACACCGCGGCCCGATGGCTTTCTGCTGGCCGGGCGCTACACGCTGCTCGACCATGACCGGGCACTGCAGCGGGTGATGCCTCTGGTCGCCGAGCGCGGTCTCGGCATCGTCGCCGGTGGCCCCTACAGCTCGGGCGCACTGGTCGGCGGGCCGAACTTCGAATATGCGCCGGCAACGCCCGTAATCCTCGACAAGGTGGCGCGGATCAAGGCGCTGGCTGACCGCCACGGCATCAGCATAAAGGCTGCAGGCCTGCAATTCTCGCTGGCACATCCGGCCGTCGCCGCCGTGATCCCCGGCGCCAGCAAGCCCGAACGCATCGCCGAGGACGGGGCGGCATTGAACGAGACGATCCCGGCGGAGTTCTGGCGTGATCTGCGCAAGGCGGGGCTGGTAAACCCCGCGGCGCCGCTGCCGCTCTAGGGAAGACGAGGCTCTCCCGCACGATCTGCCCTCCATCCTTAACTGTTGATGGGGGGCATATTTGATTGCGGTAGTCATATTTATTTCATAAAACCCTCTCCCTTGAAGAGGTACAGATGAGATGACTACCGCCCTGCCCTTCCGGCTCGTGGCCTTCGCCTTTTTCCTCCTGGCATATCCGCTGTCTTTCGTTCTGCCGGCCTGGTGGAGTTGGGAAAACGCACCGCTCGAGCTCCTCGACAATCTCGTTCTCGCCATCGGCACCGTTCAGGCGATCGTACTGGCGAGCCGCAGCCAAGCGCCATGGAAATGGCTCTGGCTGGCGCTCGTACCGGTCTGGATCATCTGCCTGGGACGTGAAATCAGCTGGGGTGCGGTGTTCTATCCGCCATCCGGCATGTCAGAGGACGGGCCGGAATTTTCCGGCAAGCTGCTCTGGTTCAACCCGGCCGTAAAGCCGCTCGTCATCCTGCTGGTGCTGGTGACGCTGACGGTGACGGCACGTTTCAAGCTCTGGCGATTGCTGGATCCGGTGATCAAGGCGCGGCAGTTTCCGGCGCTCGAACTGGTGATGGCCGGCCTGTCGCTGATCCTGATGACGGCCGCGGAGCGCCACATGGGAATGTCGCTTGACGCCTTTGTCGGCGTGCCCGAAGTGTTTGAGGAAACCGTCGAGCTCGCAGGCTACATGTTCCTGCTCGCCGCCCAGCAGCGCATCCTGATGGCCGCGGCGGCGGCCTTTGACACGTCCGACCTGGCACTCGCCAGGCACTGATTTATCGAGCCAGCGACCCGATGGCCTCAAAAGGCCTTCGGCGCCGCCACGAACAGGTTCGGCTTGCCGCCGGTGATGGTGAAGAGGCTGAGCTTGCGTTCGACGCCGCCTGAGACATTCAGGCGGAAGAGCCCGGTGATGCCGCGGAAGCCCGTCTTGCTGGTCAGGTTTTCGGCCGTCAGGGCCTTCGGATCCTTGGTGCGGATGATGCCCGAGGCGATTGCCACCGCATCATAGCCATAGGCCGCATTGGCGGTCAGTGGACGCCGGTAATGGCGCTGGTAGCGCTCCGATATCATTGAGGCACCTTCCGGATCAACCATCGCGATCAGCGCACCTGATACGGCCGGGCTGGTATAGGCCTGCTGCGGCCAGCCGCTGGTGCCGACAAGCGTGATATTGGTGAAGCCCGCGGCCTTGATCGCACCGGCAACCGTGGTGACGATAGTGGATTTGCCAAGCACGACGATCGTGTCGGCGCCCTGCATCTGCGCCTTGCTCTTGGTCACCGCATCGGCGGCCGAAGCATCGGAAAGGGCATAGCGGGCCGAACCGAGATAGGTACCGCCTGAAGCGCGCACCCCATCGGCAATGCGGGCTTCGCCGATCGCCGTCAGCTCCGTCGTGGCGAAAACGAAGACCTTCTTATGGCCGCCGGAGACGGATGTGCGGGCGCCTTCGACGGCACTGTCCACCTCGTCGGAGGTGAAGTTGTAGACATTGCCCGACGTTGCCGGGACCGGCGCACCGAGATTGATCAACGGCAGGCGTTCGGCCGAAGGAATAGCTGCGACGGCAGCGGTGGTCGCCTGCGGCGCGAAGCTGACGAGGAGGGCGGAATTGCGCGCCTTGGCAGCCGAAACGGCAGCGGCAACCGATGCCGGGCCGCCGGAGACGTCGACAACCTTGACGAAGACCTGCCCGTTGCCAACTTCGCCGACGCCGAGCGCTGCGCCATCGCGGACATCGCGCGCCTCGCCCTCATAAAGGCCGGTGGAGCCCTTCGGCAGCAGCAGAGTGATCTCCGTGCCGGTTTCGCCGAAGCTTTCCTCGACAGCGCTGGATGGCGCCTTGATATCGGTGTTCTTGACGCTGTTCGACAGACTGTCGCCATCCGCCTGGCAACCGGCCAGCAGGCCGCCGGCGATCAGCACAAGGGCGGGAACGACGCGACTGATGGCAGCAGGCGTCTTCAAGACCCCGTTGCGTAAACCATGCAGGCGCGCGATCTTCGAATTCAAATGCGGCGTCACTGTTTCCCCCGAGGATGCGATGTCGCGGCCGTTAGCGGCCTTTTTAGAATGCGCTCATTTCTGCACCGTGCGGGCGCGAAAATCAAACCATTCCCCCAAACTTGGTTGACGTGAACGCTAAAGTTTTACGCGTCTTTGACCGGAATATTTATACTTGCATTTTCCAAGCTTACACACGGCATATTTATAGCTCATCGGTACATTCCTCTCAAACAGAGAGAGAAAATCCGATGAAGCGCAGCACAAAATCAAAAATACTTGCAGCTTTTACTTTCGCATCCTTCGCATCGTTTCTTGGCACTGCACCGTCGAACGCCTCCGAAATCCCCACGGCGCAGATTTCACTGACGTCTTACGCGAGCGTGATCTCTGCCAATACTGCCCTTTCTCTTGCGGAGACCGCAAGTATATCCGGCCTTTATAGTCTGGCGAAGACGGCGTTTGCAGGCGTTGCGGGCACCGTTCAGCGCATTGATCTTGCCGCCATTGCACGGCCGCAACAGGTTGCCTCGCCGGAGATCACGGCGTCGATCAGGCCCGACAAGCCGGCAAAGCTTACCACCTCCAACGAAGCGGTGTTCGGCTCGGTCACCATTCCCTTCAAGCGGCTGGCGGCGCTTAAGCGCTTTGCGCCGTCGCTTGCCGAAATGCAAAGCGGCGCGGCCATCACCTGCGGCGCCAAGGGCTGCACCAATGCGGCGCAAGTCATCAAGACGGCGCTCGGCCAGACCGCGCAGTCGTCGATCCGCGACAAGCTGAACAGCGTCAACGCCGCCGTCAATCACGCCATCCGCTACCGCAAGGACATCGAGACCTATCAGGTGGCCGATTAC
This sequence comes from Rhizobium sp. 05N430, assembly GCF_056396985.1. NCBI lineage: Bacteria > Pseudomonadati > Pseudomonadota > Alphaproteobacteria > Hyphomicrobiales > Rhizobiaceae > Rhizobium > Rhizobium sp. 05N430. The sequence goes on along the minus strand of NZ_JBFTMO010000013.1, from coordinate 15,616 downwards.
TGGGCGACACCATCCGAGACGCTGTCACGACAGCAGGGCGACTGCGAAGATTTCGCGATCCTGAAAATGGCGGCGCTGAAGGCTGAAGGCGTCGACATGAAGGACATGTCGATCGTCGTTCTCTTCGACCAGAAGCGCCATTTCTACCACGCCGTTCTGTCGGTCGCGGTCAACGGCAACTTCTTCATCCTCGACAACATGCGCGACCAGGTTCTGACCGACAACCGCCTGCCCGACTACCAGCCGCTCTACTCGATCAACGCAGGCAAAGGCTATCTCCACGGCATCAAGGCCGGCAACAAACAGGTGGCATCCGCAATGCCGCTCGAAAAGGTCGCTCCAGGCGAAGGTGTCCCCTACTGAACCTGGCGATTTTCGAGTGGAGTATAAAAGCCGGCCGCGTAGGCCGGCTTTTTGTTTTGCTTCTGTAGCATTGGCGCCCGCTAAGCTCGTCGCACACAAGACGTTTCCCGATTGCACGCCGCCCCCACCCCCGTCATGATGCGCCGACACTCAATACATGCAGGCCGACATGCGCATCTTTCTTGTTCGACACGGCGAATCCCTCGGCAATATCAGCGAGAGTGCCTACCGGCAGTTCGGCGATCACAATGTTCCGCTGACGGAATGGGGATACCGGCAGGCGCTGGCGGCTGGGCGTGGGATTGCGGCCTATCTGGCAGCGCTGCCGGATGCCGCCCCACGGGCCAGCATCTGGTATTCGCCCTATCTGCGCACGCGCCAGACGATGGATGCGATCATCGAGGCGTTGCCAGCGGGCACGGTCGGCGAGGTGCATGAGGATTATCTGCTGCGCGAGCAGGATTTCGGGCTGTTTACCGAGATCTACGACCGTGCCGAGCAGCGACGGAAGTTTCCTGAGGAGTTCGAGAAATGGGCGCGGCTGCGCAACAATAGCGGCAAGTTCTATGCGCGGCCTCCCGATGGAGAAAGCCGCGCCGATGTGGCGCAGCGGCTGCGGCTTTTCCTTTTGACGGTGATGCACGATATCGGCGGCGGCAACGATACGGCCATCATCGTCGGCCATGGCGTCACCAACCGCGCCTTCGAGATGAACTTCCTGCATCACAGCGTCGAGTGGTTCGAACGTTCCGACAATCCGGGAAATGCCGACGTGACGCTGATCGAGGGCACGCATGCGGAGGGTTACAGCGCGACACTGCTGCACAAGGCCGACGACCGCAATCCGGCCGAAGCAACGGATATGCGCGGCGCCTACGGCTCAGCGCTGACGATCGCGCCGAAGACCGGCGGCTGAAATTTCTCAGTAGCGGGAGATATAGCCGACCAGCATCGGCTTTTCGTGGGTCGGCGCCAGCGCCAGATTGATCTGGCCCTTCATCGTCTGCGAACCCGCAGCGATGGTAAAGCCGGTATTCAGGGTCTTGCCCTTGTTCATGGCAAGCGTCGCCATGGCTTCCTCGATCTGCGTATCGATCGAAAAGCGCAGGCTTTTCGTCAATTGCGCCGCATCGCCCATTGGCAGGCGGTGGCGCAGCATCGACAGGAAGGCGTCGTTGAACAGCTGGATCTTCTTCTCCAGCGTGAGAAGGATGGTCGGCGACGGCGAAGCCTGGATTAACGCATTCAGATTGGCCATCGAGGACACATCCTCGACCGTATCAAGCCGCTTCAGCGCCCATTTGAAGCTGAGGACGCGCAGCAGAGAGGCGAGATTGCCGGTCTCCGGCATCTGGGCGGCCGTATGATGCACCAGATCAGCCGTCGTCATCTTGCCGGCCGACGACATGCGGCCGAGACCATCCCAATAGATGCGTTCCAGACGGATCCCGCGGCGCTCCCCGCCCCGGCCGGCAACGGCACGGAACTTTGGCTCGATCTCGTCGGCGCCGATGACAGGCAGCGCATCGTCGAGCGGCTCAGCGCTCGTCAGATCGGTTGCGGCAGCCTTGCTGATCAGCATTCTCAGCGCTCCGTCAGCGCTTCCGAGCGCGCCTTGTTGATCGGCTTCAGAAGGTAGCTCAGAACAGTCTTGTTGCCGGTCATGATTTCGACCGAGGCGACCATACCCGGCATGATCGGATAGGCCTTGCCGTTGCGCTCCAGCTCCGACTTGTCAGTCTTGACCTGTACCAGGTAGTAGGTGTCGCCCTTTTCCTTCTCGACCAGGCTGTCTGCCGAGATGTTCTCGACGACGCCTTCGAGGCCGCCGAAGATCGAGAAGTCGTAGGCGGTGACCTTGACGACGGCAGGCTGGCCGCGGCGCACGAATGCGACGTCCCGTGGCGAGATCTTGGCTTCGATCAGCAGCGTATCGGCAGTCGGAACGACGCCGGCAATGACGCGGCCCGGATCGACATAGGCGCCGATCGTATTGACCTCGAGCGTATTGACGATGCCGTCGACGGGCGAGCGGATATCGGTGCGCTTGACCCGATCGGACGCGCCGCGGATGGTTTCATCGACGACCGAGAGTTCGGCGAGTGTCGTCGCCTTCTCAGTCAGCGCCTGCTGACGCAGTTCCAGCGCCAGATCGCCGACCTGCAGCTTGGCTTCCTGAACGGCGGCTTCGAGGCGATCGATGCTTTCCTGATAAACCTTGAGCTGGCCCTGCTGATCCGTCAGGTCGCGTTCGACCTTCAGCATCTCGGTCTGAGCGACGAGCTTCTTGTCGCTCAGCGGCTTAATCAGGTTGTACTGGCGCTGGGCGCCGTCGATATTGTCGGTCAGACGGGCGATATTGGCATGCGCCTCGTTCAGCTCGTTCTCGCGCTGCTTGACCCGCTCCTGGAGAACGCCGAGCTTGTTTTCGTAGCTGGCGCGATCGGCGGCGAACAGGCTTTCCTCGTTATCGCAGACCGGCTTGGCGACGGTCAGAATCTCGTCCGGGCAGATGAACTTGGTGTCGTAGAGACCGGCTTCCTCAAGCTTCAGGCGGGCAACCTTGGCGCCAAGCGCGCGAGCCTTCGCAACGGATTCGCCGAGCGTCGAAGTGGTCGTCGTATTGTCGAGCTGCACCAGAAGGTCGCCCTTGCGAACGATCTGGCCGAGGGTGACGGCGATCTGCTGGACGACGCCGGGTTCCGACGACTGGATGATCTGCGTCTTCGAGACCGGAATGACCTTGCCCTCGCCGCGGGCGATCTCATCGATGCTGGCAAAGGCCGCCCAGGCCAGGAAGCTGGCGATCAAAAGAGCGCAGAGGGCCAGGATGGCGCGGGCGAAGAGCGGCGGATTGTCGATGTGCGTGCGGCTCATGTTCATGCTCCCGGCCGGCGCTGCTGCATGGCCTGGATGACGGCCTGCTTCGGGCCATCGGCGATGATCTTGCCCTTGTCGATGACGATCAGGCGGTCGACCAGCTCCAGCATGCTATGGCGATGCGTGGCGATCAGCAGCGTGGTTTCGGCACCGAAGGCGCTCGACAGCCGCGAAATCAGGTGGCGTTCAGTTGCCAGATCCATGGCGCCCGACGGCTCGTCGAGGAAGACGATCTTCGGCTTGGTGAGCAGCAGGCGGGCAATCGTCAGCGCCTGCTTCTGGCCGCTGGACAGATTGGTACCGCGCTCTCCGACCGGCATGTCGAAACCGCGCGGATGATTGCCGACGAATTCATCGACGCCGGTAATGCGGGCGACTTCGAGCAGCTCTTCATCCGTCGCGTCGGCCCGGCCGATCAACAGGTTTTCCTTGACCGTGCCGGAGAACAGATCCGACGACTGGCCGGCAACGGCAACCGCCGAGCGGACTTCGGCCATGTGATACTGGCGGACATCGACGCCATCGATCAGCACGCGGCCGGAAGCCGGGGCAAACAGACCGTCGAGCAGGCGCCCGAGCGTCGTCTTGCCGGAGCCGATGCGGCCGATGATGCCGATCTTTTCGCCCGGGCGGACATTGAAGGACAGGCCGTTGATAACAGGGTGATCCGAGCCCGGATACTGGAATGCGACATTCTGGAAGCTGAAGCTGCCCTGAGTGATCTGGCGATTGACGAAACCAACGGTCGAGGGCCGGTCGTCCGGCTGTTCCATGATCTTGTCGAGGATGCGCAGCGACATCGTCGCCTGGCGGAAGCGCGCCAGCGTCATGGCGATCTGGCCGAGCGGCGCACCGGCGCGGCTCGCCAGCATCACGGTGGCGACAATGGCGCCCATGGCGATGCGGCCCTCGGAGAATTCATAGGTGCCGGCAATGACGATCAGGACGCTGACCATCTGCTGGATCAGCATCGTCAGGTTGATGGCATTGGTCGAGACGTGCTTGATCTCTTCGCTGGTGCGGCTCGAATATTTCGTCAGCTCCTGCCAGCGGCGCAGCATGGTGGCTTCGGCACGCAGGCTCTTCAGCGTCTCGATGGTCGAGATGGTTTCGACCAGCAGCGACTGGCGGCGCGATGCCTCGTTGGCGGCGGTTGCCATGCGCTTGCCGATCGCCGCCTGCGCCCAGAGGCCGATGACAACGGAGGCGACGAAGGCGACAGCCGGAATGACGACGAGCCAGCCGGAGATGAGGTAGATAACGAACAGGAAGATGAACACGAACAGGCTGTCGATCAGGACGCCGATGGTGTTCGAGGTGAAGAATTCGCGAACGAACTCATATTGCGTGACACGGTTGGCATATTCGCCCGTCGACATCGGCCGCGAGGCGAGCGTCGAGTTCAGCACCTTGTCGAAGATCATCTGCGACAGACGCAGGTCGGCCTTGCGGCCGGCATAATCGATCAGTGATGAACGGGCGGTCTTCAACAGGAAATCGAAGAGATAGGCGAGCGAAATGCCAGCCGAAAGAACCCAGAGCGTCGGTATCGCCTTGTTCGGCAGGACCCGGTCATAAACGTTCATCGTGAACAGCGGCGAGCCGAGCGCGATGAGATTGATGAACAGCGCTGCGACCATGACGCGGACATAGGTGCGCCAGTACGGCGCCAGCGTGCTCGACAGCCAATGGCGTTTCTCGATCTCGACAGCATTGCCGACCAGCGCCTCTTCCGAGGCGTTCTGATAATAGAGCGTGAAGGCAAAGGCCGCTTGCGGCTGGAGGCTTGCAAGCTCCTGGCGCGTCAGACGGATCGGCTGACCGGCGATCGGCACGACGTCGGTGATATAGGAGCCGTCTTCGGCGACTTCGAGCAACGGCAGCACGCCGCCATCGGCAAAGGCGACGATCGCCGGACAATCGAAATTGCCCGAGCGGCAATCGCGCTCTTCATGCCTGATGACCTGCAGCCCGATCCGTTCGGCGATCTGCTCGATGTCGTCCAGCTCCAGCGACTCGGTGACTTCATCCGGAAGTCCGGAGAAGAGCACCGTATCGGAACTGGGACGGCCATAGAACGCAGCCACGGATTTAAAAGCGGCTTTGAATGTCTGCAGCGGGGTGCCGCTGGAAGTCTCGAGCGCTACGTTCAGCATTGTTCCATGGCCGTTTCGACTACTGCTGTCGAATTGGCGCCAGAAGATCCAGAGGCATGCCGGCCTTCTGCGTAGACTGCAGCTCGACATAACCCGGATTTGCGACGCCCGCGGGGACAACAAACTCTTCCCGCGCATAAGCCTTGGACTGCTCGACCGGCCGCAGCTTCATCGTCTGAAGCAGATTGCCGGAGGCAGCCAGGATCTTGTACTCGGCAAACAGCGAGGCAACGCGCGCCGTGTCTGCCAGAACTCTGGTGTTGAAATTGGTGTTCTGCGCGTCAAGCACGTCGAGCAGCGAACGCTGGCCGACACCGAACTGCTGACGGTAGGACGAAACGAGCTGGGCGTTGGTCTGTGCCTGCTTGCCGAGGATACCGGCAAGCGTGCCGCGGCTGACGCGCTCGTTCCAGGCGGAACGGACGGACTGCTCGACCTCGCGCTGCACCTGGGCCAGCGCATAACGCTGTTCGCCGGCGCGGCGGATCTGCTCCTGTTCGCGGGCGGTATCGATGCCGCCGCGATAAAGGTTCCAGCGGGCAACGACGCGGACCTGATAGTCGTTGGTGTTGCCGTCGTCGCCGTCGATGTCATCGCCGACGCGGGCGGTGCCTTCAAGATCGACCTTCGGCAGGTAGTTGGCACGGGCGCCACGCACGCTGGCGTCAGCTGCATCGATATCGGCATTGGCCGAGTAGATGCGCGGGCTGTTCTTGGCGGCGATGAAGACGGCGTCATTCAGCGTCTTCGGCAGGAACTTGGCAACCGACGGCGGGGTCGAGGCATTGGTGATCGGCTCGCCGACAGCCTGAAGGAAGCGGATGCGGGTCGCTTCCAGTTCTTCCTTGGCTTCCTGCAGACGGGCTGCAGCAGCCTGCTGACGCTCGACGCCCTGAAGACGGTCGGCATCGGTCAGGGTACCGCCCTTGATGCTCTGCTCGATATTGCCGAGGATCTGGCTGTGGAAGCCGACGTTATCCTGCGCGGCCTTCACGATCTGACCCTGCAGGATGTATTCGAGATAATCCTGAGTGACTTCGAGGGCCAGCGCTTCGGAACGCTCGAGAACGCGGAAGGAAGCGCCATCGACGCGGGCAGCCTGCTGCTCGACCTGCGAACGGCGGGCACCGCCGTCGAACAATGTCTGCGTAACGGTCAAACCAACTTCGCCCGGCGACAAGTAATCGTGGTCGGAGGTCAGCGTGCCTGTGCTGGAATTGGACAGTCTGCGGCGGCCGGCACCGGCCTCCAGATCGACCGACGGCAAGTAAAGACCCCGCGCCTGGCGGAGTTCGAACTCCACGGCTTCGCGATCTTTTGCAGCCTGCAAGATTTGCGGGTTCGTCTTCATCGTCTTCTCGACGGCCTGCTGCAAGGTCATTGCATCGGCATGCATCGAAAACGCGAAGCTGAAAGCAACGGTGGCGGACAGAGCCGCGAAAATTCTTTTGCCTTTAAACAAGACTGATGCCCCTCAACATCTGAGATTCTCCGGGCGAAACCCATATACCGAAGATGTTCTTCAGCAAACAAGTATCACCAACATTTCCACACTCCAACTGCAGTGCAGGACAATCTTCCGAAGACAGTTAATTCACAGAGATCAGCTACTAAAGGAACAATTTTACAGGATTTTTTAATCCCGGATTCTCCCGCAGCTGATTAGCTCATTGTACGTTTTTCAACGGACATTGCGCACCATGAATTTCCGAAAGAGTTACTCCCAAGCAACAGTAAGAGCTCTATGGACGGCCACGACCGGTGCATTGGGATGCCTCGCCGGGTCCGTTGGTGCTTTACTTATCTTAAACCTTCTTCTGCCGGACCAACCATTTTTGGTAGGTTTAATCAGTACATGCTCAATTTCTCTGTTTGTTGCATTTCCGCTGCTTGCCGCAATCGGGATCAAAAATGGTGAAATCCGGAAGCTACACGAACGGATTAATTACACCGCCCGCCACGACGCCACGACGGGGGCTCTGAACGGCACCGCCTTTGCCGCATCCGTCGAGCATTACATCGACCGGCGCAAGCGAATCTCGACCGATACGGGCGGTATCATGATCGCCGCCGTGGTCGATCCGCTGGATGCCATCAGCCGCCGCTACGGGCCGCAATGGGCCGATACGGTGATGCAGTCGCTGGCGGCGATCATCCAGTCCTCGGTGCGCAGCGGCGACCTGGTGGCCAGGCTTGCGACCAACGAGCTCGGCATCTTCCTGCCGGGTGCCGCGCCCGAAAGCGCCCTCGACATCGCCAACCGCATCCGCGAACGGGTGGCGGCGGCCGCCTTCGCCGCCGACGAGAACCCGCTCTCCATCGACCTGAAACTCGGCGGCGCAATCTTCGACGGCCCGGCAGAATTCAACCGTATCCGGCAGATGGCGGGCGAGCTCGCGATGGAGGCCGGCAGCGAGGACGAGCCGATCGCGATCGGGAGATTGCCGGCTGCCTGAAAGCAGAAAAGGCGCTTTCGCGCCTTTTCAATTGTTTGAGGTGAGGACGGCTTAAGCGTTGCCGTTCGTCTTCAGGGCGATCTCGTGATCATGATCATAGAGGAGACGGATCTGCGATCCCTGATCGACATGAACGCTCACAAGGTCGTGCCATCCGGTGTTGCCACCAAGGTTTACGCTGATGACGGTATTACCATTCGAATTGGTCGCCTTGAGCGCAGCGGTCGCTTCGCTCTCGCTAGCATCGTGACCCAGAAGATTATTCAAGAGATCTGATACGTCGAGCTTATCGCCGTTCACACCGTTGCTTCCATTATAGTCAGTGATGACGTCTCTTGCATCGAGCTTGTTCAAGGCTTCAGCGTCGATAAAGAAGGTATCACTGCCCGCCCCGCCAGTCATGGTGTTGAGGCCAGCTCCGCCGTGGAGCTGGTCGTTACCGTCGCCACCATAGAGCTTATCGTCACCAGCACCGCCGTAGAGTATATCGTTGCCGGCATCGCCGTACAGATTATCTGCACCGTCACGGCCGTACAGGGTGTCATTGCCTGCTCCACCGTAAATGTTGTCCGATGCGTTGGAACCGATCAATAGATCGGAACCACTGCCGGACGGCCAGTCACCGTACAGATTGCTGCCGCCTTGTGTATCGGCAATGAAGATCTGCGACCCGCCATCGCCGAAGATGTCCTGACCCTGTGCGTGATTGTCGACGTAGAAACCGCTGCTCGGCGAACCGATATCGACTGCGGACGTCACCTTAACCGCAGCGTTGTGGCCATCGGAGATGTAGTAATCAAAGGTAGTATGGTTGCCGGTCAATGTCACCGTTACCACACCATTGCTCAGCGAAGCATTCTGCGCCGCGTTTGTGACGGTCAGCTTGTCGCCATCGGCATCGGTGTCGTTCCACAGCAATGCTTCAACCGGAATATGGACCACGGCAGCATGACCGGCTGCATGTTCCCCATTGGTTGTGATCGTCTCGGAGAGCCCCTTCGGCGCAACGTTCGGGACCGTCACATCGAGATGGAACGTCTGTGCTACCGGCACCGAACCATCCTGGTTGCCATCCTCGACCTTCACATTGAACTGAGCAGTGTTCCCAGCCGAGTTGTCGTGGACGAAGGTGACGAGACCAGCCTGGAGCTGCTCTGATGTGAAGGACAGCGACGACACGCCACCAACCTTGATCAGGCCGCTCACCTGGTTCGAGACCTGGAACGCCACCGAGGTGTTGTCCGGATCCGTGAAGAACACGTCAGCCGTCGTCAGCGTATAGCTATGGCCCTTCTCGACCGATGCCGCGAGATCACCGGTCAATACCGGAGCGTCATTGATCGGGATGATATGGACGCTTGCCGTATGCGCAACGCTGTCTGCCTGGCCGTCGTTGGCAACGACCTGAACGATGCGGTCCGCAGTGCTCGGGTTGTCGCTGGTGTTCTCGTAGACGACACCCTTCAGGATCGTTTCGTAGACCGACGTCGCTGCAGTGCCCGTGATCGAAAGCGTGCCGTTTACAAATGCGACATTCAGATGCGCGGTGTTGGCCGCATTCTGTGCCGTGGTGTTCAGCGACAGCGTGTCGTTTGCACCGTCAGGCGAAGTCGTGAACTTCACCGTGAGCGACGCAAGCGTCGAGCTGTCGACATCCTTCAGGTTGGCCTGATCGAAGATCCACTGCGGCAACTGCTCGACCGCGGTACGGGCTGCATCATTGCCAGCCGTTGTCGTGTCCAGATCGATGGCCGGAGCGTCGTTGACCGGGTTGACGGTGATCGTGAAATCACCGCTGTCCGTCAGCGCCGTACCACCGAAATTGCCATGATCGTCGAGCGTGTAATGGACGCTGACCGGACCGTTGAAGTCCTGATCCGGCGTGAATGCGATGCCGTTGAGATTGCCGGCGCTGTGGTTATCACCGCGCAAGAGTGTGTTCAGGAGCGCATAAGCATCACGGGAGCCGTTCGAGTCAGCGGTCGTCGTGATCGAGATCGTGTGGCCGTTGTCCGAGGTCACGATGTTGAAGCCGCCGCTCAAACCGTCAGAGGACGCCGCAAACTTGCCACCTGCCTCGACATGGAGCGTCAACGTGACCGTCTGTGTCACGCCATCGCCCTGATCCGGATCGGAAGCAACCCAGTTCTTGGCGCCGGTTTCGGCGAAGTAGAGCGGGGTGTCTTCGTTGATCGTGAAGCCCGTCGTCTGGCCGAGAGCCAGATGCGGCGCGTCGTTGACCGGTGTGACGTTAACGGTCACGGTCTGGACAGCCGGGGCGCTCGCCGCCAGGCCGTCATCGCCCATGTCGTTGTAAGACAGGGTGATCGTGGCCGCGCCGTTGAAGTTGGCGTCCGGATTGAATGTGATGCCAGTGCCGTGATCCGAGTCCGTCAAGGCGTCGATCGGACCGTTCTTGCCCGCAGCGCCTTCGACCACGATCGAGTGGCCGGTGTAGGAGCCATGGCCACCATCGGCAACGGCGACGCCGTCAACCGACAGAACCTTGAGATCAGGATACTGGGTCAGATTGACTGTGACCACACCATGGTTCGACGCGATCGTCAGCTGGCCCGGCGTGCCGCCGTTTACGCTGCTGTCGTCATCGAGGTTCTCGAATGTGATCTTCGTGTCGCCCACACTTTGCGGCGTGAAGGCGAAGGCATGGTCTTCGGTCGTCGTCACCGAGAAGTTGTTGTAGGCAGTCGGCGCATCGTTGGTGCCGGTAACATTGACGGTCATGCCGAGCGGAGCGCTAAGCCCGCCATCGGCATCCTCGACAACGATGGCAATGTGATGCGTCTCGCTGGCTCCAGTATGCTCATCCGTGTGGAAGATGATCTTCTGCAGGATAGCCTTCACCTCGGCTTCGGTCATCATGTGGCCGTCGGCCGCAGTGATAACCAGCGTGTTGGTCGACTTCTCGCTCTGGGTGATGATGATCTCACCGTTGTTGAGCTTGAGGCCGCCCTGATCCGACTGCCGGATGAACAGGCGATCGCCCTCGTCCGCTGTAACGGTGACCGACTTGTAGCCCGCATTGTGGACGTCGGCGTCGGAGACCGCAAAGCCGTTTGCAGACGAGAAGATCTTGTATCCGTCGAGCTTGCCGATGTTCGAACCGTTCGGCTCGACATAGTTCGCCGTCATCAGCGCGGCCGTGACGACCGGAGCGTCATTCGATCCGTGGACGGTAACCGTCACGGTCTGCGTGGCAGTCGCGCCATAGTCGTCCGTGACCGTCGCAGTGAAGGTCTGATCGACACTTTCGCCGGCGCCAAGACCCTGCGTTGCCGCCAATTTGTCGTTCAGCGTGTAGACCCACTTACCGGTGGCAGCATCGATCGACATCGTGCCGTAGGTGTTCGGGCCGCCGATCGACCACGTCAGCGTGTGGTTCAAGTCCACATCGGTTGCAACGAGTTGACCATGCGCCGCCGAGATGTAGCCGTGCTGCTGATCCCAAGTGCCGTCGTTGGTGCTGTCGTTACGGCCTTCGTAGTACGGACGATCGAGAAGGTCCGGGTCGGCCTGGGTTACAAGCGCCTTGTAGTGGTCGAACAGCGCCTGATCGGTTCCGTAGCGCTGGGTCAGCGCGTAGGTCGTCAGATTGCCGAGCAGGTTGTCATGCAGGGACTGCAGGCGATCGGGCAGCGTGTCCGCATCAGCACCGTCCGCCGTGTACTTGGCGACGATATCCGTCAGAGGTGCACCGCCGTCCTTCAGATACTGAACGTAGGCCAGACCAAGCTGAGTAAAGGCCTGGTTGATGTTGACCTGGTTTGCGCCTGCCGACGTATAGCGGTCATCCATCGCGTCCCAGAGAACGGTGATCGCCGCTGCCCGGTTTGCAAGAGCATCGCCGGCGGGAAGATCATGGCCGATCGCATTCAGCGCTGCATTGAAGTTTGCAGCCGTCGGCGCGGTGGTGACCAGGGTGATAGCTGCCGCGGCCGCGCTCGAGAGTGCGATGTGCGAGCTGAGGCCACCGCCATTACCGGCTTCGGAAATACCCGCGATATCGCCTGCTTCCGTCACAGAGGCCGTTGCCGGACCGCTGGTGATCACGGGGGCGTCGTTCGTGCCGGTCAGCTTGACCTGCACGACCTGGGTCGCGGTGCCGCCATGGCTATCGGTGACCTGCACTGTATAGCTGATGATCGATTCCCAGCCCTTCGGCAGAAAGTCGAATGCTTCGGTGCCGGAGTTGAAGTTCCAGTGGATGTCGCCGGAATGTGCGCCGCCGCTGATGACCGCGCCGCTATCGACGCTGAAGAAGCCCTTCAGCTGATCTGCGGTGAAGTGGCTCTCGATGCCCGAGCCCGTTGCCGAGACACCGGAAACCGAGACAGTGACGACATCATTGTTGTCGACGTCGGAGACGCTCAGCGTGCCGTTGGCAGAAAGACCGGCATTGCCTTCCGTCAGGCCCACGAAGTTCGTATCGCCGTTCTCCAGCGAGATAACCGGAGCGTCATTGGAGCCGTGGATCGTCAGCGTGATCTGCTGCGTATCCGTGGCGCCATGCTCGTCCGTAACCGTTGCGGTGAAGGTCTGCTGGACCGTTTCGCCTTCGTTCAGCCCCTGCGTGGCAGCAAGGCCGTCATTGAGGGCATAGACCCACTTGCCGGTCGCCGGATCGATCGAGATCGTACCGTAGGTGCTCGGACCAGCAATCGACCAGGTCAGCTGGGCGCCGTGATCGACGTCCGTCGCGACGAGCTGCCCGCCGGCAACCGGCACCAGACCGTGCGCCTGATCCCAAGCGAGGGCGTTGTTCGCCGTGCCTTCATAGCCACCGTAGATCGGGCGGCTCAGCAAGGCGTCGAGGCCGTTGTCGTGCAGCAGATCGAGGATTGCCTGATAGACGGCCGGAACCGGGTTAGAGTTGGAACCCTGGCCTGCACCGAGCAGCTTGTCGATCAACGACGGGCCGTCGAGGTTGCCGAGCAGATTGTCATGCAGAGACTGCAGGCGATCCGCAACAGTGCCGGCATCACCGCCATCGGCCGCGTACTTGGCGATGACGTCGAGCAGCGGCTTGCCGCCAGCTTCGAGGTACTTGGCATATTCGACGCCGAGGCGTGCCGACATTTCGTTCAGCACATTGTTATAGTAGCCGCCGTTGTCGTCGACATAATCCCAGACCGTGGCAATCGCGTCGGCGACGCTAGCCTTCGGACCGATCTGCTGCTGCACCTGCGCCAGCAGGTCGTGCATATCGACACCGCTGACCAGCTTGCTTGCTAGGAAGCTGTCGATATTGACGGTGGGCTCGAAGCGGCCGTTTGCAGCCTGGTCGGCGCCGATGGCGTCGAGGTTACCCTTTTCGAAGACGTCGGCGGTGACATCCGAGGCAGTAAGGTTGATGACGGGCGAGTCATTGGTGCCGACGAGCGTGACGGTGATATCGCGATACGTGGACGATCCATGGCCGTCATCGACGGTGACGCGGAAGGTTTCGATCTTGGTTTCACCAGCCGCGAGCGGGTTCAGAGCCGCATCGGTGACGTGGTAATTCCAGGTCACGAAGCCATTGCCGTCATTGATGGTTTCTTCGCTGACGGAGGCGGTCAGAGTGCCAAGATAGTTGCCACCCTGGGCCTGGACGCTGACCGTGTGCTTGTCGCCCTGATCGTCGTAGATCCAGAAGCCGCCGCCGTTATAGCCGGCATGGCCAGCCGGTGCGTCAAATTCCGTACGGTCGGCGGTAGAGCCGGCACGCGCGTCGTTCTCCTGATACTCGGTGATCGTGCCGGTATCCGGGAAGCCGACCGAGGTCGAGACAGCATCGTTCGAGCCGGTGATCGTTACCTGATAAACCGCCGACTTGCTGTCGCCGTCGCCGTCGGTGACCTTGAACGGTACCGTCAGCGTTGCGACTTCGCCTTCGCTGAGGCCGTTGAAGCCCCAGCCCGGATTGATCGTGAAGATGCCGGTCGCAGCGTCATAGTGATAGGCGCTGGAAGGCAGGTTGATCGTCGTACCGTTCGGCGTGGCGATCGTCACATGATCCGTATCGAAGCTTACAGTGCCCTTCTCGTCGTTGCCGAAGGAGAAGTCCGTCCCCTGCGCAAGATGGAAGGAAACAACGCCGCTGTCTTCGCCAGTCGTGGCGTGGAAGACCGGAACATCAGCGCCATGGGTCAGGCTGACATTGGCGAGATACGTGCCGGTGTTGTCGTTGCCGTTACCGACTTCCTTGAACGTCAGCGTGTTGGTGCCGCCGGCAGCCGTCAGGTTCAGCGTCTGGCCGACCATCGAGCCGGTCGGCTGGACCGTACCGACGAGCGTGCCATTCCAGTAGACTTCAAGCTTGGACGAACCTGCATCCGGCGAGCCGGCTTCGAAGGTCAGCTTGTAGGTATCGCCGGAGGTCAGGCCGGTGATATTCTGCGAGATCTGGATGTTGCCCGGCGAAGCGCCGAGATCGACCATCGGCGAGCCGCCTGTCGCATGCATGCCGAGATAGTTATCGACAACACGCTCAAGCTGGACGCCCTGCTGGCCAGGAACGGTACCTTCGATCTTCCAGCCGTTGGATTCCGTGGCCCACGCACCCCAGGATTCCGGGTGAGCCCAGGTGCCGCCGGCGAAGTTGCCGTTGGCAAGCAGGTTTGCAGGCTGCAGCGAGCCGGTGATCACAGGCACGTCGTCGGCAACGCTTACCGAGAAAGGCTGGTCGACATAGTCGCCGTCGCCGTCGAAGACGCGGGCGACGAGGTTGAGAACCAGCGGGCTGTCGCCTGCCGGATGGTCGAGGTTCTGGAACAGGGTGGTCGCGAAGCTGCCATCATGGAGCACAGCTACGATGAAGACCGGCGTGTCGGCGCTCTCGCCATGCTTGAAGGCCACGATTTCCTGATCGACGCCATTTGTCGTGCGGACGAGGTAGTCCAGAGCGACGCCATCAGAGGTCAGGCCGGCATTGATAATCGGATGCCCGAGAGAGTCGCGACCGATCTCGACATGCGTTCCCTTGTTGTCAGCGCCGATATTGACATGCAGCGAGCCGAAGTCGCTCGAGACGCGCGGCAGGCCGGTTTCCGAAAGATGGCCGGTGTCCGCAGCCGACATGATCGTCGGCTTGTCGTCGTTGATTTCGACGCGGATGATGCTGGTCGTGGTGTCGCCGTCGCCGTCACGGAAGGCGACCTGGGCGTCGACGCGCAGCTGATCGATCGCGGAGCCGTTGGCAAGCGCGACGTGGTCGACCGGGCCAAGCAGCTTCGCCGTGACCG
Source organism: Rhizobium sp. 05N430 (assembly GCF_056396985.1). Taxonomy (NCBI): domain Bacteria; kingdom Pseudomonadati; phylum Pseudomonadota; class Alphaproteobacteria; order Hyphomicrobiales; family Rhizobiaceae; genus Rhizobium; species Rhizobium sp. 05N430. The sequence goes on along the minus strand of NZ_JBFTMO010000013.1, from coordinate 520 downwards.
TCGTGCCGTTCGCGGCAAGCTCGATGACGGTATGGCTGATGTCTCCAACATAGCCGACAATCTTTGTGCCATCTGCAGACAGCTGGAAGGTGATCTTGGCGCCATGCGAGGTCAGCGACGACAGATATGTTGCGCCCGGGCCGCTGAGCGTGAAGTCGACATTGCCGGCATCGCCAGCGCCGATATCGAGATGAACGCGGCCGGTGAAGCTGGTCTTGCCAGCGCCGTCGGCACCGTAGTCGATCGAGAAGCTCTTGGACTGCGTATCCGGCGTGGCGCCGTGGATGCTGCTTTCCTTGACGGTGATGTAGCGGTCGACGTCGAGAGCGACCGGTGCGTCGTCGCGGATATCGACCTGCACGGTACCGGTGTTCCAGGCCGTCTTGTCGCCGTCGCCATCGGTTGCGGCGAAGTCGAAGACCAGACGCAGAGCATCGGATGCACCGGTGCGGGCTGCATCGGGATGATCGATCGAGGCGAACTGGGTGAAGGTATAGGCGCCCGTTGCCTGGTTTGCCGA
>NZ_JBFTMO010000012.1:0-176971 GCF_056396985.1 Rhizobium sp. 05N430 | reverse complement strand
ACCACCTTCGACAAAATCTCGATCCGCTGCAGATCGCGTTCGCTCATCGCAATCAATCCCATCTGCAATCTCCCAGACGTCATTCAGACCCGGGGAGTGTGACATTCCAACTTTGCAGAAACAGGACATTCTAACTTTGCGGCTACACATCAAAATCGCATAATCTATCTTATGGAACTAGCGGTCGACTATCTAATTGCAAGGTCAGCATCCAAGACAATGACGGGCCTGTCGATGACAAGAGGGTATAATGCGCTGTTAGCGGCGACGTCCCAGCAATGTCGCTCGAAGCGGCCACCGCAGAGGCTTTGAGTCAAGCCCACGTTTCGCTCACCCAATCCCAGCCATGAGTTCGCCACGAATGCCGTTTTATCGTGCCTGCGCAAAAGACAGGATTCGAGACCCATTCATGATCAAACGCACCAAAATTGCCCTTGGCGCACTGCTTGCGGTGAGCGCTTTCATTTCAACGGCCGGCTTCGCCTCGGCGCAGTATTACGACGAATACGGCCGGGCACCCCCTCCGCGCTTCGCTCCCCAACAGGATTGGAACAGGCCGCCCCCGCCGCCACCCGGCTATGGCCGCCCGTCGCGTGGCTGCGATCCACGCCTGGCTGAAGACCGCGCCCGGGACTTTGGTTTCCGGCGCGCGCATGTCGTCGACATCACGCCGCGCCGCGTGGTCGTTCAGGGCTGGACGCGCCGCGGCCCGGATGAAATCAGCTTTGCCAATGCGCGCGGCTGCCCGGCTCTCCGCCGTTAACATAACCGAGCTGACTCCCTTCGCGGCGTCAGCTCTCCCCTGCCGCCAATGCGCTCTTGCCATTCCTTCGTGCCCGGAAGATAATACCAGTATAAGTCCAGAGGATTTTTTACAGGGAAGTTGGCGGAATTTTTATGCCCGAGAGCCAGGTCGTCACCGCCATCGAGAAATCTCTGGCGCAAATCCCCCTCGATATTCCCTTGTACAAGCGGCTGAAGCTGGCGATCGAACAGGCCATCCAGACCCAGGCCTTTCAATCCGGGAGCGTGCTGCCCGGCGAACGTGTGATTGCCGGTTCCCTGTCGCTCTCACGGGTTACCGTCCGCAAAGCCCTCTCCCTTCTCGAACAGGAAGGACTGCTCAGCCGCCGGCACGGCTCGAAGACGGAAATCGGATCGCGTGTCGAAAAGTCGATGTCGACGCTGACGAGCTTCTCGGAAGACATCAGCGCCCGCGGGCAAGTGCCTGGATGTATTTGGATATCGAAGCAGATCAGCCGTGCGTCCTCCACCGAGATGATGGCGCTCGGCATTGCCGGAAACGCCAATGTCATCCGGATGAAACGGGTTCGAACGGCTAACGGACTTCCGATCGCTGTGGAAACGTCGGTCGTCCCGGTGCGCTTCGTTCCCTCCCCCGACCTGATCGACCAATCGCTCTATACCGTTCTCCAGGACCGTGGTTTCATGCCCGAGCGCGCGGTCCAGCGCATGCGGTCGCGTGCCGCGTCAGCCGACGACGCAGTTCACCTGAATTGCGATCCCGGCGCGCCCCTTCTTGTCACCGAGCGCCGGTGCTTCCTGGCAGACGGCCAGATCGTCGAGCTCTGCGAGACGCGGTACAAGGGCGAGGTCTACGACTTCGTCTTCGAATTGCAGCGATAATACCAGTTATAAACTGGTTGCCATCTGGTATTTTAAAGATATCGTGATGCCCGAGATGGAGCATCCCGTGCAGCGCGAAGACCTCAAGAACAGCCTCATCGTTTCCTGCCAGCCGGTTCCCGATGGCCCGATGGATGATGCCCGGTTCGTCATCGGTTTTGCAAATGCGGCTGCAGCCGCGGGTGCTGCGGCAGTGCGCATCGAATCCGTCGATTATGTGAAGGCTGCCCGCCCGCATGTCGCCGTGCCGATTATCGGCATCGTCAAGCGCGATCTCGATGGCAGCCCGGTGCGCATCACGCCCTTCGTTGCCGATGTGGAGGCGCTTGCCGATGCCGGTGCCGATATCATCGCGTTCGACGCCACGGACCGTATCCGCCCCGCTTCGATCGATGCCCTGATTGCTGCGGCCAAGACCAGGGGCAAGCTGACGATGGCCGACTGTTCCTCGCTCGAGGATGCCAGACGGGCGCTCGCCGCCGGTGTCGATTTCGTCGGGACGACCCTGTCGGGCTATGTCGGCGGACCGGAGCCAATCGAACCCGATATCGCGCTGATTGCTGCCATGCGCGCACTCACCCCCTTCGTGATCGCGGAGGGCCGCATCCGCACGCCGGAACAGGCTGAACAGGCCGCTGCCGCCGGCGCCCTTGCCGTCGTGGTCGGCTCGGCGATCACCCGCACGGAACATGCGACAGCTTGGTTCCATGAGGCCGTAGCGGCCGCATTTTCCGCTCGCGAGGCTAATAGCAGGCCAGTGCTTGCCATCGACATCGGCGGCACCAAGACCATCGCAGCTCTGGTCCAGGGCCGAGAGGTTATAGACCAACGCGTGGTCCCGACGCTGCGCGATCAAGGACCCGACGCCTGGCTTGACGCCATTGCCGCCGAGATTGACGGATGGCGCGGCCAATTCTCGCATGCAGGCATTGCCGTCACCGGTTTCGTCGAGGATGGCTGCTGGTCGGCGATGAACCCGGTGACGCTCGGAATTCCGGACAATTATCCGCTGATTGAACTCTCCGCCGCCCGGCTCGGCACGCCGGTTTCAGCCATTAACGATGCCCAGGCGGCCGCCTGGGGGGAGTACCAGTTCGGTGCGGGCAAGGGAGAGGATATCGTCTTCCTGACTATCTCCACCGGCATCGGCGGCGGTATCGTCGCCAATGGCAAGCTTCTGCCGGGCCTTGCCGGTCATTTCGGCTTGACCCGCATCGCCTCGCATGGGGCCGAGCCTCTTGAAGATACGACCTCGGGCCTCTGGATCGCCGGACAGGCGAAGCGCGCCGGACATGAGGCGGACGCCGTCACGGTCTTTACCGAAGCCGCGGCCGGATCGGCATGGGCGACAGCCATCGTCGAAGAATCCGCCGCCCAGGTCGCGCTGCTCTGCCGGGATATCAAGCTGATGTTCGACCCCCGGCGCATTGTGATCGGCGGCGGCATTGGCCTCGCTCCCGGCTATCTCGATCGGGTGCGCGGTCACGTCGCTGACCTCAGATCAAGGATCAGGCCCGAGCTCGCCGCCGCTGAACTCGGCAGTCACGCAGGCATTATCGGCGTTGCCGACCTTGCGCGGCAGCACCGCTGAAGACCACCGAATGAACAAACCAAAACAAAGAAAGGGAACAACGATGAAACTGCAAAAGATAATCGCTCCGGCTCTCGCCGCGCTTCTTGCGAGTGCCGCCCTGCCAGGTCTCGCCAATGCAACGGTGACCGTGCTCGGATGGCCCGGCGGATCGGAAGAAACGGCGCTGCGCGGGACCGTCGACGCCTATAACAAGACCGCTGCCGATGCCGACAAGGTCGAACTGCTGTTCTTCAACCGCGATGGCTTCTACGACAAGCTGCAGGCCGATATGGCAGCCGGTTCGAGCGCCTTCGACATCAACCTCGTCGCCACCTATTCGATCGGCCGTTACGCGCCCTACATGGAGCCGGTCGATCTCGGACCGGATGCCGCCAAGGTCTTCGGTGATTCCGTTCTCAAGACGATGCAGTTCGACGGCAAGCAGTATGGCGTGCCGACCGACCTTTCGCTTCACTTCATGTACTACCGCAAGGACCTGATCGACGCGCTGCTAAAGGACGATGCGGCGAAGAAGACCTATTCCGAGCTCGCCAAGAAGGTTCTCGGCAAGGATCTGCAGCCGAAGGATCCAGACAGCTGGACCTGGGACGACTGGGCGGCGACCGCACTCTACTTCTCGAAGCAGGCCAATCCCGATAGCCCGGTTCGCTATGGCACCGTGCTGCAGATGAAGAACCTGCTCTTCAACATGATGGTCTTCCAGTCCCTGCCGCGATCCTATGGTGGAGACTGGATGGATGCCAGCGGCAATGTGACGGTCGATTCCGACGCCTACAAGACCGGATTGCAGCTCTACAAGACGCTCTATGATGCCGGTGCCTCGCCGAAGGATTCGCTAAGCTACGAATATCCGGAAACCAACGCCGCCTTTGCCGCCGGTCAGGCAGCCACTGCGCTGCAGTGGAACGCCGCGGCCGCCGACCTGACCAATGCCGAGAAGTCTCCGGCTGTGGCCGGCGTTACCGGCATCGTCGCGCCGCCGGCCGGCCCGAACGGCCGCGCCGATCATATCCACGGCCTTGGTCTTGGCCTCAACAAGAATGCCAAGAACAAGGAAGGCGCCGTCAAGTTCCTGAAATGGCTGGCAACCGAAGATGCGGCGTTGACCTATGCCCGCGGCGGCGGTTCGCCGGCATTGACGCCCGAGGTCGTGGCGAAGATCGCTTCGGAGCGGCCCGATCTCGTCAAGCTTGGCAAATTCGCCAGCAAATACGGCTATGTCATGAACGGCGCCACCTCGGCCAATGCACTCTCCGTCTATGAGCTGCAGGCCAGGGAATTCACCGGCTACTGGTCGGGCCAGCAGAGCCTTGAGGATGCGCTTGCCCATACAAAGGCCGGCATGCAGGATCTCCTCAAGAAGTAACCTTGTACCGGATGCCGGGTGAGCCCGGCATCCCTCCCATCCGGCGGACCGCAATGGCTATCGTATCACGTGCCGAAGGCAGGGCTTATCTGGCGCCGCTGATCGGCTTCCTGCTGCTCTTCCTGGGCTTTCCGGCCCTCGTCAACCTGGTCTATTCGGTCTCGACCGTCAGCTTCCAGAATCTGCGCAGCCCCACGATCACGGGCTTCGGGAACTATCTTGCAGTCATCCAGGATCGCGGCTTCTGGCAGGCGACCTTCTTTTCCTTCCGCTTCGGCATGCTGACGGCAATTGCAGAATGTGTGATCGGCCTGTTTCTGGCGATCTTCCTCGCGCCGCTGCTGGCGAAGCGCTCGGCTCTGATGGCCCCGCTGATGCTGCCTCTAATGGTCGCGCCTGCGATGATCGGCCTGATGTACCGGCTCGTGCTGCATGAATTCGCTGGACCGGTGCCCTACTATCTTTTTCTGTGGTTCGGCGACAGCCCTGCCTTTCTCGACGTCAACAATGCCTTCAAGACGCTTGTCGTCATCGAAACGCTGCAGTGGACGCCATTCGCCTTTCTGCTCTTCTACGTCGCATATTCGGCCATTCCGCTCGATGTCCGCGAGGCAGCTGCGCTCGACGGTGCATCGGCTTGGCGTATCCTGTGGTGGATCGACCTGCCGCTGATGATGCCGACGCTGGTCATCGCCTTCTTCATCCGTTTCATCGACGGTTTCCGCGTGTTCGACAATGTCTACGCGCTGACCGGAAGCGGCGCCGGCGGCTCCACCACGTCGCTGTCCATCTATATCTATCAGTCCTTCTTCAAGGATGGCTCGATCGGCAAGGCCGTGGCCGCTTCGGTCGTGCTCTTCGTCGCGTCGCTTGCCGTGCTTCACGGCCTGAACTGGCTCGCCGGGCGCCGGAGGAAAGCAACATGATCAACGCTCTTCGCTGGACCGTCTTCGCCATTGCCGCGGCGGCGATGAACTTCCCGATCATCGTAACCCTCGTCACCTCGTTCAAGAACGCCCGCGAGCTTTCCAGCAATGCCGGCCTGTGGATCAGCGAGCCAACGCTTGCGAACTATGCAAGCATCCTGACGCAGACGGATCGCTTCAACATCTATTCCTACCTGCTGAACAGCACGATCGCCGCTGTGCTCGGAACCGGGCTTGCGATCCTTCTCTGCCTGCCTGCAGCCTATGCGATTGCCCGCAGCGAGGTGGGGCGGCGGGTGCTGATGCCGCTGGTGATCAACCTGCGCGCCGTTCCGCTAATCATCTTCGCGATCCCGCTTTACATGATGTATCAGTGGCTGGGTCTCCTCGACACCCAGATCGGCCTTGGCCTGATCCTGACGATCGTCAACATCCCGCTTGCGCTCGTCATGCTGGTCAACGCCATCAATGACGTGCCGCTGGAACTCGACGAGGCTGCACGGATCGACGACGCTTCGTCGCTTCAGGCGATGGTCAGCGTCATCACGCCGGTGATCCGTCCAGCGCTCGTCACCGCATTCATCTTCGGGTTCATCACCGCCTGGAACGAATTCCTGTTCGGCCTGATGCTGACGACCAACAAGGCCGTGCCGATGACGGTCGGCGCCTCCTTTTTCTTCGCCGCCAGCGGCGGCGGCGTGCAATGGGGCGTGGCCTCGGCCGTCATGGCGCTCGGCGCGCTTCCGCCCGCCTTGCTCGGCCTTCTCATGTACCGGCAAATCTCCGGCTCGATGACTGCAGGCGCTGTGAAGGGATAGATTAACGGCGGATCTGCGCCGCTCCTTTTTGAAGCAGCGCAGCCCGTGCCAAGATTTGCTGCAGGCGCCTAGATTTTCGTGGCGCTCGCTGTGTAGATCTGGTCGATGGTCCTGGCGAGACTGGAATCGAACTCCGCGTCGCTCATCGTCACCCGTAGATCCTCCGTCAGGGCGCGAGAGAAGCTGGCGATCATGCCGTGGTTGTGGCTGAGCTTTTCGCAGGCGTCGGCACGGCTGTATCCGCCCGAAAGCGCCACGACCCGGGCAACGGACTTGTGGTCGATGAGCGGCTTGTAGATATCCGCAACCGTCGGGATGGTCAGCTTGATCATGACCCGCTCGCCGGACGGCAGCGCATCCAGCTCGCGGCTGATTTCCTCGAGGAGAATAGCTTCGGCTTCCTGCTTGGTCGGGCTCTTGATAGAGACCTCAGGCTCGATAATCGGCACCAGGCCATAGCCGAGGATCTGCCGGCCGATCGCGAATTGCTGCTTGACGACGGCGGCGATGCCGGCGCGGTCGGCGTTGGCGATCACCGAGCGCATCTTCGTCCCGAAGATCCCCTTCTTCACGGCGCGATCAAGCAGCGCATCCAGATCAGGCATAGGCTTCATCACCTGCACACCGTTTTCTTCGGCAGCAAGGCCCTTGTCGACCTTGAGAAACGGCACCAAGCCCCGCTCCTCCCAGAGAAACGAAGGAACCGCCTTTCCTCTGGCTTCCCCATCCATGGTCTTCTCGAAGAGGATAGCGCCGATCACCTTATCGCCGGAGAAGGCGGGAGCGGTCATGATCCGGACGCGCATCTCGTGCATGAGGCGGAACATCTCCTCCTCGCTGCCATAATCGCTGTCGGCAATGCCGTAGAGACGCAGGGCGCCAGGCGTCGATCCGCCGCTCTGGTCGAGAGCGGCGATGAAACCTGCCTTGCCGGTCATCTGCGACATCATTTCTGCATCTGCCATTGTTCTCTCCCCATCGCGCTGCGTTTCACGCGCGCTTTTTGCTCGATTTCAAACGGCTATTGTCATCGAGACGGCCGAACCGTCCCAATGAGACAACGTCGCATATTTCGCAGCGAGTGCAATCATATCTCTCGAAAAGATGATAAACGATCGCGCCGATACGGAATGCCGGATGACGCGAAGCGGCGCGTCCGGTCTCGATCAGATCCCCCAGCGCATCGCCAATGCCGTCATGCGTGCTCATCGCGATCAGATCAGGTTGATCGAAAAATAATCTATAGAAATTATATTCTATTTCGGGAGCGTTGAAGGAACTTTTGTAATTGGAAAGCCCGCGCCCGAGCGGGCATGGTCCCGGCAGTCCGTGCCATCGCTGCACCGCCCGAGGAGATGTGAATGACTTTGTCCGCGCCTGTCACGCCGGATCACAACAGGCTGACTGCACTGGCCGCCAGCCGCTATCGTAACGGACAGACGCTGTCGGGCCCGTGGAACGAAGCGCTCGAGGCAATCCTGTCCCACCGCAGCGTCCGCGACTATCGTCCGCAGGCCGTCCCGGCTGATGTCATCGATATCGCTGTGGCGGCGGCGCAGTCGGCGGCCAGCTCTTCGAACCTGCAGGCCTGGAGCGTGATTGCCGTCGAGGACAAGGATATCAAGGACAGGCTGAACGCCGTCGCCGGCAATCAGCGGCAGATTACGCAAGCGCCACTTCTCCTGGTCTGGCTTGCCGATCTTGCCCGGCCGCGCAGCATCGCCGAGGAACAGGGCGGCCCTGCCGAAGGTCTCGACTATGTGGAAAGCTTTCTGCTCGGGGTCATCGATGCCGCCCTTGCGGCACAAAATGCCGTCGTCGCTTTGGAATCCCTTGGCTTCGGCACCTGTTATATCGGCGCCATCCGCAACGACCCGGACGCGGTATCGCAGGCCCTGGGGCTGCCTGACGGGGTGTTCCCCGTTTTCGGGCTGACCGTCGGCTATCCCGATCCCGCCCGTCCTGCGGATGTCAAACCACGTCTCGCCCAGCCGGCGGTCGTTCATCGCAACCGCTACGATCCGTCCGCGCATCGTGCCTTTCTTGGCGACTACAATCAGGCGCTCTCAACATTCCAGGCGGAACAGTCCATGCCGAGGATCGACTGGACCGAGCAGGTCGGAAAGCGCATCGGCACTGTCGCTGCGCTCAATGGCAGGCACGTGCTGAAGAGCGTTATTCGCAAGCTCGGCTTTCCGCTCAAATAAGCCGCGCCGCCCGGCCATCCGATACAATCACTTAGATCGACAAGCAGGCAGACGCATGACCGATAGTTCCGAATTCCTCTGGTACATCCCCAACGATGTCACAGCCGGCCACCGCGGCGACAGCGCGACCGTCAATCACAACAGTTTGGAGACGCTGACGGAACACGCCCGCGCGCTTGAAGATCATGGTTGGAAGGGTGCGCTGATCGGTACTGGCTGGGGGCGGCCCGACACGTTCACCGTCGCAGCCGCGCTGACGGCACGCACGGCAACCTTCGAGCCGCTGATCGCCATTCGCCCCGGCTATTGGCGCCCGGCGAATTTCGCCTCGGCTGCGGCCACGCTCGACCACCTGAGCAGCGGGCGCGTCCGCGTCAACATCGTCTCCGGCCAGGACAATCTTGCGGCCTACGGCGACAGCGAGGGCGATCAGGCGCACCGCTATGCCCGCACGAAGGAATTCATGCGCCTCGTCCGCCGCCTGTGGACCGAAGAGAACGTCACCGCTGCAGGCGAGCATTTCAGCGTCGAAGGCTCCACCGTTCAGCCGCGCATTGCAGAGCGCGCCGGGCGCCGCCATCCCAAGCTCTATTTCGGCGGCGCCTCCGAGGCCGCCGAGAAAGTGGCGGCCACCGAGGCCGACGTCCAGCTTTTCTGGGGAGAGCCGCTCGACGGCGTGAAGGAGCGCATCGAAAGGCTGAAGGCGCTGAGCCGCGACCTCGACCGCGATCTCGCACCGCTGGAATTCGGCCTGAGGATCACGACCCTCGTCAGGGATACGCGGGAGGAAGCCTGGGCCGACGCCGAAAAGAAGGTTGCCGAAATGGCGGCCGGCCAGGGCGGCAACTGGCAGGACCATCGCCGCACCGTCGCCGTCGGCCAGCGCCGCCTGCTGGAGCTCCATGAACGTGGCGATGTGCTCGACGACAATCTCTACACCGCGCCGGGCAAATTTGGCGGCGGCGGCGCGGGCACGACCTGGCTCGTCGGCTCAGCCGAAGACGTCGCAGCCTCGCTGCGCAAATACGAGGCGCTCGGCATCACGCATTTCGTGCTGTCGGACACGCCTTATCTCGGAGAGATCAGGCGGCAGGGAGACAAGCTTCTGCCGCTGCTGAGGCGGTAGAGGCAGTCAAACTGCGAACGGCGAACCGGCAAGCCAGAGGACAATATGGATAGAGTCGACCGCAAGATTTTGGCGCAACTGCAGAACAATGCGGACATTCCCGGCCCCGAGCTTGCAAAGGCCGTCGGCATATCGACCACGCCCTGCTGGCGCCGGGTGCAGAAGCTCGAGGAAGAAAAGATCATCCGCCGCCGGGTGGCGCTTCTCGATGCGGCGAAGATCAACGCTGCGGTGACGGTCTTTGTCTCCATTCGCGTCAGGAGCCATTCTCCCGAGTGGCTGCGCCGGTTTTCCGAGGTCGTGGCGAGTTTCCCGGAAGTGGTCGAATTCTACCGCATGAGCGGCGATGTCGATTATCTGATGCGCGTCGTCGTGCCCGATGTGGCGGGCTATGACGCCTTCTACAAGCGGCTGGTGGCCAAGGTCGAGATCGGCGATGTCAGCTCGCGCTTTGCCATGCAGGAACTGAAATTCACCACCGAGCTTCCATTGTCCTACCTGCCGGTTGCCAATCCGAAGGCATCACGCGGGCGCTGAGTGGGCGACCGCAGCAGGAGATGCGACTGCCGCGACGACTTCGGACGCAACTGCGCGTGCCTGGACGCGAATATCGGGAACGGCGGTGATTTCCCAGAACTGCCCGGCCGTCAGCGCGCCGACAGCATAGACTTGCGCATTGACGGCGACGTCCCCGATCACCTTCGAACCGTGGTCGACGGCGATGCCGAGCCCCCGCGGATCGGCCTTGATGAGGCCCTGACGCCTCATCTCCGCAAGAAGGGGAGAATGCGAGATCCCTGCCCTCTCGACGCCCGTACAATTGATCAGCCAACCGGTGTCGAGGCTCTCGATGTCCCGCGCCCCCTTCGGTCGATAGCTGATGGCGAGCCCGCCTTCGCGCCCGGCGACACCCGACAGAAAACCGGCATGGACAGCGACCTGGCCGCTCGTCAGCAACTGTTGGAACCGGGTGTGGACATCGGGCGCCACGCGATGACGGTGAATGTTCCACCATGGCAGCGCGTGACGGAGGAAACGACTGCGCTCGGAGGCCGGCAAGCGTGCCCACAGGGCCTGGGTGTGTGGGCGCAACCGGTCCATGACCGAGCGCCAATCACCAGCAACCCGGGCTTCCCTGCGCAGACGATGGAGAAGCGCGCTCATCGTTGCAGGCAGGGTCGCGGGATCGAAATCGGCCGGCGGCTCCGGCGTTTTCGCGTGGCCGTGCGGAACGAGGCCGCGCCTTGATAGAACGTCGATCTTGCCGCGAAAACCGCGGGCGTGGAGGGCCAGAACCTGGTCGATCATCGTCAGCCCGGAGCCGAGTATGCACACACGGTCATTAAGGCCGACCCGCCTCAGCCAGGACAGCCGCCACGGATTCTCGATCACCCTGTCCTTCGCCTCGCCGGACAAGCCGGAAATCTTCACCGGCAGCGGCGCATTGCCGACACCAAGACACAGCACGACGTTGCGCCCGGCGATCTCGCCGCCATTGTCGAGCAGAAAGCCGAGCGTGGCATTGTAGCGCTCGACGCAACCCGTCGCCTTGGCCCTGATGAAATCGACCTTGCATCGCGAGCGCTTGCTGCGCAGCAGGGCTGCAAGACTGTCGCGAACATAGAGGCCATAGTCCTGACGGGAGGCAAAGTCGCCTTCCCGGAGAGGCCGCTTTCGCTCCGCAAGCCATTCGACGAACCCGTCCGGCCTGTCGGGAAACAGGCTCATGCGGCCCGCAGGCACGTTCAACCGGTGAAGATAGAGTTCCGAGCGATAGGCCGTTCCGCGGCCAAAACCCGGATCATCGCCGATAACGGCAACCGTCGCCGTTACGGGAAGAAGTTCGATGAGGTTGCAGAGCGTTGCTATGGCCGAAAAACCGGACCCCACCAGTACCGCGTCGTAGATCATTCAAATCCCTCAAATGCCAAGAGCAAACGCATCCGGTGCAGATCGGGTTCCGGTAGAATTGGGCGCAGACCGCCCAGGGTCAAAGGTAACGGCTTTTCGGCCGCGGCAGCCCGAGATGATCGCGCAGCGTAGCGCCTTCATATTCCGAGCGGAATAGCCCGCGGCGCTGCAGCTCGGGAACAAGGCGATCGACAACGTCATCGAGCCCCTGCGGCAGATAGGGGAAGACGACGTTAAAACCGTCGGATCCGCGGCTTTGCAACCATTCCGCCATCTCGTCTGCGATTGTCGCCGGCGTTCCGACAAAGGCGAGGCCCGAATAGCCGCCATAGCGCTGCGCCAGCTGGCGAACGGTCAGCTGCTCCTGGCGGGCGAGCCTGATCACCTGCTCGCGGCCGCTCTTGCTGGCATTGGTTTCAGGCACATCAGGAAGCGGCTGGTCGGGATCGAATTTCGACGCGTCATGACCAAGTGCGATAGAAAGCGAGGCGATCGCGCTGTCGTAGTGAACCAGGCTGTCGAGGTCCGCGCGCTTGGCCTTCGCCTCTTCGATCGTGTCCGCGATCACCACAAATGCCGCCGGCAGGATCTTCAGGTGCCCCGGGTCGCGCCCAAGCGTGGCCATCCGCCCTTTGATATCGGCATAGAGCGCCTGTCCGGTGGCAAGATCGCGCGGCGCGCAGAAAACCACTTCGGCGGTCTCAGCGGCAAGCTGGCGGCCGGGCTCGGATTGTCCGGCCTGGACGATCACAGGCCAGCCCTGCGGCGGCCGGGCGATGTTGAGCGGGCCTCGCACCGAAAGTTCGGGGCCTTTGTGATTGAGGACATGCATTTTGGCGAGATCGAAATATTCGCCGCTTTTGACGTCGCGAATGAAGGCATCGTCCTCGAAACTGTCCCACAAGCCGGTAACGACATCGTAGAACTCACGGGCGCGTTCATAGCGCTCACCGTGGGCTACGTGCTCCTCAAGACCAAAATTGAGGGCAGCATCGGGATTGGCCGTCGTGACAATGTTCCAGCCGGCGCGGCCACCGCTGATATGATCGAGCGAGGCGAAGCGCCGCGCCACGTGATAGGGCTCGTCGAATGTCGTCGAGGCGGTGGCGACAAGGCCGATGCGGCTCGTCAGCGCCGCAAGCGCCGAGAGCAAGGTGAAAGGCTCGAAGGACGTCACCGTGTGACTGCGTTTCAACGCCTCATCCGGCATGTTCAAGACCGCGAGGTGGTCGGCCATGAAAAACGCATCGAACTTCGCGGCCTCGAGCTTCTGGGCGAAGGAGACGATATGCCCGAAGTTGAAATTGGCGTCCGGATAGGAGCCGGGATAGCGCCAGGCGCCGGTGTGGAGGCTGACGGGGCGCATGAAGGCGCCGAGGTGAAGCTGTTTCTCAGTCAATGAACCTGACCATGATTGCGGGCGGCCGAACGGGTTGCGGCTAGAGGAATTTGGCGACGGCACGAGGCCGGTTCAAGAGGCGTTTCGCACCGCTTCCCCTTCTATCGGATGGCAACGCAAATGCGCTCAGAACGCCCGCCGTCAGGGTCTGTCGCCCTCGAAATGCCTTTCCAGGAACGGCAAATTGTCCTGACCCCAATAGGTCTCGCCGTCATAGATGAATGTCGGGAAGCCGAAGACGCCGCTGTTTCGGGCGCGCTCCCGGTCGCGGCTCCATTTCTTCTGAACGTCGTCATCGCCTTGGCGCTTCAACAGTGCCTCGCCGTCAAAGCCTGCTCTGGTGACCACTTCGGCGCGGACCTCAGGCTTGCCGATATCGCGTGCGTCGGCCCAATAGGCCGCCTGCAGGGCGCGGGTGACGCCGACCCAGTCCTTGCCGTCGAGATAGGCAGCAATCACCAGAAAGGAGGCAGGCGTGGGATCGCCGAGTTCCGGGCGCTTGTCCAGCCAGATCGTCTTGCCGCGTACCTTTGCCCAGCGTTTCAGGTCTCTCATCCAGTAGGCGCGGCGGATTTCCGGCCGGTTGCGCGAGAAGATGCCGCCGTTTTCTTCGATGACAGTGGTCAGGAAGGGCTCGATCTCGACCTCATGCCGCCTGGCGATATCGGTGAAGGCATCGAGGCCGATATAGGACCAGGGAGAACCGATGGAGAAGAAATATTCGAGGGACTTGGTCATTGCTAATATCCTGATTTCAAAGATCTCACGTCACCGGCGCGCGGCGATAATGGCTGAAGCGCAGGGGCGCGCCAACCGAGTTCGGGACCGATCAGCGTCACGAAGTCGTGTAGGATCTGCCGGTAATCCTCGTCGATGAATTCATAGGGAAGTTCGAGACGGAATTCCTGAACATGCGGCAGGATCGGATCGGCGTGCAGCGCCTCCAGAATTTGGTCCGCGGTCCCGACGAGATCGCGGGCAAAGAGGGTCCGCCGTTCCCCTTGCGGCGAGAGCGTCCGCTCGTGACGGCCCGCGGCATAGGCGGCGTAGCGCTTTCGCGTCGCCGCGCTGGCGCTGTCGAAGGGAACGATGACCCTTCCGAGCGCCACCCGTCGGCCGGCGCCGCCGGACGTCTTGTAACGCTCAAGCTGCCGTCCCTGAGCGACGAAGAACGCATCGGTCTCCTCGCCCGTCGTCACATTGCCGATCAGAAGGTTGAAGCCGTTCTGCGCCGCCCAGGCAGCCGAGCGCAGCGACCCTCCACCATACCAGATGCGGTCGATCAGTCCCTTCGCATGGGGGTTGAGCCGCGGACGCTGCGGACCGAACGGCGTCTTGATCCGCGTCTCTTCGTCCCCGAGATAGCTGCCCTTCAGATTGTCAGCGAACCTCAATACGCGGGCATGCGAGAAATCGTGGCTTTCCCAGTCACCGTCGAAGGCAAGAGGCCCGATCAGATCGGCATGAAGCGGCCGTCCGGCGCTCAGGCCGACATTGAGCCGCCCCCTGGAGAGGACATCGACGGTCGAGAGATCTTCGGCCAGCCGGTAGGGACTTTCGTAGCCGATCGGGATGACGGCCGTGCCGAGCTCTATCCGGCTGGTGCGCTGGGTGGCCGCAGCGAGAAAGGCGGTCGCCGAGGAGATGCCCGGCTCCAGGTGTCTCTGCCTGACCCAGGCGCTGTTGAAACCGAGCTCTTCGCCATGCTTGAGAAGCTGAAGGGTCTCTTCGAGCCCGCGATTGGGATCGTCTTCGGGGTAGTTTCCGGGTGTCAGGAAACCGACATGTTTTATCGCGATGGAATTGCTGGTCATCTCTGGAACTCAGAATTTCGGCAAGCCGGGCGGGTTCGTCTCGGATGCGGGCAATGCTTCCTCCGACAGATGCCAGTGATCGAGGATCTTGGCATAGGTGCCATCCTTGATCAGACCGTTCGTCGCGATCGTAAGCGTATCGGCGATGCCGCTGCCCTTGCGCGTGGTGATCGCGACATCGGAGCGATCAGGCCAGCCGGCGCTCAGCGTTCCCACCCGCTTGATGTTCTTGTCGCGCGCCGCGATGAAGACGAGCTGCGCATGTGGCTGAACGATGACGTCTGCCCGGCCGGATTGCAGCGCCAGCAGACTTGCCGCCTCATCATCGAAATAGAGAAGTTCGATCGGCTTCAGACCGGCAGCGGTGTCCTCGTCGCTCCATTTGAGCAGGATCCGCTCCTGGTTGGTGCCGGCACCAACGATGATCCGGAGACCCGCAGCGTCCTTCGGCTCCTTTATGGAGGTGATGGCGCTGTCGCCCTTGACGAAGAAGCCATGCAGCCCCTTGCGGTAGGTGGAGAAATCGAACTTCTCCTTGCGCTGCTCGGTAACCCCGACGTTGGAAATCACCGCATCATATTTTCCGGAGACCAGGCCGAGCGGCCAGTCGATCCAGGCAACCGGAACGATCTCCAGCTCCAGCCCGAGGCTTTCGGCAATGGCACCGGCATATTCCGGATCGGCGCCGACAACCGTCTTCGCATCGGTGGCATAAGTCGCGAGTGGCGGTCCGCCGGGGCTGATCGCGACGGTAAATTTGCCCGGTGTCACGAAGGAAAAGTTCTTCGGGATCGAGGCGATCGCGGCCTCGTTCTTCGCCGCATGAACGCGCGCCGGCTGCTCGGGGCTCAGATCGAATTCGTCACCGGCATGCGCAGTGGCGAAGCCGGACAGCATCATTGCGCTCAAGAGCAGCGCCGGGCGCCAGGAAGCAATAGACATCATTTCAAATCTCCTGAAATCAAACGTGCGGACCGGCTCGCATCCCTCGCGCCGGTCCGCTCAACCAGCCTTAGGAACCGCTCTTCGGCAGGCCTGGCGGGTTGGTCTTCGATTCCGCCGTCGCCTCGGATGTCAGGTTCCAGCGCTTCAGCACCTCGCCGTACTTACCGTCCTTGATCAGGTCGTTGAGAGCGAGTGTCACCGCATCGGCCAGACCGGCACCCTTCTTCGTCGTCACGGCGATCTCGGCCGCAACTGGCCAGCCACCGCTGACGGTGCCGACCAGCTTGGTCGAGCCCTTGATGGAGGCGCTGTAGGCAAGCGTGGCGTTCGGGTTGAACTCCACATCGGCGCGGCCGGACTGGATCGCGAGGTCGGCAGCGGCGCGGTCGTCGTAATACTGAACCTCGATCGGCTTCAGGCCAGCAGCGACGTTTTCACGATCCCATTCGAGGATGATCTTCTCCTGGTTGGTACCAGCACCGGTGATGACCTTCAGGCCGGCGACATCCTTCGGCTCCTTTATCGCGCTGATCTTGCTGTCGGCCTTCACGTAGAAGCCGAGCACGTCATTGCGGTAGGTGGAGAAGTCGAACTTCTCCTTGCGTTCCTCCGTCACCGTGACATTGGAGATGACGGCATCATATTTGCCGGAGGAGACGCCGAGCGGCCAGTCCTCCCAGGCGACAGGGACGAGATCGAGCTCGAGGCCGAAGGAATCGGCGAGAAGCTGGGCAATCTCGGGATCGGTACCGACGACGGTCTTCGCATCCGTTGCGTAGGTCGCGACCGGCGGATCCCACGGGTTGATGGCGACGGTGAACTTGCCCTTCTGGACGAACTTGAAGGACGGGGAGATCGCCTTGATCGCGGCTTCGTCCTTTTCGGCGCGGATGCGGTTCGAGGTATCCGGGCTCAAGTTGAACTTCTCGGCAGCCTGTGCAGAGCCGATCCCCAGGGTCGCCGCTGCAACGGCGCCGGCTAGCAGGCGGATTGCACTATTTCTGAATGTCATGTCCCTACTCCATTTCTTCTTTAGATTGTGGGTGTTGGCATGCGATCCGGACGCCCGTCGCGGCCGGAGTTTCGTTTCCTGCGGAAAGCTCAGAGCACCTTGGCGAGAAACTCTCTGGTGCGGGAATGTTCGGCCCGGGTGAAGATCTTCGACGGTGGGCCGGATTCGAGGATTCGGCCGCCGTCCATGAAGACGACGGTATCGGCAATCTCGCGGGCAAAGCCGACCTCGTGCGTCACCACCACAAGCGTCGTCCCCGTCCGGGCAAGCTCCTTGATGACATCGAGCACTTCGCCGACCAGTTCCGGATCGAGCGCCGATGTCGGCTCGTCGAACAGCAGAACCTTGGGCCGGAGTGCCAGCGCCCGGGCAATCGCCACGCGCTGTTGCTGACCGCCCGAGAGCTGGCGGGGATAGGCATTGATCTTGTCGGCAAGCCCGACCCGGGCGAGCAGCTCCTGAGCAAGCTGAACGGCTTCCTCGCGCTTGGCACCGCGCACCTGGATCGGCGCCTCGATCAGATTCTCAAGCACGGTCAGATGCGGGAAGAGATTGAAGCTCTGGAACACCATGCCGATATCGGCGCGCCGCCTCAGGATCTCCTTTTCCTTCAGCTCATAAAGCAGATTGCCCTTCTGCTCGTAGCCGACGAGTTCACCGTCGACGGCAATGAAGCCCGCATCGACGCGCTCCAGATGATTAATCGAGCGCAGCAACGTCGATTTGCCGGAACCGGAGGGTCCGAGAATCGCTGTCACGCTGCCAGCTGGCAGATTGAGGTCGATACCATCAAGCACCTTCAGCGAGCCGAAGCTTTTCGAAATTTTCTGGATGCTGATTGCCCCGCCGGCGCGCAGAACCGCGGCATCGGCAAACCCCGCATGGGCAACCGTCGTGTCAGATGCAAACTCAGCGGCCGCCGGCTGGTGGGTGAAGCGCGAGAAGAAGGCCTGGAAGGGTAAGGGCTTCGGATTGCGCAGGGCGCCCTTCGAATAATGCCGTTCGATGTAGTGCTGAGCGATCGACAGCACGGTCATGATGACCAGATACCATGCGGTCGCGACCATCAGCAGCGGAATGACTTCCAGATTGCGCCGGTAGATGACCTGCACCGTGTAGAAGAGTTCCGGCAGAGCGAGCACGTAGACCATCGAGGTGGCCTTCGCGAGACCGATCACCTCGTTGAAGCCTGTCGGCAGGATCGAGCGCATGGCCTGGGGCAAGATGATGCGGAAGGCCTGGCGGCGATGCGAGAGGCCGAGCGAGGCTGCGGCCTCGAGCTGCCCCTGGTCCACCGAGAGAATGCCGCCACGCACGATTTCAGCGAAGAAAGCCGACTGGTTCAACGTCAACCCAAGAAAGGCTGCAGCGAACGGCGTCAGAAGCTGCGTCGTCGGATAGCTCGCAAAGACCGTGTCGGTAAAGGGAATGCCGATCGTAATAGTTTCATAGAGATAGCCGAGGTTATTGAGAACCAGCAGCAGGACGATGACGGGGATCGAGCGCAGCAGCCAGATATAGCCCCAGGAGAGACCGGACAGCAGCGGCGACCGGGAAACACGCGCCAGCGCGAGCGCCGTTCCGAGGATGGAGCCGGAGATGGTGGCGAGCGCCGTCAGAAGCAGGGTGCGGCCGAGGCCGGCCAGCACGGGTTCTGCGAAGAACCATTCGGCAAAGACGTTCCAGCCCCAGCGCGGGTTCGTGGATGTAGAATAGATGATGGCCGCGATAACGGCAGCGGCGAAGACCGTGCCCGCCAAACGCGCCGGGTGGCGCGCCGGAACGATCCTGTAGCGTGCATAGTCGGAGGTTTCCGCCGCTCTGTGCTCGTGCTTTGCGATGCCCGCAAATTCGCTGGTCAGCGCCATGCCCTGCTCCTTCTCAAATCAAAGATTGGCGACCGCACGAAGCGGCGTTGCGTCGATATCCGCCGCCGGCGCCATGACGCCTGAAGCGATCGCCTTTTCGAAAGGCAGCGTCTTGTAGAATTCGGGATCGACATTGATGTCGAACAGCGCCGTGTAGCCGTTGCTCAGATAGAGACCGACGGCTTCCGGCTGTCTGAACCCGGTCGTCAGATAGACGCGCCAGTAGCCCTGGCGAGCCGCCTGCAGCTCAAGCTCGACGAGAACCTTTCGCGCCAGCCCCTGGCGGCGCAGGTCGGAGCGGGTCCAGATGCGCTTGAACTCAGCGGTCCGCTCGTCGTAGCGCTTGAAGGCGCCGCCGCCGATCGTCACGCCATCGCGGATCAAGAGCACGAAGTTCCCGTCCGGCGGCGCGAAGGCTTCCGGCGGATAGCGGTTGAGCTCGGCCGCCGCACCCTTCTCATCAAAGTAGCTGCCGTAGCGGCTGTCATATTCATGAATGAGCTCGTCGATCAGCGGTTTGGCCTGCGGATCCAATGGCGTTGTGTAGAGAAACGTGTCGCTCATGTCGTCGTTACCCGTTGTCTTCGGAGAGGAAGGTTTCGGCGAGCTGCACCCAGTAACGGGCAGCAGGCGCTATGATGGCGTCATTGAAATCATAGTGGGCGCTGTGCAGCGGCGCGCTCTCGCCGTTGCCGATGAAGAGATAGCTTCCCGGCTTTTCCTTCAGCATGAAGGCGAAGTCTTCGCTGGCCGTTCGCGGACGGAAATCGTCCTCGGTCAGGCTGCGGTCGAATGCCTTCAGTGCCACGCTTTTCGCGAATGCCGTTTCATCGGGATGGTTGATGAGCGCCGGGAAACCGCGCCGGTAATCAACTTCAGCCGTCGCGCCGAAGCTCTCCGCCTGTGCGCGAGCCAATGCCGGAATGCGGGTCTCCAGCCTTTCGCGAACGCTCTCGCTATAGGCGCGCATGGTAAGCTTCAGCTCGACGCTTTCGGGGATGACGTTAGAGGCCGATCCGCCATGGATCGACCCGACGGTGACCACCGCCATGTCCTGCGGATCGACATTGCGCGAGACGACGCTCTGCAGTGCCGTGATGAGGGACGCGGATGCGAGCACCGGATCGACGCCGCGATGCGGCTCGGCACCATGGCCACCCTTGCCGACGATCCTGATCACCGCCTGGTCGACCGATGCCATGGCCGCATTCGCGACGAAGCCGAAATGCCCCGCGGGAACGCCAGGCCAATTGTGGAGCCCGAAGATCGCATCGACAGGAAAGCGATCGAACAGACCTTCGGCGATCATCTTGCGCGCCCCAGCGCCAATCTCCTCGGCCGGCTGGAAGATCAGCCGGAGCGTGCCATCGAAGCGGCCACTCTCGGCGAGATAGCGCGCGGCGGCCAGCAGGATGGTTGTGTGCCCATCATGTCCGCAGGCATGCATGACACCGGGATTGCTGCTCGAATAGGCAAGGCCCGTCGCCTCCTCGATCGGCAGCGCATCCATATCGGCGCGAATGGCAAGCTTTTTGCCACCGCTTCCCTTCCTCAACGTCGCAACGATGCCGGTTCCGGCAATGCCGTGTTCGACGTCATAGCCCCATGAGGCAAGACGCGAGGCGATGAGCTTGCTGGTCCGATGTTCCCGAAAGGCCAGCTCCGGATATTGGTGAAGATCACGGCGCAGCTCGATGAATTCGTTAAGGAATGAGGCAATGCCCAGTTCCACACGATCATGCTTTAGAGGTGTTTGAGCTCTTGCGTTCATCAGAGGTTTCCCCAGCGCTCAGGCGCTGGCGGCCTTTCGCTGGTCTGCATCGCCGTCGCTTTCGGCATAGCGGCTGGTGCGGAAGGGCAGTCCCAGATGATCGCGAAGCGTTTCGCCCTTCAGCTTCGGATCGAAATAGCCGCGGCGCTGCAGGATGGGCAGGACGTGATGCGCGAAGTCGTCAAAGCCTTCAGCGATCACGGGGAAGCCGAGAATGAAGCCGTCGGCAGCCTCCTCGTCGATCCAGCGGATGATCTCGTCGGCGATATGATCGGCGGTTCCGATGAAGGCCGTGCGCGGCGTTGCCGCATCGAGCGCCACCTCGCGCAGTGTCAGGCCGTTCTCACGCGCCGTCTTCTTGATCCGGTCGGTCGTGGCGCGGAAATTGTTGCGGCCGATATCGCCGAGTTCCGGGAATTGTTCATCCAGCGGATACACGCTGAAATCGTGGTGATCGAAGAACCGGCCGAGATAGCGCAGGGCCTCCTCGATGGTAACAAGACCCCGGATTGCCTGATACTTGGCTTCCGCCTCCTCCGCCGTCGCCCCAACGATCGGGCCGATGCCGGGATAGATACCGATTTCCCTGGCGCTGCGGCCCTGAGCGATGGCGCTCTGCTTGAGCTGCTTGTAGAAGGTCTTTGGCTCCTCGATCGGGCCGCCATTGGTGAAGACAGCGTCGGCGTGCTTTCCGGCAAGCTTTATGCCGGAATCCGAGGCGCCCGCCTGGAAGACGACCGGCTGCCCCTGCTTCGAGCGGCGGATGTTGAGCGGCCCTTCGATGCGGAAGAACCGCCCCTTGTGATCGAGCCGGTGCATCTTTTCGAAGTCGGCATATTGCCCGCTGTCGCGGTCGCGGATGAAGGCATCGTCATCCCAGGAATCCCATAGCCCCTTGGTCGCGTCGATATATTCCTCGGCGATCTCGTATCTTAGCTCATGCTCGGGATGCTCGCGCCCGTAGTTGCGCCCGGATCCTTCGAGCGGCGAGGTCACGGCATTCCAGCCGGCGCGGCCGCCGCTGATGAGATCGAGCGACGCGAACTGGCGGGCGATGGTGAAGGGGTCGCTATAGGAGGTCGAGACCGTACCGACGAGACCGATCTTCGACGTCGAGGCGGCCAGCGCCGACAGGATCGTCAGAGGTTCGAAACGGTTCAGAAAATGCGGGATTGACTGCTCGTTGATATAGAGGCCGTCGGCAACGAAGGCGAAGGCGATGCCCACGTTTTCGGCCTTGCGCGCCGTATCGATGAAGAACTGAAGATTGGTCGATGCATCGGCCGGGCCGCTCGGATGCTTCCAAGCGTTCATGTGGCCGCCCGGGCCTTGCAACATGATACCGAAAGTGACGTGTTTCTGAGCCATGATGTGTCTCCGGAGCGCAGTTAGGCAGCGAGTGAAAGGCGTTCTTTGGCGAGGAGCTCGATCGACGCCAGACGTTCGCTCGGCGTCAGAGCCGGCGTGTCGAGCACGAATTCCTGGACGCCATATTGGGAGTGGAGGCCGTCGAGCGCGTCGCGCACCTGGCGTGCCGTTCCATGCAGGACACTTGGGATCTTCTCCTCGGTCCTGAATTCGGCGACGCCTGCCTGTCTGGCATATTCTGCGGCCTGCTCCTCATTGCCGACATTCACGGTCTGACCGTTCGGCAGGAACAGCTTGACGATCCGCAGATCGCCGACCCGCTGGCGGGCCCGTTCGGCATTCTCGGCGGCAAAGGCGGCGAGCGCGAGGATCGGAACATCCCCTCCGGTTGCCTGGGCGTAAGCATCAAAGGTACGCTTGAGATTGTCGGGATCGCCGTTCAGATGCCCGGCGAAAACCAGCCGCCAGCCTTTCTCGGCCGCGAGAAGCGCGCTTTCGACACTGGCGCCCAGCAGAAAGCGTTCGGGCTTGACCGGCGGGATCGGCGTTGCAGCGGCGCGGTCTTCACGCGTCTCAAAAGCGAGGTAAGCGTTCAGGTCCGAGAGCTGGTCGGCAAAGCTCGGCTTCAGCGCCGGATCGATCGCGACCTGCAGCGCGCGCGTCGAATATGGAAAGCCGCCCGGCGCTTTTCCGACGCCGAGATCGACACGCCCCGGCGCAAGAGACGAGAGAACGTTGAAGGTCTCGGCAACCTTGTAGGCGCTATAGTGCTGCAGCATCACTCCACCGGAGCCGATGCGGATCGAGCGCGTCCTTGCCAGAAGATGGGCGATCAGGACCTCAGGCGCCGAGCTTGCCAGATTGCTCATGCTGTGGTGCTCTGCCACCCAGAAACGGTGATAGCCGAGCTCTTCAGCGGCGGTCGCAAGCTTGACGGCCGCCACGAGCGCTTCGGCGGCATTGGCGCCCTCTTCGATCGGGGCCTTGTCGAGCAGGCTGAGAAGATATGTCATCACGACGCCTCATTTATTTCTATATTGTCTATAAAATCAGTAGATAATTGCCATCGTAAGGAACCGCTTTCTCTTTGGAGTTGAAAGAAGGGAAAAATCGACCGTGCCGCTCGCGCATGACGGCGTTAGCGTCGGCCTGCGCGAAACACCGTCTTCATCATGGAAAGGATTGTCATGCCCGAAGCACTGGAAAACGTAAGGATCACCCTGGCGTCACGGCCGAAAGGATCGCCCGTACCGGAGAATTTCCAGATCGAGCGGCAGCCGGTCCCCGCCGCGGCGGAAGGTGAAGTGCTGCTGCAGATCCTCTTCCTGTCGCTCGATCCCTATATGCGCGGACGCATGGATGACGCCAAATCCTATGCCGCGCCCGTCGGCATCGGGCAGGTCATGGAGGGCGGTACCGTTGCCCGCGTCATCCGCAGCCGAAACAGCGATTTCGCGCCCGGCGATCTCGTCCTGTCGCATTCGGGCTGGCAGACCTATGCGACGTCAAACGGTGAGGGGCTGCGCAAGCTCGATCCGCAGCAGGCGCCGCTGACAACCGCGCTCGGCGTTCTCGGCATGCCCGGCTTCACCGCCTATGCCGGCCTGCGCAACATCGGCAAGCCACAGCAAGGCGAGACCGTCGTCGTCGCTGCCGCCAGCGGCGCTGTCGGTGCGGTGGTTGGCCAGATCGCCAGGATACGCGGAGCCCGGGTCGTCGGCATTGCCGGTGGGGCCGAGAAATGTGCCTATGTCAGCGGCGCGCTCGGCTTCGACGTTGCCATCGATCACCGCGCGAAGGACTTTACCGCTCAGCTCCTCTTGGCCTGCCCGGATGGAATCGACGTCTATTTCGAGAATGTCGGCGGCCATGTCTGGGAAGCGGTCTTCCCGCTTCTGAACGACTTCGCACGCGTGCCCGTCTGCGGGCTGATTGCGCATTACAACAATGAGGCGGCGGAGGGATTCGACCGCCTTCCCGGCTTCATGCGCGCCGTTTTGCGCAAGAGCCTGACCGTGCGCGGCTTTATTCAGCGCGAGTTCGCCGCGCAGCGGCCGGATTTTCTTGAAGAGGCATCCGGATGGCTGGCGGACGGCCGCCTGAAATTCCGTGAGGATATCGTCGATGGTCTGGACAATGCGCCCCAGGCTTTCATCGGCCTGCTGCAAGGCAAGAATTTCGGGAAACTGATCGTGCGTGTGAGCGAATGATTGGCCGGCGAAAGCCTCGGGCTGCGGTCCATGGCCGATAGAACCTGTGCGATCGTCCACGCGCTGCCAAAAATCCAGCAATCGCGTCAATTTTAGCTATTCCTGAAACGAGATTTGATCGTTCATCCGCCTACTTTAGGTTTTGCTAACCCCGTGGCGATGACATGCTCGAATTGCAAAACAAGGTTCTGGAACGCATTGCCAAGGGCGAGCCGCTTGCGGCAACGCTGGAGGCGCTTTGCCTGCTGGTTGAGATCAGGCTTCCGGAGGTCAAATGCTCTGTTCTTCGGGTTGAAAACGGCAGACTCCATCCGCTCGCAGCCCCGTCCCTGCCCCATTCCTATAGCCAGGCTCTCGACAATCTGGAGGTCGGACCGGCTGCCGGGTCGTGCGGCACGGCCGCCTTCTACGGTGTCCCTGTTATCGTCACAGATATCGCAACCGATGGCCGATGGGCGGCCTATCGCGATCTGGCTCTGCCGCTCGGTCTTCTGGCATGCTGGTCCACCCCAGTGATCAGCGCAGGCCGGGTCATCGCAACCTTCGCTCTTTATTTTCAGGAGTGCCGGCGTCCTGACGATGGAGACAAGGAAATCATCGAAACCTGCACGCATCTCTGCGCCATCGCCATCGAGCGCGATGAAAGGGTCCGCGAGCGCGAACGTCTGACCTACACGGACGCGCTGACCGGCGAAGCCAACCGCGCACGGTTCAACGAAGTGCTGGAAGAACTCCAGACCGCCAACCGCACCTTCGGTCTGCTGCTTGCCGATATCGACAATCTCAAACTGGTCAACGACACCTTCGGGCATGGTGCAGGCGATGCGCTGATCCGGACGGTCGCCAGGCGCATCGCATCGGTCGTTCCGCCGGAGCGGACTTTCAGGCTGGGTGGCGATGAGTTCGCCGTGATCCTCGATGGCGGCGGCATGGAGGAGCTGGCAGCCTGTGGCGATGCCATCCTTCGCGCCGTCAAGCGGCCCGCCCAGTGCGACAAGCATGTGGTCTTCCCATCGATGACGGCGGGCGGCGCCGTTGCCGGAGATGGTGATCCCCGCCAGAATGCCGATGTCGCGCTTTATCACGGCAAGTCCCGGCACCGCGGCCAGTTCACCGCCTATTATCCCGGCATGGGCACCGCGCTGACGCGGCGTTTCCGGGCCATTCGCGATGTTGGTATCGCGCTGGCGGAGCGGCGTATCGAAGCGCATTACCAGCCAATCGTCCGGCTGGACACAGGCGAGGTCGTCGGCTTCGAAGCGCTGTGCCGTATGCGCACGCCGGCCGGCGAGACGGTCGCGGCGGCCCATTTCCATGAGGCGATGCTGGACGGCGAGATCGCCTTGCAACTGACCGAACGGATGCTCGACATGGTGACATCGGACATGCGCCGGTGGCTTGATCTCGGCCTCCCCCTTCAGCATGTCGGGATCAACCTTTCGGCTGCCGATTTTCATACCGGCAATCTCCGAGCGAAACTGGACGAACATCTCATCGGCAAAGGCGTGCCGCTGGACCATGTGATCCTGGAGGTGACGGAATCCGTCTATCTCGGCCCCCGCGACCACACGGTCGGCGACGAGATCCGGGCGCTTCGGGAACAGGGCTTGCGCGTCGCGCTCGACGACTTCGGCACCGGTTATGCCTCGCTCACCCACCTGCTGACCGTCCCCGTCGATATCATCAAGATCGACAAGTCCTTCGTCGATCGCCTGATCAGCGAAGAACCGGGTGCCGCCATCGTCGAAGGACTGATCGGCATCGCTCACAGACTTGGCATCAAGGTCGTTGCCGAGGGTATCGAGACCGAAGAGCAGGCATCGCATCTTCTCGCCATGGGATGCATTCTCGGCCAGGGTTTCGTCTATTCCCGCGCTGTCGGGTTTGATGCCGCCACCGAACTCCTGAGAACCAGGGGTCAAAAGCCCGACGACGCCGGTGAGAACAACCGGCCTCCACTGCGCCACGACCGCCTTAGCCGGGCACTTTGAAGCAGGGGGCGCCTTCGTCACGTTACAACCTTGAAATCGCTCTAGCTCGCGACACCTAACCCGTGAAAGCGAGCCCATGACGCAGATATCTCATTCGACACTCACCCCGGCGCAGGCGACCACGGCGTTGCTGAACTTTGCCGATACGCTCCTCAGCCTGCTTGCCGGCCTCCGGGACGAAGACCGCGCCCAGATGGGTGCACTCATCACCGATGTGTCGCAGACGCTGCGGCGCCTGGCCGACGATATCGCCGGCGGCGACCCTGATATCGCATTCGAAGTCATGAGATCGGCCGCGCGTTTGATCAGCGTTCTCAGGCTTGCGGTCAACCGGCGGCCTGCCGGATCCCGCCTGCACTGACCCGAGCCCGGCATTCCCGTAAATAATTGCCGGCAGATAGGAGTCGGCGATGGTTGAGACAGCGAGAAAATGACACGCTATCCGATGTTCAGCCCGCAATTGCTGATCAGCTTTGTCGCGGTTTGCGAGACCAGCAGTTTCACCCGCGCCGCCGATCGCGTCTCGCTGTCGCAATCGACCATCAGCCAGCAGATCCGGCGGCTGGAGGAGCTGCTGGGAAAAGCGCTGCTCGAGCGGACGTCGCATGAGGTGCGGCTGACCGAAGAAGGCATCAAGCTGCTGAGCTATGCGCGCCGCATCATCGCGCTCAACGAAGAGGCGCATGACGCGCTGACGGGGCCATGGAGAGATGGCGTCTTGCGGCTCGGCATGCCGGAGGATCTGACCGTACCGACCATCGACCTTCTCGCCGAATTCAAGCGCGAGCATCCGCATCTGCGGCTGGATGTCTCAAGCGGCCTCAGCCGCGAGCTGCACCGGGCCTATCTGCTGGAAGAGCTGGATCTTGTGCTCGTCAAGCAGGTGCGCGTGCATCTGCCCCGGGCCGCGCGCGCCGAGCCGCTGCTCTGGTTCGACAGCGAAAAGTATCCGGCGATCGAACAATCCCCGGTGCCGATCGCCGTCTTTCCTGTCAACGGCCTTTACCGCGAAGAACTGTGCGAGACGCTTGAAGGCCTCGGCCTCAGGTGGCGCGTCGGCTATAGCAGCGGCGGGCTCGCGGCGCTTGCCGCAGCCTCTGCCGCTGGCCTTGGCGTCAGCCTCCTGCCGGCAAGCTGCCGGCTTCAGGGGCATCGCGTGCTGGGTACCGCCGAGGGTCTGCCGCCGATCGAGAATTTCGAGCTCGCGCTGTTTTACCGCGACACCGCCTCGCCGCTCGCCCTCGATCTCGCCGAGCGTCTCATTTCCTTTTGCGGCCTGAAGCACCACTGATCATTCGCAAATCGAATAGTCACCATTGTCATATGTCGCTGCCATCGCGCCGCGTCATTTCCTAAAATGGCCTCATCCATTTCATGCACGACGATGAGGAGACGATCATGCACAATGCCGTATCGCAAAGCCGCAGAGCCTTCCTGAGCCGAACCGGACAGGTGACGACAGCCGCAGCGCTTGCGGGCCTGACAGGCGGCATGAGCCGCGAGGCCGCAGCTGCCGATTGCGCCAGCGAAGCCGATGTCACAGCCATCACCGATAACCCCTACCTGCTGACGGATGTTCGCCTCGAAGACGGTTTCGAACGCGACGGCGATATCGTCACCGGAACCCGCACGTCGCTGAATACGCTTGAAATCAAGGACGGCAAGATCGCCGCGCTGCACGCAGCCGGCACTACGCTTCCATCTGGCGTCCCTGTCTATCAGGCCAGCGGCCAGCTGGCGCTGCCGAAGATGCGCGACATGCATATCCATCTCGACAAGACCTTCTACGGCGGTCCGTGGAAGGCGCCTCTGCCCCGTCAGGGCAAGACGATCATGGACATGATCGCGCTTGAGGAAAAACTGCTGCCGCAATTGCTGCCGACATCCGAGCAGCGGGCCGAGGGTCTGATTGCGCTGATCCAATCCAAGGGTAGCACGGTCGCCCGCAGCCACTGCAACATCGATCCGGTCAGCGGCCTGAAGAGCCTGGAACACCTGAAACTCGCGCTGGAAAAGCACAAGGACAGCTTCGATTGCGAGATCGTTGCCTTCCCCCAGCACGGCCTGCTGCACTCGAAGGTCGATGGCCTCATGCGAGAGGCGATGCAGATGGGCGCCGCCTATGTTGGCGGTCTCGACCCGACGAATGTCGACAGCGCCATGGAAAAGTCGCTCGATGCGATGTTCCAGATTGCGATCGACAGCGGCAAGGGCGTTGATATCCACCTGCATGAGACGAGCCCGGCCGGTGTCGCCGCGATCGACTACATGATCGACACTGTCGAGAAGAACCCTGTGCTGAAAGACAAGGTGACCATCAGCCATGCCTTCGCGCTGACGACGCTTTCCCCGGAAGCGCTTGACGAAACCGCCGCGCGGCTGGCGGCGAACGGCATGACCATCGCCTCCACAGTGCCGATCGGCGGATTGACGATGCCCTTGCCCCAACTCAGTAAGGCCGGCGTCTTCGTCATGACCGGCACCGACAGCGTCATCGATCACTGGTCGCCATTCGGCAGCGGAGACATGCTGGAAAAGGCCTATCTCTACGCCCAGCTCTATCGTGGTTCCGACGAGTATCACCTGTCGCGGTCGCTTGCCATTTCGACCGGCGGCATCCTGCCACTCGACGCCGATGGCAATCGCGCCTGGCCGAAGATCGGCGACGAAGCGGGCTTCACGCTTGCCAGCGCCAGCTGCTCCGCAGAGGCCGTCGCCCGCGTGTCGCCGCGCAGCGCAACGTTCCACAAAGGACGCCTCGTTTCCGGCGGCGTCGCCAAGGCGTCATCCTGATAATCGATGCATGACGCGCTGCCCGCAGATAGCCGCAGCGCGTCATGGCTTGCTCCAGCAAGTTTAGTTCCGGCCGCCGTTCTTGTGGCCGGAGTGTCGCTTCGTGTTGAGCAGCGCCGAGGCGCTGCGCCGCAGCAGCGATTTCGGCCTCTTCTTCCGCGGGATCAGATCGATATCGCTGACAAGCTTGGCGCCGCCGTCGCGGCGTTCCAGGGTGATCTTGCGGCTGTGAAATGCTTCCAGCTCGACCCGATGCGCGACGCTGACGATGGTGACTTTCGGCAATTCGCGGATCACGGTTTCCATCATCTGCTCCTGGCTTTTCTCGTCCAGAGCCGACGTTGCCTCGTCCAGCACGATGATATCGGGATTGTGCAGCAGCAGGCGCGCGATGGCCAGCCTCTGCTTCTCGCCACCCGACAACGTCTGGTCCCAGGGCGCGTCTTCCTCGATCTTCTCACCGAGATAGCCGAGCCCGACCGCCTCCAGTGCCGCCAATACTTCCTCCACCGTCCAGTCATCGGCGGCACGGGGATAGGCCGTTGCCCTGCGCAGCGTCCCGGAGGGGATGTAGGGCCGCTGCGGCAACATGAACAACCGGCTGCCGGCGCGAAAATTGACGCTGCCGCGCCCCCACGGCCAGAGGCCCGCAATCGCCCTGACGAGCGTGCTCTTGCCCGAGCCGGATTCCCCGGCAATCAGAACGCGCTCGCCGGGTTCGATATCGACCTGGGTTTCCTTAACGACGGACGTCCCGTCATCGAGCGATACCGAAAGCTCGTTCAGGCTCAAAATGGCATCCCCTTCCGTCTCCCCGCGCTGGATGCGGCCGATCGAATCGTTGTTCTCGGCGCGCTCAAGGCCGTCCAGCGACATCATCAGCGAGGCGATACGCCGGGCACTGGCATTCCAGTCCGCCAGCCGCGGATAGTTGTCGACCAGCCAGCCGAATGCCGCCTGCACGATGGTGAAGGCCGAGGCCGCCTGCATCACCTCGCCAAGCGTCATGCTGCCGTCGAGAAACTTCGGAGCGCATAGCAGGATAGGAACGACAGGTGCGATGAGGCTCGATCCCTGCGATACCAGTGTCGTACGCATATGCTGGCCCGCAAGCAGTGCCCATTGCTTTAGAACCTTTCCGAAGGTGCGGTCGACGTCGTTACGCTCCTCTTCTTCGCCGCCGAGCAAAGCGATGCTTTCCCCGTTTTCCCGCACATGCGTCAGCAGATAGCGAAACTCGGCCTCTGCCTGGTTCTTGACCTCGGAGACGGCAACGAAACTGCGTCCGATAATGGCGATCGACGTGGAGGTGATGCCTGCATAGAGCACGGCGGCAATGACCAGAAAGCCCGGTATGGTGACCGTCGAGCCTGCAACCGGAAGCGTCAGCGCACCGCCGATGGTCCACAGCACCACGATGAAGGTCGAGGCGGACAGAAATGCCACGAGCACGCCGGCAACGAAATCGACCGGCGATTCCGTCGCGATCCGCAGATCCTCGGAAATGCGGGCTTCCGGA
Organism: Rhizobium sp. 05N430; assembly: GCF_056396985.1. Classification (NCBI taxonomy): domain Bacteria; kingdom Pseudomonadati; phylum Pseudomonadota; class Alphaproteobacteria; order Hyphomicrobiales; family Rhizobiaceae; genus Rhizobium; species Rhizobium sp. 05N430. Next base: position 146,686 of record NZ_JBFTMO010000012.1, on the reverse strand, counting down.
TTTGCGTGATCGCCGCCGATCAGGTTCAGTTGGTAATAACGGCCATTCGCCAGCCAGCGCTGGATGACGGCCGATGTCAGCCAAGAGCGCCAACGCCGCTGCATCATCATGCGAACGGAGACCTGCGCCGTGACGAGTGCGACACTTGCAAGCACCAGCGGCAGGAATACCGCGCTCAGATAATAGATGGTGCCTGCATCGCGCGTCTCGATCGCGTCGAAAATATGCCGGTTCCAGAGGTTGATCCCGTACTGGAGGCCGACATTGAGGATGATCATCGCCAAGAGGCCGATGGAGCACGGCCATGACGATCGGTCGCCGTGACGGCCCCAATAGCCGCGGGCGCTGATCCAGAACCGCCGCAGCAGATAGCGCTTGCGCGCATGCTCGGCTTCTTCCGGCGTCAGTCCCGGATCGGGTTCAACGGCATCCGGCGGCGGTGGAGCCTCGACAACCGGCCCCACGCCCTGAGGCGATTTCGCGGCGCCATCCGGTTTGGCACCGTCGACCGATTTCGGTTTCAGTTCTGCTTCGGTCATGAGCCGACAACGGCGCAAAAATCAAAAGGTTTCACGCCGGCCGGACAATTTGGGTCGCGCCCGCAAGACGTCCTCTAGAACAGCGGTGCGTGCCGGTTGACGTCCTTGTAGAGCAGGTAGCGGAAGCGGCCGGGGCCGCCTGCATAGCAGGCCTGCGGGCAAAATGCGCGCAGCCACATGAAATCGCCGGCCTCGACTTCCACCCAATCCTGATTGAGGCGGTAGACGGCCCGGCCTTCGAGAACATAGAGACCATGCTCCATGACATGGGTTTCCATGAAGGGGATCACGGCGCCCGGTTCGAAGGTGACGATGGTCACATGCATGTCGTAGCGGATGTCGGCGGGATCGATGAAGCGCGTCGTCGCCCATTTGCCGTCCGTGCCGGGCATCGCGCCCGGTTCGTGCTGGTCCTCATGGGTGAAGATGGCGGGCGGCGCCTCCAGCCCCTCGACAGGCTGGAATGCCTTTCTGATCCAGTGGAAAGTCGCAAGCTCCGCGCCGTCATTTTGCAGCGTCCATGCACTGCCGGCAGGCAGATAGGCGAAGGATCCGGCGCGAAGCTGATGGACGCGTCCTTCGTGTCCGATCGCCAATGTCCCCGACACGACGAAGATAGCCGTCTCGGCCCGTGGCTCACCTTCCGGCTTGGTGCTGCCGCCGCCGGGCGCCACTTCCATGATATATTGAGAGAAGGTCTCGGAAAAACCGGTCATCGGCCGCGCGATGATCCAGGCACGGGTCTTTGACCAGTGTGGCAGATAGCTGGTGACGATATCCGTCATCACGCCCCGCGGGATGACCGCATATGCCGTGGTAAAAACCGCCTTGCCGGAGAGGAGATCGGTCTGCGGCGGAAGGCCACCGGGAGGGGAGTAATACGAGCGGTTTGCCATGGTCATTCTCTCAGCGTTTTCGACGGTTCGGACGGTAGTCTTCGGCACGCGGCGGCTCAAGACCGGTTTTGCAATCCGGCGGATTTTATCGGGCGCATCAGGAGGTGCGGCCCCTCCTAGAAATTCGCAACCAGTCTCGCCTGTGCCGTACTGGATTGCAGGCCCTTGCCGAACTCGCCGGAATAGCTGAGCGTCAGCCAGGTGGATTTGGTGAGTGCTGCGGAGAGGCCGAGCCTCACCAGCAGGGAATCCTGGGGCATCTCGACCCCTTCGATGACGAACGGCGAGCCGCCTGCAAAGGCCAGGCTCGAATACGGCGTCAGGTCGCCGGCGAGATGCCGCCAGCCGAACATGCCGGAGACCTTGACTGGAAGATCGCCCTGCGGCCAGTCGGCCGACCAGCGAAAGCCGATCGTCGAGGCGACGATCGCGTCGTTGCCGTCCGTAGCCGACAAGGCCGCCGCACCGCCGCTCTCGCGGAAGCCATCGCTATCCAGATTGACGTAGGCAAGGTTGGCGAAGGGCTGCAGCTTGATGGCATCCAGCTCCTGCGTCCAGGAGATGCCGGCGAAGACCTGGCTCGTGGCGCTGGCATAGCCGGCGGTCAGCTGATCAGCAAAGGTGCCGAAGGCGATGTCGCGCTGGGTCGATGCGTCGTTGTGAGAATAGATGGCCCCACCGACGAGGTCGAGGGGTCCGAAATCGCCCGCGGCATAAAGACCGCCGTGATATGAATCCGTATCCGCCTGATCGAGGGCATCGTGGCTGTAACCGGCCATCCCGCCGAGACGCCAGTGATCCGAAACCGGCACGTCCCCACCTGCGATGATGCCTGATGTCGTGGTGTCGAGACCGGCGGCGTTGCCATCGCCCTGCCAGCTGTTTGAAGACAGGAAGCCAGCGCTCCAGAATGTTGCCTGGTCGTGCTGCTGATCGGTGCGCGATGCCACTTCCTCGATAATTGCATCGCGGGCAAAGCGGCTTTCCCACAGCAAAGCGCTTTTGAGCGAAGCGTGAACCTCGCCGCTTAGCTGTGAGAAGGCGCTGTTGGCGGTGCTGATATCCAGCGGCAGAACGGCGTCATAGACACCATTTCCCGAACCCAGGGCCTCGACAGCAGCCGCTGTGGAACGGCCGTTCGCCGTCTCCGCGACATCGGCGAACTGCACACTGTTGCGATCCAGCTGCATGTCGGTAGCGGTCGTGCCGTAGGTCAACGTCGGCGACAGGAAGGCGAAGTTGCTCGTGACGTCATCGAAGGTGCCGGTGATGTTGCCGGCGCTGAGGATCGTGTAATTGGTTGCCAGCCCGTAATTGCCGCTCGCCGCCCTTATATCCAGCGTGCCGCCCTGGATATCGACGGCGCCTGTCGCGTCCACCTTGTCGGCAGCACCACTGGCGTCGATATCCACCTGATAGGTCGAGCCCGCGCGAAACGTCAGCCCCCCCGTTACCGCAAGCGTTGCAATCCCCGGGCCAGGCGAAAGGATGCCACCCGAATTCACCGTCAGGCCACCGACGACGCCGCTGCCGGACAAAAGGCCGCCGCCGAAAATATCGACCGCGCCGGATATCGTTCCGTCATTGACCAGCGAGCCGCCGGACACCGTTGCCGGCCCGCTGATCGTCCCAGTGTTGGCAAACGTGCCTCCGCTGTTGACGAGTGACGCGATGGTGCCGTCGTTAGAGGCGTTGCCAGCGTTCGTGACGGCGCCCGCGACCGCCCCGCTATTGTTGGTGAAACTGCCTGCTGCCCCAACAGCGACGTCATCGAGCGTTGCGTTGTTGACGACGCTGCCGCCGTTGACGGTCGTCGCCCCCGTGACTGCACCACCGCCGTTGTTCGTGAACGTGCCGCCGTCGTTCTGAAGCGAGGCGACCGTGCCCGCATTGGTCACGGTGCCGGAATTCTTGATCGCACCGGCAGTTGCGCCGCTGTTGTTGACGAAGGCGGCGACCGCAGCGACATCCGCATCGGTGATGACAAAATTGTTGGTGACAGCCCCGCCTGTAACAGTCGTCTTACCCGTCACCGTCCCGCCGGCATTGTTGGTGAAAGCGCCGCCGGTGTTGGTCAGGGCATCGATCGTACCGGCATTCGATGTGTTACCGGCATTGGTGACGGCGCCGGCCGCCGCGCCGCTGGCATTTGTGAACATGCCATCTGCACCGACATTGACGTTGTGAAGGGTGGCATTGTTTGTCACCGTGCCGCCCGAGACGTTGGTGCCGCCGGTAACGACGCCGCCGAAATTGTTGGTGAACGACCCGGCGTCGTTCTGAACGGAGCCGATCGTTCCGGCATTGGTGAGCGCGCCGGAATTCCGGATCGCACCGGCCGTGGCTCCATTGTTGTTGACGAAGGCGGCAACGGCGGCAACGTCCGCGTCGGTGATGACGAAATTGTTGGTGACCGTGCCGCCGGAAACCGTGGTTTTCCCGGTCACCGTGCCGCCGGTGTTGTTGGTGAAATTGCCCGCCGTATTCGTCAGAGTGCCGATCGTCCCGGCGTTGGAAGCCGTCCCGGCATTGGTGACCGTCTGGGTGATGGCGCCATTGTTGTTGACGAACGTCCCGCCCGCGGAAACATCGACGGCATCCATCCCGCCATTGTTGGTCAATGCGGTCGCCGTTCCGACCACGGCGCTGTCGAGCGTGCCGTTGACCGTCACATTGCCATTGTTGAGCATCAGGCGGCCGTTGAGGTCGCCATCGACGGAAAGCGCGCCGCCATCCAGGCTGACATTCGAGTTCAGTATGCCGCCCGCATTGATGCTGACGCTACCCGAGCTGATCGTGGTGCCGTTCGTCGTATTCAGCACGCCCGTATTGGTAATGGTGACATTGCCGCCGCCGACATCGAGCGTTCCAACAGAAACGCCATTTGTGACCTGCGGAGATCCGGTGTTGACGACAGCGGTGTCGGCTGCGCCGGGCGCGGCAGGCGTCCAGTTCGAACTATTACTGAATTCATTGTCCGAGCTGCCCGACCACGCCGATTGGGCAAGGCCGTGCACAGGCAGCACCACGGAAGCCAGCGCCGTGAACAGGCCTAGACGGCGGGAGAATGCCGGAAGCAGTGGTTTCATCAGGTCGGCCGACGCTAGCAAGCACCCGCCATTCGCCGGCGGGACGGTTAACAATTCCTATCCGAGCCTGGTTAATGAAGTCTTACATCGTTGGGTTGAAAGCCCTTTGCCGAATCCTGATCGACCGGACGGGAAACGCTGAAACCGGCTCGCTAGTGGACGGCCGGCTCCGAGTCATCGAGGAAGGACGCGATCCCGTCGCGGGCGATGGTCGCCAGGAATTCGTCGAACGCATCGCGGTCGGTCTCGAACGGTTCGTCCCAGCGGATCAGGTCTTCCGACTGGGTCACGACTTCCATCGTCCAGTCTTCCTGGCTGCCCTGGGTCCGGAAAATGTCCACAAGCACGGTGACACCATCTTCCGTGAATTCACCTGACAGCTCCGAATGTTCAAGCTTCGGTTCCTTGGCCTTTTTCGCCACTTTAATCTCCTGCGCCATCCGGCGCATGTTCGGGACACTTTCAAACGTAGCTAGGTGTCGTGCTGGCCGGTGTCAACCGGCGCTTCCCTCGACAGCAGCCAGTTGACCACTTCCCGGAAAGGCATCAAGGCTGGCAGCCATGACGACGAAGCTTATAAGCGGACCGGAGAACAGCCAGCTGGATATTCCCCGGAGCCACCAACCGCTGATCATCTTCACGGATGGCTCCTTCGAGCCAGGTGCTGCCCACGCGGGATGGGCCTTCGTCGTCTATGCGGATGAGGTCGAGGTGCTTGCAAGCGCCGGGCGCTTCCCGGCTGCGCCAGGGAATAATGCAGTCGAACTGACCGCAATCCTGAACGCCGCTCGATGGCTCAACGCCCATGCCGCTAACCGGCAGGCCGTCATTCTGACCGACTCCCGCTATGTGCTGGAGGGCTGCAATCGATGGCGTTTCATCTGGAGAAGCAACGGCTGGAAGAGGATCGAGCCTGACAGCCGCCGCAGGAAGCGGGCGATTGCCGATCGCGCGCTGTGGCAATCCCTCGATATCGAGCTTCAGCAGAACGACCAGATCACCGTCAACTGGTGCAAGGCGCATTCCGGCATCGCTGGCAATGTTCGCGCCGACGCGCTGGCGACACAAGCGCGTCTGGCGAAGACGGGCGACAATATCAGCGCTTCAATATGAAGACCGCCTTGCCGCCTTGAGACGCCTCGATGCCCTCCTTGGTCCGCTTCAGCATCAGGCATTTTTCCGCAGCCTGCGGCTCGGTCCTGATGCAGATCCCGTCCGCCACGGCTTTCCAGGTCGGGTGAATGCTGACCATGCTGTCGCTGATCGTTCCGCCGCCATCCGGTTTGAAAACCAGGATATTCGATACCCGGCGCTTGACGACATACATTTCCCAGGGATTGCCGTCGGCAACCACGCGCGCCAGAGACTCGGCAGCATACGCGCCGGGTGCCGAAAGCATGGTAATTGCGACGGCAGCAGCGGCGAACAACCCGCCGGAGGATTTTTTGGACATCAGTGACTTTCTGAGCGTTGATGGGGCCTGGCGCCGATTGCACGCAATCGTCACCGCAACGAGGCGCAAGGATGAGTCGAGCGCGCCTGTATCCGGTCTTGCCATTCAACATGGCATTTTTGAGTCTGCCGCGACCTGTTTCAGATGCCTGCTCACCACCTGTCGGCGGTCAGCCATCTGAGATGCGGATCACTCGCGTCCAAAAGAAAAGGCCGGGCGAACAATCGCACCGACCTTTCTTTATCGCTTCAGCCTCGTGCCAGTACATCCGTGGTCACTGTCTGAGCGATGTCATGGGGTTAGTCTATTCCGCCTGCATGGATTTGCAAGCACGGTTTGATACCAAATTCGGCTAGGATCGCGGCCCGCGCTGTATCAGGCAAGCTTCTGGCGTCCATAGAGCAGCAGCATGCAGACGATGACCGCGCCGTAAATCAGCTGCCGTCCGGCTTCCTCGATCTGCATGACGGAGAGGATCGATTGCAACAGGGTAATCAGGATCACGCCTGCAACCGTCCCGAGATATGAGCCCTTGCCGCCCAGTACATGGGTGCCGCCAAGAACGACAGCGGCAATCGACGGCAGCAGATAGGCATCTCCCATCGATTGCGAGGCCTTCGACGCATATCCGGCAAGCAGCACGCCGCCGAGCGCGCTCAGTGCACCCGATATGACAAAGGCGAGGAGCGTGATCCGGCGGGTATCGATGCCGGACATGTAGGCGGCCCGTTCACGGTTGCCTATGGCGTAGAGCGAGCGGCCAAATGTCGTCCGCGTCAAGAGGAAAACGGTGAGAATGCCGGTGACGAGCCAGACGAGCACGCCGTTTGGAATGGCCGGAATGAGGTAGCCGGTAGCAAGAAAGCGCATCGCTGGAGAGGCCGCGTCCTGCGGCGCGAAACCGCCGGTATAGACGACCATCAGACCCTGGACGACGGCATTGGTCGCGAGCGTGATGATCATCGATGGAATACGCAGATAGGCAACCGCTGCACCGTTGAAGGCGCCGATTGCCGCACCACAGAGGATACCGAAGGGGATCGCAACGATCGAGCCCGCCGTACCATAGGCCGTTGCCGCACAGGCCATCATCGCGCCCGCCGTCACCACCCATGGCACCGAGAGGTCGATCTGGCCGAGCAGAATCACCATCATCATTCCCGTCGCGATCACCCCAAGAAACGAGGCGACCTTCAGCTGCTGCAGCAAGTAGTCGGGAGACAGGAAATTCGATGAGTAGATCGAGCCGCCGAGCAGCAGCAGAATGATGCAGCCGAAGGCGATGGCGACGGCCGGATCGACGCTGCGAAGACGGACCGGAATGATCGACTGGCGCATGTAGGATGCATCCTCACTCATTGGAACCACTCCAGCCGGTTGCGAACGCGGGCAAGCCCGATGCAGCCGATGCTGATCGCCGCCATCAGCACGATCCCCTGGAAAAGGGGCTGCCAAAGCGGATCGAGGTCGAAGACGAACAACAGGTCGCCGATGGTGCGGAAAGCCAGGGCGCCGAACACCGCGCCGATGGCGCTGCCCTTGCCGCCGGCCAGCGACACGCCGCCAAGCACCACGGCGGCAATCGAATAGAGCGTATAGGCGTTGCCGCTCGCAAACGCCGCCTCGCCGGTATAAGAGAAAAAGGTCAGGTATAGGCCGCCGATCGCCGATAAGAGCCCGGCCAGCGCATAGGCTGCCAGCTTGGCCCGCTTGATCGGCATGCCCGACATATAGGCGGCGTTTTCGGACGAACCCGCGGCATAGGCCGCGCGGCCAAGCACCGACCGGCTGAACGGTACCCAGATGATCAGGATCGTCAATGTCAGGACAATCAGGCTGGTTGGGAAGATGCCGAACAGCTTGGAGGTGAAGGCATCAGCCAGATCCTCGTTCACCGATCCTCCCGGCGTCGGCCGCAGCAGCAAGGCGAGGCCGAAGAAGATGGCACTCGTCGCGATCGTCGTGACGATTGGCTGCAGCCTGCCGAAAATGATGATCAGGCCATTGAGCAGGCCGCAGGCAAGGCCGGTCAGCAGCACCGCGACAATGCCAAGACCTGTTTGCAGCGGTGTGCCGACGACCAGCCACGACGCAAGGCAATTGCAAAGGATCAGGATCATGCCGGCCGAAAGGTCGATGCCCGCGGTGATGACCACGAAACACTGCGCCATGGCGACAAAAGCAAGCAGCGTTGCCTTGTTCGACGCCGTCTGAACGACATTCGGCGTGAAGCCCGCGGGATGGTTGCTGACATAGATCACGAACATGACGAGGAACAGCGCCGCGGCAAGCAGCGTGCCCTTGTGCTGAACATACCAGAACCGCCAGTCGCTTGGAGACTTCGCGCTCATTGCCCGATCCTTTGTTCGACGGCCTGCGGATTGATGTTGAGTGCGCTGGCGATCAGTTCATGCTCGTTGATCTCTTCACCTTCGAGCGAGCGGATGACTCTGCCGTCATACATGACCAGAACACGGTCGCAGCAGCCGATCAGCTCATCGTAGTCGGTCGAGTAGAAGATGATTGCCGCGCCATCATCGGCAAGCTTGCGCAACAGCGCGTAGATTTCCTGCTTGGTGCCGACGTCGATGCCGCGCGTCGGATCGTTGAGCAGGGTGATCTTCGGGCGGTTCATCAGCCATTTGGCGATGACCACCTTCTGCTGGTTGCCGCCGGACAGGGCCCCCACCGGCATGTCGATCGTTGCGGCCTTGATTGCAAGGAGCTTCAGGAGTTCGTCGATCCTCGCCTGCTCGGCACTGCGATCGATGACGCCATGCCTGGAGACGCTGCCGAGTGCGGCAATCGACAGGTTTTCGCGCACGGTCATCGGCAGCATCAGCCCTTCCGTCTTGCGATCCTCAGGGATCAGCGCAATCGACGTGCCGCCCGACTTTGCCTGTTTCGGGCTCCTCAATGCCACCGGCTGACCGGCAACCTCGATACTGCCCTTGGTGTCGCGAAGCACGCCGAACAGCGCCAGCAGCAGTTCGCGCTGCCCCTGCCCGTCCAACCCGCCGAAGCCGATGATCTCGCCGGGGCGAATGTCGAAGCTGATATTTGACAACCTGTCTCCCCAGGAAAGCCCGCGGCAGGAGAGCACCGGGGCGCGATCGGCCGGTTTTGCAGGCTTCGGTGGAAAGACATTGGTGTATTCGCGGCCGATCATCAATTCGACCACCTGCTGATCGGTCTTGGTGCCGGCGGGATACGATTCGATGCTGCGGCCATTGCGAAACACCGTGCAATCGTCGGCGAGCGCTGCGATCTCGTGCATGCGATGGGAGATGTAAACGAGTGCCATGCCCTCCGAACGCAACCGCTTCAACACTTCGAAAACCTTCTCGACATCCGATTGGGTCAGGGCCGACGTCGCTTCGTCCAGGATCATCAGCCTGGGCTTGCGGGCCAGCGCCTTGGCAATCTCCACCATCTGGCGGCGCGACAGCGGCAGGTCCTTGACCAGCGACGAGGGATGAATGTCGGATGCGCCGGCCCGCGCCAGCGCTTCTTCGGCTATCGCCCTTTGCCGGCGCCGGTCAATCAGGCCGAAGCGCAAGGGCGGGTTACTGATGACGATATTGTCGGCAACCGACAGGTCCGGGATCAGCGATAGCTCCTGAAAGACGCAGACAATACCGGCGGCCGTTGCTGCAGCCGGACTGGTGAAGGAGACGTCGCCGCCATCGAGCAGCATACGCCCCTCGTCGGGGGCGACGGCACCTGCCATGATCTTGATAAGCGTCGATTTTCCGGCCCCGTTTTCGCCAAGGACGGCATGGATGGCGCCGGGCCGGATGGCGATGCTCGCATCCTTCAGGGCGATCACGCCGCCATATCGCTTCGATACGCCGTCCATCCGGAAAAACGGTTCAGGCAAATTCATGCGTCCACCTCCCGCGGTCGCAGCAACAGCAAGGCTGCGGGCGCGAACGCCCGCAGTCAATATGGCAAATTGGACCGCTTACTGGTTTTCCTTGCTCTGCCCCATGATTTCCTGGGCGGTGAAATTGATGCCGCAGGTGGGGAAGGCATTGCCGACGAAGAAATTGTCGGATTCCTTCGGATAGTAATCCTGGCCTTCCTTGAAATCAGGATCGGACACGAGCGCCGTCGGCAGCTTGATCGCCTGCGGGATCACCTGCCCCTCAAGAGCAGCAATCGCCGTCTTGATGGCGACGGCAACCTGGGCCGGGCCAGTGCCGGCCGACGTGCATTTCAGGCCATCGCCGGCATGGGCAGCGCAGAGCTTGCGGAAGCCGTTTTCGGTCTCGCCACCAAACGGCACGAAGGGATGCTTGGCATCGATCATCGCCTGGACGACGCCGGTATCACCGCCCTGGGCGGTAATCCCGTCGAACGGGCCGTTGGTGGCAATTGCGTCGGCCGTGGCCTTCTGCGCGACGCCGTCGTCCCATTTGCCGACGACTTCGGTCACGTCAAACTTCTTGCCGGATGCGGCGAGCGTTTCCTTGATGCCATCGTGGCGGTCGGTATCGACGGATGTGCCGGCTACGCCGCGAACTTCGAGAACCTTGCCGCCCTGAGGCATATGCTTGACCAGCCAATCGCCCCAGATGACCCCGAGACCTTTCTGGTCGACGTTGACGTTGATCGCGTCCTTGCTGTCGAGCGTGTTGTCGAAGGCAACCAAGACGACACCGGCCTCCTTGGCGCGCTTGATGACCGGGCCAAAGGCTGTCGGGTTCTGCGCATCGACGACGACGGCGTCATATCCGGCGTCAATGAAGTTGTTGATCGCCGATATCTGTGCCGGCACGTCCTCGCCGGTGGAGACGACCTTGAACTCCTTGAGCTTTGCCTTGACGTCAGGCTGCGCGGCATACGCCTTCGCCGTCTGCACCATCTGAATGCGCCAGGTATTGGCGATATAGCCGTTCGCCAGCGCGATGCGGTACGGGCCTTCTTTCTTGGGGAACTGCAGGAATTGCGTATCGGACGCCCATGGCGTCATGCATTGCGGATCGGCGGCCGGGCCGGAGACGACTTTCGGCTCCGCATAGGCAGCACTGCACAAAAGAGCCAGCATGGGCGCGGCAAGGCCAGCGAGCCGGATGGACTTCGCTTTCAACGACTTGGGCATGAATGTCCTCCTCCACGAGGCGGATCGAAGCCGCCTCTCCAGTATGATCTGATTGGCATGCTTGATCCGGAAGGCTCCATTCCCATCCATATCCGGAACGGCAAAAAGGTAACATAGTTGACAGCGCTGTCAAATTCTATTTGCTAGCGCTGTCAACTATGGCATAACTATAGATATTCTGACTTCGCATAGAGAAATATATCATACCGGAGAATTACTTCATGCGACGCGTGACATTGGACGATGTTGCAAGTCTTGCGGGCGTCAGCCCGATTACCGTGTCACGGGTACTGCGCAAGCCCGATGCCGTCTCCGAGGGCCTGCGCATGCGTGTCAACGCCGCGGTGAAGGAGCTCGGCTACGTGCCGAATATCGCCGCAAGCCGGCTCGCCTCTGCCCGTACTCACGCGATCGGCGTCATCGTGCCGACGCTCTACAACGTGATCTTTGCCGAGTATCTGTTTGCCTTGCATGAAGTGCTCGTCGGCGCCGGCTTTCAGGTCATTGTCGTCAATAGCCGCTATTCGGAACTCGAGGAGGAAAATGCCGTCAAGGCGCTGCTCGGCCAGCGGGTCGAGGCGATCATCATGGCCGGCATTCACCACACGGCACATGCGCGGCAGCTGCTTGCTCATGCCAATATGCCCGTCGTCGAGACATTCGAGCTCTCCGACGATCCCATCGATATCAATATCGGCATGTCGCAGGAGAAGGCCGGCTGGGCGGCGACACGCCACCTCATCGAGCGCGGTTTCCAGCGCATTGCATTCCTCAGCGGCAATCTCGATCATCGTTCCCAGTCGCGTTTCGATGGATACCATCTGGCGATGAAGGAGGCGGACTATCAGAGCCTGGAGCTCGTGACGCAGAAACCCCGCCACAGCTCCATCGCGCTTGGCTCGGCACTTTGCGCCGAGATGTTCGAACGCGGCAACATTCCCGAGGCGATCTTCTGCACCGACGACAACCTTGCGCTTGGCGCCATGCAGGAGTGTCGGAAACACAATATCCGGATTCCGAGCGACATCTCGATCATCGGCTTCCACGACCTGGAATTTGCCGCCTGCGCCTCCCCTTCGCTATCGTCCATCGCATCGAGACGCTACGAGACCGGCAGGCTCGCCGCTGAAAAAGTTCTGGCGGCCGTCAACGCCAGCACCGCCCATGGCGCCGAGCAGATCGATCTCGGCTTCAAGCTGATCGTGCGCGAGAGCACGGGCGGACAGCGATCTTAGGCGATCAGGCGGCGTCGAGACTGGGCGGCTGATGAACGACGAAGCGGTTTCGTCCCGACGCCTTGGCGCGGTACATCGCCCGGTCCGCTTCCTCGTAGAGCGAAGCCGAGGTCGATCCCGATCCGGCCCATGCGACGCCTATCGAAGCGCCGAGCGCGATATCGTCCCCCGCATTCCACTGCATGGCGGCGACGATGCGGTTTGCCGCGGTCTCCACCTGCTGGATCGAGGCGCTCCTGTAAATGACCGCGAATTCGTCGCCGCCAATTCGGGATACGAGATCAGCACCTTCGGCGGCAAAATTCAGCCGGCGCGCCGCCTCGATCAGGCAGGAATCGCCGACTCGGTGGCCGAGGCTGTCGTTGACGCGTTTGAAGCCGTCGAGATCAACCAGCAGCAGCGCGCAGTCGGTCGCCAGCCCGGACCCGACGAGGGTATCGAGGCGCTCATGGAACCTGAAGCGGTTCGCCAGTCCCGTCAGATGATCGAAATCGGCACGATGGCGGATTTCCTTCAGCATCATGATCTCGAGCGTCACGTCCTGCTTCAGCCCGAAGATCCGCACCGCCTTGCCGTTTTCGGATTCGACCCGCGCCGTGATCCTGATCCAGCGGCGATTTCCCTTTCGGGTGATCACCTCGGCGTCGAGCGAAAAGCTGCCGAGCTGCTCGATCGCGGCACTGCGAAGCCGCTTCAATTCGCTGAGCGTCTCGGCGGAATACATGGTGACGATCTCATCGCGCACCAAAGGTGTTCCCGGATCGACATCGAAGAGCTCGTAGACCATGTCGGTCCACCACAGGCGCTCATCGGCAAGACTGCATTCCCAGGCGCCGATGCGGGCAGCCTTGGAGCAGCTGTCGAAGACCTTTTTGAGATGATAGACGTCGCTCGCGAGATCGATGCGATCGACCTCAACGGTGTCCGTTCGGCTTGATCGTTTCCTGACCGGGGACGACGACGGCATCATGTTCCTCCATCCCGGCTATGGGATGACGGAAATCTGACATGGATTTATTGACGGGCGGTTTATCAGCCATCGAAGATACACTCTGTTTCTCAGGCTTTATTGCCGCAGTCTCAGCCGCTCAGTCCGCGCAGCTTGATATTTTTCCGGACGGTGGCCGGAGGTGCCTCGAAACGCTCCCTGAACTTTCTGATGAAATGCGAGGAATTCTGAAAGCCGGCGCGAATGGCGATCTCGGCGAGCGGAATCTTCGTGGTTTTCACCAGGCGCATCGCCGCGTCCAGCCGGACGATCAGGTAGGCGGAGGCCGGAGAAGTGCCGACCGCCGCCCGGAACGAGCGCTCGAGCTGGCGGCGCGATAGCCCGCTCTGCGATGCGATATCCTCGATATCGAGCAGATCTTCGATATGCTGCTCCATCGTCAGAAGCGCCTTTTCGACCCTCGCATCGTCGATACTGCCCTGCCCGATCGGATTTCGCGGCTGCATCTCGTTGGCATCCCGCCGTCTAGCGATCTGCAGGATTTCGAGCGCGTTCTTCTCGGCGAACTCTCCGACATGCCGGTTGAGCAGAAACGCCGCCAGATCCGCCGCGCTGCTGCCGCCCGCACAGGTGATGACGTTTCCGTCCTCGACGAACAGCTCGTGCGACGTCACGGAGATGTCCGGGAAGCGCTCGCGAAACTCGCCATGGTGCAGCCAGCTGACACAGGCCTTCTTTCCCTGGAGAAGACCCGCCTCCGCCAGAATGAAACTGCCGGTGCAGAGGCCGATCACCGGCACACCCGCATGCGCGGCATTGACGACATAGGAGACAGCGGCGCTGTCGAGCGCCTCGATCTTCTCGTTGATCCGGCCGCCGACGACCACGATATAGTCGAACTCGGCGGGTGGTTTCAGCGACGCGTTTGGTGGCACGGGTACGCCCGAGCTCGACGTCACGAAATGCTTGTCGACACTCATGACCAACCAATCGCAGGCAATTCTCCCGGAATTGTCGCGCTGATCGCTGCCCAGCCGCAGCGTATCGACGAACAGGGAAAAGGCGCTCAGCGTAAAATTTCGCGCCAGCAGGAAGCCGATCTTCAACTTCAGTGAGTTGGCTCTGTCGCCACGCATATGCAGATCCATCCGGCAGCAAGTTTGTCGCGAGCATATGCGGAAACAGCATTGCGTGCACAAGTGTTGGCGACATTCACGCAGACTGTCCGCGGCGTCTGATCTGCCGAACTTACTCTACGAGGCTCGCCCCGCCATCGATGACAAGGCACTGCCCGGTCATCCGCGAGGCGCGGTCCGACAGCCAGAGGATCGCATCGGCAATATCCGATGCCTCAGGAATGCTCTTCAGCGGTGCTGCGGCAATCAGCCCGGCCTTGAACTCACGGTAGGCATCTTCGCTGAGCCAGGAGAGCGCCCAGGAAGTATCGACGAACCCGGGGCAGACGGCGTTGACGCGGATATGCGGCGCCAGCGTCCGCGCAAGGCCGCGGGTCATCGTGTTGACGGCCCCTTTCGAGGCTGCATAGGCCAGCGACGAACCAGAGCCCGAGATGGCCGAGTCCGACGAGACGTTGACGATCGACCCCAGCGGCGCCTTCTGTAGATAGGGGACGGCGGCGCGGATCATCTGATAGGTGCCGCTGACATTGACGCGGAAGATCGCTTCGAAATCTGCAGCGTTGGATGCATTGAGATCTCCGGCTGGGGCCTGGCGCGTGACGCCGGCATTGTTGACGAGCGCGTCGATCCTGCCGAAGCGGCGGATCGTCTCGTCCGCGATCCGTCGGCAATCCGCATCCCCGGCAATATCACCGGGGATGGCGATCGCGTCGGCTCCCGCTTCCAGGCATTGGCGGACCACGTCTTCCGCGCCTGTCCTGTTGCGGCTGTAGTTGACGGCAACGTCGTAGCCGCTGCGGGCAAAGGCGATCGCCGTTGCCGCGCCGATACCGGATCCGGCACCGGTGATGATGACAGTTTTCCTGCTGCTCATGGTCTGCTCCTAGATCCGGATGCGCTGCTCGCCCTCGTCGAACAGGCAGACCTTTGCAGGATCGTAGGCCAGATGGACCTGCTGACCGGGCTGCACGACCAGCCGCTCATGTGCCTGGACGACGACCTGATGCTTGCCGACGCTGACGATCACCTCGGTGCTGGCGCCGGTCGGCTCGACGAGATGGACGATACCGGCCACGCCCTTGTCCGACAGGACGATATGCTCCGGCCGGATGCCATAGTGGATCCTGCTTTCCTCGGCTGGCGCATTCGCAGGCAGGGGAAAGCTGATGCCGTCGAGGCTCTCGAACGCCCCTCCAACAACCGTCCCCTCGATGATATTCATCGCCGGAGAGCCGATAAACTGCGCCACGAAGATGTTGGCGGGATTGTCGTAGAGCTCCAGCGGCGTTCCGGCCTGCTCGACGATGCCGGCGCGCATGACGACGATGCGGTCCGCCATGGTCATCGCCTCGACCTGATCATGGGTGACGTAGACTGTGGTGGTTTTCAAGCGCTGGTGCAGCGCCTTGATTTCGGCGCGCATCTGGACACGGAGCTTGGCATCGAGGTTCGAAAGCGGCTCGTCGAACAGGAACACCTTGGGATCGCGAACGATGGCGCGGCCCATGGCGACGCGCTGGCGCTGGCCGCCGGAGAGCTGGCGCGGATAGCGTGCCAATAGATCCTGAAGCCCGAGGATTTCGGCGGCGCGCATCACTTTGCCATCAATCTCGGCCTTCGGCACCTTCTTCAGCTGAAGTGCGAATTCCATATTTTCCCGGATCGTCATATGCGGATAGAGCGCATAGTTCTGAAACACCATGGCGATGTCCCGGGATTTCGGTGCGACGTCGTTGATGACGTTGCCGCCGATGGCGATCTCGCCGCCGCTGATATCCTCAAGTCCGGCGATCATCCGCAGAAGCGTCGACTTTCCGCAGCCGGAGGGACCGACGAGGATGACGAACTCGCCGTCCGGAATATCGACGGATACATCCTTGATAACGCTGGTCTGGGCGTAGCTCTTGCTGACGCTGCGGATTTGCACGGAGCTCATTCGGGTCCAATCTCCTGGAATTACTTGACGGCGCCTTGGGTGATGCCGGCGATGAATTGCTTGGAAAGCACGATGTAGAGAAGCGTGATCGGCAATGCGGCCAGCGTCAGGCCGGTGAACATCACGCCCCAATCTGTGGTGAACTCGCCGATGAAAACAGTCAGGCCCTGTGGCAATGTCTTCAGATTGTCCGAGGTGATCAGGATCAGCGGGAAGAAGAAGTCGTTCCAGATCGGCACCGCATTCTGGATTGCCACGATCACCATGGCTGGGCGCGCGAGCGGTAGCATGATCTTCAGCATGATCCGCAATTCACTGGCGCCATCGATACGCGCGGACTCTTCCAGCTCGCGCGGCAGCGTGCGCAGGAAACCCGTCATGATGAACACCGCCGACGGCAGGCCCATGGCGACATAGACGAGGACGAGGCCGGCATAGGTATCGACCAGATGCAGCGTATCGAGCTGGATGAAGAGCGGGATGATCGCCAGCTTCAATGGCACCGTCATGCCGCTGATGAAGAACATCAGCACAGCGCTGCCGAGGCGGAATTCATAGCGGGCGATCGCATAGGCCGCCATCGTGCCAAAGGTCAGGATCAGGATGATCGAGGCCGCCGTGACTCCGAAGGAATTCAGCATGTAGCGAATGAAATTCGTCTGATCCCAGACCTTCTGCAGATTGTCGAAGCCGAAGCTCTGCGGCAGGGCAAAGGGCGAGGTGAAGATCTCTGCATTCTTCTTGAATGAGGAAAGTACCATGACGACAAGCGGGTAGAGCATGATGAGTGCGTTCAGCACCAGCACTGCCTGAATGAAGCCGTTCTTGATCCACTCGTTGGAATTCTTCATGTCGTTTCCCGAAACTGGCAAAGGGCGGCCTAGAGCTGGATTTCACGGCGGCGCAGGAAGCGCAGCGCCACGAAGGAGAAGCCGGCGACGAAGAGGAACATCAGGACGGCGAGCGCGCTGCCCTGGCCGAAATCCTGGATACCGTTGGTGACGCTGCCGAAGGCCGTGCGATAGAAATAGAGGCCGAGCACATCGGTCGATCCGCCGGGCGATCCTGTCAGCCCCGCCATGACATAAGGGATTTCGAACCAGTTGAAGCTGCCGATGAAGGTCAGGATGCAGACGATCGTGACGCTGGGGGCGATCAGCGGCCAGATGATGCGGCGGAGGAGCACATAGTCGCCGGCTCCATCGAGCCGCGCCGCCTCGATCACCTCGGCGGAAATCCGCTGCATGCCGGCCAGCAGCACCAGCGTCGGGAAACCCAGCCAATGCCAGATATTGGCGAAGATGATGCTCCCGAGTGCGGTATTTTCATTGCCGAGCCATGCCGGTCCCTGGATGTGGATCAGCGCCAGCGCGCCGTTGACGATACCGAACAGCGGATGCAGGAAGAGCTTCCAGAGAAAGCCGACGATAACGGAAGACAGCACCACAGGAAGAAACACGATGACCTGGTGGATGCGGTGGCCGGGCAATCCCTTCAACAGCCCGAAGGCGATGAGGAAAGCGGTGCCGTTTTCGAAGACCATCAGAGAGACGAAGACGATAACATTGTGCCAGAAGGCATTGAACGTCCAGTCGCTATAGGGCTCCTCGAAGAGGACCTTTCGGAAGTTCTCCAGGCCGATGAAGTTCGACGGCAGCAGGCCGTTAAAATCATAAAAGGCAAAACGGAGGGCGGAGAGCAATGGCCAGACGACGAAGAGCGTCATCACGGCCATCGCCGGGAAGAGCAGGAAGCAGATCCACAAGGACCGGCGCTGCGGCAGAAAAGTCGTCGTGCGGCGCCGGTCCTTGTTCATGTCATTTCCCCTGGAAAGGCTTGTACCACTTGGCGAGACCATCGGTCAGATCGGCGCCAAGCTGATCGGGCGTCATGCTGCCGGACATCATCTTCGTAATGTCGTTCTGCAGCAACTCGGAACCCGTGGGCTTCTGGAAGCGGAAATAGACGACGTTGATGTGCGGCATCGCGGTCTCGTTGAGCTTGGCGACTTCTGCCAGCAGCGGGTCCTTTACGACGACGCCCTTGATCGGCGAGATGTTGCCGAGGAGCGCGGTGAACTTGTCGCCGAATTCCTTGGTGCCCATCCAGGCGACCAGCTTGAGAGCGGCTTCCTTGTTCGGCGATGCTGCGTTGACCGCATAGCCGCCGTCATAGAACTTCGTTGCCTGGGGAACATCGCCTGCCTTTGCAGCCGGCGGTGCAATGAAGTCCATGTTGATCTGCGGGTTTTCGCCCTTGTAGGTGGAGATGTCGAAGCTGCCGCCGGCAAGCATGGCCGCACGGCCGCTGACGAAGAGCTGGCCCGCGGTATCGTAATCGATGCCTTCGAAGCCTGGCGACATGTAGTCGCGCAGCTCGAGCAGCTTGTTGAGCGCCGCGATGTAGCGCGGATCCTTGAAAGTCGCCTTGCCGGTCTTCAGGTCGGAGACGAAATCCTGGCCGAGCAGCGGGCCGGTGAAGGAGGCAACGAACATTTCGTTGAACCAGCTGGTGCCAAGGCCGTTGGCGAGCGGAATGACGCCCTTTTCCTTCAGCGCCTTGGAAACGGTAATGAACTCATCCCAGGTGGTGGGCGCCTTGAGACCGGCCTTTTCGAAGACATCCTTGTTGATGAAGAGGCCGAGGGTCTGCGAGGCGAAGGGCAGCGAATAGACCTGGCCGTCTGCACGGTATGTGCCCGACAGGAGCGCATCGGCCGACATGTTTGCCAGCGAGGGCATGTTGGAGCTGTCCTGCTTGACGAAATAGCCTGACTTCACGAACTGCTCGAGCCAGCCATAGGCATGCGTGTGAATGACATCGCCGCCCTTGCCGCCGGCCAGCGCCGTCGAGACGATCGTCGGATAGTTCTCATCCGGGAAGGATTCGAACTTCACGTGGATATCCGGATTTTCCTTGGTGAAGTCGGCAAACAGCTCGTTGTAGGCCGCCTTGTCTTCCTGGCGCCAGGTCCAGAAGGAAATGTCCGTGGCATAGGTGAAGGGAGCGGAAAGCCCCCAGGCAATTGTCGCTGCGGTCAGCAGCCCTGCTATCGATCTCACTCTCATTACGCTCCCCTTTTCGTTTTCTAGGGCGTGTTCACGATCATTAACAAATCATAGTTCTTGCCTTTTGGCTAGATAGTTTGTAAAGCTGCCTAACTATATTTTTTAGCCCACCGAACTTCATGCAGAAGGCATATATTCTATGGCGAAAAGCGGCCTGATCGCAGGCATCGATATCGGCGGCACAAAGACGCATCTGCTCGTCAGCGAAGACGGCAATGTGGTTGCTGATACGGTTGTGCCCACCTCGGACTGGCGAACATGGGACCGGCCCGCCGATGCTGCCGTACTCGCAGCGCTGATCACGGGAACGGCGAAGGCAGAACCTGCCGCTATCGCTGTCGGTGCCCATGGCTGCGATACCGGTCCACATTGCACGCAGATGGAAAGCGACCTCGGCGCTCACCTCACCGGCAAGATCAAGGTCGTCAACGATTCCGAACTGCTGGTTCCCGCAGCAGGCTTCGAGGCAGGTATCGGGGTCGTCTCCGGCACCGGGTCGATTGCCGTTGCACGCAACGGCGAAGGCGAGATGCTGGTTGCCGGTGGTTGGGGCTGGATCCTCGGCGACGAAGGCAGTGCCGCAGCGCTCGTCAGGGAAGCCGCCCGGGCGATCCGCAAGTCGATCGATCTCGGCGAGAGCGGTGATCCGCTTGTCGCCGGTCTGATGTCGAAGCTGCAGACCGACGATGCGACGAAGATCGGCCGCCTGCTCAACGAGACGCGCGGCGCGGCCGTCTGGGGCAGCTATGCCGATGCCGTATTCGACGCTGCCTCGCAGAAATCGCCACTCGCATCGAGGGTGATCGAGGACGGTGCCGCCGCCCTCGCCCGCCTTGTCGGCATTCTGATCAGCCGCGGTGCGGACGCCAGTCACGTCGTCATCGGCGGCGGTGTCGTTGTCGAGCAGCCGAGCCTGTTCGAGGCCTTTCGCCGGGCGATGGCGGAAGTCTCTCCGAAGAGCGAAATCACCCTGCTGCGCGCAGCCCCGGTCAACGGCGCGCTGGCGCTCGCGCGCCGCCTGCTCGGCTGAACCGATTGGATAGACAGAGGAAGCGGAAATGGAACGCATTGGTTACAGAAACGCGGTTGCCCGCCAGCCGGAAAGCCTGGCGGAAGGCCTGAGCGTCGTGCGCGAGGCGCTCGCCAGGCTCGATATCAGCGGATTCGCCGGCAAGACAGTAGGCTTTGCCGGTATCGGCGCCAGCTATCAGGCCGCCATGGCGGGCGCCGTTTACCTTCGCGCGCTGGGCATCCCATCCTTTCCCTATTGCCCGACCGATCTCTACGAAGCGCTAGATAGCGCCGCCGGCGCCTTCGTGGCCCTGTCGGCATCGGGTCAGAGCCGTGAAATCTCAGACGTGATGCGGCTCCGGCCTTCCACGCCGAAGATTGCGATCTGCAGAGGCAGCGAGAACCCGCTTGCCGAACTCACCGGCGCCGTCCTTCCGACGGGGTCCGGT
The DNA here is from genome assembly GCF_056396985.1 of Rhizobium sp. 05N430. Taxonomy (NCBI): domain Bacteria; kingdom Pseudomonadati; phylum Pseudomonadota; class Alphaproteobacteria; order Hyphomicrobiales; family Rhizobiaceae; genus Rhizobium; species Rhizobium sp. 05N430. The sequence continues at coordinate 125,818 of NZ_JBFTMO010000012.1, read as the reverse complement.
TCCGACAATGGCGCGAGCTCAACGGGCTATACCGGCATGCTGCTCGCCATCGGGCTGCTCTGCGAGAGGCTGGCGGGCGGACGCTCTTCTCCCGAGTGGAACCGCCTGCCAGCCGCTGTTTCGAAGACATTGCAATCCGCCGCGGGGCAAGCGTCCGAAGCCGCAAAGATGCTCGGTGCCTGCAGTTCGATCGATCTCGTCGGCGGAGGGACCGGCTATGCCAATGCCGGCGAAGGTGCGATGTTGATCCGCGAGGCGGTGCGTATTCCCGCCGCCGGATGGGACACAATGAACTATCTGCATGGGCCGATGGAATCGCAGGATCGGAGAACCGGTGTCATCGCCTTCGGCAACGGCCGGGAGACGAAGATCGCCGAGGACATGGCGGGCTTCGGCTGCCCCTCTGTTCTGATCACCAACCGCCACGACATTGCCCAGCGTGACAATCTGGTGGTGATCGCCGTGCCCGGCCTCAACCACCCGATCGCCGATGCGATCATCGAGATCGTCGCCCTGCAGATGATAACAGGCGACATGCAGGACGCCGCCGGGCTGACGAACATCACCTTCCGCTATCGCCAAACCGATACCAAGCTGAAACCGTGGTCGCCGACGGAAGTGTAGGATCAGCCGAAAGACGCTTCCGGCCCCTCGTCCGAGGCCGGGCCGGCGGGCAGCACCAGCGTCGCATCCGGCGCTTCGCCGAGAATATCGGCCAGCGCATAGTCGGCGGCAAGCCGGGTAGCCCCGAGCACGGTGCCATTGACGCCGAGGCTGCTCACCGCAATCTCCGTCGCCCAGGTCAGGTCGCGGGCAACATGACGGACCTCATCGAGCATCAGCGGATTCTGACCGACGCCGCCGCCCAGAACAACGAGACCCGGATCAAAGAAGCCGATGCAGCCAGCGACCATTCTCCCGATATCGGCCCCATGTCTGTTGACCCAGAGGACCGCTTCCTTTTCGCCTGCATGCGCCCGGTCGAAGAGTTCGCGTGCCGTCGCCGGGGGTTCCCCGGCGGTGGCGGGCCATCCGGCGATGCAACGTTCCATCAGCGCATCGGAGCCCAAATGATGTTCCAGGCCCTCGCGCTCCGGCACATGTCCGGCCGACCACGGAAACGGCAGGCGGCCAGCCTCACCCGCGGCGCCATTGAAGCCGCGGAAGAGCTTGCCGCCGATGACGATGCCGAGGCCGATGCGCACGCCGATCTGCAGAAACAGAAAGATCTCGCGGCCCTGCGCCGCGCCGTCGCGAAGCTCGCCGAAGGCCGCGCAGTTGACGTTGTTCTCCAGCAGGATCGGCGCTTCGACGGATTGCCGCAACCGCTGCAAGACGGCTTCCGGCCCCTTGCGGCGGCTCAGCCCCAGCCGGTTGCGCGAGACGATGCGTGGAACGGCGACAGCGATGCTGCGCAGGTTCTTGCTGCGCTTGCCGACCGCCAGGATCGCAGTTCGCGCCGCCTCATCGACGATCTCCGCCACCTCTTCCGTCGTGGCGCGCTGCTGCTTGGCGATTTTCAGTTCGGCGGTTGCGAGCGGCGTTCCGTCGAGCCCCTGCGCGACAGCGCGCACCTGCGCGACACCGACATCGATCCCGAGCACATATCCGGCTTCCGGCCCCAGGGCATAAACCGTGGCCGAACGGCCCATTGCCCCCTGCTGCGAACCGATCGGGGCCACCAGTCCCAATGCGCCGAGCTCGTTCATCACTGCGGTCATTGTCGGCTTGGACAGATTGAGCATCGCGCCGAGCCGCGGCCGGGTGATCGGGCCGGAAGACGCAACGACGCGCAGAACGGAGCGGGAGCTTTCGGTAAGCGGCGGAATGGTGGCTGGCGGCATTGCTTCTCTTTCATCCGGCATTGGCCGGTTGCGTGCAACGCATCGTTCAAATCGCGCAGCATCGAATTTCAAACATCGTCCGTGACCCGGTGTCAATAAAGGCCAGCTTGATGACCCAAACCTCCGAGCCCGATACCAACGACGCCCTGACGGCAAAACTGGAGAGGACGCCGCTTGCGCGCGTCGAAGCCATTGCTGCCCAGTATTTCTGCATCGCCGGCCGCGCTTCGGTACTCTCAAGCGAACGCGACGAGACCTTCCTGATCCAGGCCACGCATGGCCAGCGCGCGATCCTGAAGATCGCCAATACGGCCGAGCGCGCCGATGTGCTGACCTTCCAGACCGATGCCTTGCGCCACCTCGAGCGCAAACCGCTGGCGCTTCCCCTTCCCAAGCCGATCCCGGCCTATAACGGCAATTTTCTCCTCAAGCTGGGTTTCGGAAGCGACCAGCGCTTCGTACGCATGCTGACATTTCTGGATGGCGTTCAGCTCTACAAGGCACCGCGCTCCGTGCCGCAGATACAAGCGCTGGGGCGCAGCCTGGCGCGACTCGCTCAGGCTCTGGCGGATTTCAGACCTGAGCCGCTGCTGCAGAACCTGCTTTGGGACATCTGCAACGCCGCCGCTTTGCGGCCCCTCACCTCTCACGTTGGCGAAGAGCGGCGCAGCCTCGTCGTTTCAGCGCTCGACGGCTTCGAGCGTCTCGCTTCCAATGGATTTTCCGGGCTCCCACGGCAAGTGATCCACAACGATTTCAATCCGCACAACATTCTCGTAGCGGCAGACGACCCTGCGGAGATCACCGGGGTCATCGACTTCGGCGATCTCGTCGAGGCGCCGCTGGTCAACGATCTCGCCGTGGCGCTGTCCTATCAGGCGGGCGGTGACGACGGAATGGAGGCTATCGTTGCGATGCTTCAGGCCTATCATGCGGTCCGCCCGCTCTCCGCAGACGAGCTTTCGGCACTGCCCTGTCTTCTGCGGACGCGGCTGGCGATGACCGTTCTCATCCCGGAATGGCGTGCCAGCCTCTACCCTGAAAACCGCGACTACATCCTGCGCAACCACCCGGCAGCCCTTGCCGGGCTCATTCGCCTGGCGGATCATAGCGACGAAGCGCTTGCCGCCTTCTTCCGGCAGACTATCGGAGACTCAGCATGACCATGGCCAACGCATTCGGAGCCGGCGATTTCGAGCGCCTGAGCGCTGCCGAGCAATCGATGATCAAGCGGCGCGAACGCGTACTCGGACCGGCCTACCGGCTGTTCTATGAGCGGCCCCTGCATTTCGTACGCGGCGAAGGCGTCTGGCTCTACGACGCAGAAGGACGCGCCTATCTCGACGCCTATAACAACGTTGCCTCCATCGGCCACGGCAATCCGGCGGTGCTGGAGGCGATCGCCCGCCAGGCCGAAACGCTGAACACGCATACGCGCTACCTGCACGAAAACATCCTCGACTACGCCGAGGCTCTCACCGCGACATGCCCGGATGAACTCAGCCAGGTCATGTTCACCTGCACCGGCAGCGAGGCCAACGATCTGGCCGTGCGGATCGCCCGCAGCTATACCGGCGGAACCGGCATCATCGTAACGGCGCATGCCTATCACGGCGTCACGGCAACAGTTGCCGCCTTCTCACCCTCGCTCGGCCCCAATGTCGATCTCGGAGCGCATGTGCGCACCGTCGCCGCACCCGATCCTTCGCTTCCGCCTGAACAGATGGAAGCCGCCTTTGCCGACGGCGTGAAGGCCGCAATTGCCGATCTCACACGCCACGGCATCAAGCCGGCGATGCTGATCGTCGATACGATCTTTTCCAGCGACGGCGTCATCCCAGGCCATGCCGGCTTCCTCAAGCCGGCCGTCGAGGCGATCCGGACGGCAGGCGGCATTTTCGTTGCCGATGAAGTGCAACCTGGCTTCGGGCGAACAGGCGAGGCGATGTGGGGATTCCAGCGCCACGGCTTCGTGCCCGATCTGGTCACGACGGGCAAGCCGATGGGTAACGGCTATCCCGTCGCCGGACTGATCGCCAGACCCGAGGTGATCGCCGAATTCGGCAAGAACTCGCGCTACTTCAACACGTTCGGCGGAAATCCTGTCGCCGCCGCCGCAGGCATGGCCGTGTTACGCTTCATTGAGGAGCAGGATCTCATTGCCCATACCCGCGACGTCGGCACCCATTTCCTGCACGGACTCGAAGCGCTGAAGACCCGCTTTCCGGGGATCGGCGATATCCGCGGTGCAGGGCTCTTCATCGGGGCCGATATCGTCGAGAACGGCAGGCCGTCGGCATCGCTTGCAGCGCGCATCGTCAACGGTCTCCGGGAGAGACAGGTTCTGATTAGCGCCAGCGGCCCTGACGCCAACGTTCTGAAGATCCGCCCGCCGCTGGTCTTTGCCCGTGATCACGCCGATCAGTTTCTGGACGCATTGGAGCAGACGCTAGGCGCGATGTGAACGGGCCCGCTACGGCAAGAAGGTCGGGCGGCGGCCTACTGAAGTCTGACGGCATCGGACAGTACCCATTTCTTGTCGAAGAAATCCTTGGTTGGCCCATAGGCGCGGAACATCAATTCAAAGTGCCTTTTCGGATCGGTGGGGACCCAATTGGCATCCTTGCCCTTCGGCGGCCTTGGCCCGAAATACAGATCGATGGAACCATCGGCATTCTTTGCGAGATCCGGAATCTGCGAGGATCGGCTGGCGCGCGAAACGTTCTTGATCAGCGCATGGGTTTTGCGGTCATAGGCGGTCACCGACCAATATTGCTGAACAGGCACATTTGCCGGCGCGTTCAGTTTGTAGGTGTGGCGCCCGTCGAAGGCGCGGCCGTCCTTGTCGCGGATGGAGATCGAGTAGAACTGACCGGCGCCCAGTCTTTTGATGCCGATATAGGCCATCGTGTAGATCACCCCGCGATGATCGACAGGATAGGAATCCGCCTCGTCGAAATCCCTTTGGGCGGCCGTGACGACGTCGGCATAGCCTGGAAAGGTCCAACGGCTGGTCTCGCTGAAAAACGGCGCAAAACCGTCATCGTACTTTGCTTGAAGCAGGGCTTGCGCTTCCTTCATGGCCTTTGCTAGCAACGATTTGACGTGACTATCCGGTTTGAAGGGCTTGCCTTTCTCGATGCCGAGCGACTTCAGCTGATCGATCATGACCCGGTCACGCGCGATCCACGGCTCCTCCTGGACGACACGATTGAGATTGTCGAAGAAGCGCGCGTCCCATTGGATCGTCGAATCGAAAACGATGTCCTTCACATCGCTGAACACGGTCTGAGGGGGATTGGCCGCTGCCGAGAGCGGATAGACCTTCATCTTTTTTCCATATTCGATGGAGGCCTCAACATCGGCGGTGTCATGGCTCGCCATATTGGAGCGGAACAGTATATAGCCGCCGTAGACATTGGATTTCAGCGGGATGTATCCGTCAGGCGGTGTTTCCTTGTAATCAGGCGGTAGGATGAGGAATTTTCCGCCCTTTCCCTTGTCCGCGCCGAGCAGACCGGCATCTTCAAGCGGCTGCTGCCAAACCGTAACAATATTGCCGTTGAAGGAACCCTTCGCCTCTGCTGCAGGAAGATCGAGAACGAAAGGCCCGTCCTTCGTGTCGAAGAACGCCATGAAGTAAAGCGCATCGGGATTTGGCGTCAGCGTCTGGTTCTTCCAGTCGAGCGGTTCGCCCCAATAGATGACCTGGCCGACCTTGCCCGGTGTCTTGTTCAGCATCTCCTGCCGCATCAGATCGTAGTTGACGGCAGGCATGCCCCAGACGACGGCCTGGACCGCCTTTCGCTCGATCTCGCGATCGGTAATCTCGCTTCTCGCCTTGTCTGCCGCCATCGCTGGCAGGCTCGTCAACAATAGCAGGCATAGTGCCGGTAGCAGCTTCATCGGATTGCCCTCCACTTTGCACCAACGATAGCGCTGCGAAGAGGGAACATAAGTACGCAACGGTAAACGCCTCTGACCGGACCGTAAATTTACAGCGGTTTACCGTTGCGTACTTACGCGTGCGGGCGCGATGCCTATTGTGCCGACGTTGGGGATCGATGGAGCCGGAATGAAGATATCAGCTGTTTTCGCCATTGTGCTGCTGCTCGCATCCTGCGGACATCCGAGCGGCGTCATGACCCCTGTGGTGCTGACGGCGGCGACGCCGAAGACCGCGCAGGTCGATATGCTCGTTGCCACGACGCGCCAGCCATCCGGCGACCCTGCCACACTTTTCAACGGTGAGCGCAGCCCGAAGCCCTATCTCACCGACATTTCCGTATCGCTTCCGCCTGGCAGGAAATCCGGCGAGGTGCAATGGCCGAAACGCCTGCCGCCGAATCCTGCGACCGACTTCGCGGTGACCCACGTCCAGCCGATCGCGACGGTGCCCGAAGGGCGCGTCTGGTTCAAGCAGCATATCCAAGGCGGCCATGCGCTGGTCTTCATCCACGGCTTCAACAACAAATACGAGGATTCCGTCTTCCGGCTGGCACAGATCGTCCATGACAGCGGCATGCATGCCACGCCGATCCTCTTCACCTGGCCGTCGCGCGCCGAAGTGACGGGCTATGAATACGACAAGGAAAGCACCAATTATTCGCGGACCGCGCTCGAACAGACGCTTCGCGTGCTGGCGCAGGACCCCGAGGTGAAGGACATCACGGTGCTTGCCCACTCCATGGGAACATGGCTGGCGATGGAGTCTCTTCGGCAGATGGGCATTCGCGACGGCCACGTGAACCGCAAGATCCATAATGTCATTCTGGCATCGCCTGATATCGATATTCAGGTCTTCGCCAAGCAATTCGTCGAGATGGGCGAACCGCGGCCGAAGTTCACCATCTTCGTGTCGCAGGACGACCGGGCGCTGGCGCTGTCGAGCTTCATTACCGGGCGTGTTTCACGCCTCGGCGCCATCGACCCGTCCAAGGAGCCGTATAGATCGAAGCTCGCTGAGGCCTCCATCACTGCCATCGACCTCACCCAGGTCAAATCCGGTGACCGGCTCAATCATGGCAAATTCGCCGAGAGCCCGGAGATCGTCCAGCTGATCGGTCAGCGGCTGATGACCGGGCAGACCCTGACGGACTCCAACATCACTCTCGGCCAAGGCGTGGCGGCGGTCGTCGGCGGCACGGTGCGCACGGTCGGAACGGTGGCGGGCACGGCGGTGGCGGCGCCACTGACGATCGTTGAACAACCGGCGCACAGGCCCGCGGACTCGGACGTCGGAGCGACCTTGCGGGAAGACCAGCAATCCAAGCCGCTGACGCAATGAGCCGGCCGGTTTAGTCCAGCATTTACGCTCAGTTACGCCGGGATTTACTGTTACGTACTTCCGCCCGCTACTGAAAGGAACAAGTCTCCTGCGGCGTCGCCTGACGACGATCAGAAGCCGGAGGCGCGGCCGCCCGGCACAAGGGAGACTGCAATGTTGAACGATCCATCAGCGAGGAGAGCGTCATGACGGTATCTCTTCAGAAGAAGCTGTTCTCGGCGGCGGTTGCCGCCGCCATGACGCTGACATCGACGACCTTCCTTTCGCCAGCAAACGCTCAGCAGGCAGCGCCTGCCGCCAGCACGGCTGCGGCCAAGCCCAATATCCTCGTCATCTTTGGCGACGACATCGGCCAAACCAATATCAGCGCATACTCCTTCGGCGTCGTCGGATATAAGACGCCGAATATCGACAGCATCGCGAAAGCGGGCATAATGTTCACGGACTACTATGCCGAAAACAGCTGCACGGCAGGCCGCTCGACATTCATCACCGGGCAGACCTGCCTGCGCACCGGCCTCTGCAAGGTCGGCGCGCCGGGCGCCCCTGTCGGCTTGCAGGCCGGCGACATGACGATCGCCCAGGCGCTGAAGCCGCTCGGCTATGCCACGGGACAGTTCGGCAAGAACCATTTGGGCGACCGCGACGAGTATTTGCCGACCAACCATGGCTTCGACGAGTTTTTCGGCAATCTCTACCATCTCAATGCCGAGGAAGAGCCCGAAGCGCCGTATTGGCCGAAGGATGATCAGGAGTTCCTTAAGGCTTATAATCCGCGTGGCGTCATTAAGGCCTCTGCCGATGGTGAAGTCGAGGATACCGGCGCATTGAACAAGAAGCGCATGGAGACAATCGACGACGAGACGACCGCTGCCGCAATCGATTTCATGGGCCGTCAAGTCAAGCAGAACAAGCCGTTCTTCACGTGGATGAACACCACCCGCATGCATCTCTTCACCCATGTGCGTGAATCCATGCGTGGTCAGAGCGGCATGCCGGGCAACGAATATGGAGATGGCATGGTGGAGCACGACGGCGACGTCGGTAAACTCCTGAAGGCACTCGACGATCTCGGCATCGCCGACAACACCATCGTTGTCTACACCACGGATAACGGGCCTAATCAATTCTCCTGGCCGGATGCGGCGACAACGCCCTTCCGCAGTGAGAAGGATACCAACTGGGAAGGCGCTTTCCGCGTGCCCGCCATGGTGAAATGGCCCGGACACATCCAGCCGGGCCAGATCTCGAACGGCATGATGTCCGGCCTCGACTGGTTCCCGACACTGCTCGCGGCAGCGGGCGATCCCGACGTCAAGAAACGCCTCCTTGATGGCTGGCAGCCACAGGGCAGCACCACGACGTTCAAGAACCATCTCGATGGCTATAACCAGCTGGACTACATCACCGGAAAGTCCGACAAGAGCGCGCGTAGCGACTTCTACTACTTCGACGACGATGGCGATCTGGTCTGCATACGCTACGACGACTGGAAAGTTGTCTTCAAGGAGCAGCCTGCGTCCGGTGGCTTTGCAGTGTGGCGTACGCCTTTGATCACTTGGCGCATTCCCAAGCTGTTCAACCTGCGGATGGACCCGTACGAACGCGCCGATACGGTTTCGGACCAGTATAACGACTGGCTGACTCGCAACGACTATCTGCTGGTCAAAGGCCAGCTGAAAGCCGCCAATTTTCTGGAGACCTTCGTAAAATATCCGCCGAGCCAGCGGGTCGCCAGCTTCAACATCGAGGGCGTCCGCGCCCAGGTGGACAAGGCGATCGACCAGTCCTTCAAGGATCGCGGCATCGAGAAGTAACAACGACGAAGGAGGCGCGCATCTGTGCGCGTCTCCCATTTCCCGTTATTCCTCGAGGGTTTCATGACGGCACGCGACGATATCATTGCGCTCGGCAAACGCATCGGCCAGTCCATCATCGGCCAGGACGCCATGGTCGAACGGCTGCTGCTCGGGCTGCTCGCCAACGGTCATCTGCTCGTCGAGGGGCTGCCAGGGCTTGCCAAGACGCGGGCGATCAAGAGCCTTGCGAAGAACCTCGCCGCCGATCTCTCACGCGTTCAATTTACGCCCGACCTGCTGCCCGCCGATATCACCGGGTCGGAGGTCTACTTCTCCGAAGGCGGAAAGGGCGAATTCAAGTTTCAGCAAGGACCGATTTTCGCCAATCTGATCCTCGCCGACGAAATCAACCGGGCGCCAGCGAAAGTGCAATCCGCCCTGCTCGAGGCCATGGAGGAGCGGCAGGTAACGGTCGGCGGCAAAAGCTATCCTCTGCCCGGCCTCTTCATGGTGATGGCGACGCAGAACCCGATCGAGCAGGAGGGTACCTATCCTCTCCCTGAAGCGCAGCTCGACCGCTTCCTGATGCATGTCGAGGTCGGCTATCCCGACGAAAAGTCGGAAGCGCTGATCATGCAGCTCAACCGGAGCGAAGAGAACGCTGCTCAGACGACAGCCAAACCGCCGGTGGTGGAACGTCTGAGCGAGCAGTCGGTCTTCGATGCCCGCAGGGAAATAGGCGCGGTCACACTGTCCGATCCCGTCGAGAAATATATCGTCGCCCTGGTATTCGCGACCCGTTATCCGGACCGCTACAACAAGGATCTTGCCGCTCTCCTGCAGGTCGGTGTCAGCCCGCGCGGCGGGATCGGCCTAGACAAGGTTTCGCGATCCTACGCCTGGCTCCGGGGCCGTGACTACGTGACGCCCGATGACGTGAAGGCCGTCGTCAACGACGTGTTCCGTCACCGGCTGATCCTCTCGTATGAAGCCCATGCCTCCAACACGCCTGCCGATCAGGTAATCGACCGCATCACCGAACTGGTGGCCGTCTCATGAAACAAGCGCCGTTGGCAAACGATGGTGTTCATATCTCGACCGAGCAGCTTGTCGCACTCGAAGCCCGAGCCCGCGACCTGACCTTCGTGCAGAAAGCCAGAAGCCACCAGCAGATGGCCGGGAGCATGCAATCGGCTCTGCGCGGCCGCGGTCTGATCTTCGAAGAACTGCGCGAATATCTGCCTGGAGACGACATCCGCTCCATCGACTGGCGGGTGACGGCGCGGACATCGCGGCCCGTGGTCAGGATCTACGGCGAAGAGAAGGAGCGGCCCGCCATCCTCGTCGTCGATCAGCGCATCAACATGTTCTTCGGGAGCCGCCGGTCGATGAAATCGGTGACGGCGGCTGAAGCTGCGATGCTCTGCGCCTGGCGCATCCTCGGCTCCGGAGACCGGGTCGGCGGTTTCGTCTTTGGCGATACCGGCATCAGCGAAGTCCGCCCGCATCGCAGTCGCAATGCCGTCATTGCTCTTGCCGATCGCATTGCCGAGAAGAACGCGCGGCTTTCGGCAGCCTATGCGGATGCGCCTGCGTCAACCGCGCTTGACGATGCGTTGCGCCAGACGGCCAGCGTCGCCCGCCACGATCATCTGGTGATCATCGTCAGCGACTTCGATGGCCATGGCGCCATGACACGCGACCTGCTGTTGCAGCTTTCCGCCACCAATGACGTGATATGCCTGCTGATCTACGACCCGTTTCTGCTGGAACTGCCCGATAGCGGCGAGATCGTCGTTAGCGGCGGAGCATTGCAGGCGGAACTCAGCCTTGGCCGCAGCGCCGTTCGCGCCGCCATCGGCAAATTCGCCACCGATCGCGGCAACGAATTGCGTGCCTGGCAGAAAGAACTTGGCCTTCCGATGCTGCCGATTTCCGCGGCGGAAGAAACGGCGCCGCAGCTGCGCAAACTGCTGGAACAATCGGCCTGGCGCCAGCGGAGGCGCTGATGGAACCGGCCGCGAAACTCGATCCGATGACGGAAACGGCGCTGCGCTCGCTGCGCGACATTGCGGTGCCGCCGCCGGTATCCTGGATGCCGCAGACCTGGGGCTGGGCCGTCCTGGCGGCGATCGCATGTGCGCTCGCTCTCGCTTGGGTCATCCTTGCAGCTCTCCGGTACCACCGAAATGCCTACCGCCGAGAGGCTATGCGGCAGCTTGATCAGATCGAAAGCAGCACCGCGAAAGCAAAGCCGGCCCTTGCGCTGCGCGAAATCGCCGAACTTGTGAAGCGCACTGCCCTCGCCGCCTGGCCGCGAAAGGACGTGGCGGCGATCGATGGCGCAGACTGGGTTCAGTTTCTAAGCACGTCGGGAGGTGCCGGTAAGGCGCTGAATGGCGTTCTCGACGATCTTGAATACCGGCCGGATGCGGCGCTTTCTGCCCTTGCACCGGGCACCGTCGAAGATGCGGCTCTCGGCGCCCGCCGCTGGATCGAGAAACATCATGTATCAGCTTGATCTTCCCTGGCTGCTTCTTCTCCTGCCGGTACCGCTACTCGTCTGGTGGCTTCTGCCGCCAAAACGCGAGACCTCGACATCGGTCCGCCTGCCCTTCTTCGACCAGGTCGCGCGGGCAGCCGGCGTGACACCGAGCGAGGGTTCGGTCGTCGCGCGGCGAGGATGGGTGCAGACCGCCGTTCTCGCGCTTGCATGGTGCCTCATCGTCATCGCGCTGGCGCGCCCGCAATATGTCGAGCCCCCGATCGAGAAGAAGGAGCCGCAGCGCGACATCCTGTTGGCACTCGACCTGTCGCAATCGATGGAGGCGAAAGACTTCCGCACGCCACAGGGCGCGCTCGAATCCCGCATCGATGCCGTCCGCCAGGTCGTAGCCAGTTTCATCGGCAAGCGTGGCGGCGACAGGATCGGGCTGATCGCCTTCGGTGATGCGCCCTATCCGCTCGCTCCGTTCACCATGGATCATGCCCTCGTCCGCACGATGGTCGAAGACCTGATGCCAGGGATCGCCGGACCGCGAACGGCGCTGGGCGACTCTCTCGGCCTTGCCATCCGCATGTTCGACAAGACCACGGTGCCGGAGAAGGTCCTGATCCTGCTGACTGACGGCAACGACACGGCAAGCAAGATGCCGCCCCTCAAAGCCGTTGAAGTGGCCAAGGCGAAGAACGTCACGATCCACACGATTGGCATCGGCGACCCTGATGCCACCGGCGAAGACAAGCTCGATCTGGCAACCCTGAAGCAGATCGCCGCCAGCAGCGGCGGCCAGTATTTCTTCGGCGGCAATCAGCAGGAACTCGCGGCCATCTACGACACGCTCGACAGCATGACGCCTGAAGATCAGAAAGTTCTGACCTGGCGGCCGCGCACCGAGCTTTTCCATTGGCCGGCCACAGCCGCAGCCGTCCTGCTCGGCGGCTACTATCTGATCTCCGGCGGCGCGGGGCTGGTCAGGCGGAGGGCGCCCGGATGATCGCCGATTTCCATTTCCTGCGGCCGTGGTGGCTGCTTGCACTGGCTCTGCCCCCTGTGATCGTCTGGCTGGCACATCGCGCCGGAGACAGCAGGGCCCGCTGGAGCGACATGATTGCCCCGCACCTCCTCGACAGCCTGGTCATCGAGCCCGACCGCCGACGTCATCTGCGGCCGGCCTGGATGATCGCGGCTCTGGCCGCGTTGACCATCCTCGCCGGTGCTGGGCCAACCTGGCATCGCGAAGCGCCTCCCTTCGTCTCGGATTCGGCCGCCCTCGTCATCGCTGTCGATCTATCGCCGACGATGGACGCCGTCGATATCACGCCAAGCCGGCTGGAGCGCGCCAAGCTCAAGATCCACGACATCCTGACGGCCCGCGCCGGTGCCCGCACCGCGGTGGTCGCCTATGCCGGGACGGCGCATCTCGTCGTACCGCTGACGGAGGACCAAGCGCTCATCGAAACCTATACCGATGCGCTGGCGACACGCATCATGCCGAAACCCGGCAAGGATACTGCCGCCGCTCTGACGCTGTCTGGCAGCCTGCTTCGCGCGGATGGCAGTCCCGGCACGATCCTGCTGATGACCGACGGCATAGAAGAGACGGCTGCCGGCGCTGCCGGGAAGACCGGCAGCGCCCTGATCGCCCTTGGCATCGGCACCGCCGAAGGCGGTCTGGTCAAGCAGGCGGACGGCAGCTTCCTCACCGCAGTGAGCGGAAGCCGGGTCGTCGCCAAGCTCGACCTCGAGGCGCTCAAGGCGTTTGGAAGTGCATCTGGCGCATCTGTCGCCACTCTCACCGACGACGATGCCGATGTCCGGTGGGTTGGCCAGCATATTCGCACCAGCTTTGCGCAGCAGTCCGCCAGTGAGGGTGATCGCTGGCATGATATGGGCTGGTGGCTGTTGCCGCCTGCAGCCCTGCTGCTCGCCCTCTCCTTCCGGCGCGGATGGGTCGTGAAGGTCGCCGTGATGCTCGCCTTGCTGAAGCTTGCAGCGCCCGCGAGCGCGGAAGCGGCAGGTCTTGCAGATATGTGGCTGACGTCTGATCAGCAGGGCCAGCTCGCGTTCGAACGCGGCGACTTCGCGTCGGCATCGGCACATTTCCAGGACCCCATGTGGAAGGGTACGGCCCTCTACCGCGCCGGACGGTTCCAGGATGCGGTCGATGCCTTTGCTTCTGACGGCAGCGCCGCTAGCTGGTTCAATCAGGGAAATGCGCTGCTGCATCTCGGCAAGCTGGAGGAGGCGGTCGCCGCCTACGGCAAGGCGCTTGAAAAGCGGCCCAATTGGCCGGAAGCGGATGCCGATCTGGCCATCGCTCGACGGCTGCTCAAGCTGAAGCAGGACGAACAGGCTGACCAGCCGCAGGATCCCAGCGAGAAGCCGGATAGCGTCCAGTTCGACGACAAGGGCAAACAGGGCAAGGCCGGGACCGTCGCTGTAGCCGAACAGACTTCGGAAATGTGGATGAAGAACATCGAGGTCAGCCCTGCAGACCTGATGGCCCGGAAATTTGCAATGGAGCTTCAGGAGAAGAAGCCGTGAGATACCTTTGGCTCATCATGCTGATGCTCTGCCCGCTGCAGGCATTCGCAGCCGGGCCTTATGCCAGGGCCTCCGTGGAGGATGACGGCAAGATCGTACCCGGGCAGCAGGTCTATGTGACGGTGGATGTCTTCGTGCCCGATTTCTTCACCTCGCCACCGCAATTCCCGCTGTTCGGCATTCCGGATGCCCTTGTCACATTGCCCGGCGAGCGGTCTCAACACCTGACCGAGACGGCCGACGGAATTCAGTATGCTGGCATTCGCACGCGCTATGCCATCGTTCCGGAGGTGCCGGGCACTTATGCAGTGCCCGCAATCGATATCGAGCTCGGCTACGCGGTCGATGGGAAACCGCTTCGCGTAACGGTGCAAACCAATCCGCTGAGTTTCGAGACCCACGGGAACGCGACCGCGGGAGCAGGTTTTGCCGCCCGGGGCCTGACGATCGCGCAGGCCTTTGACCGGGATCCTGCGGCGCTGAAGGCGGGTGATGCCCTGACGCGCACGATCACCATTACCGCCGGGGATACCCAGGCCATCATGATCCCGCCGGTCGAGGCCGGTGCCGCTCCTGGGCTGACTCAATATGCGAAACCGGCGAAGACGGAAGACGGCATTGCGATCGGCCGCGATACCGCAAGCCGGAGGACCGAAACCCTCGTCTACACGACTACGGCCGAGGGCCGGTTCGCGATACCTCCGATCGACTATTCCTGGTTCGATCTGGACAGTGGCGGGATAACGGTCGCTCGTCTGCCTTCGACTACAGTCCTTGTCGCAGCAGCGCCTGCGAGGACCGGGATTGCGCCCGACGTGCAGGCACCGAGGATGGCTGCTCCCTTCGAACAGCGGCAGCATCTGATGCTTGTTATCCTGCTTGGGCTGGCCGCTGGAGCCGCAGCATGGGCAATGCGACGCCTGCCGCGCGCGCTCGTGCGATATCTGTCGGCTGCCGAACTGCGGTTCAAGACATCGCGCCGCTACCTGCTGCGCGGTCTGCAAAAATCCATCCTGTCCGCAGACCCCGCCGGGGTCTATGCCGCCCTTCAGGCATGGAGCCGTGAGGAAGGCTTTCGCACGTTGCATGATTGGGCGGCAAGCGGTCATCCCGATCTGGCAGATGAGGTCACCGGTCTTGAGAGCACGCTTTATGGAGGCCGCAGCAGCGCGTTCGACCGGCAGCGGCTGGCGCGGCTCGTGACATCGGCCGGCGATCACCGGGCGGGCACACACCCACGGATGGCATTGCCCGCGCTCAACCCGGGCGCGGACACCCTGGCAGCACCGCAAAGGTCAGCATTTACGCTGCACCGGACGTAAATGCGGCGGCATTTACCGTTGCGTACTTACGCCGGGCCAAGCCGCGCGCAAACATGCAGCCAATGAAAGCGGAGGCGATGATGGCTTTGGCATTCGACGGCCTTGCGGCACCAGAGGGCATGACCTGGATTCCCGGCGGAACCTTCACCATGGGTTCCAACGACCACTATCCCGAGGAGGCACCCGCGCACCCGGTCAGGGTCGATGGTTTCTGGATCGACGACACACCGGTGACGAACCGGAAGTTCATGGCATTCGTCAGGGCGACGGGCCATGTGACGATGGCCGAGAAAGCACCTGATCCAAAGGATTATCCGGGCGCCCTTCCGGAGATGCTGCGGCCCGGCTCGCTGCTTTTTGTTCAGCCGAAAGGCGTTAGTGGTCCCGATATCTCGCAGTGGTGGACGTTCAAGTTCGGCGCCGACTGGCGGCGTCCGCTCGGCGGGCTCAGCGATCTGCGCGGCAAGCTAGATCACCCCGTTGTCCACGTCTCCTGGTCTGATGCCAAGGCCTATGCGGACTGGGCCGGGCTCGACCTGCCGACAGAGGCAGAATGGGAATTTGCCGCGCGCGGCGGCCTCGACGACGTGGAATTTGCCTGGGGCGACGAGCTGATGCCCGGCGGAAAACCAATGGCCAACACCTGGCAGGGAACGTTTCCGACGCAATCGAACAAGCGGAAGGGCGAGGAGCGGACCTCGCGCGTGCGGTCCTTTCCGGCAAACGGCTACGGCGTTTACGACATGATCGGCAATGTCTGGGAATGGACTGCAGATTACTGGAGCACACGGCATCCGGAGCCCGCTGCCAAGACCTGCTGCATTCCGAAGAACCCGAGGGGCGGCGAGGCCGAGGCAAGCTATGACCCGCGGCTTCCGGCAATCCGCATAGCCCGGCGAGTCCTCAAGGGCGGGTCGCATCTCTGCGCGCCAAACTACTGCCGGCGCTACCGGCCCGCGGCCCGCCATGCCGAACCCGAGGATACGTCCACCAGCCATGTCGGCTTTCGCTGCATCAAGAGAGTTCACATGTGAGGAGAAGCCGCATGAGCCGCACGCGTCACGCCGATACCACCCTCTTTTCCCTGCTAGCCGCATTCATTCTGACGATCGCCGGCGTTCTGCCTGTTTTCGCGCAGGAGCCACTTGCCTCATGGAATGATACGGCAGCCAAGAACCGCATCATGAGTTTCGTGAAGGCAACGGTGACGGAAGGCGGCGATGGCTACGTCGCGCCGGATGACCGCATCGCGGTGTTCGACAATGACGGCACGCTATGGTCTGAGCAGCCCTATTATATCCAGCTCGGCTTTGCGCTCGACCGCGTGAAGACCCTCGCGCCGCAGCACCCCGAATGGAAAACCAAGGAACCCTTCAAGAGCGTGCTCGATGGCGATTTGAAAGGCATCGCTAAAGGCGGCGAACTCGGCCTCGTCGAGCTTGTGATGGCAACGCATGCCGGCATGACGACAGATCAGTTCAACAAGATCGTTACCGACTGGTTTGCGACCGCGAAGCACCCGAAAACCGGCAAGCTCTATACCGATATGACCTTCCTGCCGATGCGCGAACTTTTGGACTACCTGCGCAGCAATGGTTTTACGACCTACATCGTCTCGGGCGGCGGGGTCGAATTCATGCGGCCGGTCACGGAGAAGCTCTATGGCATACCGCCACAGCAGGTGGTCGGCAGCACCATCTCCACGGAATATGCGATCGTCGGCGACGTGCCTGTCCTCAAGCGGCTTCCGAAGATCGATTTTGTCGATGACGGCGCGGGCAAGCCGGCCGGCATCAACAAGTTCATCGGCCGCAAGCCAATCTTCGTTGCAGGCAATTCGGATGGCGACTACGAGATGATGCGCTGGACGACCGCTGCCAAAGGCCCGGGCTTCGCGATGATCGTCCACCACACCGACGCCGACCGCGAATATGCCTATGACCGGCAATCACCCTTCGGCAAGCTGGACAAGGCGCTCGATGAGGCAGAGCGGCGCAACTGGCTCGTCGTCGATATGAAAGCCGATTGGAAGACAGTCTTTAGATCCGCACCTTAACAATCCGATTGGCCATGCCTTTGCTGTGTGGCCAATCGCCGAATTTTGATCCGGCGACTAATCCGAGTGCTGCATCCTCTCGTAAAGCTTGCTCAGCCGGAGAGGACGAGCCCATGTACAACGCTCCCTGGAAACAGCCGATCGCGATCGAGATGCCGCGGCCACATGGCCTGCAGGTCGTGCGGACCACGCAAGAAGCCGCCGACTGCCTGATCGACAAATGGCCGGAACCGGATTTCGGGCCGGAGCGCGACGAAGCCTTGCGCCTCTGTCTGGAAGTCTACGAAAATGGCGAGGAGCCGGAGAAGGCGCGAGATGCGTTTCTACGCGCAGCGCATGCAGCCGATCTTTTCGTTCATGAACGTGTGTCCAGCTAGCGAACGGCAATGCCGATGGCCCTGCTTAGGGCTTGGCGACACTCGCCACGGCATTCGGATCGACATCGGCGCCCGCCTTCACGAGACCGGCCTCAAGTTCCGCTGCAATGTCCGGTGGAAGGCGCCAGACGGCAACCCTGTCAGCGAAGTTCCGCTCGAAATCAGGATCCTTCCCCCTGATCTCCGCCATGCGCTCGCGAGCCTCCGGTGACTGAAGCTGGCCGAGGGCAGCGGTCCGGAGCGCTGAGACCAGGAAGTCGGTGCAGTTGATCTGCTCGGACAAAAGCGACGCCTCCGAATAGCGCCCGGTCTTGTAGGCATCGAGCGCCAGCACCAGGGTGGCGTCGCGCGGGGCTGCATCGACGCCGTGGCTGGCATCATGCGCCATCGCCACACCTGCGTCCTTGAAACCCGAGAGATAGAGGACAAGCGCCAGCTTTGCCGCCGCATCGCCATTGTTCGGGTTGAGCTCCACCGCACGGTTTCCGGCCCGGACGGCCGCCTCGGTCCGGCCCGCGGCGAACTGCGCCGTCATCAGAGCCACCTGCGCCCTGTCCGATAGCGGCGCCGAGGAGACTGCACCCTTCGCCAGCTCCAGCGCGCGCAATCGGACGGACGGGTCGGACGCGGCACCCCTGCCTGCAAGCAGAATCCGCGCCAGCAGCGCTGTCGCATCCGGGTCGGCGGGAGCTGCAGACAGGCTGCTTTCCAGGCAGTCACGGCTGCGCAACACGCGGTCTGCGCCGCCTTCATCAAGCGCATATTCCGCCCGCAGCACGCAGGCATTGCCAAGGGCATCATCGGGCGTTTCATGGATTTCGATATTGTTGATCACGCCGCGCGTTGCCGCAAAACGCTGCGCCAGCGCGCCCGCCATCTCCTCTCGGACGGCAGCCGGGCTCTTGCCGCTGATATCCACCCGTTCGAGGCCGGAGCGGAGCAGGTCGCCCGTGGCGCTGTCGGCGATCTGCCACCAGACGCTGCGATCATCCGCATCGCCGTAATACTTGATGTCGATCTCGTAATTCCGGCCGGCGCGGCCCGCCGACCGCACGTCGGAATAGCTGGCTTTGGCGACGGTCAGCGTCGTAAACTGGGTCAGCGCGGTCATCAGCGTGTCGCGCGTCTGGCTGGCCTCGCCCTGCATGCGGCCTTCGGCGGCCTCCATCAGGATATAGACGGTCGGCTTTGCCGTCATCGCAGGCTGCCCGGCCAGCAGCTCGAAGCTCGCCGCACCACCAAGCGCCGCGACAATTACCGCGACAGCTGCGGCTCCTCCGAGACGCACCGACCTGCGGGAGCGTACTGCCTGCACCATAGCCTCGGAAATCGTCGCCGCCGGTTCACTTTCGCCGGCTGGCTCGAACCCCGGATGCAGCTCGTCATCCGGCTCGTGCGGCACGAGTGTCGCCGGGAAAAGGGCAATATACATGCCCTTTGGAATATGGATCGTGGCGCCACTGGCGGTGCCGAAGGCCTGATAATAGGCGTCGAGCGCCGATCTCAGACGGCTGATCTCGATGCGCACAATCGGATCGGTCGAGGCGTCGAAACCGCTCGGCCGCCCTAGAACGTCAAGCGCCACCGAATAGGCCTTGACCCCTTCGTCGCAATCGTTGAAGCGGCGCTCCGCCAGATATCTGAGAATGTCTTTCTGACGCTCGGTGACCCGGAAGCGCTGGTCGGCGAGCAGACGCTCGAGTTCGACCTTTGCTTCGTCCTTGGAAACCTCGCAAGCCTTCAAGTCGTGTACTTCAGCATTCATGGCAGCCCCTCGCACACCTTGTCAAAGCTAAAGTAGAACAGAGTAATTTATCGCCGAGATGGCAAGAAGTTGCAAGGCCGAACGCTAATGAAACCGAAACTTGATCGATTTTGACGCGAACCCTGTGTCAGTCCGACACGCCGGAAGGGTGCCCGAGAACATAATGGATCACATCGGATTCGATCTCAGCGCACACGGTTTCGTATTCTTCCCGGAGGGGACATTGCGATCGGGGCCGGTCTTTCGACATCCGTTCCAGGGTGAGGCTGGCCTCTTCGTAGGCCTCGAACAGGTCGGTGATGGACGGTGACGTCGCAGCGAGAATCTGGAGCCTTCCGCGCATCGCAGGCAGCTTCAGCATCAGCCGCCACAGACCCCTCTGGGCGGTTCCGGAACCGTTGACGCCGGTGCCGCTGCTCTTGTCCATCACACCATCCAGCCTCCGGGCCAACCTTGACGGGAGGATTATGCGCCGTCTGAGAAGCCGGGGAAGTACGTTACCGTAAACCGATCCGCGTTTACGCCCGGATCGCGGAATTTACGCCCGCATTTACAGTAACGTACTTCCGCGCCGGAGAACCGGCTGGCTAGATGCACGTCTTGTTCAAGGAGAGTGCAGATGCGGTTCACGGATGCCAGCTCAGCTTCCCTGATTCGACCAGAGTGCGGCAGACTTTCCCGGCCGCCTACCGGCTACATTTTCCGCGTCTGCTTTGGGACGTCGGCAGCATGATCAAATGCCTGGCAGGGTTGCTTGTATTCCTGATCCTTTCCGTGACCGCGCAGGCACAAACGCCCATTCCGGCGAGCGAAAAGAAGATCAACGATCTGGTCGCACTTCTCCAGGATCCCGATATCCAGGCCTGGCTCGAAAGCCGCAAGACGGCCGCAGCCCCGCCGGCGCCATCCGCAACTGCAGCCTCCCCCATCACAAGCTGGGAATCCGAGACGCGGGCGCGGATCGATACGGTCATCGCCGCCGTCCCGCGTATTCCGTCTGAAATTGCCGCAACGGCTGCCAGGACGCGTGCCGATGCGATCTCGCACGGATACGCCCCCGTCTTCGTTATTTTCGGTGGTCTCATCGCCATTGGCCTTGCCGCCGAATGGCTCTATCGCAGGATGCGCGGACAGCGGGAGGGAGCGGCTGCCGCGCTGATCCCGATCGCAGTCTTTGCCGGCGCCATGGCCGTGATCTTCTTTGCAATCGAGTGGCCGCCGCTTGCCCGCATCACCCTGCTTGTCTATCTCAGCGCGTTCGTCGTCTATCGCACCGGATCGGTGCTGATCACGCTCGCGGCGCCGGAAGGGCTGCGGCAGCGCGCCAGGATCCTTCTCGGCATCACCGTGCTCGCCATCGCCACGGCAGCGCTCGGCCCGCCGCTCGGCACGGATCCCGCCGTCACGGACGCGATCTCCTATGTGTTTTCGATCATCGTTCTCGCGCTCGGAATTGAGGCCGTCTGGTCCACATGGAGCCGGCCGAAACCCGCAAAGGCGATCGTCACCGGTGTGATGGTGGCGATGTGGATCCTCTGGTGCCTCGATCTGAAAGGCCTGTTCTGGCTCGGCCTCTACGCTCTCATCCTGCCCGGCATCCTGCGGGGTGCAGGAAATGTCGCCGAACACTTCACCTCGGCCGGGGCTGGTCTGCGAAATGTGCTGGTCGTCCGCGGAGCCCGGGCGATCGTCATCGCAATCGCCGCCGGCTGGCTGGCAATCGTCTGGCAGATGAACCCGGAAACCATTGGCCACCGCGATCCGATCGTATCGGCGATCTTCTATGGCCTGCTGCGCAGCGTCGTCGTTCTGCTTGCCGCCGATCTGATCTGGCATCTGGCCAAGAGCTGGATCGACGGAAACCTTGTGGCATCCGCGCCCGCTACATCCACGCCAGCCGACACAGCGCGGCGCGCCCGCTTCCGGACGCTGCTGCCGATCCTGCGCAATGCGCTTGCCGTCATGATTGCCGTCATGGCGGCGTTGATCATCCTCGCCCAGCTTGGCGTGGAGATCGGGCCGCTGATCGCCGGTGCCGGCATCTTCGGCGTGGCACTCGGCTTCGGATCGCAGACGCTGGTCAAGGACATCATCAGCGGCGTCTTCTACATGCTCGACGATGCTTTCCGTGTCGGCGAGTATATCCAGGCCAAGAATTACAAGGGAACGGTCGAGGGCTTCAGCCTGCGATCGGTCCGGCTCAGGCACCATCGTGGCCCCGTGTTCACCGTCCCGTTCGGCGAGCTCGGCGCGGTCGAAAACATGAGCCGGGACTGGGTGATCGACAAGTTCCGGATTTCCGTCGGCTTCGACACCGATGTCGAAAAGGCCCGCAAGCTGACCAAGAAGATCGGCGCCGAACTGCTCGAAGATCCCGAACTCGGGCCTCTCTTCATCGAACCCCTGAAGATGAAGGGCGTCGAGGAATTCGGCGACTACGGCATCGTGCTGGGCTTCGGCATGACCACGGTACCCGGCATGCAGACCTACATACGCCGCAAGGCACAGCTGCGGATCCGGGAAGCCTTCAGGGCAAATGGCATCGAATTCGCGCAGCCGACCGTCAATGTCGGTGGCGACGAGCGGGAGGGTGGAGCGGCCGCAGCCGCCGCCACCATCAAGGCGCAGCAGGCGAAAGCAGCTGCGGCAGCAGAAGTGTGACAAGGGCCAAGGCCGAGGGGACGACACATGCACAGCAAGATTCGATTTGTCATTGGTGTTGCGGCACTGGCCGCCTTCGCCGCGCCTGCGGGTGCTGCCGATCTGCTGCCGGTAACAGCGCCGCAACCATCACCCGAGCGGCCCGACGGCTGGAGTTTCTCGTTCTCTCCCTATTTCTGGATTGCCGGTCTCGATGGCGAGAGCCAAGTGTTCGGCTTGCCGACCGTGGATGTCAGCCAGGATTTCGGCGCCATCATCTCGACCCTGGATTTCGCGTTCATGGGAGCGGGCGATGCCCGCTACGACCGTTTCAGCATCTTCACCGATATCAGCTATGCGAGGGTAACCACCGACTCCGCCACGCCGCGCGGCATCATTGCCGACGACGTTGACCTGAAGACTGTGACCTTCACGGCGCTGTTGGGTGCCGCCTACACGATCTACGAGGACCCGCAGGCGCGCCTCGACATTCTCGCGGGTGCCCGTTTCTGGCATGCCGAAACCACTATCCGCCTGAGTGGCGGCCTGATCGGTAATCTCGAGGGAACCGACAGCGCCAACTGGGTCGATGGTCTTGTTGGTTTCAAGGGCAGCTATTCCTTCACCGACAATGTCTACATGACCGGCTGGGCGATGATTGGTGCGGGCGGCGCCGACCTCGACTGGGATGTGCTGGCCGGCCTCGGCTACAAGTTCAACGACACCATGTCAGCCGTGCTCGGATACCGTGCCCAGGGCGTCGATTACAGCAGTGACGGCTTCACCTACGACATGATCCAGCACGGCCCGATCATCGGCATGACGATCCGGTTCTGAAACTTGCGGCGAAGTGCAGATCCCAATCGGAGACCAACGCATGAAGCCAGGAATTCTCTTTGCCGCAGCGGCCGCTGCGGCGGCCCTCCCGCTACCGGCTGTGGCGCAGGATGCCGATCTCGCCAAGAAGCTTTCCAATCCGGTCGCCTCGCTGATCAGCGTGCCGTTTCAATTCAACTATGACAGCGGTTACGGCCCGCTCGACGGCGACAGGGCCGTGCTGAACATCCAGCCGGTCATTCCCATTTCGATCAACGACGACTGGAACGTCATTTCCCGAACCATCCTGCCGTTCATCTGGCAGAACGACATCGCCGGCAATTCCGGTAGCCAGTTCGGCCTTGGCGACATCACCCAAAGCTTCTTCTTTTCGCCGAAGGAACCGGGACCGGGCGGCATCGTCTGGGGCGCCGGCCCGGTCTTCCTGCTGCCGACCGCAACGGACAAGATGCTCGGCAGCGGCAAGTGGGGGCTCGGCCCGACCGCCGTCGTCCTGAAGCAGGATGGCCCCTGGACCTACGGCGCGCTCGCCAATCACATCTGGTCCGTCACAGGCAACAGCGATCGGCCTGATATCAGCTCCACCTTCCTGCAACCCTTCATATCCTACACCACCCCTGATGCCTGGACTTTCTCGCTTAACACCGAAAGCACCTATGACTGGAAGAACGACCAGTGGGCCGTGCCGATCAATTTTTCGGTGGCAAAGCTCCTGAAGTTCGGCGAACAACCGGTGAGCTTCCAGGTCGGTGCCCGCTACTGGGCCGAAGCGCCCGAGAACGGACCGAACGGCTGGGGCTTCCGCGCCGGGATAACGTTCCTGTTCCCGCAATAGGCTGGCGTCGGGAGAAGCGGTCTGTCACCTGCCTGATCGACATCGCCTATTGCATGCCTGATGGCGCTCTGCGATTGCGCGGTCAGATATCGAAGGCGGACGACCCATGACAGCATCGCGATACACCGATTACATCCAGGATCTGAAGGCAGCCCTGGACGATCTGCACGGCAATAGCGACCGGTACCAGACCTTCGATCTCCACGCCGAACTGGCGATGGGGGCGAACCTTCTGGTTTACGAGACGCGCAAGCGCAAGGGCCAGATCGACACCATGGCCTATGCCCGAGCGCCGACAGGCAACAAGCCGATTGCGCCTGACATGGCCAGGGATCGTGTCCTGTCATTCCTGGCGATGCAGGAACACATCGCGCTGACGGGCGATCCGATGATCAGCCTCAACGAGGAATATCCGCATGCGGTGATCAGCTTCGAGCACCGGGCGAAAGGTGCTGCCTCCAATAAATCGATGAAGATGATCTTTGCCGGCGTCAACGATGCCGAAGACGCTGCCCGCTATGTCACGGCCGTCGGCAATCCTGCCGCGATCGTTTCGACGCGCCCGCACGTTTCGAAGAAGCTGTGGGAGTGGAAATAACAGACGCGGGCAGCGGCTTTCACCGCGCCCGCGATTGTTTCTTCTGCTCCTGAAAGGCCTATTTCAGGGTCGTCTCGTCGGCAAGAATAGCGCCGGCTTCGTCGAGCAGCACGTCCTTCGCCTTCTTGCGGGCATTCTCGATCGCAATATCCGCACTGAGGCTGCGCTCGTTTGACTGCAGGCCGTCATCCGGACCCGTGTCTTCGCCGCTGACATCGGCGCGCGCCTTCAGGCGCGCCTCGCGGGCGGCCTGTTCCTTGCGGCGCTCGGCCTCATTGAGGGAGATAAGCCCCTTGTCGCGCTGCGCCTTCAGGTCGGCAATGTCCTCAATCAGGCTCTGATAGCCCGGATCGGTCTTGACGCGCGCATCATGGCGGCTCTGCAACTGTGGCAGCACGCTCTTGATGTCGCCGAAAGGCTTATATTTTGCAGGCTTGATTTCCGTCCATGGCAGGGCGTTATCATAGCTCGTCTCGCCGAAGGTTTTCGGGTCGGAAAGACCCGGGAAGGCGATATCCGGGGTCACGCCGCGCAGCTGCGTCGTCCCGCCGTTGACGCGGAAGAACTGGGCGATCGTCACCTTGAGCTCGCCGAATTTGGGCTTGCTGTTATGCGCCATCTCGTCGAGATCGACGACGGTCTGCACGGTGCCCTTGCCGAAGCTCGGCTCTCCGATGATCACGCCACGTCCGTAATCCTGGATCGCCGCAGCGAAAATCTCCGATGCCGAAGCCGAGCCGCGGTTGATGAGCACACCCACCGGACCAGTCCACAGGGGCTCCTGGAAGTCAGCGCTCTGGACCACGACCTTGCCATCCGTGCCGCGCTGCTGAACGACCGGACCATTGCCGATGAACAGGCCGGTCAGGTCAATCGCCTCGGAGAGCGAGCCGCCGCCATTGTTGCGGATATCGATCAGAACGCTGTCGACATTGTCCTGCTTCAGTTCCTCGAGCAGCTTGGCGACATCGCGGCTGGCGCTCTTGTAGTCCTGGTCGCCCTTCCGACGCGCCTCGAAATCCTCGTAGAATGCCGGCAGCGTAATCACGCCGATCTTGCGCGTGGCATCGCCGTCCTTGACCGACAGGATATCCTTGCGGGCGGCCTGTTTTTCGAGGCTGATCTTGTCGCGCACCAGGCTGATGATGTGATGGCTGCCGTCGGCACTGGCTTCTGCGGGCAGAATGTCGAGACGCACGACGGAGTCCTTCTCACCGCGGATCATCTGCACGACTTCGTCGAGACGGGTGCCGAGCACTTCCTTGATCGCGCCATTCTCGCCCTGGCCGACGCCGATGATGCGGTCGCCGACGGCAAGCTTGCCGGAGAGCTGCGCCGGGCCACCGGGCACGAGTTCGCGGATCGTCGTGTAGTCGTCGCGTTCCTGCAGGACCGCGCCGATGCCGACCAGCGACAGCTTCATCGAAATGTCGAAATCGGCAGAGGCCGAGGCGCCGAAATAGTCCGTGTGCGGATCGACGGAATTGGTATAGGCGTCCATGAACGACTGGAAGACGTCGTCGCTCTTGTACTTGTAGGCGCGCTCCAGAGCGTTTTCGTAGCGCTTCTCGAGCGTATCGCGAATGGCATCGTCCGCCTTGCCGCCAAGCTTCAGCCGCAGCCAGTCGCTCTTGACGCGCTTGCGCCAGAGATCGTCGGACTCGGCTTCGGACTGCGGCCACGGGGCGTTGTCGCGCAGCACGGAATAGTCTTCCTTTACGCTGAAATCGAATCCCTGCTTCAGCAGGCCGCGCGAATAATTCATGCGATCGACGACGCGCTGCTCATAGACGTTGAAGATCGTGAACGGGATCTGCAGGTTCTGCTTCTCGATGGCGTCGTCGATCTTGCTCTTGTCGGCCATGAACTTGTCGATGTCTGCCTTCAGGAAGATCATCCGGTCCGGATCCAGCGACTTGATGAAGTGATCCATGATCTTGGCCGACAGCGCATCATCGAGTGCGACGGGCCTGTAGCTGTAACGGGTCAGAAATTGCGCGCTCATTTGCGCAGCCTGGGCCTGCTGCTTCAGCGGCTCCAATACAGGCGGCGATGCAGCTTCCAGGGCATATGCGGACGGCGCGATTGCAAGGAATAATCCGAATAAACCGTATTGTATGCGCATTCAGCTCTGTTCCAATTCTTGGTGCCGCGTATCAATGACCGATGTAGGTGGAACAATTATGGCTTTTTGGCAACCGGGCGGATCGTCTCTGCGGATGTTTCCAATCGAAAACGGCTGCGGCTTGCAGCCCGGCTAACGCCTGCCGCCGGCCAGAAGCCGTGCTTCCGGGTCGCGCCGCAACCTCAACATCGCGGCACATCCCGCGAAGGGACCCAGCGCAAGCATCGTGAAGGCGCCCGGCCAGCCGAGCAGCGCCCGGACCTCGGGAACGAGGTGAATGCTGACCATCGTGAGCAGAAAGCCCGCGCATGTCTGCGCCGTCAGCAATGTCCCGACTGAGCCGGGCTCCGCAAGCTCCGCGACCGAGGCCGAAAACTGGGCGGAGTCGGCAATCACGGTGATGCCCCAGATGATGGCCACGGGCACCAGCAAGCACAGCGGCGCGGAATAGAGCCAGCCGATCAGCAGCGCGCATATGCCGCTGGCACTCATCGCAGTTGTGGTCACAAAGGTCCGGCCTCGCCTGTCGGCGACGATCCCGCCGAGCCAGGAGCCGGCCGCCCCGGCAGCGATGGTGGCAAAGGTCAGCCAGGCCGCCTTGGTGTCGGCGTTCTGAAGACCGCGCGCCGCAAACGACTGATGCAGGAAGACCGGCAGCCAGGCCCACATGGCGTAGAGCTCCCACATATGTCCGAGATAGCCGAGATTCACGCGCCGCAACGACGTCCGGCGCCAGCTTTCGGCAATCTTCGATAGATCGACCGATGGCGCACGGCGGATGTTGGGGCCAAGCTTGGCGAAGGTGATGAGCACGGCAGCGGCCGCCGCCGATCCCGAAGCCACGCCGTAGATTGCACGCCATTCGACATCGCCGACCGCCGCCAGAAGATGCGGGCTGGCCGAGCCGAGCGTCAGGGCGCCGACCAGAAGACCGATCAGAAGGCCGAGATCGCGGCTTGCCCAGGTCGCGGCCATGCGCATGCCGACCGGATAGACGCCCGCCATGCAGATGCCGGTCAGGAAACGCAGCGCGATCGCACCGGGGCCGACAGGCGCCATGAAGACGAGACATCCCGTGGCAATGGCGGCAATCGCGGCGCACAGCGCAAACAGCCGCCGCGGATCGAAACGGTCCGCCAGCGACAGATGCGCCGAGACGACCGCTCCGGCCACGAAGCCGATCTGCACGGCCGTGGTCAGCATCGCCTCCTGCGAAGCGCCGATTGCATATTGCTGCTTGATGCTGGCGATTGCCGCGCTCGACGAGAACCACACGCTCATCGCCGCCACCTGCGCCGCGAGGATGATCGCCAGCGAAACGGCCTTTCGGCCGGCTGGCTTGGCCGGCGGATCGCCCGCGGCAGATGTCGCTAGGCCGCGCATCGTGTCAGGCCGCAGGTCCGGCCGCATTGACCGGCCTGGTCGCCACCCGATGAAAATCGCGTCCGAAATAGATCAATCCATCGCGGCCCGGCTGATTGCGGACCGCCTTCACACGGCAATAGAAAACCGTATGCGTGCCGACCTCTGACACGGAATCGACCTCGCAATCGATGGCGGAGACTGCGCCATCAAGCACCAGCGCTCCGGTTTCAAGTGTGCTCCAGTTGGCACTGGCAAGGCGCTCGCTGACCGATAATCCCTTCGTCGCGAATTGCATCGCGATCTCTTTCTGCTCGGCGCAGACAATATTGACGCAGAGATTGCCGTTCCGGCGGATGATCTCGTTATTGGCGCTGGAGCGATTGATGCAGACCAGCAGCGTCGGCGGCTCGTCTGTCACCGAACAGACCGCCGAAACCGTGCAGCCGGCAGGGCCTGCGGCTCCATCCGAGGTGATGATATTCACCGCAGCCGCAAGCCCGGCCATGGCATCGCGATACGCAGTTTTATCGACCACGTTCAATCCTTCCTGATGATGCTGAGAGCTGCTACCGGGAGCCGGCTCCGCCGCGATATTGCGCGGCCGAATGGGTCGATGGCAGGCGTGCCGTGCCGAACAGCTTCTCGCGGTAGGTTCCTTCTGCGTATGACGTCTTGTAGACCCCCTTCTCCTGAAGAACAGGGATCAGCAGATCGATGACATCCTCGATGCTCTCAGGCGCAATGGTACGCGACAGATTGAAGCCCGCCACGCCGGTCTCGCCGCTCCAGCCGATCAGCATATCGGCAATCTCTTCGGCCGAGCCCACCCATGGGGTCTGGCGGCTGCCCAGCACCATCTGCTCGAGAAGTTTGCGGCGCGTCCATTGCGGACCCGCCGCCTTATTGATGATCTCGACATTGGAGACGATCGCCTGGCTCTTGCCCGTCTCAATCGGCTCATCGATATCGTATTTCGAAAAATCGATACCAAGCGATGCGGCCGCATGCACCAGCGCCGCTTCGGAACTGACGTAGCGCTTGTATTCCTCGAACTTTTCCTGCGCTTCGGCATTGGTTTTGCCGAGAACGAGGCTGGCGCCAAGGAACACCTTGACGTCCTCAGCCGAGCGGCCTTTCGCTTGCGCCCGCGCCTTGATGTCGGCGGTGATACTGCGGACATCCTCCTTCTTCTGGCCGTTGACGAAGACGCATTCCGCATGGGTCGCTGCAAATTCGCGCCCGCGCGGCGAAGAACCCGCCTGATAAAGCACCGGCGTGCGCTGTGGCGACGGCGAGCAGAGATGCATCGCATCGACCTTGTATTGCGGTCCTTCGTGGTGGATCACGCGAACCTTTGACGGATCGGCAAACATCGCATTCCGGCGATCGGCAATAACGGCGTCGTCGTCCCAGGATCCTTCCCAAAGCTTGTAGACCAGCGACATATATTCGTCGGCGAGATCGTAACGGTCGTCATGCGCGGTCTGACCCTTGAGGCCGATGGCGCGGGCGGCGCTGTCGAGATAACCGGTGACGATATTCCAGCCGATGCGGCCGCCGGTAATGTGATCGAGCGTCGACATCCGCCGGGCAAACAGAAACGGCTGCTCATAGGTGAGATTGCAGGTAACGCCGAAACCGAGATGCTTGGTGACCGCCGCCATCGCTGGGATGACGATCGTCGGATCATTGGCGGGGATCTGCACCCCGCCGCGCACCGCCGCATCCGGACTGCCGCCATAGACGTCATACACACCAAGGACATCGGCAAAGAAGATGCCGTCGAACAGACCGGATTCGAGCTTCTTCGCGTATTCCATCCAATATTGCAGATCGTTGACGCGGTCAGACTGGTCCCGCGGATGCGTCCACATGCCCTGCTGGATGTGGCCCGGGCAGACCATATCGAAGGCATTCAGATGGATCTGGCGAGGCATCATCGATTCCCCTATCTTGGCCAAGGCTCACAGTCGTCCACCATCGTGGATTATCTATGCCAATATGATGGACATTCGATCTGTGTCAAGGCGGCATTTCCGTCCATACGGGACTGCAGGAAGCCGGCGCGGCAAGCGGTCCAGCGCAGCAGGCTTCAGTTTCCGCCATGCTGATCATACCACTATAGTAGCATGATCGACTCCGTCAGGCCTCACGAAGAACGATCACCGCATAACGGCAGGGTTCGGCCGTTTCATTCCGGAAGATGCAATCGTTGGGAGGGCCGAGTTCGAGGCAATCCCCTTCCCGCATCTCATGGCGGACGCCGCCTTCGATGAAGACAAGTTCGCCCGCCAGCACCCAGACGAGGTGCTTGCGATTGGCATAGGACGAGGCGGGAAAGCCCGATTCCTTGCCCGGCGGGAAATCGACATCGATCACATCGATCGGCGTCACCGATCGCGGCGAGACATGGCGGCGCGCATAACCGGTAACGGGATCGATCCAGACCGGCTGGTCGTCCTTGCGCAGCAACATCCCTTCCTGCATCTCGGCACGCACCATCAGTGTCGACATGCTGATCTCGAAAGCGCCTGACAAACGGGCCAAAAGCATTGCCGTCGGGCTTGCCTCGCCGCGCTCGACCTTGTGGATCATCGCGCGGGAAACACCTGAGCGTTCCGCGAGCTCGGTCAGCGACCAGCCGCGAATTTCCCGTTCAATACGCACCCGCGCGCCGAGGCGCTCATCGATTTTATCCAGCATGACGACATCACTAACGCGTGCCACCGGCCGCCGCAACTCGGGTTCCGCGGGCTGCAGCCGCACTAAAGACAGTAAAGCCAGCGGGCGAGCTTCCGCCTCAACCGGCCAGAAATCGCACTCCGGAATTACGGCTTGCCAAATTATCGATAAAATATATTTTCTATCCATAATTTTAATCTTGAGGCGACAAGAATGCCAGAAATCGTTCGGAATACCGAGTTTGAAGCACGTCACGCTCCGCACAAACCGACCAAAACGTTAGACAACGCAAAACTTATCTATAATTTACCGTTTAATGATCTACTCTTCCGGGCGCAAACCGTTCATCGCGCCAATTTCGATCCCAATGCCGTGCAGATGAGCCGGCTCCTCTCGATCAAGACGGGGGGATGTGCGGAAGATTGCGGATACTGCAGCCAGTCGGCGCACAATCCGACCGGGCTAAAGGCGTCGAAGCTGATGGAGGTCGAGCGCGTTCTCGCGGAGGCGCGCAAGGCAAGGGATGCCGGGGCGACTCGCTATTGCATGGGGGCCGCCTGGCGCAGCCCGAAGGATCGCGATCTGGACACGCTGACCGCCATGGTCGAGGGCGTGAAGGCGCTTGGCATGGAAAGCTGCATGACGCTCGGCATGCTCTCGGCCACGCAGGCAGACAGGCTCGCAGAAGCGGGCCTCGACTACTACAATCACAACATCGATACGTCCGAGCGCTTCTACTCCGAAATCATCACCACACGGAGCTTCGAAGACCGGCTCGATACGCTGGAGACTGTGCGGGCTGCCGGCATCAAGGTCTGTGCTGGAGGCATCCTGGGGATGGGCGAAACGGTCGATGACCGGATCTCCATGCTGCTGACGCTCGCAAACCTGCCGGTGGCGCCGGAGAGCGTTCCGATCAATCAGCTGATCGCGATCCCCGGCTCGAAGCTGGAACATGCCGCCCCTGTCGACCCGATCGATTTCATCCGCACGATAGCACTCGCGCGCATTCTGATGCCGACATCCCACCTGCGGCTCTCGGCCGGACGGACGGAGATGAGCGACGAAATGCAGGCACTCTGTTTCTTCGCCGGCGCCAATTCGATCTTCGTCGGCGATACGCTGCTGACGACGGATAATCCCGGCGAAGACCACGACACGTCGCTCTTCCGACGCCTCGGCCTGTCGCCAATGCAACTGGAGCCGGCGCTGTGACCGCAGCGATACTCGCCGGCTATATTGTGACACTGGATGGCCTGCAGCGAAAGACACGCCTGCGCCATCTGGCCCCGCAGCGCGGCGCCGATTTCACCTCCAACGACTTTCTCGCTCTGGCCGGTGCGCCACGTCTCAAGGCGGCGATCGCTGCGGCCATGGAGCGGGGCATTCCCGTTGGCGCAGGGGGATCTCGGCTGCTACGCGGCAATCATCCCGAACACGAGGCGCTGGAGACCGAAGCAGCAGCCTTCTTCGGGGCGGAGCGCGTGCTCTATTTTGGCAGCGGCTATGCCGCCAATTCCGCGCTTTTCTCGACGCTTCCGAAGCGTGAGGATCTGATCGTCCATGATGCGCTGATCCATGCGAGCGCGCATGAAGGCATCGAAGCCAGCAAGGCGGCCTCGACCGCCGTCGCTCACAACGATGCCGATGCTTTCGACGACGCGATCGGGAAATGGCGCAAGCAGGGTGGCCGGGGCCATCCCTGGGTTGCCGTCGAAAGCCTCTACTCCATGGATGGCGACCGCGCACCGCTCGCGGCATTTGCTGACATTGCCGAACGTCACGACGGCTTTCTGGTCATCGACGAGGCGCACGCGACCGGCGTGCTCGGCCCAGGCGGACGGGGGCTGGCGGCCGGGCTTGAGGGCCGGGAGAATGTGCTGGCGCTTCATACTTGCGGCAAGGCGCTCGGCGTTTCCGGCGCTTTGCTTGCCGCTCCCCGGGCGCTTGCCGACTACCTCGTCAACCGCGCCCGCGCCTTCATTTATTCGACGGCGCCCTCGCCGCTCATGGCGGCCGGCGTGCGCGAGGCGCTGCGGATGGTCGAGGATGAACCGGAGCGGCGCATCAGCCTTCAGCAACTGGTTTCGTTCGCCGGCGACGAACTGAAGAGTCGGCTTGGCGTCCAGCCGAGCGGATCGCAGATCCAGCCGGTGATCATCGGTGGCAATGCGCAGGCGGTCCGAATTGCGGACCGTCTGCAGGATCATGGTTTCGACATCCGCGCCATTCGCCCGCCCACGGTACCCGATGGCACCGCGCGGCTGCGCCTGTCGATCACACTCAATACAGACCGCGACCGGATCGCCAGCATGATCGATTGCCTCGCCGCCGTCATGGAGGAAAACAATAGATGACACCGCGTTTCGTGGTCTCCGGCACGGATACCGGCATCGGCAAGACCGTCTTTGCGGCGGGCCTAGCCGGTGCGCTCGGCGCCCATTACTGGAAGCCGGTGCAATCCGGCCTCGAGGATGAGACTGATAGCCAGACCGTCGCCCGGCTCAGCGGATTGCCATCAGGCCATATCGTGCCTGAAGCCTATCGTCTCACAGCGCCCTTATCGCCGCATCTTTCCGCGCGGATTGATGGGATCGAGATCGATATAGGCAAGCTTCTGCCACCCGAATGCAAAGGGCCGCTGGTCATCGAGGGCGCGGGCGGTCTGCTGGTGCCGCTGACGGCTACCACCGTCTTTGCCGATGTCTTCGCGCCGTGGCGCATTCCCGTCATTCTCTGCGCACGAACGGCACTTGGCACGATCAATCACACGCTGCTCTCCCTCGAGGCGCTGCGCCATCGCGCCATCCCGATTTGCGGCGTTGCCTTCATCGGGCCCGAGAACGCGGACACACAGGCGACGATCGCCACCATCGGACAGGTCGATATTCTGGGGCGACTGCCGATGCTGGACAATCTGACGCGTGAAAGCCTCGCCCAGGCATTTCGCGAGAATTTCGATACGCGGCTGATGCTGGAGAACTGCGCATGAGCCGCTCTCCCGTCTGGCACCCGTTCACCCAGCACGCCCTCGAACCGGCGATGAGGCGCATCGTAAAGACAGAAGGCAGTTCTCTTTTCGACGAGGATGGCAATCGTATTCTGGATGCGATCTCTTCCTGGTGGGTCATCACCCATGGCCATCGCCACCCGGCCATCATGGCCGCGATCCGCGAGGCGACAGAGGTCTACGACCAGGTGATCTTTGCTGAATTCACGCATGAGCCAGCCGAAGCGCTGGCGGAAGGCTTGCTCGCCTTCGCTCCACCCGGTTTGCAGCACGTCTTCTATTCCGACAGCGGCTCGACCGCCGTGGAAGTCGCGATCAAGATGGCGCTCGGCACCTTTCACAATCGCGGTATCGCGCGCGACCGCATCGTGGTGATGGAACACGCCTATCACGGCGACACGATCGGCACGATGTCGGCGGGAGAACGCGGCGTCTTCAACGCGCCGTTCGAACCCCTGCTCTTCGGCGTCGATCGCCTGCCTTTTCCCGAAGCCGGCCGCGAGCAGGAAACGCTTGATGCTTTCGAACGCTTCTGCCGCGCCGAAAGGACCGCCGCCATTCTCATCGAGCCGCTGGTGCTTGGCGCAGGCGGCATGAAATTCTATGCAAGCGGCGTTCTCGCCTCTCTGAAGGAAATCGCCGGGCGGTATGGCGTGCTGTTTATCGCCGACGAGGTGATGACCGGCTGGGGCCGGACTGGAACCCGCTTCGCCTGCGAGCAGGCGGGCGTCAACCCCGATATCCTCTGCACCTCGAAGGGCCTGACCGGTGGCGCCCTGCCGCTGGCGGCAACGCTCTGCACGCCGGATATTTTCGAGGCGCATCTGTCCTCAGATCGGCGCAAGACCTTTTTTCACTCGAGCTCCTACACGGCGAACCCCATCGCCTGTGCCGCGGCTGTGGCCAACCTGAAGATCTGGCGCGACGAGCCTGTCGACGCAAGGATCGATGCGCTGGCCGCGCAGCATTCGGCCCACCTGAAACGCTTCGAAAACGACCCGCGATTTACGGGCGTMAGGCAATGCGGAACGATCGCTGCCCTGGATCTCGTGGTCCCTGCGGGCGGCTATCTCGCCGAGGCCGGCCCGCATCTACGGCGGCTGTTCCGCGAGCGCGGGTTGCTCGTGCGACCGCTTGGCAATGTCATCTACCTGATGCCGCCCTATTGCACGACTGGGGCGGACCTTGCCGCCGCCTATGACGCCATCGACGAGGTGGCTTCGCTCGCCCTGGCAAAGGTGGGGTCGTGACGGCGCTTCTTTCCTCCAGGCTCGCAGGCTTCGGCCACGCCGTCCCGTCGCGTATTGTCCACAATGCGGAGATTGAAAACCGGCTGTGCCTGGAGGATGGCTGGATCGAACGGCGCACCGGCATCCGATCGCGCTACTGGGCAAGCGAGGGTGACACGCTGACTGGCCTTGCCACGGCAGCCGGCCGGATGGCGATCAGTAATTCCGGTCTTGCAGCTGACGATGTGGCCCTCACCCTTCTTGCGACCTCGACGCCCGATCATCTGTTGCCGCCGTCTGCGCCGCTTCTGGCCCACAAGCTCGGGCTCAGGAATTCCGGCGCGATCGACCTTGCCGGGGCCTGTTCCGGCTTTCTCTATGCGCTGACGCTGGCGGATGGTTTCGTGCGCGCCCAGGGGCGGCCGGTGCTGGTCGTCGCTGCCAACATTCTCAGCCGCCGGATCAATCCTGCCGAACGCGCCAGCGCCGTGCTTTTCGCCGACGGCGCGGGAGCCGTCGTGCTCGCGCCCTGCAGCGATGGGAGAAGCGGCCTCAAGGCCGCCGCGCTGGCGTCCGATGGTAGCGGCTATGATCTGATCGGCATTCCGGCGGGCGGGAGCTCCAAACCGTTCACGCGGCAGACGCCGGGCGATGAAATGCTGATGTCGATGCGCGACGGGCGCGAGGTCTTCTCCCGTGCCGTCGAACTGATGACAAGGACGTCGCTTCAGGCCGTCGCCCAGTCCACCGGGACCATTTCGGCCATAGACCGTTTCATTCCGCATCAGGCGAATGCACGTCTTTCCGATGCCATCCGCCGCAATCTGGCGATCGAGGAAAGCAAGGCCGTCAGCACGATCGCCGAATATGGCAATTCTTCCGCTGCAACCATACCGCTTTCACTCTCGGTCGAGAACAGCAGACGGCCGTTCGCGCCAGGAGAGAACCTTCTGATGACCGCGGCAGGCGCGGGTCTGGCTGGCGGGGCAGTCGTCTTTGCGATGTGACCGGCCGTACAGCCGCCCTCATCAAACCTGCGTGTTCTTGGAGATCAGCCACTCGCCGTTTTCATCCATCTCGACGCGCTTGTTGCCGCGATAGAAAATCGGCCTCCCGGTCTTCTTGTCCATGGAAAAGCGGCTGGGGGTGTATTTCTGCTTCTCGCCGCCTTCGATCGCCAGCGCCAGCGCTTCCTTGAACTTTCCGCCCTTGCACAGTGAAAGGAATTTGTTTTCGTCCATGATAGCACCTGATTGAGCCGGCTGAATGATATAGGGCGCCTCATTACCAAGACTCATGGCAATGGAACAGTGTTTCCTGAAGCGCGTCCGCAATCCGTTAGCGTGGCGAGAAAAAACGGACCGTTATCGGGATCGGTTCAACTTAAATCGGGCACAATCTCCGCGCAGTCACGTCCTATGAGCTCCCGATCGTTTCGACGCCGAATTGCTGCTGCAACCCTGCTTTTCATGGGCGGGGTGCCGACGGGCGCGCTTGCCCATCCACACATCTTCGTCGATGCCAAGTTCGAAGCAGTAGCGGGCGCCGATGGCAGCCTCGGCGAATTGCGCGATACCTGGCGCTTCGACGAGGTCTTCTCGTCCTCGGTGTTGCTGGATTTCGACAAGAACGGCAATTCGAAGCTTGAACCTGCCGAACTGACGGCTGTCGCAAAGACGGTGCGCAAGTCACTGGCGCAATACGACTATTACACCAAGATTACCATCAACGGCAAAGCCATCAAGCTTGCCGAGCCCGATGTGATGCACGCGGCCTATGAGGACGGATCGCTGATCCTGTCGTTCACGCAGAAGCCCGTGGAGCGGACACCGCTGAAGGGACTGATGGTATTCGGCGTTTACGATCCGTCGCTCTACACGGCGCTCGATTTCGGAAGCGATGCGGATCTGAAAACATCCGGCGACGGTTTCAACCGCTGCACGCGAAAGGTCGTCCGGCCGGATTCAAAGCAGATTCTGGCCGAAAACCAGGCAATGCTGACCACGCTGTTCTTCAACGATCCGATGGGCAGCGACTACTCTCAGATCGTCGCGACAAGACTGGAAGTGCGGTGTTAAGACTTCTTCAACGCTGATGGATGAGCGTGGGTCAGATCTATCAAACCGTTCGGCGGCCGAATGCGCCGAGAGACTATCCGGGAGAATGCGCCGTGCCTAAAAGATCCCTGCTCCTTGGCTTTGCGAGCCTGCTCATGTCGGCCACGACGGCAGTACAGGCATCCGGGGCCGACGGGCGTCTGCCGATCCCGGACTGGCTCATGACCTATGTCGGCGAGGCCAATGGCCAGATCGCCCTGCCGGTGCTGGAACGGGCACGCCGCCTCTATCTCTCAAAAGTCGCCGAAGGCAAGGTTCGAAACGAGTGCTATTTCGCCATGGACGCGACCCGGCCGAATGACCCGGGTGACCTGTCGGATGGCCGGTTTTATGTGATCTGCGAGGCCGACAGATCGTTTCGCGTCATTTCCGCAGGACATGGCGGTGGCCGCAACCTCCAGGGCGTGGCAAACTTTTCCAACGGCCGGGAATGCGCCAAAAACTTTGGCAACGCCCTCGATTCCAATCTGACCGCCGGCGGCGCCTATCTGACCAGCGAGATCAAGACTTCCTTTAAGGGCTATTACCGCACGAGTGCCGATCGCGAAGCCGCCTTCATCCGCTCCTTCGTGCAGTTCGACGGCATCGGAGAGACGGCCAATGCAAGGCAACGCGCCATCGGCGGCCATGCGGCGGCCCTCGTCTCGGGGATCTGCATGCAGAAGAAGCCTGAGAGCACCTATGCGAACAGCACCGGCTATGTTCCGCTCGGAAAGCTCGTCACCTATGCAGGCGGGCGGAGCGACGGATGCACCAGCTGGTCGCCATCGGACGCGCCGAAGGTGCTTTCGATGATCGATGGCAATCCGACGACGCTCTATATCTACCCGGAATCCAAGGATATCAAAGCGGTCGCGCAGTCCGTCGCCGGTGGACGCGCGCTGGCGCCGAATGGCCCCTACTGGAACGCCTCCTGCCTCAAGGCGATCGGCACGCCGGCGTTCTGGCCAAAGGAAAAACTCGAGCCGGTCATCGCCCAGTACAAGGCGGACCATCCCCCTCAGCCGGCGCGGCCGGTGCCGATGTGCGAAGGCAACGTGAACTGACGGTGGGGGGAGGCCCTCAGGCTCCCGCCACCATGTCACGCCGGCGTCACGCGACTATTCAAGCGTTTGGTGATTAAGTTAGCCCTCAAGCTTTTGATCCTCCTTGTTCCGCGTGAGGCAGCAGATGGCAAACAGACGCGCAAATACAGTCCGGGTTCCCCGGGCGACCTTCCGGCAACGGGCCAAGGCGCCCGTCAAGAACGTTCCGCCGACGAAACGTCCTGAGACCGAGGACGAGATGGAGGTACTCTACGATCTGCTGGACTATCTGGCAGATGATGAGGATGCGCTGGCCGCCTAACGCCAGCGTATCGGGAAGACGGACGGACAT
The DNA here is from genome assembly GCF_056396985.1 of Rhizobium sp. 05N430. Lineage (NCBI taxonomy): Bacteria > Pseudomonadati > Pseudomonadota > Alphaproteobacteria > Hyphomicrobiales > Rhizobiaceae > Rhizobium > Rhizobium sp. 05N430. Next base: position 87,506 of record NZ_JBFTMO010000012.1, on the reverse strand, counting down.
AGCTGATCGATTCGCCCGAACGGCAGCGCTGATCGCCCCTGCATCCCGGCTTGCATATCCCCGGTAGCCGCCAGGCTCCGTCCGGCCGCTCAGCGAAGACCTTTGGTGGTGTCACGCTGGCGTCACGGGCCATAGTGATAGGACGTTGCTCCTTATTGAAGGAGCACACTGTGAATCGCTTTTTAGTCTATCTTCCCGAACTTCAGGACTGGGTGAAAGTGTTGCCCCAGCTCAAGGCCCTCGGCACAGCCGAGACCGACAGGGCCCATATCGTCACGCTCGTCAGCGATGCCGAAACGGATGCCGTCGATGCCAAATTGAAGGCGGTGCGGGTGTTTTACGTTCTCATCAAGGCCGAAGGTGATATCGGCTACAATGTCAGGGATGCACTGGCAGCGACCGTCCTGACCATCAATCCTGAATCCCGCGGCGGGCATTGAGCCCGCTGCCGTAGCGGTGGATCCCTTATCTGCGAAGAAGCGCGAGCGCCGATCGCGCCACGCCCACGATGGCTTCCAGCAACTCGCTTTCGCTCGACTGGATCATGCCCAGCGAAAGGGCCGCCTCTTCGAAGGCGGCAGAGGCGCCCGGATCGCGATCGTCTATCCAGCTGGAAAGCACCGTCGCCAATTCCCCGATCCTGACCAGCTCGTTGCGCTTGGCGATATCGGTCATCTCAGGCAATGACACGGCAAGGCGCTCCAGCTGGGTAATGAAAGCCGTGGTCTTCGCCGGCAGTTCGGCTGCTTGTATCTGCTGCGCTTCGGCCCGAATGCGCGCAAGCGAGGTGCGGAGCACCGCGGCGTCAGCTCGCATGTCCGGCTCCATCCAGGCTTTCGCGGGCGAGATTGTCGTTTGACGAACTGATGCCCATGCAGTCTTCGATCATCGCGCGCAGCATGGCGAACCGGAGTTCGAGGGCCGTCACTTCGACCGATTTCGCAAGGCCGGAAAGCTCCGACGCGAACTGGTCGAGCTCGCGCAGAAGCGATTGAACGTCGAATGTCAGATAGCTCATCACGTTCCTATTCTTGAGGCGACTCGGGATCGAGTTTCAGGAAACACTTAACCGGCATTCGGGGTCTGCGAAGGCAGATGCGGCGGTCATGGTGAACCAGCCGTAAATACGCAACGCGGCTGGTTCACTCTGGTGCAGCGGAAGATTCTCCGATCCTGCGCTGTTCAATACACCTTCGGCGGGCGATAAGGTGGAACGCCCGAAACCGATCCTGGAGGGTCTGCACGTGCCTCTCGACAGCAAAAGATGCTTTTCCGGTTTTCTCTTCGATATGGACGGAACCATCCTCAGCTCGACGGCTGCCGCCGAAAGGGTCTGGGGTGCCTGGGCCGAACGTCACGGGCTGGATCCCGTCGAATTCTTGCCGACCATGCACGGCAAGCGGGGCGTCGACACGATCCGGCAATTGAATCTTCCGGGGGTCGATCCCGAGGTTGAGGCCGCAAAGATCACTCAGGCCGAAATCGAGGATGTCGATGGTATCGTCGCCATTCCGGGCGCTGCTGAATTTCTGGCGGCGCTGCCGCCGCAACGCTGGGCGATCGTTACCTCGTCCACGAAGGCGCTGGCGATCCGCAGGCTGGAAGCCGCCGGGCTGCCTGTCCCGCAGCAGATCGTGACCGGCGATGACGTGACCTCCGGAAAACCCGATCCGCAATGCTATCTTCTTGGCGCCAGGAAGCTCGGCGTGCCGCCGGAAAGCTGCCTCGTGTTCGAAGATGTCGAAGCCGGGGTGAAGGCTGGAGAGGCTGCCGGAGCCGAAGTCATGGTGATCACCGCCGCCGGCCACAAGGCGCTGTTTCCAGATCATCCCTCGATCGGGGACTATACCGGCGTGTTCCCGCTGATTTCCGAAGACGGCAAGATCTCGGTCGTCGAAAAGTAACATCCCTGCCCGGCCCCGTTTGCCTGCCCAGCAGCACTTCCGGAACAAAAACGCTGTCTCTCCGTTGATATGCAGATCGACGATTGGAGTTGGCAAATGTCTACGGTGGCGAAATCTCTGGCAGCATACGCGGTAACCGCCGCGATTGTGATGTCCGGCGCATCATCCGCCTTTGCCTTCCGCATTGATCCCCCGGCCGTCGCCGGCAATTCCGAAACCAACGCATCCGTTGCCGCCTATTCCGCCGAAGCCGGTAAGGCGGCGGCAGCTGAAAACTGGCTTTTGTCTCCCGCGGAGATTGCCCACATCAAGTGGTGCGCCAAGAAATTCCCGTCCTACAATCCGACCGACAACACCTACGCCACTGGCAAGGGTGGGCAGGCGGAGTGCCGTTCACCGCGTTAAGCGTGAAGACGCTACCGCCCGCTGTCGACAAGGCGGCGATATCGGGATTGTTTTTTGCGCGCTTCGCACCAATCCGGGAGGAAAATTATCCTCTGGTCTGCAATGAGCGAACTCTATGCGTTCTGTCCCCGGCGCGGCGGCCCTAATCTGAAGTCCTGAGTGGCCGGCTGGAGGAAAAGGCATGGCAGGTCCGCATGCCATGTTGAACGAGCTTTCGAATTTTGCGCCCTTGTCGCTCGCAAGAGCCGAGATCTGGAGCGCGCTGTGCCGGGAGGCAACCGACGCGGCGGCGAAGGACCGGGCGCTCGTACGCCCGATGAATGCGGCGATCCTCTATCATTCCAGTTTTGCCGAGGCGCTTGCAAACCGCATCGCTCACAAACTTGCCGATCACGATCTGGATCAGCACGAACTTCTGGCCGCGGTCGCGCAAGCCTTCGTCTCGAAGCCGGATATCATCGAGCAAGCTGTTGCCGACCTGATCGCCGTGCGCGAGCGCGATCCATCAAATGCCGAGATCCTGACACCATTTCTGTATTTCAAGGGTTTCGCCGCCCTGCAGGCGCATCGCGTCGCCCACTGGCTTTGGCACGAGAAGCGGTTGCATATGGCAAGGCATCTGCAGAGCCGGGTTTCGGAAATTTTCGGCGTCGATATCCACCCGGCAGCACAGATGGGCAAGAGCATCATGCTCGACCACGGCAGTGGGCTGGTTATCGGCGAGACCGCCGTGGTGGAAGATGAGGTTTCCATTCTCCAGAACGTCACGCTCGGCGGAACCGGCAAGCAGGATGGCGATCGGCATCCGAAAGTCCGAAGGGGTGCCTTGATCGGCGCGGGTGCCAAGATTCTCGGCAATATCGAGATCGGGATGGGTGCAAAGGTCGGCGCAGGCAGCGTCGTCATCGCATCCGTCGCTCCCTATACATCCGTTGCCGGTGTCCCCGCACGCGTGGTCGGCAAGCCCCATTCCGGCCTGCCCGGCGTCACGATGGACCAGAGCCTTTCCGAACCGGATTACGTGATCTGACGGCGCTTCGTTAGCCAAAGGCCAGAAACAGCGAGGCCACGGTTCCGGCGCAGAGCAGCAGGACGATCGTCTTTTCCGTCTTTGCGCCCATCATATCCGTCATGGCCTCCAAAGCGCCCGGCTAGAACACCACCGGTCCCGTCTTGTCTCGACCGGCGCCAGCCTGCAATCGATAGAGACTATGCTGCAACCAAGCTGGCGTGGAGAAATGGAGTTCTATTCTCCATAATTTTTATGGAATTTATATTGTTGTGAGGCCGTGTGCTTTGGTGCCTAGATGCGCGGGACAATCAACCCCGGCCACCACGCTCGGTGCTACGGCTTATTCCACAGGAAGCGACCATGAACGCGCCCTTTTCACCTCCCGCAGCCAGACCTGCCGCGCACCGCATTGCGACGGAAGACGAGGCCATCCGGACCGCCCGTGAGCTTGCAGAGCGCTTCGCGCAAACTGCGTCGCAGCGGGATGCCGAAAGGATATTGCCCTTCGAAGAGCTCGACCGGCTTTCTTCTTCCGGTCTTTTGACAATTACCGTGCCGAAAGACTTCGGCGGTCTTGGCATTTCCAACGCGGCGCTTGCCGAGATCACCGCCATCATTTCGGAAGCAGACGGTTCGCTCGGCCAGATCCCCCAGAACCATTTCTACATTCTGGAGGCGCTGCGGACCGACGGCAGCGAAGACCAGAAGAAAACCTTCTTCGCCGAAGCCCTGGCCGGGCGCCGGTTCGGCAACGCGCTGTCCGAACGCGGCACCAAGACGGTTGGACATTATGAGACCCGCATAACCGGTGATGGCAGCGGCTACCGGATCAATGGCACGAAATACTATTCGACCGGCGTGATCTTTGCGGACTGGATCACCGTGTTCGCACTGGATGAGGAGGATCATCTGGTGATGGCCTTTCTGCCCAAGGGAACCGAGGGTATCGAAATCGTCGATGACTGGGATGGGTTCGGCCAGCGCACCACGGGCAGCGGCACCACAATCCTGAACAACGTCTTCGTCGAGCGCGGCGCGGTCGTATCGCATCACCGGGGCTTCGAGCGGCCCTCGACCATCGGCTCCGTCGGGCAGATCATTCACGCCGGCGTCGATCTCGGCATCGCCCGGGCGGCGTTCAGGGAGATGGTCGATTTCGTCACGCACAAGGCGCGGCCCTGGATGAACAGCGGCGCCGAGCGCGCCAGCGACGATCCGCTGACGATCGCCAAGGCCGGCCAGATCGCTATCAGGCTGGAAGCCGCCAGCGCGCTTCTCGAACGTGCCGGGCGCAAGGTCGATGCCGCGCAGGCCGACACAAGCGAAGAGAAGGTCGTCGAGGCGAGCCTCGCTGTCGCAGCGGCAAAAGTGCTGACCACGGAGATCGCGCTTGAAGCAAGCACGACGCTGTTCGAACTGGCAGGAACGGGTTCGGTGAAGACCGGGCTGAATCTCGACCGGCACTGGCGCAACGCCCGCACCCACACGCTTCATGACCCCGTCCGCTGGAAATATCACGTCGTCGGCAATTACCATCTGAACGGCGTCATTCCACCGAAGAACGGCGCGCTCTGACGAATAAAACGAAACCCCTCCGCGCGGCCGCGAAGGGGTTTCTTGTTTTCACAACAATGACCTCAGCTATAGAGGCTGACGTCGGGTATTCGGCCGTTCAGCACGAACTCTCCGACTTCCTTGGCCTTATAGAACACCGGGTCGTGCAACGTGTGCGTTCGCACATTGCGCCAGAAGCGGTCGAAACGGTATTTTTCCGCCGTCGCGCGGGCGCCCATCAGCTCGAAGACCCGCGAGGTGACATCCAGCGACACATGGGTCGCATGCACCTTGGCGGCATAGGCTTCGGCGGCAGCCTCGCCGCGCTCGCGCGCCGTCACCGCATGCCCCTTCGCCAGCCCCTCCTGCACCACCGCGGCTGCGACATCGGCAAGTGCTGCCGATGCCTTGACCGCCGCTGTGAGCTCGCCGACCCTTTCAAGAATATAGGGATCGTCGGCAGCGCGGGCCGCATTCGACGTCACCCAGGGGCGGGTCGTCGTGCGGACATAGTCGACGGCAGCGTTCAGCGCGCCCTCTGCCGTTCCCAGATAGAAATTGACGAAGACCAGCTGGATCAGCGGCGTGTTGAAGGTCGAGAGCACCGGCGGAGCCTCATCTGCCGGCGCGGGTGCGGCGACGAAATCGTCTTCATAGACGGGGAAATCATGAAACTCGACGCTGCCGCTGTCGGAAAGACGCTGGCCGAAATTGTCCCAGTCGTCATTCGCCTTGTATCCCGGCCGGTTCGTCGGCACCGCAAAACCGGCGATCTTGTCGTCAAGCGCGGCATTGGCATTGATATAGTCGGACACGTGCGCTGCCGTGGAGAAGGACTTGCGACCGTTCAGCACATAGCCGTTGCCGCGCCGCGTCAGCACGAGGCCTGGGTCGCGCGGATTGACCGCTGCACCCCAATAGAGGCTCTTTGCCACTGTCTCGGAACTCAGTGCCTGCGCCCGGGCCTCATCGAATGCCCAGTTGATATATTGGCTATTGACGTAGTGATAGCCGAGCAGCTGGCCGACGGAGCTTTCGCCGCGTGCAAGAATACGCACCAGCCGCAAACCGTCCACCCAATCGAGCCCGCCTCCGCCGGTCTTGACATCGTGGAGTGCGTTCAGGAGGCCGGCGTTCTTCAGCTTGACGATCTCGCCGATCGGCGGACGGCCGTCGCGGTCAAGTTCGCCTGCGCGGGCGGAAAGATCGGCCGAGATCTCCTCCGCACGGGTAAAAAGGTCCTCGCGCGTCGTGCTGCGGTTGGCCGCAAAGACGACATTGGACTGGCTCATGATGAAAACTCCGGTTCTATGAAATTGGAGCCGGCGGGGCCTCGTAGTCCCCGCCGGGAGATCGAGAATGTCAGCCTAGAAAAGCTTGGCCGGGATCCAGTTCGCGGTCACCGCATCGCTGGCGCTGAATTCCGGGATCTTCTGGGCGAGGTCCTCGATCGTCTTGACACCGGCGGCGCGCAGGCCCTCCTGCGTCAGGAGCACAGGCTTGACGGTGATCTGGTGGGGAACGTCCTGCCCGGCGATCTGCAGGGCTGCAGCGCGAACCGATACGGCACCGACGACGGCCGGATTGGTCGCAACCGTTGCGACCCACGGGCTGCCCTCTTCGGTGATTTCCTGGATGTCGGCGGTCGAAACGTCGGCCGAATAGATCTTCAGCTTGCCGGAGATGCCGAGGTCACCGGCCGCAAGCTTCACGCCGCGGGCGAACTCATCATAGGGTGCGAAGACGACATTGATGTCGGGATTGGCGGTCAGCGCCGCCTTTGCCTGGTCGGCCGTCGAGGTCGCCGTTGTGTCGCTGACATTGCCGAACCGGGCCTTCTCGGTGACGCCTGAATTCTCGGCCTTGAACTTGTCCCAAACCTCGTTGCGGCGGTCGAGCGGCGCGAAGCCCGCGACGTAGACATAGCCCGCCTTGAAGCTGGTGCCGTTGTCCTTGACTGCCTGTTTCAGGGCAAGTTGGGCAAGCTCATGGTCGCTTTGTTCGACCTGCGGGATCTTTGGGTTGTTGAGATTGACGTCGAAGGCAACGACCTTGATGCCCTTGTCCACTGCCTGCTGGACGACGTCGCTCAGCGATTCCGGCAAGCCGTGATCGACGACGATACCGGCCACGCCGAGATTGATCGCCTGCAGAATCTGCTCGCGCTGCTGGGCTGCGTCCTGCCTCCCCGGGAAGACGCGAAGATCGATATCGAGTGCCTTCGCCTGCGCCTCGGCACCGGCCTGATAGGCCTGGAAGAAATCGCCAGCGGAGATGTAGCTGATCAGCGCCACCTTGACCCCGCCCTTGTCGAAGGGAGCCGGGGCGCCGCTCAGGCCACCGGCAAAGGCTGCGGAGGAGAGAGATGCGGAGAGGGCGGCTGCAGAAAAAGCAAGCCGTGCAAGAGATTTCATCGTCGCGGTCCTTGTGATCGATGGCAGGCACCGTCTGACGGGCAGAACGATCCCGGCGGCGCATGAAATTATTAGATATAAACTCTATGTTTTTAGTAGATTAAATCATCCGATTTTCGGAGCCCCGGGAGATTCTTTGTTTCGCAACACAGCCCGCACGGGCAATCGCTTGCCTGGAACGGGACGCCCCCGGCGGTCCAATATGCCGGCCCGAAAGCCCGGATATGATTGATGCCGCTTCTTCACGTCGAAAACATCACCCACAGATTTGGATCCACAGTCGCGCTCGCCGACGCGAGCCTGTCGATCGAGCGCGGCGAGATCATTGCGCTGATGGGCGCCAATGGCGCGGGCAAATCGACCCTGGTGAAAATCCTCTCCGGCGTATTTCCTGCAGACAGCGGCCTGATTGAACTGAACGGCCGGCCGTTCGCCCCGAAGACGCCATCGGAAGCGGCGCGAGCCGGGGTGGTGACCGTGCATCAATCGACCGATCTCGCCGGAGCGGCCGGGCTGACGGTCGCAGATACCCTGCTTCTGAACCGTTTCGCCGAGGGCTCGGCGCCGTTCTTCATCTCGCGGCGGAGCGTGCGCAGGCAGGCGCGCGCCATTCTCGATACTGCCGGCTTCGACCTCCCGCTCGACCGGGACTTCGCCGATCTCAGCACCGCCGACCGTCAGCTTGCCGCTATCGCACGCGCGCTTGCAAACAATGCCGAACTGCTGATCCTCGACGAGCCGACCGCAAGTCTTTCGGGAGACGAAAGCCAGCGCCTGTTCGATGTCCTGCGCGGCTTGCGCGCAAAGGGTCTGGCGATCCTCTATATCTCTCATAGAACCGCCGACCTGAGGGCGATTGCCGACCGCGCCGTCATCATGCGCGGCGGGCGGGTCGTCGAGGGTTTCTCGCAGCCGATCGACTTCTCCCGTGCGCTTGAGACCATGATCGGCCGCAAGCTCGAACTGGCACGGCCCGCGGCGCGAGACGCTGTTGGCCCAGCCGTTCTGGCGATGCGCGATATCAGGCTGCTGCCGTCGAGCGTACCGTTCGATCTCGAGATCGCCGAAGGCGAGGTCGTGGCTCTTACCGGCGTGCTCGGCGCCGGCAAGAGCCGGCTTCTGTCGGCGATCTTCGGCGCGGCCTCCTTTGCAGGCGGCACAATGGAGCTCGATGGCAAAGCCTATCACCCGAGGTCACCGGCGGATGGGATTGCGGCAGGCGTTGCGATGGCGGGTGAAGACCGGCATCGCGCGTCTCTCATGCCTGCCGCCTGGCCGGGAAACTCGCTGGCCGCCACCATCAGTCTTCCCCATCTGAAGAAATGGTATCCGTTCGGCCTGATCGCGGGCGGGCGCGAAGCGCGGGAAGCGACGCTCGCCATTTCCCGGATCGGCATCAAGGCTGCCGGTCCCTTTGCCTCGGTCTGGACCCTTTCCGGCGGCAACCAGCAAAAGGCGGTTCTTGCCCGCTGGGAGGCCGAGCCGAGCCGGCTGCTGCTGCTCGACGAGCCCTTCCAGGGCGTCGATGTCGGCGCACGGCACGACATCATCAAGGCGATCCGCTCGCGCAGGGACCGCGCCACTTTGATTGCCACATCGGATCCGGAAGAAGCTCTCGAGGTGGCCGATCGCATTGTGACGATCGACAGCCATACACTCCTTCCGGTCAGTGAAACCCTCACCACGCATGGACCAATGATATGACCAGCATCGACGATGACGCCTTTGCAACGCAGAGCAAGGAGCGTGCGCGGCAAAGTATTGCCGGCCGTGCCACGGCGCTTGGCCGCTCGCTGCGAGCCGGTGCCGTCTTCATCTTGCTTGGCCTGATGGTGATCGGCTTCGGCATCGCCGAACCGGCCTTTGTGAACGTCGCCAATCTGATGAGCATCCTCCAAGCCGTCTCGGTCGTCGCGATTCTCGGCGCGGGCGTTACGGTGACGCTGGCCGTCGGCGGCTTCGACCTCTCGATCGGCGCCATCGCCGCCTCCAGCGTCATGGCGGCAAGCTACGCGATGATCGTCTGGCAGCTCGATGCCTTCATCACCGTGCCGCTGGTGCTGGCATTTGGGGCAACGGTCGGGCTGATCAACGCCTTGCTGATCGTCAGATTGCGGGTGCCTGATCTCCTGGCGACGCTCGCCATGATGTTTCTGCTGTCTGGCCTGCAGCTTATTCCGACTGCTGGCCGCTCGATTTCTCCCGGGCTCATCCTGCCCGACGGATCGAAGGCATCGGGCGCCTTCGATCCGGCATTCCTGATGATCGGCCGATACAGCCTTTTCGCCACATTGCCTGTCTCGGTCGTGCTGATGGCAGCCGTAGCCGTCACATTATACGTGCTGACCGAACACACGCGCATAGGCCGCCTGCTTTTTGCCACCGGTGGCAATGAACTGGCGACGCGGCTTGCCGGTGCTTCAACGATACGGCTGAAGACGCTTGCCTACGTCATATCGGGAGCACTCGCCGCATTGGGCGGCATCGTCATTGCCGCACGTGTCGGGCGCGGCGATGTTTCATCAGGCGGTTCATTGCTGATGGATGCCGTTGCCGCGTCGCTGATCGGCTTTGCCGTTCTTAACCTGCGCCGGCCGAATGTGCTTGGAACCATTGCGGGTGCCGTCTTCGTCGGCGTCCTGCTCAACGGGCTGACGATGCTCAATGCGCCCTACTATACGCAGGACTTCGTCAAGGGCGCCGTGCTGGTCGGCGCACTGGCTTTGACCTTCGGCTTGGGCCGCAATGCTGATCGCTAACGGCCCTGCCCGGCCCGCCAAATTTTCGCCAACACTCTGAACTTTTGGAATAACGTACCTCCTTTGTCGTTTCTTTCCATATATTTTGTAGACTATTGAAATTGAGGGATATGAGCATGACTAAGGAAATTGGGGACGGCCTTGGACGCCGTGAAATCTTGAAGTTTGCAGCGGTCGCAGGAGCGACCTTTGCAGGTACCAGCCTGCTGACGGCGCCGGTAGCGCGCGCCGATGATGCAGCGCTCTCGCTGAAGGGCAAGCGGGTCGCCATCAGCGCGACGGGCACCGACCACTACTTCGATCTGCAGGTCTACAATGCCCAGATCGAAGAGGTGAAGCGTCTCGGCGGCGAGCCGATCGCCGTCGACGCCGGCCGCAACGACGGCAAGCTGATCGCCCAGCTGCAGACGCTTGTTGCTCAGAAGCCAGACGCGCTCGTGCAGATCCTGGGGACGTTGAGCGTCATCGATCCGTGGCTTAAGAAGGCGCGCGATGCCGGGATCCCCGTCCTGACCGTCGATGTCGGCTCGACGAATTCGCTGAACAACACGACTTCGGATAACTGGGGTATCGGCAAAGACCTGGCGCTGCAGCTGGTTTCTGATATCGGCGGCGAAGGCAATATCGTCGTCTTCAACGGCTTCTACGGCGTGACGCCCTGCGCCATCCGCTACGACCAGCTCGTCAACGTCGTCAAGTATTTCCCGAAGGTAAAGATCATCCAGCCCGAACTGCGGGACGTCATCCCCAACACCGTGCAGGACGCCTTCACGCAGATCACCGCGATTCTGAACAAGTATCCGGAGAAGGGCTCGATCAAGGCCGTCTGGTCTGCCTGGGATATCCCGCAGCTTGGCGCCACCCAGGCGATCGCAGCCGCCGGACGCAATGAAATCCGCACCTACGGTGTCGATGGCAGCCCCGAGGTTCTGCAGCTCGTTGCCGATCCGAAGTCGCCCGCCGGCGCCGACGCGGCGCAGCAACCGGCCGAGATCGGCCGCGTCGCCATTCGCAACGTCGCCAAGCTGTTGTCGGGCCAGACGCTGCCGCGCGAAAGCTATGTCCCGGCGCTGCTCGCCAACAAGGAGAATGTCTCCGACATCATCAAGAAGCTCGGCATCGGCTGATCTTGAGGCGGACCCTTTCGATTGCGGGAGGGTCCGCGCTCCGAATTCTGGAACAATCCAACATGAGTGCATCCGCAGTGGCGCCCACAGCTGAAACCGGCGATATCATCATTCGCTTCGACCGGGTCGTGAAACGCTTCGGCGGTGCGCAGGCGCTGGCCGGAACATCGCTCGCCGTCCGGCGCGGCACGGTACACGGCCTTGTCGGCCAGAACGGGGCCGGAAAATCGACGCTGATCAAGCTCCTTGCCGGCTTCCACGTGCCGGACGGCGGTTCGATCGAGGTCGATGGCAAGCCATACGAGAGGCTGACGCCGCATCTCTGCGACGAACTCGGCATCCATTTCATCCACCAGGACCGGCTGCTGGTTCCAACCTTCACGGTCGGCGAGGCGTTGTTTCTCGGTCACGAGAGGCGCATCGCGCGAACTCCGTTTCTCAATCGCCGGGCGATGCAGAAGCGCGCCGAGGAACTGCTTGCGAATTATTTCGGCATCAATCTGCCAAGAAATGCGCTGATCAGCCAGTTATCGACGGCCGAACGGCAGATCGTGCAGATCACGCGGGCGCTGCTCCACAAGCCGAAGGTTCTCGTCTTCGATGAGCCGACTGCTGCCCTCATCCGGCGCGAAGCTGATATCCTCTTCCGGCTGATCCGCCGCCTTCGCGACGAAGGTGTGACCGTCATCTACATCTCCCACTATCTGAACGAGATCGAAGACCTCTGCGATCATGTGACGGTGCTGCGCAACGGGCTCAGCGTCGCCTCCCTACCGATTAGTGAGGCACCTGCCACGACGATCGCAGGCTTGATGATCGAACGCGATATCGGCGAGATGTTCCCCAAGCGCAAGGTCGAAGTCGGAGACGCAATTCTGGACGTTCGAGGCCTGTCGGCGCCCGGCCGCTTCGACAATGTCAGCTTCACCCTGCGCCGCGGCGAGGTGCTCGGCATCACCGGGCTTCTCGGCTCCGGCGCCAAGGATCTCATCCGGTCGCTCTTCGGCCTCCAGCGCGCCGCAGACGGCACGATCAAGACGGGCAGACGGACCATCGACCCGAAGAGCCCTTCGGCAGCGGTCGAGAGCCATATCGCGCTCGTTCCCGAGGACCGGCGCGGAAACGGCGTCAGCCTCGACCTCAGCGTCACAGAAAACATCACGCTTCCGAGCCTGTCGCGCTACAGCCGCTTCGGTTTCCTCAAGCTGGCCGGCGAGCGGCGCGACACGGATGACCTGATCCGGCGCCTGCAGATCAAGACGGTCGGCGGGAATGCGCTGGTACGCACCCTGTCGGGCGGAAACCAACAGAAGGTAGCGATCGCAAAATGGCTGAGCCGCCATTCCGAAGTCTATCTGCTCGACGAGCCGACAGTCGGTGTGGACATCGGCTCGAAGGTCGAGATCTACACGCTGATCGGCGAGCTTGCGGCGCGCGGCGCGGGCGTCATCGTGCTGTCTTCCGACCTGCCCGAGCTCGTCGGCATCACCGATCGCATTCTGGTGTTCTTCCGCGGACGGCTGATCCGTGAACTCGCCTCAGCAGAAACCACAACCGATGAAGTGCTCGCGATCTCGACGGGCGCTTCGGAAGGATTGCATCATGTCGGCTGATATCCAGCTCGCTCCCTCCCCGGATTATCTCGCCGATGTACCGCGCACCGGCGGCACCTCGGCGGCGGCGATCCTCCGTTTCGGCTCGCTGCTCGTCTTCGCAGTCATACTGGCCGCATTTGCACTCACCGCACCTTATTTCCTCTCTGTCGGCAATATTGGCAATGTGCTCGGCCAATCGGCAATTTCGGGGATATTGGCAATCGGCCTGACGGTGGTGCTGATCGCCGGCGGCTCCAATGTCGTCACCGGCGGCATCGACCTTTCTCTTGCCGCCAATATGGGCCTCAGCGCCGCAGTCTACGCGACATTGATCCAGCTGGGTTTCAGCGACCCGGCTGCTGCCGGCGCAGCACTGTTGACCGGCCTTTCGATTGGTGCGGTCAACGCAGCCGCGGTGGTGCTCGCAGGCATCGTGCCGCTGCTCGCGACACTCGCCGTGATGAATATAGCCGCCGGTCTGGAGCTCGTGCTGACGCAAAATACCGTCGTTCCGGCATCGACCGATTTCCTGACGGCGATCTCCTCGTCAGACAGCTTCGGCATCCCGTTCCTTGCCTATATCTTGCTCGGGTTTGCCGCCCTTGCCGGGGCGATCATCCAATACACGCCGGCTGGCCTGCGGCTCTATGCAGTCGGCGAGTTTCCGGATGCTGCGCGGGCCGCCGGCTTGCCGGTCAAGCGCCTGCTCGCAGGCGCCTTCATTGCCAGCGGGTTGTGCGGCGGGGTGGCAGGCATTCTCTCGGTCTCCTATCTCAGCGGCAGCACTACCGGTTCCGGCGAAGCGCTGCTCCCCGTCGTCGTCATCGCACTTCTCGGCTCGGTGTTCTCGCGCCGTCTGGTTCCAACAATTCCGGGCACATTGATCTCGGCGCTGTTCGTTGGCTTCCTGACTAACGGCTTCCAGCTTCTCAACCTCCCGAGCACACTGGTCAGCGGCGTCCAGGGTCTTCTCATCCTCATCGTGGTCTCGGCCACAACCCTGCTGCGCAAACGGGAGGCTTGATATGTCCGGCTTGAAACTCGCCGAAGGGTCGATCGCTAACCTTGCCCGCTATGGACTGATCGCGGCTCTGGTTGGGGTCTTCGCGCTGTTCTCGATCCTCGCGCCGGCATTTCTGACCGTCGGCAACTTGCAGAGCATCCTGGTCAATAACTTCACGCTGCTGGCGATCGTCTCGATCGCCATGACATTCGCCGTCACGGCCGGAGGTATAGATCTTTCGGTCGGCACGGCGGTCGATTTCGCAAGCTTCGCCTTCGTCTCCCTCGTGCTCGCTGGCGAGCCTGTGTCGCTGGCCGCCCTTGCCGGGCTCGCCGCGGGCGCACTCGTCGGCGCTGTGAATGCGGTACTGGTTTCCGTCATCGGCGTGGCACCTTTCCTCGCCACACTCGGCACTCTGTTCATCGGCCGCAGCATCCAGCAGCTGCTGACCAACGGCGGCAATCCGGTCTATCTTCCGCCATCAGGGATCCCTGATGCGTTCCGGTTTCTCGGGCACGGGACGATCGCCAGCGTACCGGTGCCGCTGGTGATCGCCGCAGCTGTCATCGCCGCATCGGCCGCGATCCTGGCCTGGACGCGTTTCGGACGCGTAGTGCTGTCGATCGGCATCCAGCCAAGCGTGGTTCGCTATTCCGGGATCAACCTTGGCATACCCGTCGGTGCGACCTTCATCCTGGCAGGCGTGATCGCCGCGATCGCCGGCCTTGTGCTGACGGCGACGGTCACCGTCTACATCCCCTCCTCGGGCAATGCCTTTCTTCTGAATGCCATCGGCGCAACCTTCATCGGCACGACACTTTCGCCGCTCGGCCGCCCCAACATTCCCGGCACCGTCCTTGGCGTCTTGCTTCTCAGCGTCGTCGCCAACGGCCTGCTCCTGACCGGCCTCAATTTCTACTGGCAGCAGGTCGCGACAGGAACGCTGATCTTTGCGGTGCTGGCCTTCAGCTTCATCAACCGGAAAACCGCCGCGGCCTGACATCGATCGGCCGCCGCTTCAGGAACAATCGTATGACACGTGAAATCAGGCTGAACGCCTTCGATATGAATTGCGTCGGACATCAGTCGCCAGGTCTCTGGCGGCATCCACGCGACAAATCCGCCAACTACAAGGATCTCGATTACTGGGTGCATCTGGCAAAGACCCTGGAGCGCGGCAAATTCGACGGGTTGTTCATTGCTGATGTGCTCGGCGTCTACGACGTGCTGAACGGCAATGTCGATGCAGCCCTTCGCCATTCCGCACAGGTTCCGGTCAACGATCCGCTGCAGATCATTCCAACCATGGCCTACGCCACCGAGCATCTGGGTTTCGGCCTGACGGCCTCGCTGTCGTTCGAGCACCCCTATACGTTCGCCCGCCGGATCTCGACACTGGACCACCTGACGAAGGGCCGGGTCGGATGGAACATCGTCACCTCCTATCTTAACAGCGGCGCGCTGAATATCGGCCAGCCGGCGCAGACGAACCACGACGACCGTTATGATCTCGCCGATGAATATCTCGACGTCTGCTACAAGCTTTGGGAGGGGAGCTGGGAAGATGACGCCGTGGTGCGCGACCGGGATGCCGGCATTTTCACCCATCCTGAAAAGGTCCATCCGATCAATCATGCCGGCAAGCATTTCACGGTGCCCGGAATCCATCTTAGCGAACCATCGCCGCAGCGCACGCCGGTTCTCTACCAGGCGGGTGCCTCCAGCCGCGGCAAGGACTTTGCCGGTGCACACGCGGAATGCATCTTCGTTGCTGCCCCCTCCAAGCCTGTCCTGAAGCGCTATGTCGCGAATGTCCGCGAGGCGGCCGAACGCGCCGGACGCAATCCGCGCGAGATTCTCGCCTTCAACCTGCAGACCGTGATCCTCGGCGAGACAGACGCGGAGGCACAACGCAAGTTCAACGAATACCGGAAGTATGCCTCGCTCGAAGGCGCCCTTACCCTGATCTCGGGATGGACCGGCATCGATTTCGGCCAGTTCGGCCCGGACGAAGTTCTGCGCCATCGCCATACGAACGCGGTGCAGTCAGCAGTCGAGACCTTCACCACCATCGATCCGAACAAGGAGTGGACAGTGCGCGAGATGGCCGACTGGGTCGGCATCGGCGGGTTCGGTCCGGTCTTCGTCGGCTCGCCATCGACGGTCGCCGACCTGATGCAGGAATGGGTCGAGGATACCGACGTCGACGGTTTCAACCTCGCCTACGCGGTGACCCCCGAGAGCTTCGAGGATGCCGTCGATCTTCTCGTCCCCGAGCTTCAGCGGCGCGGCGTCTACAAGACCGATTACCGCAAGGGCACGCTTCGCGAAAAGCTGGGGGGCCAGGGGCCGACGCTCGTGGCCCCGCATCCGGGCGCAACCTACCGGCGGACCGGCGCGCGGCTGGCGGCGGAGTAGCGCCGGCTACCGTGACGACAAACAATTGTCGAGACTCGCTTGGGCTGCCTCGCATTGCGTAGGCGGCTCAAGCCCCAGCTGTTCTCGATGCCGCTATTCTTCGCTCGTCAGCGCGGCGCGAAGCCGCTTGACGTCCTCGTTCAGCGCTCCAATGCCTTCCATCGATAGGCCTGAACGGGCCAGCAGCGTCTCGCCGAGACAATTGCTCTGCTGCAGCAGAGCCTTTCCGGCATCCGTCAACCAGACATGGACTTGCCGTTCGTCTTCCTTGCTGCGCCGCCGCGCGACAAGGCCAGCCTGCTCCATCCGCTTGACCGGTGGCGTGACGGTGCTCGATTCCAGCGACAGCCGCTCGGCGATGGCGCCGATCGTCATGCCGTCATCCTCGCCCAGTGCATTCAGCACCAGGTACTGGGGATAGGTGATGCCCATCGCGTCGAGCATCGGCTTGTAGGTGCGGTTGATGGCGATGCTGGTGGCATAGAGCGAAAAGCAAAGCTGGTTATCGAGAGGCAGTGGCATAGGCAATCTCCAGTCGTCCTCGCTCCATATACCGCAAAAAATATTATCGCGATAATTATTTCTCTGGACAAGCGCGGAGTGAGGCGTTAGCTTTTGTTTATCGCGATAATAAATATTGCGAAACATATAATACGGAGATCCGAGATGAGCCAGTTTGACATTCAAGCAACCCGCCGCGGCGTGATGGCCGCCGGACTGGGCCTCGCCGCCGCGGCCGCCATTCCGCTTGCCCAAAACGCAGAAGCCAAGACCAAGCAATCGCCAAAGGAGAACAGTACGATGAGCAGCAATACCTTCATCACCAAGGACGGCACGCAGATCTTCTACAAGGACTGGGGCAAGGGCCAGCCGGTCGTCTTCCACCATGGATGGCCGCTGAGTGCAGACGACTGGGATGCCCAGATGCTGTTCTTCCTCGACAAGGGCTACCGTGTCATCGCCCATGACCGCCGGGGTCACGGCCGCTCCAGCCAGACGGCAACCGGCAACGATATGGACACCTATGCATCCGACGTCGCCGAACTCGCCAAGCATCTCGATCTGAAGGATGCCATCCATGTCGGCCATTCGACGGGTGGCGGTGAGGTTGCGCGCTATGTCGCCAAGCATGGCGGTGGCGGCCGCGTTGCCAAGGCGGCGCTGCTCGGCGCCGTTCCTCCGATCATGCTGAAATCGGACAAGAACCCGGGCGGCCTGCCGATCGAGGTGTTCGACGGCTTCCGCGCCGCGCTGGTCGCCAACCGCGCGCAGTTCTTCCACGATATTCCTGCCGGTCCCTTCTATGGCTTCAACCGGCCGGGCGCGAAGGTTTCCGAAGGGGTCATCGACAATTGGTGGCGCCAGGGCATGATGGGCGGCGCCAAGGCCCATTACGATTGCATTAAGGCATTCTCCGAGACCGACTTCACCGACGACCTCAAGACGATCGACGTACCCGTCCTTGTCATGCATGGCGACGACGATCAGATCGTACCGATCGCCGATTCCGCCTTGCTTTCGGCGAAGCTTCTGAAGAAGGGCGAGCTGAAGGTCTACAAGGGATTGCCGCACGGCATGGCAACCACCCATGCCGACGTTATCAACGCCGACCTCCTGGCTTTCTTCAAGGCCTGAGTTTCAGATGAAAACCGATGTGCCCGCCCTGCGGGCACATCTTCCGTCGCGCGAATGGTGCCGCTGCATGGTCTCCCAGGCAGGGCTGCACGGACGCCCTTCCCTCTCCTGTTCTCTTCGCCAGCGCCCATTTGCCGCTTTGCAGCAATATCCGTCGTTAAGCAGTTGAAAGCGTGACATTTGTCGTTAGGTTCTTAAGCCGAACCAGAATGCGCCGATTGAAAAGGACCGATAAAATGGCAGAGAAGAACCCCGCCGACAATTTTCCGGCAGGATACGAAGTCCCCAAGGTGTGGACCTGGGACAAGGGCAATGGAGGCCAGTTCGCCAATATCAACCGGCCGATTGCCGGGCCAACCCATGACAAGGTTCTACCGGTCGGCAAGCATCCGCTGCAGCTCTATTCGCTCGCCACGCCGAACGGCGTCAAAGTCACCATCATGCTTGAGGAATTGCTGGCGCTCGGCCACCAAGGCGCGGAATACGATGCCTGGCTGATCAGGATCGGTGACGGCGACCAGTTCGGCTCCGGCTTTGTCGACGTCAATCCGAACTCGAAAATCCCTGCTCTTTTCGACCATTCGACCCCCGAGCCGACCCGGGTATTCGAAAGCGGATCGATCCTGCTCTATCTGGCGAAGAAGTTCGGCGCCTTCCTTCCGGCAGATCACAAGGCCCAGACGGAGACCATGAACTGGCTCTTCTGGCAGATGGCCTCCGCGCCCTATCTCGGCGGCGGCTTCGGTCACTTCTATGCCTATGCACCGATCCACATCAAATATGCCATCGACCGCTTCTCGATGGAGGTCAAACGCCAGCTTGATGTGCTCGACCGCCAGCTCGCCGAAAACAAATACATGGCTGGCGACGAATATTCGATCGCCGACATCGCGATCTGGCCGTGGTACGGCAATCTTGCGCAGGGCAAGGCCTATGGCGAGGCCGGCGAGTTCCTCGACGTCGCAAGCTACAAGCATCTGCAGCGCTGGACGCAGGAGATCGCCGAACGCCCCGCCGTCAAGCGCGGCCGGATGGTCAACCGCGTCCATGGCGACCCGTCCGAACAGCTGCACGAGCGGCACGATGCCTCGGACTTCGAGACCAAGACCCAGGACAAGATCGCCAAGTAAACGGACGCTAGCCGCCGCAGCCCTGAAACGGGCATGCGGCGGCCGGCCAAACGTCTCGACGCTCGCGGCACCCGCTAGTGCTGCCCGAAATCAGTAGCGCCTGCGCCTCGATGACACCCGGTTTCGTGCGCGGCTACCGCCTTGTTTCCATGTGCTATCCGCCCTAACTATTTTAGCGAATTCGGAGGAAGCATGGATAAGGTATTGATGAGCAAGGCAGAGACTGGCGTCCAGGGCCTCGACGATGTGCTTGCCGGCGGGTTTACCCGCAAACATGTATTTCTGCTCGAAGGATCTCCCGGCACGGGGAAAACGACGATCGCGCTGCAGTTCCTTCTCGAGGGTGCCGCACTCGGCGAGCGTTGTCTCTACATCAGCCTCTCCGAAACCGATGAGGAGCTTCGTGATTGCGCCAGGTCGCACGGTATGGAGATCGACTCGCGGGTCGAGATTTTCGAACTCGTGCCGCCGGAAAGTCTGCTCGACGCCGACCAGCAGCAAAGCCTGCTCTATTCGTCGGACCTGGAACTTGGAGAAACGACCAAGCTGATCTTCGAGGCCTTCGAGCGGATCAAGCCTCAGCGTGTCGTCATCGACAGCCTGTCGGAAATCCGCCTGCTGGCGCAGAGTTCGCTCCGCTACCGCCGGCAGATTCTGGCGCTGAAGCACTTTTTCTCGCGATCGGATGCGACCGTCCTGCTGCTCGACGACATGACGTCCGATAGCCTCGACAAGACCGTGCACAGCGTCGTCCACGGCGTCATCCATCTTGAGCAGCTGGCGCCCAACTATGGGTCGGAGCGCCGCCGCCTCAGGGTCATCAAGTACCGCGGCCAGTCGTTCCGCGGCGGCTACCACGACTTCGTCATCAAAACCGGTGGGGTCGCAGTCTTCCCGCGCCTGCGCGCTGTCGAGCACAAGACCGGGTTCGAGCGGACCACTCTCTCCAGCGGGCTGCGCGAATTCGATCGTCTTCTGGGCGGCGGCATCGAGCGAGGATCCAGCACCTTGCTGATCGGCCCGGCTGGTACCGGCAAAAGCCTGTTTACCCTGCAATTCGTCAATGCGGCGGTGCAGCGGGGCGAGAGGGCCGCGATCTTCATTTTCGATGAAGAGCTGGGACTCCTCTTCGCACGAACAAAGTCGATGGGCATCGATCTTGAAAAGATGCGCGACGATGGGTCTATCCATATCGAGCAGCTGGATGCGGCCGAACTTTCACCGGGAGAGTTTACGCAGCGTGTCAGAGACAGGGTTGCGAGCTATGACGCAAAAACGGTCATTATCGACAGCATCAACGGCTATCAGGCCGCGATGCCGGAGGAAAACGCCCTCATTCTGCATATGCATGAGCTGCTTCAATATCTGAACCGGCAAGGCGCCAATACGTTCCTGACCGTCGCCCAGCATGGTCTTGTCGGCGACATGAAGTCGCCCGTCGATGTCACCTATCTCGCCGACAGCGTCATCCTGCTCCGGTATTTCGAGGCCTTGGGCAAGGTGCGCCGCGCGGTCTCCGTGATCAAGAAGCGAACCGGACCGCACGAGGATACCATCCGCGAATTTCGAATTTCCAATGCCGGACTGTCGCTTGGCGAACCACTTTCGGGGTTCCAGGGCGTACTACGCGGCGTCCCGAATTTTGTTGGAGAAAGACAGCCGCTCCTTCCATTGTCAGATGAGGACGGCACCGATTCCTAACAGCGATACCATCGGCCTGATCTACGCTCCAGTCGGCCGGGATTCGAAAATTGCAGCGTCGCTCCTGCAGGAGGCAGGCATCAAGGCAAGGATCGTGTTCGATCTGCCGTCCTTTGCCGCCAACCTTGGCGACGCTGTCGCCTTTGCCGTTATCACCGAGGAAGCATTTCGTTCCGCCGATCTGCGCGCCGTTTCCGCCTGGATCGAAGTGCAGCCGAGCTGGTCCGACCTTCCCTTCATCATCCTCACCAATCGCGGTGGCGGCCCCGAACGCAATCCGGCTGCCGCCCGGCTCTCGGAAGTGCTCGGAAATGTCAGCTTCGTTGAGCGCCCGTTCCATGCGACCACTTTCATCAGCGTGGCGCGTTCCGCCATGCGCGGGCGCCGGCGGCAATATGAGGCACGATCGCGGATCGAGGCTCTTGATGAGGGTGAACGCCGACTGCAGACCGCTCTTGGCGCCGGCCGGCTCGGCGCCTGGGAGCTCGATCTCACCACCAACGAGTTGACCACATCGGCGACCTGCAAAGCGATTTTCGGACGCAGCCCGGACGATGCGTTTTCGTATACCGATCTGCTCGCTATCATTCACCCAGAGGATGTCGGCCGGATGCAGACCGCCGTCCGGGCGACGATCGAAAGCGGAGCGGATTATTCGATCGAGTACCGGACAATCTGGAAAGACGGCTCGGTGCATTGGGCCGAAATCCGGGCGCAGCTCTACAAGGACCGGTGGGGCAAGGCGATCAAACTTGTCGGCGTTTCGGCTGACATTACCGACCGCCTCAAGGCGGAGGAACACCAGCGGCAGCTGAACGAGCTGCTAGAAGAGCGTGTCGCCGAGCGCACCCGCGAGCTGGAACAGGCGCACGCGGTCGTCATGGCAGAGGTGAGCCAGCGCGAGCGCGCCGAAGAACAGTTGCGGCAGGCTCAAAAGATGGAGGCGATCGGCCAGCTGACCGGCGGGGTCGCGCATGATTTCAACAATCTTCTCATGGCAGTTCTCGGCAATCTTGAACTTCTGCGCAAACATGCGGGAGACGACGCCAAGGCGCTGCGCCTGATCGATGGCGCCCAGCAGGGCGCCAGGAGAGGCGCGTCGCTGACTCAGCGTCTGCTGGCCTTTTCCAGGCGGCAGGATCTTCGCATCGACCCGGTCGATATGCGGGCGCTGGTGTTTGGCATGGAAGACCTTCTCAAGCGCTCCGTCGGCTCGACTATCGTTGTCGAAACCGTGGTGCCGGATGATCTTCCCCTCGTCTCCGCAGACGCAAACCAGGTCGAACTGGCGCTGCTCAATCTCGCCGTCAATGCCCGTGACGCTATGCCGGACGGCGGCACCATTCGTATCGAACTTAGACAATCCGAGCAGATATCCGGGACGGCAGAGCTCGCGGCTGGCAGCTATGTCATCCTTTCCGTCGCCGACCAGGGCCACGGAATGGACGAGGAGACCCTGAAAAAGGCAATCGAGCCGTTCTTCTCTACCAAGGAGCTCGGCAAGGGAACCGGTCTCGGCCTGTCGATGATCCATGGCCTTGCATCCCAGCTGAAGGGCGACCTCAAACTGACCAGCGAAGTTCGCAAGGGCACGACGGCCGAGTTGTGGATACCTGTATCGATCTCCAGCGCTGCACAGCCCGAATTGATCGTCATCCCGCCACAGGCCGCCAGCAATGCGTCAGGGCCGAAGCGGATATTGCTTGTCGATGACGACCTTCTCATCGCGATGAGCTCTGCCGACATGCTGATGGATCTCGGACATGACGTCGTCGAAGCCCATTCCGGAACGGAGGCGCTGGAATTTTTCGGTGACGGATCGGCCTTCGATCTTGTCATCACCGACTATTCCATGCCCGGCATGACCGGCGGCGATCTGGCGAGAGCTGTGCGCGCCATCGCGCCGGCCCTGCCGATCCTCATCGCGTCCGGCTACGCGGAACTTCCCCCAGGGGTCGATCTGGACGTCGCAAGGCTTGGAAAGCCCTACACACAGGACCAGCTGGCCAATGAGATCGCCAAGGTCGCCTTCAGTGCCCGCTGATCGCGCATCTGATTTGCAAGACTGACGGGGCGATTACTTCGCCGCGATCGCCGTCATTTCAACGAAGAGGTCAGGCGAAGCCAGCCTGGCCTCGACCGTTGCACGAGCCGGCGCATGTCCCACCGGCACCCACGCATCCCAAGCCGCATTCATCTCGTCAAACCCCGAAATGTCGGAGAGGTAGATGGTGACGCTGACGAGATTTTCCTTGCTGACGCCCGCCTGCGCCAGCGTATCGTCGAGGCTGGCCAGAACATCTTCGGTCTGCAGCCGCACCGGCTGGCCACGGGTGGTTTCAGCCGTATGGCCGGCGAGGAAGATCAGGTTTCCGACGACCACTGCGTCGCTCCAGCGCGCCGCCAAGCCAATTCTCTCGACCATTCAAATGCCCTTTCATGCTCGATCTCGTCTGAGCCACAGCGCTAGCGCCTGAAATACGAAAAGGCCAGCATCTTCTGGGGCGCGCGGCCTATCCCTGGAAGTTGGCATCGGTTCGCCGGTTTTGCTGAAAGTTTAAGTTGACCGTTCCCGATGTCAGGACGACATTTACAAGCGTATCAAGGCAGGAGGAGAAAACGGTGGAAGAGTTGGACCGCTGGCGCCAGATGGCAAGAGCGCCGAGAGACGGCAGCCGGATTCTGGTGACGATCCGTCCGTCCGAACAGGGATCGGCGGAAGTCGATCTCGCCTATTGGTCGAATGGCGATCAGTTTGGCGGCGAAGGCTGGCGCGCGTCGGATTCCTCGCCCGGGCAGATCATCGAATATGCCGAACCGGAATTGAAGTGCTGGATGCCGATGCCTTCCGCAAATCTCGGACGCAGCTCGATGCCGGCGCCCTGGGCGGGCGACGACCATCAGAACCTCGATGGTTCCGGCATCTAGGAAACTGGAAGTGTTGCCAGCCCGGCTTCGGGCGGGCTACGATCCGAGAATTGATTTCGCCAGATCGGCATGGTGGGTCTGAGCGACATCAGGATGAGATCGCAGGCGGCTCTTCAGCTGATTGATCCCGACTTCGCGAAAGATCGGGTTCAGCGGATCCGCGGTCACGCCACGCTCATTGCTGCGAAGCGCTTCGGGAAGCTCGATCACCGGTATCGTCGCATCGGGACGCGAGCCCAGGAAGAACGCCACGGAGAACCGCTCGACGCCACGGGGTGGTGCGACGACGTCGTGAACGTCTGCACGGACGAAACCGTTTGTCGCCAGTTCAAGGAGTTCGCCCGTGTTGATGACGAAGGTGCCGGGAACCGGCGGGGCGCTGATCCAATCACCGGCCTCTGTGCGGACGCGCAGGCCGGGCGTCTTGTCCTGGAGAAGAACGGTGACGAAGCCGCCATCCTTGTGTGCCCCGACGCCCTGATCGGTCTCGGCGACATCCCGGCCCGGATACCGGATGATCTTCAGAAGCTGCGACGGCTGCGGATCGTAGATACCGGCGAAGACATCTTCCGGCTGGTCGAGCGCAACAGCGATGGCCTTCAAAATATCGATGCCGATCCTTGTCACTTCCGCTTGATAGGCGAGAAGAAGCGGTTTCAGTTCAGGAAGGGCTTCCGGCCACTGGTTCGGGCCCTGAAGCCATTTCCATGGCGGCGTGGCGGGACCGATCTTCGCAGCCGTACCTTCGGTGTTGATGTCGAGCTGCTCGCGCCAATCCTGTTCGCCGCGCGTGCGTTCCTGCCCGGCGCGATTGTATCCTCTAAAATGCGGTGACTTGATCATCTCGATCTTCAGCTTCTCGTCCATCGGAAGCGCAAAGAACCTTTTGGACGCGGCAATGACATCGTCGATGAAAGCCTGCTCGACCCCGTGCCCGGTGAGATAGAAGAAGCCGTGATCATGAAGCACATGGCGAAGCTCTGCGACGAAAGCCTCGCGTTCCCGGCCGTGAAACCGCGAGATATCAAGCACAGGCAGCGCACTGCCGGATGGGTTGGCGTCGTTCAGGGCCGTCATGAAAGTCCTCGTATTCTGGGGCGCGTCGAAGAGCCCAGCATAGAGACGATCGAACGGACTGAAACACAGATCCGTTCAAGGTCGCGGTTCAGATTGAAAAACCGTTGCCCGCCACGACCGGACGGAAGAACAAATCACCGGAAGAGACACGCCGACACCACATATGCCCGTTGCCGATGAAAGCGCTCTATCGCAGCATCGGTGCGTCTGCCGTGACAAACAGCAGCCGCAAGGCCGCGGCGAGAAAATGGGCGAGCGCAAGAGCGGCAGCAGCGGCAGCGTTGATCACCAGCACCTGCGAAATGACGGCAATAGAAAACGCGCCTTGGCCCGATGGCAGGACGGACGTCGCTGCGAAGAGGACGCCTTCATACACCACGAAGGCAGCCAGAAACGTGCCGGCAGCCATAGCAAAGATGCCGGTCTGAAGCCTGATAACAACAAATGCCGCCAGGAGAGAGGTAGCAGCAGCCACGCCGATGGCGAGACCCCAGGCTTAGCTGTCCCAGGCCTGCGGGTAGCCGAGAATGAGATAACCCACCACCTGGTTGCCCAGCCATGCGAGCAGAACCGCATAGATCGCCATTTGCCGCGGAAGCGCCATGGCGGAAACCGCCGACAGCGCAACGAAGGGCGTGACGCATGCGAAATAGAGACTAAGGACGACGCTGGAGCCCGCTGTCATGGCAATCCAGGCTGCCGCGGCACCCGTTGAGACGGGATGCAGAGGAAGCTGACGACGTTCGGTCATGACCATGCTCCAGTTCATCGGGATCTACTGTAGCGAACTTCCAGTGAAATGCCATCCCGGCAAACTGGCGCAACACTCCCAATTGCGCGCGCCGGCAATTCTCCATGAACCTCAGGCAGCGGCTCAAGGCCATCTTCAGTCTATCGCATATTGAATGTTGTAGCGGCCGTGCACCGCCGATTGCTCGACATACGCCCGGACGCCAAAGACGCGGGCAATCAGATCTTCGTTCAAAACCTCCCATGTGGTTCCTAATGCAACCACTTTACCCTTCTGCAGCACGGCGAGGCTGTCGCAGAACATCGCTGCGAGATTGAGATCATGCATGGCAATGATGCAGGTCGTCCCGAGTTTCGACACGAGGGATAGAATTTCGAGCTGGTGCTGGATATCGAGGTGGTTTGTCGGTTCGTCGAGCAGGAGCTCGGTCGGCGTCTGAGCCAGAGCTCTCGCGATATGGACGCGCTGACGCTCCCCGCCGGAAAGTGTCTGCCATATCTGTCCGGCGCGGTGTTTCATGTCGACCCGCTCCAGGGCCATGTCGACGGCCGCATCATCTCCCGCATCCCAGGCAGAAAGCAGGCCGCGATGCGGCGTGCGCCCGAGCTGGACGACGTCACGCACGGTCAGCGGCGTATCGGTTGCCGATTGCTGCTCGACGAGAGCAACGCGCCGGGCGAGACTGGCTCTAGAGAGGATGGCGACGTCGTCCTCGCCGAGACGGATAACGCCGCTATCGACGCGGCGCAGGCGGCAGATTAGCCGCAGCAGGCTGGACTTTCCCGAGCCGTTCGGGCCCAGCAGACCAAGCACCTTACCTGGGGTCACCGATAGCGTGATGCCATCGATGATTAAGGTGTCGCCGGCCGAATAGGACACGGTATCGATGGAGATGCTCATGCACTTCTCCCGACGCGATAGAGGATGATCGCGAAAGCTGGGGCGCCGAAAAGCGCGGTGACCACACCGATCGGCAAGATCTGTTGCGTGATGATGATCCGGGAAACGATATCGGCCCCGACCATGAAGATCGCACCGCCGAGCGCCGTGGCCGGTAGGAGACGGCTGTGGGACGGGCCAACGATGAAGCGGGCGGCATGCGGGATGACGAGGCCGACAAACCCGATAGAACCGACCATGCTGACGACGGCCGCAGTCATGATCGCGGTGATGCCGAAAAGAACGATCTGCACCCGCCGCACGGCAACGCCGAGCGATGCGGCGGCATCCGAACCGAAGGCAAATGCATCGAGCGCGCGGGCGTGGAACTGGCAGGCGGCGAAGCCGGCGATCGCGATCGGCACCGACAGATAGACATCGGGCCAGCGGACGCCGCTCATCGACCCCAGGAGCCAGAACAGCACGCCGCGCGCCTGTTCCGCATTTGCGGATGTCGTGACGATATAGGAGGTGAGCGCATTGAAGAGCTGCGAGCCGGCAACCCCGCAGAGAATGATCCGTTCGCTGGAGCCCCCGGTGCCTGTCGCAAGAATGCCGACAAGCAGGAAGGCCACCACCGCACCGATAAAGGCACCACCCGACAACGAAAGAACGCCATAGCCGAGTCCGAGGATCATGACACAGACGGCCCCGGTCGAGGCGCCGGCGGAAATGCCGAGCACGTAAGGTTCGGCGAGCGGGTTGCGAAGAAGCGCCTGGAGGATGGCACCGCAGAGGGCGAGAGAAGCGCCCGCACTGGCCGCCGCCAAAGCGCGGCTGAGCCGGTAGTCCCAGATGACGCCTTCGTGGATGCGGCTGAGTTCGAACGCCGTTCCAAACAGCCGGTTCGAAACCGCCTTGGCGGTTGTCGCAACTGGGATCGCAATCTCGCCGATCGAGACGGCAAGGCTGATCATGACGCCAAGGAGGAGAACGGCGGCGGCGGTGAGCGCAACGAGCGCCCACCACCGGCGTTGCCAGGAAGCGGCAACTTTCACTGCGTAAGGCCGAAGGTCTTGATGCCGTTTGCCAGCGTTTCGATGCCGTCGATCGTGCGGATCGTCGGGTTCATCGACTGGGCGTCCATCATCACGAAATGCTTGTTCTTGACGGCCTCGAGTTCCTTGGTAACCGGATCACTCTCCAGGAAATCGATCTTTACCTTCGGATCATCGGCGGCATAGCGGCGGCGGTCCATGGTCGCGAGGACGATGACGGCAGGATTTGCCTGGGCAATCGTTTCCCAGCCGACCAACGGCCATTCCTCTTCGGTCGTGACGACATTCTTCGCGCCGACCGTCTTGAGAATATAGGCCGGAGCGCTGTTCTTGCCGGCGATGAAGGCGTCGCCCTTGACCTCTTTGCTGGAGAACCAGAAGACAACGGGCAGGTTCTTGCCCGAGGCACCCGAGATCGAGGCAACGGCTGCAGCCTCACGCTTCTTCAGATCGGCGATCAGGGCATCGCCGCGATCCTTGACGTCGAAAATTTCGGAGAGCTCCGCGATCTCCTGATAGATCAGGTCCATCGTGAACAGCTCCTTGCGAACGCCATCACCGCCATCGGCATTGATCTTGGCGACGCAGTCGGCAGGCGCGATGTAGGTATTGATGCCGAGATCGGCGAATTGCTCGCGCTTGCCGACAGAGCCTTGCGCACCGACATGCCATTCGAATTCGGCGGCGACCAGATCGGGTTCCTGACCGACGACGGCCTCGAAGCTTGGATCGTTGTCGGCGAGCCTTTTGATCTTGCTATTTGCATCGGCATATTGCGGCAGGACCGGCCCGACCCAGACGGCGGTACCGGCGACCTTGCCGGCAAGACCAAGCGAGAACAGGACTTCGGTCATCCCCTGGCCGATCGAGACGATCTTCTCAGGCGCCTTCTTGAACGTGACCTGCTGCCCGCAGTTGTTGAGGGTCAGAGGATACTGCGTGGCGGCAAGGCTTGTACCGGCGAAGCCGGTCAGGCCGAGGGCAAATGTGAGCGTGGCGATAATCTGGCGCATGGGACCTCGATTTAGGAGAAGCGGGCAGCACGACGCCGCGGAACACGGCGTGACTGCTCACGCAGCGCGGACGCGGAAAGCCCAATCGAGGCGGATGGAGGCCATGTATCGGCGAAGGGTCAGGTCAAACATGTCTGTTCCTTTCCAGGCATCCCCGCCCGGCTGATTGGATCGTGTTTGACGGCAGGTCTCCTGGCTCGCGAATATTCGCCTCTCATCTGCCTTCCCGCGATAACATCGCAGTGGCATGGCCTTGCGGCCCAAGGGAGACATCCAGCAGGCTGGTCTCCCGTGATGATCGGCAATCCGCTTACAGTTGCGGGGGCAGCCACGGTCTTGGTCCCTTTTGGGTCGTCCGCACCGTGTTCCCTATTAATCCCGTCGGAGACTTCCTCCGGGAACCGTCGGATGCAGTTACGACGCTAATATCCCGGCCGTCAAGACGCGCAGCGCGCCACCCTGGTTCGGCAATCAGGGTTCAGTACCCGCAGAACGGCCGCCAATCGCGTTTTCGCTTGTTGAATACGGCATACTTATTCCGTTATATATGAAGAAAATGGGAATATCAGAGGTAATGGCCGTTGAACGAAATCTCAAACGAGACCGTCGCAGAGAGCGGCTATCGGCAAATAAGGGCGGATATCATTTTCGGGCGGCTTTCTCCGGGGCAGAAGCTCAAGCTTGAAAATCTGAGAATCGCCTACCAAACCAGCGTCAGCACACTGAGAGAGATTCTCAACCGCCTGACATCGGAAGGCCTCGTCGTTGCCGAGGGGCAGCGCGGCTTCGAAGTCGCGCGTGTTTCGGTCGCCGACCTGAGAGAGACCGCAGCGCTGCGTCTGCTTCTCGAGGAGCACGCGCTGGAGCAGGCCTTCGAACAGGGCGATGTCGAATGGGAAGCGCGGCTGGTCTCGGCCCATTACAAGCTGGCGCGCATGGAAGAGGTGATGGCCTCGGGCGATACCAGTAGGGCGGAAGACTGGAAGCGCTACGACTGGGAGTTTCACCAGGCTCTGATCTCGGCCTGCGGATCGCGCCTGCTGATGGAAACACATTCGGCGGTGTTCGACAAATATCTGCGATATCAGATGGTGGCATTGTCCTATCGCGGCGGCGTTGCGGAAGAAGAGCACAAGCAACTGCTGGAGGCCGCTCTTCAGCGCGACATCACGACGGCGAAGAGAATATTGCAGCGGCATATTCAGCAGGGCGTCGAGCATGCGCTGAGCAAGGGTTCACTGGCGACCATTCGCCTATCGGCAGGATAATGTATTCCACGCACGATGGTGCGGGACGTAGAGGAATCAATGCTCAAAGTGACCGGTGAACATTCCGAGACTGTCAGCGACGTCGTCTCCCGGCAAATTCGTCAGGATATCATCTCCGGGACATTGGCGCCGGGTGCGAAGATCAAGCTGGAGCAGGCCAAGGAGCACTATTCGATCAGTGTGTCGTCGCTGCGCGAGATCCTGAGCCGCCTGACCACCGAAAACCTGGTGCTCGCCGAAGGCCAGCGCGGCTTCGAAGTCAGCCCCGCTTCGCTCAAGGAGTTGGAGGAACTCGCCGATCTTCGCACTGTGCTGGAGACCCATGCCATCGGCCTGTCATTTGCCGCGGGGAATCTCGAATGGGAAGGGCGCATCGTCGCCGCGCACCACAAGCTTGCGGCCGCCGAAAAGAGGCTGCTTGCCGGCGACGCCTCGCGCACGATCGACTGGGTCCGCTACGATTGGGAGTTTCATCAGGCGATCGTCTCCGCCTGTAATTCGGCGACGCTGATGGAGACGCTGTCCTCCGTCTTCGACCGTTTCCTGCGCTATCATATGCTGGCTCAGAGTTTTCGCGGCAAAGCGGTTGTCGACGATCACAGGCTCCTCTTCGAACTCGCGCTGAAGCGGGACGTCGAGGGCGCCCGCGCCGTTATCCGCCGCCACATATTGAGCGGCGTTGAACATGTGGTGAAAAGCGGCCGCATCGCCTAGCGATGGCAGTCAGAAGGCGTCCTTCGGGATGCCGTCCGGCCGCATCTGCTTCTTCAGCGCCGCAATCCGGAAGATCGCGTTCGGCGCGCCGTAGCCGCGATAGCCACGGCGCTCGACGATCTCGAAGAAGAACCCCTCCCCGTAGGTCCCGCTGTAGAGCTGGAAATACTCACCCTCGTCGTCGCGATCATAAAGGATGTTTTCTGCCTTCAGCCGTTCGCTGAGATCGGGATCGAGCCCGAAGCGGGCCTCGACGTCATCGTAGTAGTTGGGCGAGATGTGCAAGGCTTTGAAGCCCTTTTCACGCAGGGCTTTGGCGGTGGCGAAGATATCGGCTGTCGAGAAGGCCAGATGCTGGATGCCTGAGCCGAATTTCTCCGCGATGAAGTGACCGGCAAGCGTTCTGCGATTTTCAGCGCCGTTCATGGTGATGCGAAGCGATCCGCTGGCATTTTCGATGACCTGGCTGCGCACCACGCCGCCGGGATCGATGATATCGACCATCGGCGTTTTCCGGGTCTCGAAGATCGAGGTGTAGAACAGCATCCAGGTCAGCATCTCGTCGTAGGAAACGGTCTGCGCAATGTGATCGACATCGAGAAGCCCTGCATCCGCATTGCCATCGTCCTCCACCGGTTCGAAATCGATTTCGGAAAAATGGCCGAGCGGACTCTTGCCGTCGATCAGATAGATCAGCCCCCCACCGACACCGCGAATGGCTGGGATTTCCAGCTCGCCTCCGGCAACGGTCTGGCGGAAAGGCTCGGCATCCAGCGCCAGCGCCCGCCTGTAGGCCGCGTCGGCATCATCGACAACCAGTGCCATTGCGTAAGCAAAAGTGCCATGCACAGCATAGGCGGCGTTGGCGAAACCGGCCGGATCGACATTCACGAGAATGCGGATCGCGCCCTGCTGGTAAAGGCTTACCCTCTTGGAGCGATGCACGCCCGCCTTGCGGAAACCAAGCGCCTTGAGCAGGTCCTCGAGTTCGCCGGCCTCGTCCTCGTCGGTCGCGAACTCGATGAAACCGATCCCTTCGGCGGGGGCACGCGGCGGCATGGAGGCCCCGATTGCTGTCTTGGTGCTCCGGCTGACCTGGTCACCGAGATAGATCAGCGAGCGGTGGCCATCGGCCGCGATTTCGCGCGTCGAACCGCCACGGAACTGGTCGTTGAAGATCTCCAGCGAAAAATAGCCATCATAGCCGGTTGCGGCGACCGCCTCGGCAAAGGCCGAGACCGGCAGAT
The DNA here is from genome assembly GCF_056396985.1 of Rhizobium sp. 05N430. Classification (NCBI taxonomy): domain Bacteria; kingdom Pseudomonadati; phylum Pseudomonadota; class Alphaproteobacteria; order Hyphomicrobiales; family Rhizobiaceae; genus Rhizobium; species Rhizobium sp. 05N430. Next base: position 55,914 of record NZ_JBFTMO010000012.1, on the reverse strand, counting down.
CGCCCTCTCCCGGCATGTTGCGGAAATGACGGCTCCAATAGAGCAGATCCATGTCGATCAGCGGTGCATCGGCGAGCTGGACGATGAATATCTTTTCCGGCGGGATGGAACGGATCGAATTGACATCGATCTTGCGCGACAGCGAGTGGAAGCTGTCCAGGATCAACCCGATATTGGGATGATTGGCGCGGCGCACGATTTCCCAGGCGTCGCGATGGTCGTTGATGAAGCGGCCCCAGGCAAGTGCTTCGTAGCCGACCTTCAGCCCTCTTCGCGCCGCGCGCTCTCCGAGCTCATGGAAATCGGCGGCGGCACGGTCGATGCCGCCAAGGGCTACGGACGACACATTGGAGCAGACGAGCACGAGGTCTGTTCCGAGTTCCTGCATCACATCGAACTTGCGCTCGGCGCGATCGAATGTCCGGCCGCGCAGTGGCTCCGGCATGCCCTCGAAGTCGCGGAAAGGCTGAAACAGCGTGATCTCCAGACCGAGGTCTCTCGCCATGCGGCCGACCTCGGCAGGGCTGCTGTCATAGGCCAGAAAGTCGTTCTCAAAAATCTCCACGCCGTCGAAACCAGCCTTGGCGATGGCCTCGAGCTTTTCGGGCAACTCGCCGCTGATGCTCACGGTGGCACTCGAGGTCTTCATATCTGGAATCCTTTCATGCTGTGCCGCCGGATGGGCGGCTACGCAGGTATCCGCGGAAATCGGCTATAGGCATTATGCAGAATGTCGTGAGGATTTCAATTCAGTTGGTGAATTATGAATCATCATAGGTTTTATGAAAAATAGGTTGATTTGAAATCGCGCCTCTGGCAATTATGGCGGCATACGGTCGGGGAGAGGATGACTGCTGCAGTCGGACGGCCGGCTAACGGAGGAGGAAACACATGTTCAAATCGATGCTGACACGCCGTAATGCGATGCTGGGAGCAGCGGCTCTCGTGACCGCGATCGGGCTCGCGAACCCGGCAGCCGCCATCACACCGGACGAAATCAAGGCGCGCGGAAAGCTGATCGTCGGCATTCAGGGCGACAATCCGCCCTGGGGCTTCGTCACCAGCGCCGGCAAGCAGGATGGTCTCGACGCCGACATCGCCGCGCTCTATGCCAAGGAACTCGGCGTCGAGGTCGAATTCGTGCCGCTCGAGGTCAATAACCGCATTCCGGCCCTGACGACCGGCCGCGTGGACGTGCTGTTCGCCACCATGGCAATGCTGCCGGACCGCGCCAAGGCCGTCCAGTTCTCCAAGCCCTATGTCGCCAATGCCATCGTTCTGATCGCGCCGAAAACGATGTCGATCAAAACCAACGACGACATGGCAAACCTGACGATCGGCGTAGCCAAAGGCGCTGCACAGGACACGCAGGTGACCAAGAACGCCCCGACGACGGCAACCATCCGCCGCTTCGATGGCGATGCACCGAGCGTCCAGGCGCTGGTCTCCGGCCAGGTGCAGGCCCTCGGCGGCAACATCTTCTACATGGATCGCGTCGAGAAGGCCCGCCCGGGCGAATTCGAGAACAAGCTTGAATTCCAGAAGCTCTACAACGGCGCCTGCACCCGCCTTGGCGAGAAGGAAATCAACGCCTCGATCAACGCCTTCGTCGACAAGATCAAGGCCAATGGCGAGCTGAAGAAAATCTACGACAAGTGGATGAAGGTGCCGGTACCGGAATTCCCGGAGAAGCTCGAAGGCATTCCGTTCGCCGTCAACTGAGCCAAAAGCTCGCAACTATCCAAACCCAAGGCGGGCATCGCGATGCCCGCCAATCCGGCCCTGCGCCCGAAATCTATCCCGTTTGAGATTCGCGACATGACCAAGACCATCTTCGTCCTCAACGGACCGAACTTGAACCTGCTCGGTGAACGCGAGCCCAGCATTTATGGCTCAACAACGCTCGCCGATATCCGGCAGATGTGCCTCTCCAAGGCAACGAGCCTGGGTTTCGAGGTCGATTTCCGCCAGACCAATTTCGAAGGGGAACTGGTGGAAAGCATCCATCAGGCCCGCAAGGAAGCCTGCGGTATCATTATCAATCCGGCGGCCTATACATTCACCTCGATCGCACTTCTCGACGCCTTGAAAACCTTCGATCCGCCGAAGATCGAGCTGCATATTTCCAATGTCCATGCCCGCGAGGAAATCTACCACAAGTCCCTCGTGTCGCGCATCGCCACCGCCATCATGATCGGTTTCGGCGCCCGCGGCTATGAACTCGCCATCGATGCTATGGCAGGTATGGTGGGAGCGGCGAAAACATGAACTACCAGCTGGATTTTACGCCTGTCATCGATGGACTTCCGAGCCTCCTGCTTGGCTGCCTCGGCACGTTTCTCCTGGCGATCTGCGGCATGCTGCTCGCAATCGTCATCGGCATTGGCGGCGTGGCACTGAGGGATTCCCCGCTGAAACCGGTCCGCTGGCTGATCATTGGTTTTGTCGAGCTGATCCGCAACACGCCGTTTCTGGTGCAGATCTTCTTCCTCTATTTCGCCCTGCCGCTTGCCGGCATCCGGCTCGATCCGACGCCGACGGCGATCATTGCGCTCGGCATCAATGGCGGCGCCTACGCGATCGAGATCATCAGGGGCGGCGTGCAATCGGTGCCCAAGGGCCAGATGGAGGCCGGGCTGGCGCTTGGCCTGCATAAGGCACAGGTCTTCCGTCTTATCATCCTGAAGCCGGCATTGCGGGCGATTTTCCCGTCGCTGACCAGCCAGTTCGTGCTACTGACGCTCTCGACCAGCATCGTTTCGGCGATCTCGGCCTATGAACTGACATCCGTCGCCCAGCGCATCGAGTCGGACAGCTTCCGAAGCTTCGAGGTCTATTTCACGGTGACGCTTTTCTACCTCGTCATCTCCTGGCTGATGATGCGCCTCTTCGCGCTGTTTTCGGCCCGCTATTTCACCTATCCGGTCAAGTAGGAGGCAACCATGGGCAGAGAAGAATTCGTCTTCCTCCTGATCGGCCTGAAATGGACCGTTCTTCTTTCGGCCATCGGCTTCGTCTGCGGCGGCATCGCCGGGCTCGGCGTGGCGCTGGCGCGCACGTCGCAGATCCCGCTGCTGGAACGGGCGACGGCCGGTTATATCGCCGTTTTCCAGGGCACCCCCCTGCTGATGCAGCTTTTCGTCGTCTATTACGGCCTCGCCCTTATCGGGCTGAAGCTCGACGCCTGGCTGGCGGTCGCCATCGGCCTGACGCTCCATGCCAGTGCTTATCTCGGCGAAATCTGGCGCGGCTCCATCGATGCCGTACCGCGCGGCCAGACCGAGGCGGCAAAGGCCCTCAGCCTCAAATATATGTCGCGGATGAAGGACGTGATCCTGCCGCAGGCGATCCGTATCTCGCTCCCCGCCACCGTCGGCTTCCTCGTACAGCTGATCAAGGGAACGTCGCTCGCCTCGATCGTCGGTTTCACCGAGCTCACCCGCGCCGGCAACATGATCTCCAACCAGATCTTTGAGCCGCTGACCGTCTTCGGCATCGTCGGCGCGCTGTATTTCCTGATGTGCTGCCCGCTGACGATCCTTGGTGCGCGGCTTGAAAGGCGCTTCGCCGCCTCTGCCGCCCGCTGACCGCCGCGATGGGAACCAGACCATGACCAGCCTTTCCACATCATCGACCGAAACCATGATCACCATGAGCCACGTGGAGAAATGGTACGGCGCATTTCAGGCGCTGCACGACATCAACATGTCGGTACGCACCGGCGAGCGGATCGTGCTCTGCGGCCCCTCGGGTAGCGGCAAATCGACCTTGATCCGCTGCATCAACCATCTGGAGAGCTACGAAAAAGGCGAGATCCGCGTTGGCGGCATCCTGCTTGGCAACCAGGCCAAGGCGATCGATGCGATCCGCCGCGAAGTCGGCATGGTTTTCCAGCAGTTCAATCTCTTCCCGCATCTGACGGTGCTCGAAAACTGCATGCTGGCACCGATGCGGGCGCTTGGCGCAGGAAAGGCCGAAGCCGAGGAACGCGCCCGCTCGCTGCTCGCCAGAGTGAAGATCCTCGAGCAGGCCAACAAATATCCGGTCCAGCTTTCCGGCGGCCAGCAGCAGCGTGTGGCGATCGCCCGGGCGCTGTGCATGCGCCCGAAGGTGATGCTGTTCGACGAGCCAACCTCGGCGCTTGACCCGGAAATGGTCAAGGAAGTGCTCGATACGATGATCAGTCTCGCCGAAGAGGGCATGACGATGATCTGCGTGACCCATGAAATGGGCTTCGCGCGGCAGGTCGCCGACCGGGTCATCTTCATGGCCAGCGGCGCGATCGTCGAGGAGGCGCACCCGGCCGAGTTCTTCACCAATCCGCGCCACGAGCGCACCCGCCAGTTTCTTGGCGAAATCCTGCGTAACTAGGTTCGAGTGCAATGGCGACCCACCAGCAGACGGCATCCCTGAAAATCGCGGTCATGGGCGCGGGCCTGATCGGCAAGCGCCATATCGAGGCGATCGGCGCCGAACGGCGCACGGCACTTGCCGCGATCATCGATCCAACGGACGCGGCCCGCGAATATGCGGCAGGGAAGAAGGCGCCATGGTTTCCTTCGCTTGCCGCAGCGCTCGCAGGCGGCTCGCTCGACGGCGTTGTTATCGCGACACCGAACCAGTTGCATGTCGAAAATACCCTTGAAGCGGTTCGAGCAGGACTGCCGGCGCTCATCGAAAAGCCTATCGCCGACGATGCCGCTGGCGCCGAAATCATCGTTACCTCGGCGGAGGCCGCAGGTGTGCCGATCCTCGTCGGTCATCACCGCCGCCATAACCCCATGGTTCAAGCCGTCAAAGCCGCTCTGGAGACGGGACGGCTCGGCAAGGTGCTGACGGCGCAGGGCACCTTCTGGGTTGCCAAGCCGGAAGACTACTTCACCGTTCAGTGGCGGCGCGAAGAAGGCGGCGGCCCGATCCTCATCAACATGATCCATGACGTCGATCTCTTCCGGTACTTCTTCGGGAATGTCGAAAGTGTACACGCCATGCAGTCAAGTTCGGCACGTGGGTATCCGGTCGAAGACACGGCTGTCGTGGTGATGCGCTTCGAAAGCGGCGTCCTCGCCACGTTCAACGTGTCGGACGCTGCAGCATCACCCTGGAGTTGGGAAATGACGGCGGGTGAGAACCCGTCTTATCCCCGGCAGGATCAGATATGCTATCAGATCGGCGGCACCGCCGGCTCGCTCTCCATTCCGCAAATGACGCTCTGGACAAACGCCGGGGCCGCGAACTGGCTGGAACGCCTCGTCAAGGAGCGCCTGCCCTTCGATGCCGTCGAGCCACTTGCCGCTCAGCTCAATCACTTCTGCGACGTCATCTGTGGCAACGCCAATCCACTCGTCAGCGGACGGGAAGGTCTGGAGACACTGCGCGTCATCGAAGCGATCAAGGCATCGGCGCGTTCAGGGATGACCGTTCACCTCAAGGCCGATGCACGGCGCGAGAAGGAACGGTTGTCATGATCAGCGGCACGACCCGATTGATTGCCCATCTCGGCTACCCCACGGAAACCTTCAAGGCGCCGCTGATTTACAATCCTTATTTCGACAAGCACGGCATCGATGCCGTCGTCGTGCCGATGGGCTGCAAGGCGCAGGACTATCCCGATTTTCTGAAGCTGGTCTTCCGCCTCTCCAATATCCATGGCGCCCTCGTCACCATGCCGCACAAGACCACGACGATGGGCCTGCTCGACGAGATCTCGACAAATGCGAAGGTGGCCGGATCCTGCAATGCGGTGAAGCTCGGCGCTGACGGCCAGCTGATCGGCGACATGTTCGATGGTGAAGGTTTCGTCCGTGGATTGGTCCGCAAGGGCCAGCGGGTCAAAGGCACAAGCGTCCTGATCGTCGGTACCGGCGGCGTCGGATCGGCGATTGCCGCGTCCCTTGCCGCCGCGGGTGTAAAGCACATTGCGCTTCACGACGCCAGCGAGACAGCGTTGAATGGATTGAAGGCCCGGTTGAACGCACACTATCCGCAAACGGCGGTAACGTCAGGATCGAATGATCCCGATGGTTTCGACATCGTCGTCAACGCGACGCCGCTTGGCATGCGCAAGGGCGATCCGCTGCCCGTCGATGTCTCGCGTCTATCGCCGGAAACCTTCGTCGGCGAAGTCGTGATGAAAGCCGAGATCACGCCGTTCCTTGACGCCGCGCGCGACAGAGGCTGCAAATTCCAGGTCGGCACCGACATGCTCTTCGAGCAGATTCCGGCCTATCTCGAATTCTTCGGCTTTCCCGTCACGACCGCCGAAGAGCTGCGTGCCGTCGCGCGGATCTGACCATGAGATCGAGAACGGGGCGAGCTGCCCTCAGTCGCTGAAAACGTCGTTGAATTCGGAATGGCCGCGATTGCCCTGATCGGGAGAGCGCCAGCCCAGCCGATGGGAAATATCGGTTGCAACCTTGGAAAGCTCCGGCCCAAGAAACGCGATGCGCTCGGGCGTCATCCGCAGTTCCACCGCCGAGGCGGAAATCGCGCCGGCGACATCGCCTGACCGGCCGCGAATGGGAGCCGCAACACAGCAGACGCCGTTCTCTAGCTCCTGCAGATCTGTTGCATAGCCGCGCTTTCGCACGGTCTCGGCTGCAGGAGCCGTTCCGAAGCTGTACCAGATCAGTGGCATCTCTGCTGCGTGGCGGCTGCCCTGATGTGGAAGAACGCCCCTTTTGACCGGAAACCGTATCCCGAACGCCGGAGGACGCCGACAATGTGCAGTTTAATGCACCAATTGTGTGAAGGCCGAACTCCGAACAGGCGTCGCAATGCCGATCAATGTTAGAAAGCTAACGCTTTGAAATATTTGCCCGCATCCCGATTTCTCGGGATAGCAAAACGATTCCGCAGATGAGATTAAAGGACCGTAAAATGTTTCAGTTTGGGGCGGCGGCCGGATGAACGACTATATGACCGAAGACACTGCAGCGCGGTCCGCCGATGCCGGGATATTCATGTGGCAGCTGAGCGACGACACTGTCTATGCAGATGCCGCGTTGGCCGATCTCTTTGGGCTGGATTCGCGCGAAGCCGAGCGTGGTCTGCCGATCGTCCGGTTTCTCGACCGCATCCGCGAGGACGACAGACCAGATGTTGCCAAGGCCATTCACGAAGCGATCGTCACGGGCGAAGCTTACCAGCGCGACTACCGGATCGTGCGGCCGGATGCCACGGAGGTCGGCGTCTCGGCATTCGGGCGATGCTTTCGAGACGCGAACGGCACGCCCTCGCACTATGCGGGCATTGTCTACCCGTCAATCGGCCAGCCGATGCCATCGGAGAGGCTCTTCTGGCATTGCCTGCAGGCGCATGATCTGGCGCGGCAATGCGGCGAAATGGAAATGGTGGAGCTTTTAGGCCAAGCTCTGCGCCGTTACGGCCGGCGTTCCGAGCACGATACGTCCATTCACTGAGAACGGGCGCCGCGTTTCCCGCACGGCATCCGAAGCGATCGCCGTAGCGCGCGGGCCCTCACATCACTCGGCCGCCACCTTCGGAAGTGCGCCCTGCTGCAAGCCTGGCCGGGAAAGACCGAGATGATCCCTCAACGTATGCCCCTGATATTCCTGCCTGAAGAGGCCGCGGCGGCGCAGTTCCGGGACGACGAGCCCCACGAAGTCCGACAGGCCCCAGGGCAGCGCCGGTGACATGATATTGAAACCGTCGGCCCCATGGTTGACGAAACGCTCCTCCAATTCGTCGGCGATTTCCTTGGCGGAACCGACAATCTGCCAGTGGCCGCGGGCGCCCGCCACGCGCTCGTAAAGCTGACGAAGCGTCAGGTTCTCGCGAGCCGCAAGCTCGAGGAAAAGCGCCCTCCGGCTCTTCCCGCCCTCGGTCTCCGGCAGATCCGATATCAACAGATCGACCGGCATCGTCCTTATGTCCTCCACGCCCGCAAGATCGGCGAGCATGTCCAGCCCGACAGACGGCTCAAGAAGGCTTTGCAACTGCTCGAACTTGTCGCTCGCTTCCTGCCTGGTCTTTCCGACGACGGGGAAAACTCCGGGCAGAATCTTGAGGTCATCCGCGGAGCGCCCGTATTTCGAGAGACGCCCCTTCAGATCGCTATAGAAGGCAACCGAGCCCGCCAATGTCTGCTGTGCTGTAAAAACCGCTTCTGCCGTTCGTGCCGCAAGCTCTTTGCCCGGCTCGGAGGAGCCCGCCTGGATGACGACAGGCCGTCCCTGAGGAGGTCGGGGAATATTCAGCGGTCCGCGCACCTGGAAGAAGGTGCCGCGGTGGTCAAGCGCGCGGACTTTGCCGGGATCGAAATAGATCCCGTTCTCCCGGTCGCGGCTGAAGGCGTCATCATCGGTACTATCCCACAGGCCGGTCACGACATCGACGAACTCTTCAGCTCGCCGATAACGATCGGCATGTGCAATGATGGCGTCGCGGCTGAAGTTGAAGGCGGCGCCCTGATCCGCAGAGGTGACGAGGTTCCACCCTGCCCGGCCATCCGAAAGATGATCGAGCGACGCAAACTGCCGCGCAAGGTTGTAGGGATCGGAGAAAGAGGTGGATGCCGTCGCCACCAAGCCGATCCGGCTCGTGACCGCCGACAAGGCCGATAGCAACGTGACGGGTTCGAAGGGATAGAACCCGGAATGAGCCTTGCGGCTCGCGGCCGCCGCATCGTTGATACGGGCGCTGACGCCATCTGCAAGGAAGACAGCATCGAACTTGGCATCTTCGGCGATGCGTGCGAATTGCGCAAAGTCCCGGAAGCGGGTGCTGTCGGATGCGCCTGGGTGGCGCCATGCGGCAACATGATGTCCCGTATACAGCAGGAAAGCACCGAGGCTCATTTGGCGGTCACGTCTAGGCATAAAAGTCTCCCTTCAAACGCGCTTGCGGCGCGCCATCAATGCAGGCCAAATTCATTCAGCAATTGTTCGCGCAGCCGCACGAAGCGCGGCTCGCTGCGGTTTCGCGGCCTTGGAAGATCGACCTCGATCTCGCGCGTCCGCCCGCCTTTGTCCTTGGGCAGGATCAGCACCCTGTCGGCCAAATAGACGGCTTCCTCGAGATCATGCGTAACGAGGATCATCGTCACCCGCTCTTCGCGCCAGATGCGCGCCAGCTCCTCCTGCATGGTGATTTTCGTCATCGCATCGAGCGCTCCGAACGGCTCGTCCAGCAGCAGGATCTCGGGCTTGACGGCAAGCGCCCGCGCGATGCCGACGCGTTGCGCCATGCCGCCCGAAAGCTGCGATGGCAGGGCATCGGCAAAGTCGCTGAGGCCGACAAGCTTGATGTAATGCCTGGCGCTTGCACGGGCTTCCGACTTGCCTAGCCCACGATTTTCCAGCGGAAAGGCGACATTGTCGAGCACGCTCAGCCAAGGCAGCAGCCGCGGTTCCTGAAAGATAACCGCCCGGTCGCGGCCAACACCGCGAACCGGCTGCCTGTCTATCAGAACCTCGCCGCGATCGGCATCCTCAAGCCCCGCAAGCACCCGAAGCAGCGTTGTCTTGCCCGACCCTGATGCACCGACGATCGCAAGACTTTCCCCAGCGCGAATGTGATTGCTGACGCCCTGAAGCACGTCGAGACGACGGCCCTTGATCGAATAGGATTTCGAGAGGTTTCGGATCGTGACTTCGCCACGGACTGCCGGTTCGGCGATGCTCATCGCTTATCTCCTCAGTTCGCGACTGCGAAGTTGGCAGGATTGTAGAGAATATCCCCGGCCTTGAGCTGGCCCGGCTGAAGAACGCCGCCGCGTGCCAGGATGTCGATCCAGAACTGCAGATCGCGGGTCACCGCCTTGCCACCTTCGCGCACACCGTAGCCGGTGAAATACTGGGCGATATCGGCATTCTCACCGCGCGAAGCGAGCACCTTTGCGATGACGGCTTTCGTCTCTTCGGGATGCAGGCGCGCATATTCGAGGGCCGCTTCGGATTTTTCGACGAAGACCTTGGCAGCCTGCGGATGCTCCTTGATCCAATCGCGGCGCAGAACGACGAAGCCGCCGGCGATTTCGCCGAGAACGTCGGTATCCCCGAAGACCTTCTGCAGCGGGCCATTCTTCAGGGCAGCGCCTTCGAAGGTCTTCTGCCAATAGCCGAACGCGGAGATATCAACCTGCTTCGAGCGAAGGACCTGCTCGAGCTGCGGGCCCGGCACGACGACGAGCTTTGCGGCATTCTCGGGAAGGCCGACCGAATGGAGCGCCTCACGGACCGTGTAGTCCAGATGCGCACCAAGCGTGTTGACGGCGATCGTCTTGCCGGCAAGATCCTTGATCGAATGGATCGGGCTTCCCTCAAGCGTGTAGAAAATGCTTTCAGTCGTCTTGTTGATGCCGTTCGAAGCATAGGCCGCGATGAAATCATTGCCGCTGGCGACCGAATTCAAAACGGCTGCCGTCGCAGCGCTGCCGAGCTCGACATCGCCGGAGGCGAGTGCAAAGAGCGATGCCGGACCGCCCTGCGCGTAACCGACATTCTTGAGCGTGATGCCGGTGCCGTTGAAGTAGCCCAGCGCATCCGCCAGCTCGTGGGCAGCAAGGCCACCCTGGCTGGCAAGGAACCGGATCGTCACCTGCTCCGGTTCGGCAGCAGCAGCGAAACTGGTGGAAGCGGCAAGAAAGAGGCCGGCGGTGAGCGCGAGGGCGTGACCGCCGGAACGGCGCAGAATGTGCATTACAATCTCCTGAGTTTTGGTGGATCAGCGCTTTGTCGGGCTGAGAAGCATGCGTTTCAGTTCTTGACCCTGGTCCAACGGCAAAGCCGGGCCTGCAGGCGTTCGAGGACGAAGTTCGCGGATAGCCCGAGCAGTGCCAGAAGCAGGATCGCGGCAAACATCATCGGGATCTGGAAGTTGTATTGCGCATTCATGACCTGGAAACCGACGCCGGAATTCGCGCCGATCATCTCCGCAGCAATCAAGAGCAGGAGGGCCGTCGTGGCGGAAAGGCGCAGCCCGACGAAAATCTGGGGCAATGCAGCCGGCAGCACGACGCGGCGGAAGATGGTCAACCGGCCGGCGCCATAAACGCGTGCCATTTCGAGGAGCTTGGGATCAACCTGCTTCACCCCGCCGATCGTCGACAGGAGGATCGGGAACAGCGTCGCCCAGAAAATGACGAAGATCTTCGACGCTTCGCCAAGCCCGAGCAGCAGAATGAAGACAGGATAGAGCGCAAGCGCAGAGGTCTGGCGAAAAAGCTGGAGGATCGGGTCGAGAGCGCGCTCGATGACGCGGATCTGCCCCATGAACAGCCCGAGCGGGATACCGACGGCAGCCGCCGCTCCGAAGGCGATACCGGCCCGTTGCAGGCTGATCAGGATATCATTCGAGAAGGTACCAGCGGCAATTCCGTTCCAGAGCGCCTGGACAATGATGCTGAGCGGCGGCAGGACGGCCTTGTTGGTCCAGCCCATTGACGGTGCGATCTGCCAGAAGACGGCGAATGCGATGAGAAGCCCCCAGCGTGAGAAGATGTTTCCGGTGAAAGACAGAAACTCTCTGCCTGCCCCTTCCCGCCAGAAAGCTCCGGCCTGAAAGCCCTGCAATACGGCTGGCTGGTCATCATTGATTGCCATCTGCATATCTCCTTGTTGGCTTTTTGCTATTCTGCGGCTTCAGACGCTGCGCTTGCCCAGCGGGTATGCGGGAAAGGAAGGCCAAGATTGCCGCGGAGCGTGTTTCCCTCGTAGGCGGTGCGGAACAGGCCTCTGCGCTGCAGCTCCGGGATCACCAGATCGACGAAGTCTGTCAGGCCAGTGGGCAGCCACGGCGGCAGGATGTTGAAGCCGTCCGCGCCTTCATTTTCGAACCATTCCTGAAGCGTGTCGGCAATCTGCACGGCCGAGCCGACGATCGTGTAGTGTCCCCTTGCCGAGGCGATCCACTGGTAAAGTTGCCGGATCGAGAAGTTGTTTTCGTCGGCGATGCGGCGGATCAAGTCCTGGCGGCTTTTCATCCCTTCCGTCGGCGGCGCTGGCGGGAGTGGGCCATCGAGATCGGCGCCGGCAAGATCAAGCTCGCCGCCACTCAAGGCGTTGATGAGCGCAAGACCGTCTTCCTCGATGATCAAGCTCGTCAGACGTTCGTATTTTTCGCGCGCTTCGGCTTCCGTCCGGCCGACAAATGGCGAGACGCCCGGCATGACCAGAACATGAGCTGGATTGCGTCCATGCGCCCGGGCACGGGCCTTGATGTCGCGATAGAACTCTTGCGCGGTATCGAGCTTCTGGTGGGCGGTGAAAATCACCTCGGCGGTAGCCGCGGCAAGGTCGCGGCCGTCGTCGGACTGGCCCGCCTGAACGATGACCGGGTGACCCTGCGAGGAGCGGCTGACATTCAGCGGTCCCTCGACCTTGAAATGCTCGCCGCGGTGATCTGTGCGATGCACCTTGTTCACGTCGAAATAGACACCGCTTTCGCGATCGCGGATGAAGGCATCGTCCTCGAAGCTTTCCCAGAGCTTCTTGACGACACTCACGTGCTCGGCTGCGCGGCGGTAGCGTGCGGCATGGGGAAGCTGCTGGTCCCGGTTGAAATTCCGGGCTGCTGCTTCCGTCGCTGTCGTGACGACGTTCCATCCCGCTCGTCCGCCGGAAATCAGATCAAGCGAGGCGAACTTGCGGGCCACCGAATATGGCTCTTCATAGGTCGTCGAAGCCGTGGCGATGAAGCCCAGATGCTTGGTAAACGGCGCAAGAGCGGAGAAAAGTGTCACGGGTTCAAATCCGACGACCCTTGCGTTTCCGCCTTCGATGCCGCCGCCAAAGGCAACCGCGAGCCCGTCAGCCAGGAAATAGGCATCGAACAGACCGCGCTCGGCTTCTTGCGCGAGCTTGATATGAAACTGGAAGTTGGTTGCGCCATCGACCGGCTGATCCGGGTGCCGCCACGAAGCAATATGCTGGCCACCGCCAGGTAGAAACGCGCCCAATCTGATCTGTCGTGCCACCGAATTCCTCCTCGGTTCCATTTGCGATGGCTAAGGATCGGCCGTCGGAAGCATCGGAACGCGACATAAAATTCGATGAAATCTAGAAATTTGATAGGCTATTAATTCCTTCGCGTTCCCACCCGCTAAATTATTTTTCTAATTTGCCGGACATATCGGTAAAGGCGGCGAGCCGAATAGCTTCGCGGAAGGCGCAGTTCTCCCGAAGCTATCTCTATCGGGTGCTGCCTCGGACGATCAATTCAGGCTCCAGGGCGATGTCCGATACATTCGGCAAACCATCGTTGATGGCAAGAAGCACGCGTGATGTTTGCCTGGCGTGGCTCAATGTCTCGGGCGGTGCCGAAACACGCCAGCCCGGCTAATTGGCAATCATGTCGGCGGCCTTCTCGGCGATCATAATGACAGGTGAATTGGTATTGCCCGACACAATCGTCGGCATGACAGACGCATCAACGACCCTCAGCCCCACAATCCCTCTGACACGCAATTCCTGATCCACGACTGCATGCTCATCGCTTCCCATCCTGCACGTTCCAACCGGATGAAAAATCGTCGTCGCTATATCGCCCGCTCTCTGGATCAGGTCTTCGTCACTCTGAAACTCTGCGCCCGGCAGCATCTCCTTGGGCGCGAAGCGCGACACTGCCTTGGCCTGCATCAGACTGCGGGCATGACGGATCGATCTCGCCGCAACGATACGGTCGCCGGCGGTCGAGAGATAGTTTGGCCTTATATCCGGAACTGCCGACGTGTCTGGCCTTGAGATATGGACCGTGCCGCGGCTTTCGGGGCGGAGGTTACACACAGAGACCGTGACGGCAGGGAAGCGATGCAGCGGCTCGCCGAGCCTGTCGGTGCTGAGCGGCTGAACGTGATACTCAAGATCCGCGGTTGCCAGCGACGGATCGCTTTTTGCGAAGATGCCGAGCTGGCTCGGGGCCATGGAAAGAGGGCCGGAGCGGCGCAGTGCATATTCCAACCCCATTCCCGCGCGGGAAAGAAGGTTGTGATAGAGCTGGTTCAGCGTTCTTGCGCCTTCGATACGGAAGACCGTGCGGATTTGCAGGTGGTCCTGCAGGTTTTCGCCGACGCCATCAAGCGGGTGAACCACATCGATTCCGGCCGATTGAAGAACACCGGGTCTGCCGATCCCGGAGAGCTCCAATATCTTCGGCGAGTTGATCGCGCCGGCGGAAAGGATGACCTCGCGGCAAGCTTGCGCATGATGCATTTTACCGTTCGACCGGAAGCGGACGCCGGTGACCCGCCGGCCGTCGAACTGGAGTTTTTCCGTTTCCGCCGCGGTCAGGACGCGGAGATTGGGGCGTCTCATGGCGGGCCGGAGGAAGGCCTTTGTGGTGTTCCAGCGCATCCCACCCCGCTGGTTGACCTCGAAATAACCGGAGCCCTCGTTGTCGCCCCCATTGAAATCATCCGTCTTTGGAATGCCGAGTTCCTCGGCCGCATCCCGAAAGGCATCGAGAACGGGCCATGAGAGGCGCTGACGCTCCACCCGCCATTCACCGCCCGCGCCGTGGATTTCGGAACTTCCCCGGTAGTTGTCTTCCGACTTGCGGAAATATGGAAGGACGTCGTCCCAGCCCCAACCGGCATTGCCCGCCTGACGCCACCCATCATAGTCGGCGGCCTGGCCGCGCATGTAGATCATTCCGTTGATCGAGGAGCAGCCGCCGAGAAGCTTGCCGCGCGGATAGGGAAGCGAACGCCCGTTGAGGCCAGTCTCCGGCATCGTCGTCATCATCCAATCCGTCCGCGGATTACCCATGCAGAAGAGGTATCCGATCGGAATATGGACCCAGTGGTAACGGTCACTTCCGCCCGCTTCCAGAAGCAGAACGCGATTGTTTGGATTGGCCGACAGCCGGTTTGCCAAGACACACCCTGCCGATCCAGCGCCAACAATTATGAAGTCATAGGTTCCTGCATCAACCGGCGTCTCATCTCTGTGCATGGTCAAGCCGCGGCCTCCGCCGAAGCAGGAGGGACTGCCGTCAGCCGCCGCCAAAGGGGCGCCATCGCCTCGGCGATGTCGGTGTAGAGCGCGTAGCGTCGTGCATAATGCGCTTCCAGCGTGGTGTCCGGCCGGTAGTGCCGCTCAACGCGGACCATTACTTCGGCACCTGCTTCAAAGTCTGCGAAAAGACCGACGCCGGTGCCGGCCGCGATCGCAGCGCCAAGTGCGCCGGTCTCACGCGAGCGGGCAACGGTGACGGGAACGCCAAGCACATCGGCGAAGATCTGTGGCCAGATGAGGCTTCGCGATCCACCCCCTGACAGCACCGCTTCGTTGAAGACTGCGCCTGCCTTCCGGATCGTCTCGATATGCTGACGGTGACCGAACGCGACACCTTCGAGCACGGCGCGCACCAGATGGCCTTTGCTATGCCAACCCGCAATGCCGTAGAATCCGGCGCGCGCATGGCCGTCCTGCTGAGCACCATAGAGATAGGGGTGGTAGAGCGGATCGTCTGCGGCCGGATCGATCGCCCCAGCCAGCGCGCAGCATGCGTCAAATGGCGAACTGGCCGCTGAGTGATCGCCCTCGAAGAACTCCTTGACCAGCCATTCGAGATTGGCAGCTGAGGTAGCACTGTTCTCCATCGCCATGTAGCGGGTGCGATCGAAGGTCGATGACATGAAGACCGGCCCGTCGAGGTCAGGACCGCCAATGATAACCTGATTGATACTCCAGGTACCTGCGATGATCGACGCACTGCCGGTGCGCGACACGCCAGAACCGAGGGCCGACGCGACCACATCGAACAGCCCGCCGACCACAGGCGTGCCCGTGGCAAGTCCCGTTTGCCGGGAGACTTCTTCAGTCACCGTACCGGCGATATCCGCACTTTCGATCAGCGGCGGCAGGAGATCCATGTGGTCACCAAGACCGTAGGCCTCCATTAGTGCGGCGTCATAGCGACGCTCGGCAAGATTGAGCAGGCCAGCTCCGGACATATCGGACACATCGCTGACACGACGGCCGGTCAGCCGGTTGACGACGAAATCCTTGGAGAGGAAAACCGTGCCGATACGATTGAACAGGTCCGGCCGGTGACGCTTCAGCCAGGCCAGCAAGGTTGGCGTCTGCGATGGCCAGGGACTCTGCCGGGCGATCGGATGTGTCCGATCGCCGACGCCTTGCGACTGCCATTCCTCCACTAGAGCAGCGGCTCGCGTATCGAGCGATTGGATGCCGAGCAGCGGCTCTCCGCCCCGATCCAGTGCATAGAGGCCGTTTCCATGACCGGCACAGCCGACGCCGGCAATATCCCCGGGTTCGATGGCGGCCTGCTCAATGCAGCGGCGAATGACCTTGCGGGCATTCGACCAGAGTTCGTCGAGCCCACGCTCTACGTGGCCGGGATGGGGCATGCGGCTGTGTCCCTCCGCGGATGCGGCGGCAATTTCATTGCCCTCCGTGTCGAAAATCACGGCCTTGATGACCGTGTTGCCGGCGTCCAGCCCCAGTAGATAACGTGCCATGCGGAACCCCTCCCAAGGTTCTTGTTCACTCTTAGCCGCGCTGATAAAGCTCGAAGGCATCTTCGCCGCCAGCATCGTCATGCACGATCGCCATCAATCCTCGAACAACCGCGCTGGGGTTGGCGTGCTGATAGATGTTGCGCCCATAGACCATGCCGACCGCGCCCTGCCGCATCAAGGCCGCCGATTTGCCAAAGACGGCACGAAGGTCTTCCTTGCCGCCGCCACGCACCAGCACCGGGCACCGCGCCGCCTCGACAACCCGGTGATAATCCTCGGCATTGGTCGTCGGGTCTGCCTTGACGATATCGGCTCCCATCTCACGGGCAAGGCGGGTCAGGGTGACGATCTTGTCGGCGTCACCGTCCACCATATAGCCGCCGGCCTTGTCGACCGGCTGCATCACCAGCGGTTCGATCATCAGCGGCATGCCGTATTTGTCGCAATCCGCACGGATGCGGGCGATGTTCTGGACACATTGGCGGAACAGATCCGGCTCATCCGGCAGCATGAACAGATTGACGACGACACAGGCCGCGTCCATCTCGATGGCGCCGATCAGAGGTTCCGCCTCGTTCTGCAGCACGGCCCACATGTGGCGGTGGCGCGTGCTGTTGTACGGATTGCCCATATCGACGCGCATGACCAGCGCCGGCTTGTCCTTGCCCGCAACATCCTGCAGCAGGTCGGCCTGGCCGTAATTCATCTGGATTGCATCGGGTGCCGCATCGACCAGAGCCTTGACCACCGTTTGCATGTCTTCCAAGCCGCTCAGAAAC
The DNA here is from genome assembly GCF_056396985.1 of Rhizobium sp. 05N430. Lineage (NCBI taxonomy): Bacteria > Pseudomonadati > Pseudomonadota > Alphaproteobacteria > Hyphomicrobiales > Rhizobiaceae > Rhizobium > Rhizobium sp. 05N430. The sequence goes on along the minus strand of NZ_JBFTMO010000012.1, from coordinate 38,691 downwards.
GACGGCTCGTTGCACACTCCATGATCGATCGCCACGTCCAGGCAACGGCCACCACCGAACAGTCTGTTCATCCGGACTTTGCTGTTGTTTCGCATTCCATGCTCCTTTGTTCATTCCGTTCGAAAAGTGTGCTTTCGGCAACGCCGTGACGTTCGCGCAAGAGGGTGAGAAAGCGGGCGCGTTCGGCCTCGCGCTGCGCCGGTGTCCAGGATCTCTCGGTTGCAAGAAGATCGAGCACGGCATCCACCATTTGCAGGGACAGGTTGCCGCTTATGGCAAGCGTCGTTCGCCTGAGAAGCACATCGTCCAGCCGTTCGACCGCTTCGTTGCGGATAAGGAAAAGCAGTTCGCGCGCCGAGTAGTCTGCATGCGGCATGCTTGCATCGGGTGCGGCTGCGATGAAGCTCGCGATCGCCTCCGCCTCTGTGCCGTAGCGAGAAAAAAGCGCTGCCATGCGCGCCGCGGGGAGCCCTTTTCCCGCCGCGGCTTCAGCGATCCAGGCTGCACGATCGAGTGGAAATCTCCGCCCGCCGCCGATTGCCCGGTCAGCGGTCGAGATCTGCCGCTGCCTGCCCAGCCGTTCCAGCGCGATGTCTGCTGCCAGTTCGCCGAAGGACCGGAACGTCGTCCATTTGCCGCCGATCATGCACACCACCGCCGCACCACCGTCATCGGCGTCGATGACCGTGCAGAAATGATCGCGTGGGATTCGGCCGGTGAAACTGTCCGTGCTCGCCGGCAGCGGCCGCACGCCGGAGAACTGAAAGCTGATCTCTTCCAGCCGGATCTCGATCCCCGGCAGGACGAAGGCAAGCGACTGGAGGATATAGTCGCGCTCGTCGGCCTCGCAGCGCACCGGTTCCGGGTCTTCGACGCGAATATCAGTGGAGCCGACCAGCACCTTGCCCAGATAGGGAAACAGGATGCAAATCCGGCCATCCTCGTTTTCGTAGTAGATCATGTGGCCGGCAAGCGCATCGTAGAGAGCCGTATTGTCGATGATGAGATGCGAGCCCTTGGTTCCTCCCATCAGAGGTGCCGGGCGGGCATCCGGCGTAAGGAGCGTGTTGTTGGTAATGTCGATCCATCCGCCCGTTGCGTTGATGATGAGTGACGGCTCGATCGCCACCGACCTGCCGTCGATACTGTCGCGGAGGGCATAGCCGCCGTCTTTCCCGGTGATCTCCGCGTAGTTCAATGCACGCGCCTGTGGTTGCGCCGACAATCCGTCTTCCAGCAGTTCGATGCCAAGCCGCTCCGGGTGGCTCACCCAGGCGTCGTAGTAAGTTGCGGAGCTTCGGATATCAGGATTGAGCGCCGGCCACCGGGCGAGAGTGGCCCGCCGGCTGCGAAACTGGTGGAACGGCATCATGGCCCGCTCGCGGATCAGGAAGTCATAGATGCTGAGCCCCGCCTTGATCGCAACAGCGCCGCGGCGGCTTGGCCGGCGGGTCAATCCCAGGAAGCGGACGATGCCGTTGCCGAGCCCCGAGAAGATATCGAAAACCGGCACGGTCGTCGGCAGAGGGGCAACATAGTGCGGGGCGTTGCGCAGCAGCCGGTCACGCTCCATCAGCGATTCCTGCACCAGCTTGAATTCGCCATTCTCCAGGTAGCGAAGGCCGCCATGCACCATGCGTGACAACGCCGCGCTCGCACCCGAGCAGTAGTCGTGCCTCTCGACGAGAAGCACATTGACGCCCTGCAGCGCCAACTCCCGGAAGACGCTGATGCCGTTGATACCGCCGCCAATGACACACACGTCCACTTTCGGGCTTTGGCGAAGCCCGTCCAACGTCTCTTCACGATTCATGATGGCGATCCGTTACCTGTCCATATCGGTCAGTTTCGCTGAGATGGCTGCGTCGATGGCCGACTGATCTTCCGCGTCCAGCCGTATGGTTCCGGCCCGGGCATTGTCGATCGCCTGTGCCGGATTGCGGGCGCCGCAAAGCGCGAAAGTGACGCCGGGCTGGGCAAGCGTCCAGGCGATGACCGTCTGCGCGATGCTGGCCCTGTGCTTGTCGGCGACCGGCCGGATGGCCGTGGCAAAAGCCAGCGCCTTCTCGCGGTTAGCCACAGAGAAACGCGGATTGTCCCGCCGTTGGTCATCCCCGGAAAAGACCCGCTCAGGCCCAATCGCGCCGGACAGTAGGCCAAGCGCCAGAGAAGAATAGCTCAGCGTCGCGATGCCGTTTGCGCCGGTCAGCGGCAACAGATCGGCCTCGATCTCCCTGTCGATGATGCTGAAACGCTCCTGGATGGCATCCAGGCCACCGGCGGAGATGTAAGCCTTGAGTTCGTCGGCGCTGACGTTGCTGGCGCCGATCGCGCGGATCTTGCCCGATGTTTTCAGGTCTTCGAGCGCCCGCATCGTTTCTTCGATCGGCGTCGTCGGGTCCTGCCAATGGGTGATGTAGAGGTCGATATAGTTGGTGCCGAGGCGGCGCAGGCTCTCTTCGACTTCATGGAAAATCGCATCCCGGCCGAGATAGCGGTGAACAGGCTTGCCGTCCTGATCGAAGAAATGCTTTCCCTTGTCCGTATGCCAGACCAGGCCGCACTTCGTTGCGATGACCGCCTTGTCGCGGCGGCCGGCGAGCGCCTTGCCAACGATTTCTTCCGACCGGCCGAGACCATAGGCCGGCGCCGTGTCAATCAAGGTCACACCGGCGTCGAGCGAGGCCTGGATCGCGGAGATCGATTCCGCCTCGTCCGTGCCGCCCCACATCCAGCCACCGATAGCCCAGGTGCCAAGGCCGACCGCCGAGGCGGCGACGCCCGAAGATCCGATTTCGCGTATCAATTGCTGCCCGCTCATGCGCGTCGTCCTTCCGAGCTTGCAAGCGCCAGAACGCGTGCACCGGTTGCCTCGTCGGTGACCAGCGTATCGAGATGGTGGCCGCGCATGACGCTGAGGATAGGACCCGCCTTGTTCGGCCCGCTTGCCACGCCGATCTTCGTCGGGATCGACGCGAATTCCGGCAGCGTCAGCGACACGAGAGAACGGTTGAGGCTGTAGTCGCAGATATCGCCTGCGTCATCGAGCAAGTGAGCAAGCAGTTCGCATGAGGCACCCGAGCGCTCGATCGCGGCGCGGTCGGTGCTGGAAGACGGATGGAGATCGTAATAGCTGGAGTCGTCGGAGAGGATCGAGCCGATGCCGACGATCGCCACCTTGGCCTCACGCGCCCTTTTGAAGACATCGGCAACCGAACGCATGTTGATCAGCATGCCGCGCTCGGCTGCGCTATCGGCAAAGAGAGGCGCGTGGATCTGGTATGACCGGCCACCCAGCCTATCCGCCATCATCGTCGAGACGTGGTTCACATCGGTATAGTGCTTGCCCTGCACACATCCCGTTGCCGGAATGACTTCGACGTCGAAACGGCGCGGCGCCTGAAGACCGGCAACGACAGCGCTGACGCCCTTGCCACCGGTGATGCATATCGTGTCCCCGTCGGCAATCTGCTCCAGAAGCAGACGTGCTGCCGCCTCGCCAACCGCCTGCAAAGCCGTCTGCGGATTGTCGGAGACGGTCGGCACCACGATGGCACGGCTGATGCCGCCGAGCGCCAGAAGCTGTTCTTCCATGTCGACCAACGGCTCGACCGGCGATTTGATCTTGATTTCAACGAGGCCGAGCTGGCGCCCGCGCTTGATCAGCCGGTTGACGGTGGCATGCGAGATGCCAAGCCGGTCGGCGATTTGCGCCTGCGTCAGTCCTTCAAGAAAGTGCAGCACAAGAGCTTGATGCATCTGCCGCGCAATGACGATTTCTTCGCGCGGTGCGGCGGGAGATTTCGGTTTTGCAATCCGCATGTCAGATAGCCTTCCGCTTGTGAAGGAAATGGTCGATGGAAACCGCCGCCAGCAGAATGCAGCCCTTGATCATGTCCTGCCAGTAAACCGAGACATCGAGCAGGATCAGCGAGCTGGTGACGACCGAAAGAAGCGCAATGCCGAGGATAGCGCCCAGGATCGTCCCGGAACCGCCGCTGAGAGATGCACCGCCGATAACAGCTGCCGCGATGATGTTAAGCTCCATGCCGACGCCGAAGGTCGGGGTGGCCGCACCAAAGCGCGACATGTAGATGACGCCGGCGACACCTGACAGCGTGGCGCAGAGAACCGTCACCCAGAACTTCACCTGGTCTGTCTTGATCCCGGAATAGAGCGCTGCCTTTTCATTGCTGCCGGTATAGAAAACCTTGCGGAAGGCGGTCGCCCGGCGCAGCAGAAAATCGAAGATGGCAACGACCGCCACGAAGATCAGGATGACGTAAGGCACCCCGTAGAAGGTTCCCTGCCCGATCGCCTTGAACGACGGTGGCAGCGTGAACAGCGAGAGCGGCGTTCCCTTTGTGATGATCAGGCAGACCCCACGCACGATGACCATCGCCGCGAGTGATGTGATGAAATGGTTGAGCCCGATGATCGTGACAAAGAAACCCATCGCGCAACCGATCAGCGCGCTCGCGAGAATTCCGATCAGCGACGCGCTCCACGGATCGAGGCCCATGAGAAACAATGAGCCCGACAGCACCATCGAGAAACAGACGACGGACCCGACGGAAAGATCGATACCGCCGACGATCAGAAGGATGGTCATGCCGACCACAACGATGCCTTCCACCGAGAAGGACATCAGCATGGCCCTGAAATTGCCGAGCGTCAGAAAGTGTGGAGAGGCGAAACTCATGAGTACGCACAGTGCGAGAATGATGGCGATCAGCCCCGCCTCCCGCATCGTTCCGAATCTCTTCCAGGAAGAGGGCCGCTCCTTCGCCGCCGCCAATGCGTGATCTGTCATTGTTTGGTCTCCTGCCCCTGCTTTTTCTTCAGACGGCATGCTCTGATGCCCTTGTTGTGAAGTGTTGCCGCGTGCCGACACCGGAGGCCAGCCGCATGATCGCCTCTTCGGTCATCGCCTCGCCTTCGAGTTCGCCGGCAACCCGGCCTTCGTGGATGACGACCGCCCGGTCGCAAAGACCGAGCAGCTCGGGCAGCTCCGAGGTGATGACGACGATGCCGATCCCGGACCGCGCGAGATCGCGAAGCAGCCGGTGAATCTCGGACTTGGCGCCGACGTCGATACCGCGGGTCGGCTCATCCATGAGGATAACTTTCGGATCGACTGCCAGCTGCTTGGCGATCGCCACCTTCTGCTGGTTGCCGCCGGAAAGCGATGAGACCGGCATGTCGATGCCACCCATGCGGACGCCCAGGCGGCGCGCGAGATCCGTTGCCCGTTCTGCCTCCGCCTTCGTGTTCAGGAGCCCGAACCGCCCGGTCAGCGATTTCAGATCGAGAGCGGCGATATTCTGCGCGATCGACAGATCGAGGAAGACGCCAGAACCCTTGCGATCCTCCGACAGATAGACCACGCCCGCCCGAACCGCATCTGCATAGGATGCCGTCCGCAATGCCTTGCCTTCCAGCTTGACGTCGCCTTCGGTTACTGTGCGCAGGCCACAGATTCCTTCCGCGATCTCCGTCCGGCCGGAGCCGATCAGACCGCCGATCCCCAGGATTTCCCCCTTCCGCAGCTCGAAGCTGACATCATGGAAGCGCTTGCCGTCGCCGAGATCGCGGATGGACAAAATGGGCTCTCCCCCGCGCTCGGAAACAGGCTGCTTTTCGGGATAGAGCTGCGTGATTTCGCGGCCGACCATACGGCGTACAATGTCTTCCGACGTGATTTCGGACACGTTCTCCGTCGAAACATAACGTCCGTCGCGAAAGACGGTGACCCGGTCGCAGAGACTGAAGATCTCGGCCATGCGATGGCTGATATAGACGATCGATATGCCCTGGGCTTTCAGATCGTTGATGATGCCAAACAATACTTGCGCTTCAGCCTCGGTCAACGCCGCCGTCGGCTCGTCGAAGATCAGGACGCGGCAGTCGAGCGTCAGCGCCTTGGCGATCTCGACCAGCTGCTGGCTCGAGATCGGCAGATCGCAGACCTTCTGGCGGACGTCGATCGGAGCAAGGCGGTTCATCACCGCCTGCGCCTCGCGCTCCAGCCTGGCGAAATTCATGAAGGGCGAGCGGCGGCGGTTGGTTGCCGCCATGAACATGTTCTCGGCAACCGTCGCATCCGGGCAGAGCGCGATTTCCTGGTGAACGAGGCCGATACCCAGCGACTGGGCAAAGGCAGGGGAAGCGATCTTGACCGCTGCGCCATCGACAAGGATTTCTCCCTCATTCGGCTGCAATACGCCGGCGATGATGTTCATCAACGTCGATTTTCCCGCGCCATTCTCACCGCAGAGAGCATGAACCTCGCCCTTTTCAAGGGAAAACGTCACCTCTGTCAGGGCCTTGATCACGCCAAAGCGTTTGCTGACATTGCGTATCTCCAAGACCGGCGCGTGAACCATGACAATCTCCCTCCTTCCTGCTTTGCGTGGCTGCCCGGAATCTCCTCATCCCGGGCAGCCTTGCTGAAAGCTTATTCCTCGATACCCTTGGTACCACGGCGCTTCAGATACTTGTCCCAATAGAAATCATCGGCATTGGCAGCCGTCACGATCGACAGGCCGTTGTCGACGAAGGGAATGCTCATCGGGTTGAAGCCCGAACGCTTGGCATCGTTCATCGGATCGATCAGTTCGGGATGCTTGGCAAGCCAAAGCATCATGAAGCCCATGTAGCCCTGCATGCCCTGGTTCGGATTGATCGAACCGAACACTTCGCCTGCCTTGATCATGTCGAGAATATTGGCGTTGACGTCGGCGCACATCACCAGGATCTTGCCGCCGCTTTCCTTGTTGGCCTGAGCCGCACCGATTGCAGAGTTCGCTTCCGGCATGAAGACGGCGTTGAGGTTCGGATGTGCCTGAACCAGGCTCATCAGGCCCTGGTAGGCCTTGTTCGGATCCTGGTTCGAAGCAGCCCGGCCGACGAGCTTCATGTCCGGATATTTTTCATCCATGCGGGCGATGAAGGCGGCAATGCGCTTGTCGTGGTTGTCCTGCCCGGGATTTTCCAGAACCGCATACTCGCCCTTGCCACCCAGTTTCTCGGCAATCGCATCGGCGGCATAGGTGCCTTCGCGCGTGTTGTCCGAGGTGATGAAGGAAATGCGCTTGGAAAGCGGTGAATCCGCCGCGAAGGTGACAACGGCCGTGCCCTGGTCGATCGCCCGGTTGATCGGCTCGATGAAGGGGTCGGAATTCATCGGGTGAACGAGAATTCCGGCTGGGTTCTGAGCCAGAGCCTGATCGAAGGTCGCGATCTGCTTGTTGACGTCATATTCCGGTGTGCCGGTATAGGCGGTCTCGCAACCAAGCTGCTGACCTGCCTGCTTGAACATTTCATAGACCGGAAACCAGTATTCGACGCCCGAAACCATAACGTTCATGACGTATTTTTCGCCCGGCTTGCAACGAAACGGGTTATCCGTTTCCGCTGCCGATGCCGCAGTGCTCAATGTCGCGGCAGCCAAAAGGGCTATCGCAGTCGTTCCTAGAAAATTGCGCAAAGTTCCTCCTCGAGGCCGAAGCCCCTCCCAAAAAGCCGATGGCGCGCTTGCGCCTTTTTAGTGAAACCGGATTTCCTCCTCGAACGCCGGTAATGTCAGTTAGCTTGAGGCAATGAGTACTGTCAATATAATTCACGCAATGAAATATATTTCATAAAGAAGCCGAGAAGTGAGGCCTTAAACCGTGGAATGTTTTGGTGGACAAGTATTCCGCGCTTGATCACAGCTTGCCGCATCAGCCGGCCGAAGCAACTCTTCGGGCAAAGGGCAGACACAGCATCGCGCACGCCGTAAGAACGGCCATGACCATCCATGCCTCGTTGAGGGCCAGAACGGTTGCCGCGGTTTGCACAAGCGGGTCGATCGCCGCCATCGTCTCCTCGCTCAGCGGTCCTTTTTGATCGGCGATCATTTGCATTGGAATTCCGGCGAATGCCGCGGCCTTTACATCCCCAGCCTGCAGCCGCACCAAAAGCGCCTGCCCCAGCGGATCCGACCGGGTATAGATGATCGTGTCGGTTAGGGCGATGCCGATGGCACCGCCGAGGTTGCGCATCAGGTTGAAGAGCCCGCTCGCATCCGGGACCCGGTCTGGTGGCAGCGTTCCGAGCGCCAGGCGCGTTGGCGGCAGAAGGCAAAACATGATCGCGGCGCCGCGGACAACCTGCGGCCAGAACATCGCATCGTAATCGGAACGTGGATCCTGGAAGGCACTCATGGCGATACCCGCCGCAAACAGCGCAAAGCCGAAGGCAGATAACAGCCTGGCATCCACGCGCTTTTCCAGCGCCACGGCGATCGGTGCCGTCGCAAGCTGGGTTATCCCGGTGACAAGCATGGCCATGCCGATCTCCAGGGCGTTATGTCCGCGGACAAAAGCCAGAAAGACCGGCATCAGATAGACCGATCCGAACAGGCCGATGCCGAGGATGAAGCTGAGGATCGATCCCGCCAGGAAGTTCCGGTCGCGGAAATTGTTGAGGTTCACCAGCGGCCGCGACCGGCGCAACGTCCGCGCGGCGAAGGCAAATCCCGATCCGATCGACAAGATGAGAAGCGAGATGACGTAGAGCGACCCCCAGCCGCTGGTCGGAGCCTCCTTCAAGGCGATTTCCAGTGATGCGAGGCTCGCCGCCATCAGCATAAGCGCTGATATGTCAAGGTTTCGGAGCTCGGAAATGTCGCCGGTTTCCCGCGGCAGCGATCGCGCGGCAACCAGTGCCGCGAGGATGCCAGGGATGACGTTGACCAGAAACAGCCAGTGCCACGAATAGGTCTCTGTCAGCCAGCCGCCGACGATAGGCCCGACCGTCGGCGCGAGAACCGCGAGGACGCCGGCAATAGTCGTCGCAATTGTCTGCCGCTCCGCGGGGAAAAGGATGAAGACCGCCGAGAATACCGAGGGGATCAATGTGCCGCCGGAGAAGCCCTGAAGAACGCGCCAGGCAACGAGGCCGTCAAAACTGCCGCTCGTGGCGCAGCCGGCCGACGCGACAACAAAGAGGCTCAGGGAGGCGACGAACAGCCACCGCATGCTGAGGAGGCGCGTCAGAAAACCGGTCAGGGGTATCGCGACCACTTCAGCGATCAGGTAGGCGGTCTGTATCCAGCTCATCTGGTCCGGGTCGATTGCCAACGCTGACTGGATTGTCGGCAGCGAAGTCGCAACGACTTGAACGTCGAGGATGGCCATGAACATGCCTATGCACATCGCCAGAAAGCCGGTCCACACGAGCACGGGCTTCGAACTGGCGTCTGCAACATCAGGCATTGTCTGGCCCTCCAGAGAGCCGCGTTATCGATCCGATTGGCGCACCGTCAGCGTCACGGCATTGGCAATCGAAAACAAGAGGGCATCGAGCCGCAGATCCGAAGGCGAGGACGAACCTCTCCTGCCACAATGGCATGGCCCTATACGCGCCGATAGCTAGCGGATGAAACGATCATCCCAGGCCCCAGCCTTGCATGTCCGGGCCAATGACACTAGGTCATCATCAAAGGGGCATCGCCAGATGATATTGTTGATCGTTGCCGTCGTTGTATTTGTTGTTTTCTTCTTTCTGTTTCCCCGGCCTGCATTATTTGCTCTTGCGGTCTTCATTGTCGCCGGCGGGGGCATTGCCGCATATTTTTACTCCCAACAGTCCGGTCGCGATGACATGGCAAGGCTCGTGGTGGGCAAGAGTTCAACGCGCGGCTGTGAGACAGCGGACAAGCCGGTTTTCGTCGAACTTTCCAACGGATCGGACCGCGCGATCAACACGGTGCGTTTTCGCCTGATCGCCAAACGTCCAGGTTTCAGCATCGAAACCTACTCGGACTACCTGTCCAGCTACAAGATCATCGGACCGCATGAGACCTACGGCACGTGCTGGGCGCTCAATTCGTATCGCGGCCTTCAAACCCTGCCTGGCAACCCGTCGCCGGGCGACCTGGATTGGTCGGTCGAAATCTCATCCGTCGAATTCGCCGGGGACAATTGACGCCGCCGGCGGGCGAGCTTCCGCCGCCTGCGTTACCACCGCCCTATCCAGCGATCTCCGCAATCGCATCGAATAGCGCCATATTCATCTGCTTCAGGCCATCATCCACCGGATTCGGCTGTGACGAGAATTTGACGATCACGAGGTCTGCGCGCGGGTTGACGAAGAGCCATTGGCCGTGGATGCCGAGTGCGAAGAAGGCGCCGTCGGCGTTGCCGGTCTGGTACCATTGGTTCCGGTAGGAGCCGGAGGGGAGCCAGGGGGCGAAGTTGCCGGTTGTCCAGGCATGACGGCTGCCGCCGGTCGTGGTGTAGCGGATCCAGTCCGCGGGAATGATCTGTTTTCCGTCGCGTGCGCCGCCGCGGCGGATCAGATCGCCAAGACGGTCGAAGTCGCGCGCGGACAGGAACAGGCCGCCGCCGGCGCGCGCCGTGCCTTCCAGGTCGACGGTGATCCGGGCATGGGTCCGCTCAGCGGCACCATCGTGTTAGATAGCGAAGCCCTTACCAGGACAGGCTCCGTCATTCAGTCGTTCTTCGATAAGAGCGGGAGGCGAAGGCTTCGTTGATGCGCTCTACTTCACCGTCGTGACCGTGACGGCGGCGGGGTTTGGAGACATCACGACGCCGAAATCATGAATATACCGGACGAAGGGTCGTGAGGAATGCCGCTCACTATGCTCGGCGCTTCATCTTTTTGTTCGGAACGTGCATAATGTCATGAAATACTTTCCGTTAGAACGAGACAATTCATGCGCCGCCAAGCCAATCCGCTCGCCACAAAACCAATTTCCGCGACAAAACCGGTCAATTGGCGCCCGAGCCTAGCAAAGCAAAAGGGCGAGACGAAGCATTCGGCTCTGACCGAGCGTATCATCGCCGATATCGATTCCGGCCTTCTCAAGCCGATGGATCGGATGCCGACACATCGCGATCTGGCGCGCGAAATCGGGCTGTCGGTCCAGACCGTCAGCCTCTCCTACAAGGAAGCAGAAAGGCTCGGCTATCTCAGTGGCGAGATCGGCCGTGGCACCTTCGTCAGGCCGCGCGTGACCGACCGCGCAGGCCGGATGATGCTCGACCACAGCGAAAACGAAGTGCTAGACCTTTCCATCATCCGCGCCGTCTATCTAGACGCGCATGAGGACGCTTCCCGCGAAATCTTCCGCGAGCTCGCAGACAGCGATATCGCCAGCTTCATGCGGCCCTGCCGTCCGATCGCCGGGCTCGACCGCCATCGCGAGACAGCGCAGCTCTGGCTGCGGCCGATGGGCGTCAGCGCCGGCGCCGAGCGCATCCTGGTGACCAACGGAGCGGCGCATAGCATCTTCCTTGCGCTCAGCTGCATCATCCGCTCCGGCGATGTCGTGCTGTGCGAAAATCTCACCGATCACGGCATCATCGGCCTGTCCAATATCCTCGGCTTCAGCCTGAAGGGATTGCCCACCGATGCTGAAGGAATTTTGCCCGATGCCCTGGAAGCCGCCTGCGCCGCGGGTAGCGTACGGGCCTTGGTCCTCATTCCGACGCTTAACAATCCGACCAGCCACGTTGCCGGCGCGGCGCGCAGGCGCGCGATCGCCGAGATCGCCCAGCGTTACGGCGTCTTCGTCGTCGAAGATGAGGTCTACAGGCTGATGATCGAGGAGGACCTGCCCTCGATCAGCGAGCTGCTGCCTGACCTCGGTTTCTTCGCCACAAGCTTCACCAAGACGGTGCTGACGGGCCTCAGGGTCGGATATCTCGTCGTCCCACCCGCCTATTCCATCCGCGCGGCCTCCATTCTGCGCGTGTCGAGCTGGAGCGGCACCTACCTGACCGCCGAAATCGCCACGCGCTGGGTCGAGAACGGCACGGCGCAGCATTTGCTGACAATACAGCGGGAGGAAGCACGCGCGCGCCAAACCATCGCCGCCGAAATCCTCGGCGCCCATTTCGCATCCAGCCACCCGCTGTCACTCTGCGCCTGGCTGAAAGTGCCTGAACATTGGACCGAGGACGGCCTGGTGCGCTCCCTCGCCAACCAGAAGGTCGCTGTCACGCCATCGGAGCCTTTCATTGCAGGCCCCGGCCACGGCGGCGGCATCCGCATCTGCCTTGGCGGACGAATGAGCCACAAGAGCCTCAGGAAGGCGCTGGCGACCGTGCGGCAGGCCTTCGAGCAGCTGCCGCCCGTCTATGACGTTGGTTCCATCGGCTGACGTCCGGCTCTTGGCACAATCATTGAATCATTACAATATAATAATTGACATGATTTTACTTCGCTCTCAACATGACAATCATGAAGAGCGAGACACTGCCGAGATCAACAGACGACGAGACGCTGCCGGTTAGCCTGGCTGATATCGAGCGCGCTGCCGCCCGCATCCGGGACCGCGTGACGCGCACGCCGCTCGTTCACTCCGCTGCACTCTCCAGGCATGCCGGGCAACCCGTTCATCTGAAGCTCGAGACACGCCAGCCGATCGGCGCCTTCAAGCTGCGCGGCGCGACGAACGCCATCCTCTCGCTCGATCTGGCCGCACGCGAGCGTGGTCTCGTCACCGCCTCGACCGGCAATCACGGCCGGGCAGTCGCCTTTGCAGCGCGCGCGCTTGGCATCCCGGCAACGATCTGCATGTCGTCGCTGGTGCCCGCCAACAAGGTCGAAGCCATAAAGGCGCTGGGTGCGGACATCCGCATTGTCGGCGTCTCGCAGGACGATGCGCAGGACGAGGTCGAGCGGCTCATCGCAAGCCATGGACTGACGCCGATCCCGCCGTTCGACCATGCCGACGTCGTTGCCGGCCAAGGCACGATCGGCCTCGAGATCGTCGAGGACCTGCCGGATCTCTCGACCATTCTCATCCCTCTTTCCGGCGGCGGGCTGGCGGCTGGCATTTCTGTCGCGGTCAAGTCGCTGAAGCCTCGGGTGCGGATCATCGGCATCTCGATGGAGCGCGGCGCGGCGATGCATGCATCGATCGCCGCCGGCAGACCTGTTGCCGTGCGCGAGGAAGAGACGCTGGCGGATTCGCTGGGTGGCGGTATCGGCCTCTCGAACCGCGTGACCTTCCAGCTGTGCCGCGACCTGCTCGACGAGGTCGTACTGCTGACCGAAGACGAGATCGCAATGGGCATTCGCCATGCCGCGCGCGAAGAAGGCGAGACGGTCGAGGGTGCCGGTGCCATTGGCATCGCCGCCATCCTTGCAGGCAAGGTCGCGCTCTCCGGCACCACGGCCCTGATCATCTCTGGCGGCAATATCGACGCCGGGGTTCACCAGAAGATCATCGCGGGAGGCGCCGCATGAGCCGTATTCGGATCCTGACGGAAAGAGACCTGCGTGCCGTCGTCAGCCTCGATCTTTCCGCTGTCGACTGCGTCGAGCAGGCGTTTCTGGCGCTGGCGACCCAGCCGGTTGCGATGCCGCCGATTCTGCGTCTCGACATTCCCGAGTTCCGCGGCGAAGTGGACGTCAAGACGGCCTATGTGCCAGGCTTTGACGGCTTCGCGATCAAGGTGAGCCCCGGCTTCTTCGACAATCCGAAGCTTGGCCTTCCCAGCCTCAACGGCTTGATGATCCTGTTCAGCGCCAAGACGGGCTTGGTGGAAGCACTTCTTCTCGACAATGGCTACCTGACCGATGTGCGCACCGCGGCGGCCGGTGCCGTTTCCGCCCGCCATCTGGCGCGAGACGATGCCTCCGTCGCCACGATCTTCGGCGCCGGCATGCAGGCGCAGTTGCAGCTTGCGGCGCTGATGCTGGTGCGGCCCATCAGATCGGCGCGCATCTGGGCGCGTGATCACGCAAAAGCAGAGAAGCTGGCCGCAGACTGCGCACGGCAATACGGGATCGACGTTGCCGCCGTTGCCGATCCGCGCGAGGCCATACGCGGCAGCGACATCATCGTCACCACGACGCCCGCCGAGAAGCCCGTCCTGATGGCCGAGTGGCTCGAACCCGGCCAGCATCTGACGGCGATGGGATCGGATTCCGGACACAAGAACGAGATCGATCCGGCCGTCTTCGCCCGCACCACCTACATTGCTGACCGGCTGTCGCAGACATGCATTCTCGGCGAGTTGCACCACGCCATCAAAGCCGGTTTTGCCACATCGGAACAGCAATTCGCCGAACTCGGAGCTGTGATCGCCGGCAAGGCAAAGGGCCGCGTAAGTGCCGAAGGCATAACCTTCGCCGACCTGACGGGGACCGGCGTGCAGGACACCGCGATCGCCAATCTGGCCGTCAGCCGCGCCGTCGCGGCAGATAGCGGCCAGACAATCGAAAACAAAAGAGAAATGGGAGATGCCGCGTGAGTGTGACGCTGAACTTTACGCGTGCGGAATATGCCGAGCGCCTGTCCAAGACCCGTAATGCGATGGAAAAGGCCGGGATCGATATGCTTGTCGTTACCGACCCGTCGAACATGCACTGGCTCACCGGCTACGACGGCTGGTCCTTCTATGTGCATCAATGCGTTCTCGTGCCGCCATCAGGCGAGCCGATCTGGTACGGCCGCAAGCAGGACGCCAACGGCGCCAAGCGCACCGCTTACCTCCATCACCACAACATCGTCGGCTATCCCGATCATTATGTGCAGTCGACCGAACGGCACCCGATGGATCTGCTCTCGCAGATCATCGACGAGCGCAAATGGTCGGGCCTCACGGTCGGCGTAGAAATGGACAACTACTACTTCTCTGCGGCTGCCTACGCCTCGCTGCAGAAGAACCTGCCGAATGCCCGCTTCAAGGATGCCGCAGGCATCGTCAACTGGCAGCGCGCCGTCAAGAGCCCGACCGAACTCGACTACATGCGAAAGGCCGGCAAGATTGTCGAACTTATGCACAAGCGCATCGTCGAGGTGGTCGAGCCTGGCATGCGCAAATGCGATCTCGTTGCCGAAATCTATGACGCGGGCATCCGGGGAACGCCGGAGTTCGGCGGCGACTATCCGGCAATCGTGCCGCTTCTGCCATCAGGCGCCGACGCTTCCGCGCCGCACCTGACCTGGGACGACAAGCCGATGCTCTCAGGCGAAGGCACCTTCTTCGAAATCGCAGGCGCATACAGGCGCTATCACTGCCCGTTGTCGCGCACTGTCTTCCTCGGCAAGCCGACGCAAGCCTTTCTCGATGCCGAGAAGGCGACGCTGGAAGGCATGGAAGCTGGTCTTGCGGCTGCCAAGCCTGGCAACACCTGCGAAGATATCGCCAACGCCTTCTTCGCCGTCCTGAAGAAATACGGGATCATCAAGGACAACCGCACCGGCTATCCGATCGGGCTTTCCTACCCGCCAGATTGGGGCGAGCGCACCATGAGCCTGCGCCCCGGCGACCGCACCGAGCTGAAGTCCGGCATGACCTTCCATTTCATGACCGGCCTCTGGCTGGAAGATATGGGGCTTGAGATCACCGAGAGTATAGCGATCACCGAGACCGGCGTGGAATGCCTGTCGAACGTGCCGCGCCAACTGTTCGTGAAGGGCTGAGGCGATGCCGACCAGCGCTGCGCTCCGTCCCTCGCCGATTACGCCCTCCGTCGATTTCGACGCAAAGGGCGTGCAGCACGGACATCTGCGCCTGCCCTATAGCCGTGATGACAGCGCCTGGGGCTCGGTGATGATCCCGATCTGCGTCATCGCCAATGGCAAAGGCCCGACGGCACTTCTGACCGGCGCCAACCATGGCGACGAGTATGAAGGGCCGGCGGCACTCTTCGAACTGGCGCAGACCCTGGATCCTTCCGAAGTGAATGGTCGCATCATCATCGTTCCGGCGCTCAACTATCCAGCCTTTCGCGCCGGAACGCGGACGTCGCCCATCGATCGGGGAAACCTGAACCGCAGCTTTCCAGGCCGCCCAGATGGCACGGTGACCGAGAAGATCGCCGATTACGTCACGCGACATCTGCTCCCGCTCGCCGATATCGTTCTCGATTTCCACTCGGGCGGCAGGACATTGGACTTCCTGCCCTATACCGCCGCGCACGAACTCCCGGACAAGGATCAGGAGGCGCGCTGCTTTAATGCCGTCGCCGCCTTCGCTGCCCCCTTCTCCATGAGGATGCTGGAGATCGACGCTGTCGGCATGCTCGACACAACGGTCGAAGAGATGGGCAAGACCTTCGTTACCACCGAACTCGGCGGCGCCGGGACGGCCACGGCACGCTCGATCGGGATTGCGCGCCGGGGCAGCCTCAATCTTTTGCGGCATGCCGGGATCCTTTCGGGTGAACCGAATGTCACGCCCACTCGTTGGTTGGATATGCCATCGAGCGATTGCTTCACCTTTGCCGAGGATGAGGGACTGATCGCCTTCGCTGTAGATCTCGGTGATCCCGTGAGAAACGGCGAGGTCATTGCCCGCGTCTATCCGGCCGGCAAGACCGGCCTCGCACCGATCGAGTACCGCGCCGCCATGGATGGCGTGCTCGCGGCTCGCCACGTACCCGGCCTGATAAAGGCCGGCGACTGCCTTTCCGTGATCGCCACGGTCACGGGAGAGACATAACCAAGAGAAACCGACGCGAGATCCGAAAACGGACCGCAAACCATAACCAGAGGAGAATTCGCATGCCTATCAAGACGATCGCCGGCCTTTCCGCCCTTGCCCTGATCCTGGGCGTAACATCTGCCAGCGCCCTGACGCTCGCAGAGGTCAAGGAGCAGGGCTATATCCGCGCTGCCACGGCCAACGAAGTGCCCTATTCCTACATGCAGCCCGACGGCACCTCTGCCGGTATCGGCCCGGATGTCGCCAGCGCCGTGCTGAAATCCATGGGGATTGCCGAGATCAACTGGACGGTGACGCCGTTCGGTACGCTGATCCCCGGCCTCAAGGCCAAGCGCTTCGATTTTGCCGCCGCCGAGCAGAATATCTCGCCGGAACGCTGCAAGCAGGTTGCCTTCACCGAGCCGAACTCCTCCTATGGCGAAGGCCTGCTCGTCAAGAAGGGCAATCCAAAGGGCTTGAAGACCTATGCCGATATCGCCAAAGACCCGTCGCTGACGGTTGCCGTCGTTTCGGGCGCCAACAATGTCGACTTCCTGCGCGCCGTCGGCGTCAAGGATGAGCAGATCGTCTTCATTCCGGCCAATGCCGACGCGATCCCGACCGTTCAAAGCCGCACCGACGCCTATGCAGCGACGGAATTGACTGTCGCGGCACTGGCAAAGGGCCAGGCACAGGTCGAGCAGGCCGCGCCGTTCGAGGATCCGATCGTCAAGGAGGCGCCGGTCCGCAATTATGGCGGCTTTGCCTTCCGCCCCGAGGACAAGGAACTGCGCGATGCCTTCAACGCCGCTCTTGTCGAGTTCCGCAAGACGGATGAGTACAAGGCGATCCTGACCAAGTACGGTGTATCCGAACAGAGCATCGCTGCGGCGGCGGGCAAGAAGGTCGAAGACCTCTGCGCCGGCAAGTAACGGCAAAAGGCGCTCGATCACCGCTGATCGGGCGCCACTCCTAAGGACCAGGAGACTTCCGCATGAACTGGACAGCCTACCTGCCGATGATCTGGCACGGTGCGATGATCACGATGACGATCACGCTGGCCTCGATCGCCGTCGGCGCGGTGCTTGCCTTCGTTTTCGGCATCCTGCGCGTCGAGGGCGGACCGGTGCTGAGGACCGTCGCGCTCTGCTACACCGAGCTTTTTCGCGGCACCTCGCTCTTCGTCCAGCTTTTCTGGTTCTATTACGCATTGCCGCTTGTCGGGCTGAGCTTCGATCCGATCACCACCGGAATTTTAGTGCTGGCGGCACATGCCGGCGGCTACGGTGCCGAGATCGTCCGCGGCGCGCTGACATCCGTGTCGGTGCAACAGCAGGAGGCCGCCCGCGCCCTGAATTTCAGCCGTTTCCAGACGCTGTTTCGCATCTCGCTGCCGCAGGCGATCGTCGAGATGATGCCGGCTTTCGGCAATCTGGCGATCGAGACGCTGAAGCTCTCCTCGCTCGTATCGCTGATCTCGATTGCCGATCTCACCTTCGCGGCACAATCGATCCGCAACATCACGCTGGATAGCGCCAGCATCTATTCGATCACGCTGGTCTGCTACTTCGCCATGTCATTGGTGTTGATGGTGGCGATCCGCGTGATCGAGCGTTTCGTGCGGCGCGGCCATGCCTTCCCGCCGATGCCCCGCCCGTGAGGATTTGATCACATGATGTACGGATATGAATGGGATACGACGACGTGGCTCACCTTTACGAGCTCGATCCTGCCCATCATCCTGATCGGCCTGACGGTCACGTTGAAGGCGGCGGCCGCCGGCTTTGCCATCGCGCTCGTGCTTGGTCTCGTCTTCGCGCTGCTGCGCCGCAGCCGCGTGGTGGCGATCTCCTGGACAACGGCCTTCATCGTCGAGTTCCTGCGCGACACGCCGCTGCTCGTGCAGCTGTTCTTTCTCTATTACGTGCTGCCCGATTTCGGCGTCGTACTACCCGCCTTTCTCACCGGCGCGCTGGCGCTCGGTCTGCAATATGCGGCCTATACCTCGGAGGTCTATCGAGGCGGGATCGAGGCTGTACCCCGCGGCCAGTGGGAAGCGGCAACGGCGCTCAATCTGACGCGCATGCAGGCCTATCGAGACATCATCATCCCGCAGGCCATCCCGCGCATTGTTCCTGCGATGGGCAACTATCTCGTTGCCATGATCAAGGAAACGCCGGTTCTGTCTGTTGTCACCGTTATGGAAATGATGGGCCTCGCCAACATGATCGGCGAGCGCACCTTCGAATATCTCGTCCCGCTGACCCTTGTCGGCCTGATCTTCCTTCTCCTGACGCTGATCTGCTCGGCCGGTCTCCACCGATTACAGAAAGCTCTTCCGAAAGCAGGAATCCCCTTGCGATGACCGAAAACAACAATCCGCCCATCATCGAATTTTCCAATGTCGCGAAGCGCTTCGGTCCCCTGACGGTCCTCGACGGCTTCAACTTCAGCGTCATGCAGGGCGAGAAGGTGACACTGATCGGCCCATCCGGTTCGGGCAAATCGACCGTGCTGCGCATCCTCATGACACTCGAGCCCTTTCAGGACGGCAAGCTGACGTTACAGGGCCTGTCCTATCACGAACCGCACGGCAAGGGTCCATTCAAGGCCTCAGAAAGCCATCTGCGCCAGATCCGGAACCATGTCGGCATGGTGTTCCAGAGCTTCAACCTGTTTCCCCACATGACCGTTCTGCGCAATGTCGTCGAGGCGCCCCTCCGGGTACTCGGCATCGCGCGGGCCGAGGCCGAGGCGCGTGCGCTCAAGCTGCTCGATATGGTGGGGCTGGCCGACAAGAAGGATTTCTATCCCTCCCAGCTCTCCGGCGGCCAGCAGCAGCGCGTGGCAATCGCCCGTGCGCTGGCGATGCGCCCACGGGTGCTTCTCTTCGATGAGCCGACCTCGGCGCTCGATCCTCAGCTGGTCGGCGAAGTGCTTTCGGTGATCCGCGGCCTGGCGCACGAGCATGACCTGACCATGCTGCTCGTCACCCACGAGATGCGCTTCGCCCGGGAAGTCTCGGACCGCGTCTGCTTCTTCGACAAGGGACGTATCTGCGAACAGGGCGCACCCGACGAGATATTCGGCACGCCACGCGAAGAGCGCACGCGGGAGTTTCTCTCGTCGGTTTTGGCGTAGATCCCGCTTCCGACGCTTGCTCCGCTTCAGGAAACGAATAACGGAAGCGGAGCACAGCGCTTCCAAGAGCCGCACCACGCCGGGCAACGGACTGGGTCTCAGCCTCGTAAGAGCCATCGCCGATCTGCATTCTGCCCATATAGACCTCGCAGATGACGCACCTGGATTGGCGGTCAACGTCTGCTTTGATGCCGCGGCATGGGCAGCCTGATTGCGCTGCGTTCTTCTGCAAATAGTCATGAAACCGACATTCAGGTGTCCGTCAGGAAATCACTCCATCTGCCTCGTAGCGAGCGATTTGCGAGGCAAAAATGAAGAACCGGACCAAACTCTCCATTGCATTCGGGATGGCTTTCTCGGTCGCGGGAGCTCTGGGCGGCTACGCGGTCTACCTCCAGGTCGTCGGCAACTTTCACACTGTCATCGAGGGGCAGCTCTACCGCTCTGCACAGCCGACGCCTTCGCAGCTTGATACCTATGTGAAGGAACACGGCATCAAGACCATTATCAATTTGCGTGGAGAGAAGCAGAACGCGGCCTGGTATCAGGCGGAAATCCAAACAGCCCAGGAACTCGGCGTCGAACATGTCGATTTCGGAATGTCGGCTTCGAAAAAACTTGCGCCGACACGCGCCGACGAGATCGTGGCAATTATGGCTGCCGCGCCGAAACCGATCCTGATTCACTGCCAATCGGGATCCGATCGAACCGGATTGATCTCCGCGATCTATACGAGCCGGATCGCTGGCGAAGGCGAAAGCAAGGCCGAGGGCCAACTTTCATTTTATTACGGTCACGTCGCCATTCCGTTGATCTCGGCGGCCTGGCCAATGGACGTCAGCTGGGAAGATTTGGAAGAGCACTTCGAACAGAAGGGCTGATCAGGCCCCGATGGCTCCCGGGAGGGGCGCCAATGCATCCTAAAACGTCTGCGCGACATAGCCAGCGGTCGCCTAGGGCAGGGTAATCGACAGCGGGAATGCAACGGTTGCTGCCAGTCCTCCACCTTCTCTCTGCTTGAGATGAAGCTTGCCGCCGAAGAGCCCGACGAGCTCCTGTGCTATCGAGAGGCCGAAACCGTGTCCGGGCACAGTCTCATCCAGCCGCACGCCAGGTGAGACCGCCTCGGCCAGACGGCCAGCGTCGATGCCCGGCCCATCATCCTCGACAGTCAAGAGCAGCATTTTCCCTTCGCGCACGCCCTTCACAACGATGGATGTCGCCGCCCATTTGAAGGCATTGTCGATGATGGCACCCATCACCTCGTCGACGTCCTCTGGCGAGCAGTTGACGACAACGTCGTCGATGACGCCATTGGCGACCGCGAGTTTGCGATCGACGTAGATCGCCGACATGACCTGAAGCAGGTCATTCACCCTGGGCCGCACCTCGGTTTCAAAGCCCAAACCACCTCCGGCGGCAACGGCTCTGGCACTTCCGAGATGATGCCGAATCTTCCGGTCGATACGCTCGACAAGCTGACGCGCCTCTCGGCCTGGATCGTTCTTGTCATCAAGTGCGAGGTAAAGGCTGGCCACAGGTGTCTTCAGTCCGTGTGCCAGGTTCGCGAACTGCAGCCTTGTTTCCTGCAACCGCGCCCTGTTGTCGTCGAGCAATCGATTGATGTCGTTGACGACAGGATCAAGATCCTCGACTTCTGCAGGCGAAAGGTCTCGGCGGCGCCCTGCCGAAATCTCAGAGAGCTGCCCAGACAACGTGCGCAAGGGTGCAAGACCGTAGCGAACCTGCAGAACTATCCCCACGACCAGGCAACAGCCGAGAACCACCATGGCAGGGATCAGGTAGGACAGCGCGCGCAACGCGGGCGCGGTCAGGGCATGGCGCGGCGCGGCCGCCAGGACTTCAACCGAAACACCTCCAACGAACACCTGGCCGACGCGAAAATGCAGAGCCTGACCCCGGTCACTGGAGCCTTCGGCAGGCTGCGGATCCCCCGTCAGGATCCGGCGCCAATCGAACGGGCGCGGCGGGTCCGAGACGCTGCCATCGGCCAGAGATCTTGAAGCAATGCGGTGCTCGCCCACGCGCGCCTGCCAGTACCATCCCGAACCCAGGCGATCGAACGGCGGCCCGTCGAGATTACCTGCCAGAGCAAGACTTCCATCCGCGTTTACTGATAATGCGCTTTTGACCGCGTCGATCTGCATGTCGAGCCGCTGATCAACCTGCTCCCGGACCACGGCGGCAACGATGAACCACAAGACCAGCGAGGCGATGAGCAGTGCTGCGGCGGCGTAGAGGACGGAGAAGGCGATCAGGCGGCCTGCGATCGTGCGGCGCGAAGACAGCAACGGTACTCTCATCGAATATCCGTCAGCCTGTAGCCGCGCCCCCTCTCCGTTTCGATCCTGTCGCTGCCGATTTTGCGCCGGAGCCTGGCGATGATCACCTCGATGGAATTCGAATCCACGTTGGCATCGCCCTCGTAGACCCGTTCGATGAGTTCTCGCCTGTCGACGATCGCGTCCTTGCGAAGGATCAGGCAGGACAGGACCCGCCATTCGAATGCGGTCAGCTTCAGGGGAAGACCAGCCAGATCAAATGTACCGAGCTGCGCGTCGAATGTAAGATCGCCGCACGATATCTGCGACGAAGCATGGCCCGTCGAGCGCCGGACCAGCGCCCGAAGACGCAGGATGAGCTCCTCCACCCTGAAGGGTTTGGTCAGGTAATCGTCCGCCCCCGCTTTGAAAGCCGCCACCTTGTCGGGCCAGCCGTCGCGGGCCGTCAGCACGAGGACAGGAAGCGACCTGCCCGCACTTCGCCAGGATTTGAGAACCGCAACGCCGTCGATCTTCGGGAGGCCAAGGTCAAGAACGGCGACGTCGAAGATCTCCGTCAGGCCAGCGTGCTCGGCATCCTCTCCGTTCCTGGCGACATCCACCACGAAGTTTTCCGTCCGCAGGCTGGCGGCAATCCGCCTGGAAAGATCGTCGTCGTCTTCGACCAGCAATACGCGCATCGTGAACCCAGTTTCTCTGATGTCTTCGTGAGAACTAGGGCGCGTTTGCTTAACTGAAACTGAACCGCGACGTTCAGCCTGCGTCGATCCGGACACGCCTATCATCCTCCAGTCACAACGAACTGGAGACAGCATCATGTCCATGGAAAACGACGCTCCCGACACCTCGCCTGAGCGACCGGCCCGCAGGCGCGGCTCGCGCCGACCGGCAACGCATCTGGCGGCTTTCGGAATTGCGGCCTTTGCGGTTCTTGCAATCGGTGCGGCCGGCGGTGCCGCGGCAATGAAATTCACCCGGCCCGGCATCGAGCTTGCGCCCTTGACGCCCACCTCGATCTCCAGCCTTAAGGACGATTGGGGCATGGTGACGCTCAAAGGCAAGGTCACGGAGATCTACGGCAACAAGTTCATCGTTCAAGACGAAACCGGCAAGGCCTTGATCGAGACCGGTCCGGCCGGCGATGACGGCAAGCTCGTTGCTGTCGGCGAACCCATCAGTGTCCAGGGCCGCTTCGACGACGGGTTCCTGCATGCGAGCTACGTCGTTCATCAGGATGGCAAGACCGACGCCCTTCGCCCGCCGCCTGGACCTCCCCCGCATGGCGGGCCAATCGCCGACATGTTGCGCAAGATGAAGCCCTGACCGCTCGGCAAAACTGCATCAGGCGCGCCGTTGAAGCAATTCGCCGGCGCGCGTCCGTCACGCCCGAGAAGGGGTTCCGGACCTGGCCACAGATCGTGTAGGATCACGAACATGATGTTTTATCGAACCGGCTGACTATGCGCCCACCCCGCAGCTTGAATGCGTCGAACCTGGTCGAAACCGGTTTTGGCGCCCTTGAATATGAACTGGCGGCCGAGCGCGCAAGTTCACTTGGCCGGCAAGGCCGATCGGTCGAGCAGGCGCTTTCCGCCTTGAAGACGGCAGAAGAGGGCGGCGTGCAGCCGGTTGAGCGCGAGCGGTTGGTCGATGCGGCTGCGCAGGCGGTCTGGGCGCTTTTCGTGCAACGGGATATCTGCGGTTTGCGCAACACGCGCGAGGTTATCCAGCGCTACGGTATTCCGGACAACGTTCTCGCGCGCCTCGGCGCAACACCGCGGCGATGACATCGCAGCCGTCCACCCATCATCAGACTTCAAACCGAAGGACTTCAGGGCATGAGCATAACGAACTGGAAAGCCGACCCGCTGGAATGGGGCAGTGGCCCGCAGACCTTCGAGGTCTTCCTGGAGCCGACCTGCCCCTATTCCGTCAAGGCGTTCCGTAAACTGGACGGGCTTCTTTCGCATGCCGGACACGACCGGTTGACTGTCAAGATCCGGCTCCAGTCGCAACCCTGGCATATGTTTTCGGGCGTCATTGTCAGAGCTATCCTGGCTGCCTCGACACTTGAGGGCGGAAAGGAAAGCGCGAGAAAGGTGCTTGCAGCAGTGGGCGATCATCGCGAGGAGTTCGAATTCGCACATCATGCCGGCGGGCCCAACATGGACGCCACGCCGAACGGCATTATCAGGCGGATCGAAGACTATAGCGGCATCCGGGTTTCGGAAGCATTCGCCATCCCCGATCTCGACCGCGAGGTCAAATGGCACGCCAAATATGCCCGCCAGAACGGCATCCATGTCTCGCCGACTTTTATGGTCAACGGCCTGGTACAGCCAGATCTCGGCAGCGGGGACGAGATTGAGGTCTGGGCAAGGAAACTTGGAAGCTGAGCAGACTGTCCAGTTCCCGGGGCAGCGGGTAGCTGAAGCCTTACGCTTTACGCCTTACGCCTACCCGGCGGCCAGAAATCTGGTGCGCCGGTGAGGTCCCTGAGCGATACCGTACCTACCCTTTCGCCTAACGGCGCCGGTACAAGGCGTGTTCCAGCTCCGTACCAAGCAGCGCCAGAAAGGAACTCACGTCACAGGTGCCGATTGGCGCGTCTCCGCCTGGCGGGCGGCGGAAACGAGCCGTCTTTGCGCGCGGATCGCACTCCATTGCTGATCGATCAGCACCCCGATCAGAATGACGCCGCCCATGACCGCGAAATTCAGCGACGACGGTATTCCAAGCAGGTTGACGAGGTTCTGCAGCTCCTGGAGCAGAATAGTGCCAAGGATGACCCCGATCAGAGAGCCCTCGCCGCCCCGCAGGGAAAATCCGCCAAGCACCGCGGCAGCAATCGCATAGAGCTCATAGAACTGGCCGTGGCTCGCCGGCGATATCGAGCGGGTGTACATCGCGAAATAGATCGCCGAAAGCGCTGTCAGCACGCCGCAGATGACATAGGCGATCATCACCATCCTGCCGGTGTGGATGCCGGAATATCTGGCGGCTTCCTCGTTCTTGCCGATGGCGTAGAGATACCGGCCAAAGACCGAGCGGTGCAGGACCACCCACATGATAACAGCGATGACGACAAGGGCGATGAATGTGTTCGGAACGCCGTAGAACCGGCCGGCTGTCAGGAACTCAAGGGTCGGGAAGTTCTGGCCGAAGCCGAAACCCGCAGTGCCGTCTCCGGTATAGAAGCGGGCCGCACCACGATAGATCAGCAACCCGCACAGCGTCACGACGAAGGGCTGAAGGTTAAGCTTGGTGATCAGCCAGCCGTGGATGGCGCCAAGAACACCGCCCAGAACGAGGATAAGCGGCAGCGCAATCGTCCATGGCATGTTCTGCACGGCGACGAAATCGATAAACAGCACGCCAAGCAGCGCAACCAGCGATCCGACCGAGAGCTCGATGCCGCCCGTGATGATGACAAAGGCCTGCCCGATCGACAGGATTCCGAAAAGACCGATGAGGTTCGACGTGTTGGCAAGGTTGATCGGCAGCAGGAAGCGCGGGTTGATCAGCGTCACGACGATGCCGACAACGACGATCAACAGAAGCAGCCCCAGATCTTTCTTACTCATCATGGCGTTTCCCTATTGGCGATAGCCGCGGCCATCAGTGTATCGCTTTGCCGACAGCCAGCAGAAGGACATTTTCCTGCGTGAAGTCTTGTTTTTCGAGAATGCCCGAAATCTGGCCCTCATGCATGACAGCGATGCGATCGGACACGCCGATCACCTCCTCCATGTCGCTTGATATCATCAGGATCGCGACGCCGGCGTCGGCCAGCTTGCGCATCAGCATATAAATCTCGTTCTTGGCGCCGATGTCGATACCGCGGGTCGGCTCGTCGAAGATCATCACCTTGGGATTCATTGCCAGCCACTTTGCAAGGACAACCTTCTGCTGGTTGCCTCCAGACAATGTGCCCGTCCGGGTCGAGACCGATGGCGCCTTAATTCCGAGACGCTTGCGCTGGACTTCCGCGCCCGTTGTCTCCCGCCTCGAGGAGACCATGAAGTTTTGCGAGTACGCGGGAAGGTTAGGCAGCGATATGTTCTGCGCAATGGGCAGATCCAGAAGGATCCCGCTCAGCTTGCGATCCTCGGGAACCAGGAAGATGCCGGCCTCGACGGCTTTCGTGGCTGAGGTCAGCCTGATCTCGCGGCCATCCATTTCGGTGGTGCCGCCGTAGCTGCGGTCAATCCCGAAGAGAATGCGGGCAAGCTCGGTGCGGCCGGAGCCAACAAGGCCGGCAAGGCCTAGGATCTCGCCATAACGGATGTCGAGATTGACGGTTCTGGCAGGATAGGCGGCAGAACGAATGTCTGTAGTCTTCAGGGCGACCTTACCTGGCGCCCGTTGCGGTTCGGCGTCCCTCGCCGTGAGCGCGCGCCCGATCATCAGCTTGACCATCTGATCGTGGTTGATCTCGCCTTTGGCGAGTGTGCCGGCCAGCGTCCCATCCCTGAGAACGACCACCCGGTCTGCAACGCGCTCGACCTCGTGCAGGCGATGGGAAATGAAAATGACGCTGATTCCGTCAGCCTTCAGCGCCGATATCACGGAAAGCAGCTTCTCGGTTTCAGCCAGCGGCAGGCTGGAGGTTGGCTCGTCGAGGATCACCAGCCGTGCGTTGATCGACAGCGCCTTGGCGATCTCCACCATCTGCTGCTGGGCGAGTGAAAGAGAGGCGACGGGCGTATCGGCGGAAAAATTCGCTCCTACGCGCTTCAAAAGCGGCGCAACCATTGCTCTCAGACGCCGCCGGTCGACCAGCTTCAATGGCCCTCCCCGCAGCGGCTCCCGGCCGAGAAAGATATTGGCTGCAACGTCAAGATTATCGAAGAGGTTGAGCTCCTGATGAACGAAGGCGATGCCTGATCCGAGGCTGCTATCGACAGAAAGGGCAGACCTTTCCTCCGCGTCGATCAGGATCGTGCCGCGATCCGGCTTCACGACACCACCGAGAATTTTCATCAGCGTCGATTTGCCGGCACCGTTTTCGCCAACGAGACCGATCACTTCGCCGGGGCTCACATGCATCGAGAAACCGTCCAGGGCGAAGACGCCCGGATAGGTTTTGCCGATCCCCAGCAAGCTCAAAAATGGCGGCGCTTCGCGTGACGGCGCGGTCTCAGTCAAATCGTTCATGTCGATCCACAGGCTGTGTGCTCTTCAGTACTGCCCGCTACCCTTTTCCGGCTGCGGGCAATGGGCACGCAGCGGCACCGGCTTGCGCCGGCGCCGCTGTCAGATCGTCATCAGTTACCGGCCATCGCCTTGAGGTTCGCGGCATAGGCGTCAACGTCGTCCTTGCCGATCACCTTTGTCGGGACGATGATGAGCTTGTTGTCGGGAACGCCCGACTTGTAACCGTTGACGTAGGCGGCCATCAGCTTCATGCCCTGATAGGCCCAGATGTAAGGTTGCTGCACGACCGTGCCGGCAATCGTTCCTTCCTTCACACCGCCGAGCGTGATCGGGTCATCATCGAAGCCGACAACGGTGATCTGGCCAAGCTTGCCCGCCTCGCGGAGTGCCTCGTAAATTCTCGGCGTGTTGTAGGAGTAGAAACCGACCATGCAGGTCACGTCGGGGCTCGCGACGAGGGCATCCTCGACGTTCTTCTTGGCACGGGTCTGATCGATATCGTCACCACGCACGTCGGTCAGCTCGATCTTCGTGCCGGCAAGGCCGTCCTTCATGCCCTGGATACGTTCCTTGGCGTTATCGGCACCCAGCAGACCGACGAAGCCGATGCACTTGCCGCCATCCGGCATCGCTTTCTTGGCGATTTCGGCGGCCTGCTTGCCGGCATCGATATTTGATGAGCCGATATAGGCAACGCGATTTGTATTCGGCGCGTCACTGTCCGTGGTAAAGAGGGCCGTCTGCGATCCGATCTTGTTCAGACCGTCTGTCGATGTCTTGGGATCGACGGCGGAGACCATGATCCCCTTGACCCCGGCGGTCACCAGATCTTCCATCAGGCGCTGCTGAATTGCGACGGAGGATTGCTCCGGATATTTCAGCTCCATGTTGAAGTCGGGAAGCTCGGCCTGCGCCTTCTTGACGCCCGCTTCGGCAGCCTTCCAGAAGTCAGAGGCGCCGTTGACGACGAAAGCGAGTGTCGGCTTGTCGGCGGCAAAGGCCGCTGTCGTCAAGACGGAGCTCAGCATGAGCCCGGCTGCAAAAGCTGCCGCACCACGTGTCAGGTATGTCATGATAATCCTCCCATTGGCCCACCTCCGAGCCTGGTTCCAACCCGCAGCAGTCCATCGCGCAACCCCCTCCAGGGCCTCTCGCATGTGAGAAAACGCTCCGTCCAACCACAGACGCGAAGGTATATGAGTAATGCCAGTTCGTAAATAGTATTATCATTAATTATTAGCAATGCGCGTTTCCAATCATGACTGATACAGTCGATTTTAGCCAAAATAAGCCTGATTTTATATTGCATCGCACAATCGGGCTAATTCTCTAAGCGCCAGTTGCCGAGTTGCGTTGCTTGATGCTAATAAAAATTAGCGTGTGGGCGAGCTGCATTTTCAAAGCTCGTGCCGATACATTGCGCAAACGGGATCGAGGCATCGCTATGAAGAGGACAGGCGCGGCAGATGGTCAGCTCCGATCCGCCGCGGACAAGGCGGCGAAACGCAGGGGCCGGCGCCAAGGTGCCAGGGTCACGATGACCGACATAGCCAAAGCGGCGGGATGTTCCCAGGCGACCGTCTCTCTCGTCCTCAACAACACGGCCGGGACGCGGCTGTCTCAGCAGACCCGCGACCGGGTGATCGAAGCGGCCCGTGAACTTGGCTACGTGGCGCCGACATTTTCCGTATCTTCGGGATCCGCATCCCTCTCCAAACTGGATGGCGTTATCGGCTTCGTCGTTGACCAGCTGGGAACCAGTCCGGAGGCCGTCGTTGCGATTGAAGGAGCGCGTCAGGCATCCTGGAACGCAGGCAATGTGCTTCTCGTCGCCCAGACGCTCGGCGATCCGGCCATGGAGCCGCGAGCGATCAAGGCTCTGACGGATAGCGGCATTTCAGCCCTTATCTACATGACGATCTTCACGCGGGAAGTGGAGATGCCGGCCTATTACTACGGCCTCGACATCCCTATCGTCCTGCTCAACTGCTATACGTCCGACTATGCTTTTCCCGCCGTCGTGCCGAGCGAAATCGCCGGTGGCCAGACAGCGACCAAGCATTTGATCGCGCATGGTCACCATCGCATCGCGACGATCACCGGGGAGCCCTGGATGCAAGCGGCCCAGGATCGCCTGACGGGCTATCGCCGCGCGCTCGCCACGGCCGACATTCCGTTCGATCCGGACCTTGTCATCGAGGGCGACTGGTCTGCGAGCGCCGGTTATTCCGGGACGATGCGGCTTCTGTCCCTTCCCGAGCCCCCGACAGCAATCTTCTGCCAGAACGATCGAACGGCGGTCGGTTGCTACGAGGCCCTCAAGGAGAAGCGTCTGCGCATTCCCGAGGACATATCCGTCATCGGCTATGACGACGAGGACATCTGCCGCCACCTCATACCGCCGCTGACCACATCGGTTCTCCCCCATATGGCTATGGGTGAATGGGCGATCGAGCATCTCGATACAGCGGTCCCGCCGCGCGAGCGGCGTCATGAGATCACGAAGCTCGAATGCTCCCTTGTCAAACGTTCGTCTGTATCTTCGCCCGGAGGCAGCAAGGCCGATCTCAAGGTGCAGACGGCCTGACACCGCGATCGGCGATTTCGCGCAACGACTGCTCGGCGATGGTCATAGAAAGTCCTCGCGGCACGGCGTGAATGTGTCGATCAGCAGGCCCTTGCTGCGTGCCACCACGCCATGGACCAGATTGGGCGCGACGATAAAGCTGCTTCCCTGTCCCAATCGGTTTGTCACGCCATCAATCGTGACGTCGAAGGTTCCTTCGGCGATGTAGCTTACCTGGGTATGCGGATGTGAATGCAAGGCGCCAACCGCGCCTTCATCGAAGCTGAAGGCAACCAGCATCAGTTCGGGACGAGTGCTGAGAACGGCGCGGCGGTTGCCGGGCGCGACCTCGGTCCAGGATACGTCATCAGGCGTCGTATAATACTTCATGGTTCCTCTCATCTGGCCAGCCATCCACCGTCCACCGGCAGGATTGTGCCATGCACGTAATCGGAAGCCGAAGCGGCGAGGAAAATCGCCGCCCCGACCATATCATCCGGCTTGGCCCAGCGGCCAGCCGGAATGCGTTTCAGAAGCTCGGCGCTCCGTTCGGGGTCGGCCCGCAGAGCTTCCGTGTTGTTCGTCTCCACATAGCCCGGCGCAATGGCGTTGACGTTGATACCCTTTGCGGCCCACTCGTTTGCCATCAGCCGCGTCAGACCCGCAAGGCCACTCTTGGCGGCCGTGTAGGATGAGACGCGGATGCCGCCCTGGAAGGACAGCAGAGACGCGATGTTGATGATCTTTGCCTTGCGGCTTGCGGCGATCGCAGAGCGGGCGAATGACTGGCAGAGGAAAAACACAGACTTCAGGTTCGTGTCCAGCACGTTGTCCCAATCGGCCTCCGAGAAGTCGAGAGCGTCTGCCCGGCGGATGATGCCGGCATTGTTGACGAGGATATCCGGTCTGGCGCCAAGCGCGACCGATTTTTCCATGACTTCAGCGGCCGCGCCCGCTGCCGACAGATCGGCATGGACTGTGAGGCAGTCGCGTCCCGCCGAGCGGACAACTCCCTCGGTCTCGGCCATGGATGATCGTCCAACCGCGACGATATCGGCGCCGGCCCTTGCCAGTCCCACGGCAATCGCCTGGCCAATGCCTGTGTTCGCGCCGGTTATGATGGCACAACGGCCGCTGAGATCGAAGGCCGTCACCGCAGCGCTTCCATCGGAACCTTGTCCATGTCGGTGAAGCTCATGTTGTCACCGGCCATCGCCCAGATGAAGGCATAGCGGCCGGTGCCGGC
Source organism: Rhizobium sp. 05N430 (assembly GCF_056396985.1). Lineage (NCBI taxonomy): Bacteria > Pseudomonadati > Pseudomonadota > Alphaproteobacteria > Hyphomicrobiales > Rhizobiaceae > Rhizobium > Rhizobium sp. 05N430. Next base: position 7,827 of record NZ_JBFTMO010000012.1, on the reverse strand, counting down.
GCCGGAATGGATCGACCATCCAGGGGACAGGACCGCCTCGTGGTTCTTCAGGACGACGTGCCGCGTCTCATCGGGCTCTCCCATGAAGTGAAAGACCCGCGTCTGTTCGGCCATGCCGAAGTAGAGATAGACTTCCATCCGTCTGTCGTGCACGTGGGCCGGCATGGTGTTCCACACCGATCCCGGCTCGAACATCGTCAGCCCGACAAGAAGCTGGCAGCTCTCGCAGACGTCCGGATGTACATATTGATTGATCGTGCGCGCGTTGGATTCCTCGGCCGAGCCGACTGCCACCTTGCGTGCGAGATCCCGGGTAATGTGTGTGGTCGCGCAGGCACGATGGGCAGGCGCGCTCAGGAGGTAGAAGAGCGCGGGATGAGCCGCGTCCTCGCTCGTGAAGGACAACGGCCCCTCGCCCATCCCGACGTAAAGCGCTTCCTGAAACTCCAGCGGATATGGCGTGCCGCCAACGGTGACCGTCCCGCGCCCGCCTATATTGACGATGGCTGCCTCGCGGCGCTCGAGGAACGCGGCGGTCCCGGTTTCCGCGACCTGATCGATAACCAGCGAACCTGCGACCGGAGATATTCCGCCGACGATCATCCTGTCGAGGTGGCTGTAAGTGAGGCTGATGGCGCCTGGTTGGAAGAGATCATCGATGACGAAACCGTCCCGGAGCTCCTGCGTGTTGCGCCGCGCCGTATCCTGCGGGCCAACGACCTGACGTACTCTGGCATTTAGGGTCACGTTTCTGCCTTTCGGTGCAATCGCCGCTCAATTGAGCACGACATATTCGGTGAGTTGCCCGACGGTTGTTTCCGACTTCGGGACATCGAAGACCTTCGTGCCATGGCTCATGATCACGAACCGGTCGCAGACCTGGAAGGCGTGATAGAGATTATGGGTGACGAGCACGCTGGAAACGTTCTCGGCCTTGAGCTTCAAGACCTGATTAAGGAGCGCTTCCGTTTCCCGCACTGAAAGTGCGGAGGTCGGCTCGTCGAGCAGCAGGACGCGCTTCTTGAAATGGACCGCGCGGGCAATGGCCACCGCCTGCTTCTGTCCACCGGAAAGATTACCGACGAGGGTGTCGGGTGAATCGATACCCGAAATATGAACGGCGTTCGTAAGAACCTCCATCGCGATGTCGCGCATCTCTGCTTGCCGCAGGAAGCCGAACCGATCGGTCAGTTCGCGGCCCATGAAGATGTTGCGGGTGATGGAGAGGGAATCGACCAGTGCCGTATGCTGGTAGATAGTCTCGATACCCGCCTCCGCAGAATCGGACCGGCATGTGAACAGCGTGCGCTTTCCGTCGACGCTGATATAGCCATCCGTCGGCTTGTGGATGCCGGAGATCAGATTGACGGCGGTCGATTTTCCGGCGCCGTTGTCGCCGAGCAGACCCACCACCTCCCCTTCGCCGATATGGAAGCTCAGGTTGCTCAAGGCCGTCAGCGCACCGAAGCTTTTCGAGATATTGTGGAGTTCAAGAAGATTTTCTTTCGACATCAGACGCCCGCCCGCCGCTCGATGAGTTGATTGAAGATCGCCGCCAGTACGATGAGCGTGGCGATGAACATGTCGAGATAGAAACCCGGGGCTCTCAGAAGCAGCAGCACGTCGGTCATCGTGTGGATCAGCAGGACGCCGAGGAAAATGCCGGCGATCGAGCCGCGCCCGCCCCGCAACGAGAGCCCGCCTATGACGCAGGCGGCAATCGCCTGCAGTTCGAGCCCGGCGCCCTGCCCCGGCTGCACGCTGCCAACACGGGCGGTGGCTAGGATGCCCGCCATCGCAGCCATGGCGCCGGCAATCGCGAACGCGATGAGCTTGACGCGGCTGGTGTTGATGCCGATGGCCTCGGCTGCTGCACGATTGCCGCCCGTTGCGAAGACATGGTTGCCGAAGCGGTGGCGGTGCGTCAGGAAATGAAAGCCGATAACGAACAGCACGATCCAGATGAACGCCGCATTGATCCCGAGAAACGTTCCCGAGAAGAGTGCGGAAAAGACCGCGTCAGGGTCGAAACGAACCTGCACGGCACCATTGTAGAGCAGTACCGCGCCGCGCCAGAACAGCAGGCCACCAAGGGTGACGATGAAAGACGGAAGGCCGAAGCGTAAGGTGATGTGGCCATTGAGGAGCCCGATCATCATGCCGGCGGCAATGCCGGCCGGGGCGGCGATGAAGGCGCTGACGCCGGCGCCGACCAATGTCGCCATCAGGATTGCGGTGAACGTGTAGACCGAACCGATCGAGAGGTCGAATTCCCCGGCGATCATCAGCACGCCGGCGCCGAGCGCCAGGCAGCCGAGAACGGGCACCGCCTTCATCAGGATGGTCAGGTTCTGTGGCGAGAGATAGCGAAAGTCATCCGGATAGAGCAGCGCTCCGAGAATGCAGGCGATCTGCAGTGCGACGAAAACGAGAAGGATCGCTCCCGCCGGCATCGCCATGATCTGCTTGAGAACGGATTGCTTTTGGGTCCGCGAGCGTGGCGCGGCACTGTCTGCGATAATAGGTGTCACGGTTTTTGACTCGATCTTTTGGTAAAGCTGGAGCCTGCCGGTCTGCCGGCAGGCTCGTCGGATCGGATTACCGGTAGGTTCCGATCAGAGGCTTGACGGATCCAATCCGCGACTTGTCGAGGAAGGCGCCCTGCCCGGTGTCGATGTCCGTCGGCGTCAGACCATATTTCTTCGCCAGAGCAATCTGGGCGATCGGGTGATAGCCCTGCAGATAGGGCTGCTGATCCATGGTGGCGAACATCGCGCCGCTTTCGACCGCATTGACGATCTCAACCGCAAGGTCGAACCCGCCAAAGGGTATCTTGACCCCTGCATCCTTGATGGCGCCTGCACCGACCGTGGAGGTCACCGAACCCGTGCCGAACAATGCCTTGACGTTCGGGTTGGCGATCAGGAACTGGGCGATGATATTCTGGGCTTCGGCCGGGTCGAGGCCGGCGCGAACCGTTTCGACCTTGATGCCTGCCTCGGTCATCGCCTTTTCGATGCCGCCCCCACGGGCCACCGCAAAGCTGGCTTCCGGGATTTCCCGCGGGTTGAAGACCACATCGCCCGACTTCAGACCAAACTCCTTGATCATGCGGTTGCCGAGTTCATAGCCGGACGCAAATTCATCCATGCCGACATAGGCCTGGCGGCAATTTCCCTTGGCGCCTTCGAGGTCATCGTTGTTGAAACCTATGACGATGATGCCTGCCTTGACCGCCGAGCAAATGCTGCTGTCGAATGCATCCGACGATGAAATCGCAACTGCGATCCCATCGACACCGCTTGCCGTCGCGCTCTCGATCAGATCGTTCTGGCGTACCGGGTCGTTGTTGGCATATTGGACGTCGAGATCGACACCGAACTGAGCCGCCGCGTCTTGTGCACCCTTCACCACCGGGTTAAAGAACTGGACGCTCGGATCGAGGTAGATGATCATCGTCGCCTTGACGTCGGCTGCAAGTGCAGTCGTCGAGCACAAGGCTACCCATGCCGCGGCAAGTGCCGCGGATTTCAGTCTGGTCAATTTCATTTGCGTATCCTCCCTTTGGATGTGCAATGCGGGTCGAAAGACCCAATTCCCGGCTGGCGAGCTCCGACCAAAGATCGCGCCAGCCGGGATTTCCCCCAAGTGTTGCAGCCCTCCTCCTGTGTCAGGCTTCGTTCACGTGCCTAGCTGAACCATGGCGCCGGGCGACCCAGCGTCACGTGAATTCCCTTGAATTGCGAATATTCGTCGAAGCCGTAGCGGCCAAGTTCGCGCCCCAGGCCGCTCTTCTTGTAGCCGCCGATCGGCATTTCCGGTGTTCCGTCGATGACGCTATTGATCCAGCAGCGTCCGGCGCGAATGCGGCGGATACTCTGCAGCGCGGTCTCCAGATTGGTGGACCACACGGAAGCCGAGAGCCCGTATTCGCTGGCATTGGCGATCGACACCGCCTCATCCGCTGTCTTGAACGTCAGCGTCGACAGCACAGGACCGAATATCTCCTCGCGAGCGATCGACATGTCGGGCGTGACGCCTGCAAAGACGGTCGGCGCGTAGTAGAGGCCCGCCCCCTCGCCCGCCCGCGTTCCGCCGAGCAGCAGTTCTGCACCCGCCTCGACGCCCGCTTCGACATAGGAGTGAACCTTCTGCGCATGAGCCTCGGAGATCATCGCCCCGATCTTGGTGCGCTCATTCAAGGGATCGCCAAACGTAACCTTGCGCGAGATGTCGAGGAGCCACTCCATCAGGGCATCGCGGATACCCTCCTGCACAAGCAGGCGGCTGCCGGAAATGCAGCATTGGCCGGCATTGTGGTAGACACCATAGGCGATACCATCGGCAGCCGCTTCCAGATCGGCATCGGCAAAGACGATCTGCGGCCCCTTGCCGCCGAGCTCTAGACCGACCCGCTTGACGCTCCGCGCCGCGATTTCTCCGAGCTTCGTGCCAACGCGCACCGAGCCGGTGAATGCGACCATATCCGTACCGGGGTCTTCAGCGAGAACCTGGCCGGCCGGATCGCCGTAACCGGTGACGACATTGAAAACGCCGTCCGGGATGCCTGCCTCGCGTGCGAGTTCGGCCATGCGGATGGAGGTGCCCGATGTAAATTCCGAAGGCTTGAGCACCACGGTGCAGCCCGCGCCGATCGCCCAGGGAACGCGCTCCGAGGCAATGATGAAGGGGAAATTCCACGGCGTGATGATACCGACGACGCCGACCGGCTCCCGCAGCACCAGCCCAAGCCGATCGTCGCCGATGTTGTTGTGGGACTGCCCCTCGAGCGCACGAGCCTGCCCCGCTGCATAGGACCAGAGATCGGCGCAGAACCCGATTTCGCCACGCGCCTGAGCGATCGGCTTGCCGACCTCGAGGCTTTCGATCAGCGTCAGCTCCTCCTGCTTCTGCAGGATGAGATCGGCGACCTTGAACATGAGCCGCGAACGCTCGGCGCCCGACATGCGGGGCCACGGCCCGGTATCGAAGGCCCGCCGCGCCGCCGCGATCGCCGCCTTCACGTCATCGGCCGATGCATCCGGCCAGGTGCCCACCACCACGCCGGAATGGCCAGGGCTGACGCGGTCTATCGTCTTGCCGGAAGAGGCCTCGATCGACTTGCCATCGACAAGCATCTGATAGCGGGATTTAATGCGAAGACGCGGGTCGCTGGAGTCGGGCGCGATGAAGTTGGACAGATTGGATAGCACTGCTTTTCAAAGGCCGGACATGCGGCGCCGGCCCCTCCCTGTTTGCCCGGCTTCGAGATTGCCGGATTTATGTTGCGTTTGAATTGTATGGTACTGTATGGTGGTTTTAGATGGATGTCAACGCATGACGGCGGCCAAGAATATGAACGTGGAATCCCTGAAAGTCGAAACGGGTGAGACAGCCGCTGCCCAGGTCGAGCGCGACCTACGCGAATTGATTATCCAGCTGGAATTGGCGCCAGGCACGCGGCTGTCCGAACAGGATCTCGCCACCCGCATGGGCGTGTCGCGCCAGCCGGTGCGCGAGGCGCTCATCGCGCTCGGGAAATCAAAGCTTGTCGAGATCCGTCCGAACCGCGGCACCGTCGTCGTGCGCATCTCCGCGCGCCAGATGATGGAAGCGCGCTTTGTCCGCGAGGCACTCGAGACTGCCGTCGCCCGCAGGGCCAGCGAGAGCTTCGACACATGGACGCGGCGGCGTATCGACACGATTATCGCCAGGCAGACGTCGGCCATGCAAGCCGAGGATCACAACGCGTTTCGCCGGGAAGATGAACAGTTCCATATCGCGATCGCCGAAGGTGCCGGCTGCAGCCTTGCATGGAACGCGATTTCGGACATCAAGGCCCATATGGACCGTGTCTGCAATCTGCAGCTCCGCCATCCGGATTCGATGATGCGGCTGATTGCCGAACACCAGGCCATTATTGAAGCCATCGATACGCGTGACGCCGAGGCGGCGGCCTCAGCGATGAGAGCGCATCTGAACGGCATCCTGTCAGACCTGCCACAGATCGAAGCCGATCATCCTGACCTGTTCGAATGAGTCTCAGGTCTTGTTGATTTCAGCCTGACGCCTGCGATCTGATCATTGGACAGACAGAAGCGTACGCTGGACCGCGGCGCAGCGTTGAGCTGGACCAGATCGACGTCAATACAGCTGCGCTTGTGCGCCACCGCTTCGGACGGCGAGTGTCTACTGTTCGCCCTTCCAGGTAAATATCTCAACCGGAAGCTCTACACCCTTCAGCTTGAAATGGCCGGCGGGCCTGAAGGCATTGCCGGTTTGAGAGGCAAAGAGTGCCGAAGCGAGCAGGTTGCATTCGAGACTATCAGCCAATTTTTCGATCCGCGCCACCTCGTTGACAGCTCTGCCGATGACCGTGAAATCGAGCCTGCGATCTGTCCCGACATTGCCGTAGAAGATCTCGCCGAGATGAAGCGCAATATCGACGGGAATCTCGGGTTCGCCGCGCGCTCGTCTGCGGTCATTCAGCTTTTCGTTCAATCGTATTGCACCTTGCGCGGCCGCTAGAGCCATTGCGCATGCTGACCTCGTGTCGCCTGCTTGCGCCGGAAAAATGGCCAGAAGGCTGTCACCCATGAACTTCAAAATCTCGCCGCCCTCATCAATGACCGGCCGTCCGATCGCTTCGAAGTGTTCGTTTAGCCAATCGACGATGAGGTTCGGCTCGTACTGTTCGTTCAAGGAGGTAAAATTCTTCAGGTCGGCAAGAAGGATCGCGGCGAAGATCGCCGTTCCGCCCCCGCGCTGGGTCTGGCCAGTCAGAATGAGCTCGCTTGTTCTCTCCCCGGTATAGGCGGCAAGCACATCCTTTGCCACGCGAGTGGTGGCAATCCGGCAGCAGGCGAGCGCCATCGCAGGCATGATGCTTTCAAACCCGGCAATCTGGCTTTCGGAAAAGCCACCGGCCTGGTCGGTCGCCAACGAAAAGCTTGCTCCCGCCAGGGCGGTCCCCCCGGGGAAGGGAGCGATCTTCATGACAAACTCGGTCGCACCTTGATCACTGAGCTCCATCAGAACTGGAAACGGCGGTGTATCGGCGTTCGCGGGCAGCGCCCACCGAACAAACTCGAGCTGGTTTTGCAGCAGATAGGAGATTGGCGATCGTTGGAAGAGCGCATCCCCCTCCTCGCCGTGCTCTTGGATTTCCTTCGAAATGCCCGACGAGCGATACCAGGCAACCGAAAAGCCTCGTTGCTTCGGGTCGATCGACGGCATTGCGATCGACGCGCGGATAAGCGGATAGCCCGCTTCGATCAAACGCGATGCAACACCGTCGAGCAATGCGTCGATATCATCGGTGGCAAGTCCTGTCGCGATGATCCAGGTTATGAGACCGCCCAGCCTTGGCATGCATTCTCCTCCATGGGGATGGATAGAAGATCCTGCCGGATGCACAGGTCTTTGTCGAACTTTTGCTGACGAAAATGTCGGCGAGAAAGCCGATGGCGCCGTTTGGTAAAAGGCCAGAAAGCCGCCCTGGCCTCCGCGTAATCTAGGATGCGATCTTGATTGGAATCCTGCGAATACCGTCCATTTGGTTGCGGGGCAGGTGAGCTTCAGGGCACGTGGAGCTAGCATCGCGAGGGAAAGCGAAGCTTTTCCGCCAGCGATAAGACGTGTTCAGGTTGGCTTTTGGAGAGTTGGGGGACCGGAATAATGGTTGCGGGGGCAGGATTTGAACCTGCGGCCTTCAGGTTATGAGCCTGACGAGCTACCGGGCTGCTCCACCCCGCGTTACCAGGTTTTTGCCGAAAGGCAAAATACCGTCCAGGTAAACCGCGACGCGGTTTATCCTGACATCGACGA
>NZ_JBFTMO010000011.1:0-220772 GCF_056396985.1 Rhizobium sp. 05N430 | reverse complement strand
GCACCCAAACCCGAAAGCCTGGGAATAAATCAGCCTCAAAGGCCAACCTTCAAGAAATCCTAGAGCGAAAGACTTCGTCGCCTGCAGCGCCGCCGCCCTCGTTCAGTGACGCGGCTTATACGGCTAACCCCCGCAAACAGTCAACAGCACTCCGCAAAGAATTCCAATGTTTCTCGTAAGTAATTGTAATTGTACGATAATTCGAAATTGGTGTTCAGGAGCTCGAAGTCAGGCTGTCCGGCACCCCTTCTGGGAAAGCTGTCTCGTTGATTTCGATCAATGAAGGGGCCGGTGTCATCGCTAGGTTTGGCGCGCGGGCGAACGGTACCCGTGTCAAGTGGGGCAACTTGGCAGAGACTTGGCCGGTCCAGGGGCATAGCGCCGGGCAAGTCTCCCATGCCCTGGACCCTGACGGCACATCATCGATCCCGTTCCTAGATTGCCAGCCGCTCGGTTTCCAATATCGGCATGACGACCCGCAGCTGATCCCGGTAGGCACCGAGACCGAGGCCTTCGATCAGTGCGCGCACGGCCTTCCGCTTCAGCTCCGACTCGACCTGGCCGTTCAGGGTGATCTGGCCGTTCGTCACCGATACCTGCACCGTCTGCGGCGTCAGACCAAGATCGGACCGCAGACGCGTCCGGAGCGCAAGCCGGATCGCGCCATCCTCGCGCGGCAGCGCCGTCACAGGCGCATCGACGATCATGCCGAGAATATCCCGGCGGCTGACGATGCCGACCAGCCGGCCATCCTCGACGATCGGCAGGCGCTTGATGCGATGGGCTTGCAGGCTTTCGGCAATGTCGGAGACTTCGCTATCCGGCCGCGCGACGATCACATCGGTTGACATGACATCGCGGACTGACCAGCCATGGCTGCTGATGTAGCGTTCGAGTTCGAGCTCGGAGAGTACGCCGGAGGCACGAACCTGGTTCGGCTGCGGACGGATCTCGCGGCGCAGCAGCAGATCGCCCTCCGTCAGCATGCCGCAGATCCGGCCTTCGTCATCGACGACCGGCAGTCCGCTGATCTTGCCCTGCATCATCACCGCAACAGCGTGGCGGATGCCGGCGGCCGGGCTGATCGAAACCACGTCGGTGGTCATTATGTCTTTTGCCTGCATCGGCCTGCCTCATTCGTGCGGATAGCGACGTTCGGGGAAGGTTAGCGGTCGTCAAGCAGACACGCATTGATCTCCGTCAAAGATCGACAACCACAACGCGGCGAACGGGCAGCGCTACCGCTGCCTGCCGGTAAAGACATAGCCGACACCGCGCACCGACTGGATCAGCGCCGGTTCGCGCGGATCAGCCTCGATCTTCTTGCGCAGGCGAACGATCTGCGCGTCGATCGCGCGGTCGAACGCTTCGAGGTGACGGTTGCGGGTGAGATCCATCAACGTCTCACGCGACAAAACCCTGCCGCGATTGCGGACGAAGACCACCAGCATATCGAACTCGCCGGTCGTCATCGTCACGTCGCCGCCATCGGGAGAAGTGAGCCGCCTGCGGGAGACGTCCAGTGTCCAGCCGTCGAACAACAGGGTTTCATCGGCATCAGAGGCTGCGGATGGATGATCGGACACGGTTCGCCGCCGCAGAATGGTTCTGAGGCGGGCCAGCAGTTCGCGCAGGTGGAAGGGTTTTGCGATATAGTCGTCGGCGCCGATCTCGAGACCCACCACCTTGTCGGTGACGTCGTCCTGGCCTGTCAGCATCAGGACCGGAACGTCGGATGTGTTGCGGATTTCGCGCAGCAGTTCCAGACCGTTTTCGCCGTTCGGCAGAACGAGATCGAGGAAGACGGCAGCGTAGTGGCCCTTGGCCAGCTCGCTGCGCATCGCGGCGCCGTTTCCGACGGCATTCACCCTGTAACCATTGTCCTCGAAATAGCGAACAAGCATTTGTCTGATCCGGGCGTCGTCATCGACGACCAGAATGCGATCTGCTTCCATGTCACCCGTTCGTCCTGCTTTCTTCGTTTTCGTTAGAGATAACGCAGGTTTGTGGGCAGCGCTACCATTGCGGCCTTCGTCCACAATCTTCCGATCGAGATGATTTCGACCGGCGGCCGCCCGATCAGGAGCCTGGCGGATCCAGATCGTCATCAGCGATCGCCCGCCATGCCGCACCCTGCAGGTCATCGTACTGGCCGCTCTTCAGCGACCAGAGAAACGCTGCCAGTCCGATACCACCCATAAAAAGCGCGATCGGAATGAGATAGATCAGCATGTTCATGCCGTTCGCGCCTCGCTGGCTTTGCCGGCGGGACGCGCGATCGCGCCGGCGAGGATCGACTTGCCGAAGGCATTCAGCCTCAGCGCGTTCGAGACGACGATGATCGACGAGGTCGACATGGCGACGGCGGCAATCAACGGGGTTGCCAGCCCGGAAATGGCGATCGGAACCGCCAGAATGTTGTAGCCGATCGCCAGCGCGAAATTCTGGCGGATCAGCGCTGCCGAGCGGCGGGCGACGGCGATCGCCAGCGGCACGGCATCGAGGCGCTCGTTGAAGAACACCAGGTCTGCAGCCTGCCGGCCGATATCGGATGCAGTCGCTGGTGCCATCGACACATGGGCGGCGGCCAGCGCCGGTGCGTCGTTGATGCCATCGCCGATCATGAAGACCCGGTGGTTGCTACTGTTGAGTGCCTGGCATTGATCGACCTTCTGCTTCGGTGTCAGGGCGCCCAGCGCCCGGGGGATTCCGAGTTCGCGCGCCGTGTTGCCGGCAACGCGCTGGCGGTCGCCCGATATCATCACCGTCCAGAATCCAGCAGCATGAAGCGTAGCGACGGCCTCGCGCGCTCCCGGCCGCAGCGTGTCGTCGAAGAAGAACCGCGCGGAAACGACGCCATCCTGCGACAAGACGACTTCCGAGAACGGACAGTCCTCGGCCGGCTGAGTTGCCAGACCACGGCAGGCGAAGGATTCGCTGCCAAGGCGATAGAGCGTTCCGCAGCTGACGGCTTCGAGACCACCACCGGGGATTTCGGTGACGCGATCAAAGGGCACCGGGGTTGTACACGCGCTATGCATCATTGCCTGCGAGAGCGGGTGGCGCGAGTGGGCTGCGAGACCGGCCGCGATCGAGAGAAGGCGGCCTTCCGGCGGCTCGGCTTTCACCAACCGGGGCCTGCCCATGGTCAGGGTTCCTGTCTTGTCGAAGGCGACGGTGTCGATCTCCGCCAGCCTTTCGAGCGCCGAGCCATCCTTGACCATGATGCCGTTGCGGAACAGTTCGCCTGCCGCCACGACCTGGACGACGGGAACGGCGAGGCCGAGCGCGCAGGGGCAGGTTATGATGAGAACGGCGACCGCGACGAGCATCGCCTGCTTCCAGTCGCCGCCGATAAAACCCCAGCCGAGAAACGACGCCAGCGCCAGAAGATGAACGACCGGCGAGTAAAGGGCCGCCGCCCGGTCGGCGATCCGGCGGTAGCGCGCCCTGCCCCCTTCGGCGGCCTCCATCAGGGCGATGATTTCAGCAAGTAGCGACTCGCCTGCGCGTTTGCTGGCGCGCAGGATAAGCGAGCCGGTGAGGCTCATCGAACCCGAGCTGACCGGACTGCCGGCGTGAAGCGGAACAGTGCTGCTTTCGCCTGTGACGATCGAAAGGTCGAGATCGCTCTCGCCGCTGACGACAACGCCATCGACAGGGATACGCTCACCGGCGGCGACCGCAATCTCGTCACCGACCGAAATTTCCTCGACTGCCACATAGCGCCGCGATCCATCGGGCTGGATGAGCAGCGCGCCGCGCGGCGCGATCCGCGCCAGACCGTTGATCGCAGCCCGCGCCTTTTCACGCATGACATGATCCAGCGTCCGGCCGATCAACAGGAAGAACAGCAGCGAGACGGTGGCGTCGAACCAGGCATGTTCGCCGTGATGCATCGTCTCCCAGAGCGAGACGGCATAGGAGAGCGTCACGGCAAGCGAGATCGGCACGTCCATGTTGGTACGGCCATGCTTCACTGCATTCCACGCCGACTGAAAGAAGAAGCGGCCCGAGTAGATCAGCGCCGGGGCAGCGATCATCGCCGATATCCAATGGAACATGTCGCGCGTTGCGGCATCGGCGCCCGACCAGACGGAGACCGAGAGCAGCATGATGTTAGCCGCGGCAAAGCCGGCGACGCCGACGGCGAGCAGCAGCTGGTTGCGGGTCTTGTCGCCCTCGGCGGCAAGCGGCGCGTAGAGATGCGCGCGGTATCCCGCGCCCGCGACGGCGGCGATGATTTCGGCCGGATCCGTCGCCTGTGCGCCGATCTTTTCGTCATAGATGCAGGTGACGCGCCGCGAGGTCAGGTTGACGCGCGCCTTGCTGACGAAGGGCAATGCTGTCAGCGCCCTCTCGATCGTCGAGATACAGGCGCCGCAGTGGACATCGGGGACACTGAGATCAAGCTGATGCAAGCCGCCACCGAGCGGATGGCTGGCAAGCGCAATCTCCTCGGCACTGAAGGCCGTGGTGCTCATCGCCATCACCCCCTCGGCATCGATCGCACAGCAGGTCATCGAACGAACTCCGTAGTGTCGAACCGGATCGCCTCGTGCATGACGAGCCTGCCGGCCTTCTTCGAGATGAACTCGACGATCCAGTCGCCGGCCGGGACATGGCGATCCGTTTCAAACGCCCCCTCACCGCGATTGTCCAGCGCAACGGAAAAGTCCTCGTGGTCGCCGACCGGCCGCTTGAAAATGGCCGTCACGGTATCGACCGCCGCCGGCGATCCGTCCGGATTGGCAATCCGGTAGATGAAGCGGTCATCCTTCAGCGAGATATGCCCCGCGATGCCCGATGCGGTCATCGCCTTCATCTCGGCGGCGCGGTGATTGAACTCCTGGCTGGCGACATAGGTGTTTTCGACCACGAGGCCGCTCCAGCTTGAAGACGCGAACCAGGCCATCGTGACGTTGACGGTGATGACCACGGCAAAGAAGGAGGTGATGACGAGCAGCATGTGGCGGCCGGTGAAGCCTTGGACGCGGGTGGTCATTGCGGATCTCCAGGTGCGTTGAATGCTGCGCGATAGCTCGCCCGGTCGCTGCCGCCGGACTCCTCGATGGTGAAGAGGAATTCGTCGACAGCAGCCGTGGACGGCTTGCGGGTGACAAAGACCTTGATCGTGGTTGCCGCATCCGGTGCCGCGTCCAGCGTGAAGCTGCGGACATCGTCCTTGCTGAGTTCGGGGATGCGCATAGTGGCGCCATCGAGGCCCGACAGCGTCAGCGCGATCTGCCGCGGCCGCGGCACCATGTTGAGAATGCGGATCGTGTAGCCGTTGCGGATCGAGCCGTCGCTTTCCATGACGAATTGCGGATTGCGGTCGTGGACGACGTTCAGTTCCAGACGGCCGCGAATCGACAGATGGACGAGCATGCCGATGCCGATCACCGCCCATACGGCGGCGTAGAATACGACGCGCGGGCGAAAAATGATGCGCCAGTTGAAATGCCGGATGCCATCGACGAAGGAGCCACCCTCATCGCGCACCTTGGCCGGCTGCACCGCCGTGCGCCCGCTATCGGTGGCAATCGCCATATTGGCAGCATATTCGCTGAGCGTCGCATAGGCGATCAGGCCGCGCGTTTTGCCGATCTTGTCCATCACGCCATCGCAGGCGTCGATGCAGAGGGCGCAGGTGATGCACTCCATCTGCTGGCCATCGCGGATATCGATGCCCATGGGACAGACGGCAACGCAGGCATTGCAATCGACGCAATCGCCGACCGGAAGCCCATCCGCCTGCGCCTTCTTGCTGTGTCGCGAACGTTGCTCGCCGCGCCAGTCGTTATAGGTGACGACAAGCGAATTCTCGTCCAGCATGGCGCCCTGGATGCGCGGCCAGGGACACATGTAGGTACAGACCTGCTCGCGCAGCAGCCCGCCGAAGACGTAGGTGGTGGAGGTCAGGATGGCGACAGTGGCATAGGCGACGGCGGGTGCCGCGCCGGTTGCGAGTGCCACTGCCAGAGACGGCGCGTCGGCGAAATAGAAGATCCAGGCGCCACCCGTCGCAACGGCTATCGCCAGCCAGATGGCATGTTTCAGGGCGCGCTTCCGCAGCTTGCTCAAGCTCCACGGCGCGGCATCGAGCTTGATCCGGGCGTTGCGGTCGCCTTCTATGGCGCGTTCGACGACGAGAAAGAGATCGACCCAGACCGTCTGCGGACAGGCGTAACCGCACCAGGCCCGGCCGACCGCCGAGGTCACGAGGAACAGCCCGAACCCGGCCATGAGGAGCAGCCCAGCGACGTAGTAGAATTCCTGCGGCCAGATCTCGATGAAGAAGAAGTAGAAGCGGCGCGAGGCGAGATCGACGAGGATTGCCTGGTCCGGCGCGTAGGGTCCGCGATCCCAGCGGATCCAGGGGGCCAGATAGTAGATGCCGAGTGTAACAAGCATCACGATCCATTTGAAACGGCGGAACTGCCCCTCGGCGCGCTTTGGAAAAATCTTCGTTCGCGCCGCATAAAGCGGCTGACGGTTACGGCGGGCGTTCACAGGCTCGACATCGAGCCTCTCCACGCTCTTGGGATCGGGGGCTGTGAAAAGGTTCATAAGTAATGTCTTTCGCGTTCGATACGCCTGTTCTCCTCCGGGGGCCGTCGAGCGTCCTTGATAAAGATCAACAAGGATTAACCGGCCGCCTGCCGTAAAAAGACGGGCGGCGCTTCGAGACGAAGGCGCGGCCCCGGAAAGCAGTGGGAGAGAACGCCGCCTGGGTGTCCTCTCCCAATTTCTAGTGGCTCGACGGCTCGTCATCCCTGAGCGAGGTCAAGCTGACAATCGCGCTACCGATCTTCTCCGGCGCGTCGCCCTTGCAGCCGGGCGGCAGGGATTTGCCACGGACCGAGACACGGGAACGCACGATCGAGCGCGGCATGCCGTAAATCCGGAGGAGCGGATTGTTCCCGTGTGCCGTCACCGTCCCTCTCCTTACTGACCGCCGCCGAGCGAATGGACGAAGACCGTCAGTTCCTTGACCGTCGTATCGCCGAGGCGCGCCGACCATGCCGGCATCACGCCATGCTTGGGCGCCGTGACCTGGCGAATGATCGCCTCCTCGCCCCGGCCCTTCAGCCAGATCGCGTCGGCGAGATCGGGCGCGCCCATCTCTGCCTTGCCCTTGGCGTCCTCGCCGTGGCAGGCGGCGCAATTGTCGAGGAAGATCTGCTTGCCGGCAGTGGCCAAAGCCGGATCGGAAGGCGTGTTGGTCAGCCCCCAGACATAGGCGGCCACTTCCTTCGTTTGATCCTTGCTGAGGATATCGCCGAAGGCAGGCATCTCCGAGACATGCGTATCCGCATCCTCGTCGAAGCGGATACCGTGAGCGATCGTCGTCTGGATCGATTGCAGGTCGCCGCCCCAGAGCCAGTCGTCGTCATTCAGGTTCGGAAAGCCCGGTCCGCCGCTGGCGCCCGATCCGTGACAGGTGGCGCAGTTGACCTTGAAGGCCGAGGCACCACCGGCAATAGCGAATTCGCGCAGTGCCGGATCGGCGTCGATCTCTTCGACGCTCTTTGCCGCGATCATTTCGTGGAACTTCGCCTGGCCGGCCTTCGCGTGATCGAGATCCTGCTGCAACTCGGCGCGGCTGGAATAGCCGAAATAACCCTTCGTCGCCGAGGTTACCATAGGGATGGCGGGATAGACGACGACGTAGCCGATCGCCCAGAGGATCGTCACATAAAAGGTCCAGACCCACCATCGCGGCATCGGATTGTTCAGTTCGCGAATGCCGTCCCATTCATGCCCGGTGGTTTCGACGCCGCTGACTTCATCAATATGCTTTTCCGACATCTCAATCGTCCTTCAGGGGAATGTCAGCGGCCTCCTTGGCCGTCTGCTTGCTGCCGGGGCGGAGCGTGTAGGCGACGGCGCAGACGAAGAATGCCGCCATCGCCAGAAGCCCCCAGCTGTCGGCGAAGTGCCGCATTGCCGTGTATGTTTCCATGAGATCACCTCACCGGTAGCCGGTGGCATCGTCATAGGTCGAGAAATCGACCAGCGTGCCGAGCATCTGCAGGTAGGAGACCAGCGCATCCATCTCGGAAAGACGCTGCGGATCGCCGTCGAAATCGCCGGTCTTTGCCTTCGGGTAGCGCTGCAGCAGCGCCGAGGTGTCGGCGTTGGGATCGGCCTGCGCCTTCATGTCGGCTTCCGCATTGGCGAGCATGTCGTCCGTGTAGGGCACGCCGACATCCTCGTTGGCTTTCAGGTCCATGCCGATGTCCTTGACGGTGACCTCCTGCGTCTTCAGGAACGCGTATCTCGGCATGATCGATTCAGGCACGGCCGCCCGCGGATCGGACAGATGCTGAACATGCCACTCGTTCGAATAGCGGCCGCCGACGCGCGCGAGATCCGGCCCGGTGCGCTTCGAGCCCCATTGGAACGGGTGGTCGTACATGGATTCCGCCGCCAGCGAATAATGGCCGTAGCGCTCGACTTCATCGCGGAACGGCCGGATCATCTGGCTGTGGCAGAGGTAGCAGCCTTCGCGGATGTAGATGTTGCGGCCTGCCAGTTCGAGTGGTGTGTAGGGGCGCATCCCCTCCACTTTCTCGATGGTATTCTGCAGATAGAAGAGCGGCGCGATCTCTACGATGCCGCCGATCGAGACGACCAGCAGCGAGCCGACGAGCAGCAGCGTCGCGTTCTTTTCGAGGATCTTATGTTTGTCCAGTATCGATGCCATGGTTCACCTCACTCGGCAGGCTGTGCCTGAGGCACATAAGCGGTCGGGATAGCGGCTTCGTCGCGCAGGCGTCCGCGGATGGTCATGAAGACGTTCCAGGCCATGACGAGGCCACCGGCGAGATAGAGCGTGCCGCCCAGCGTGCGCAGCACATAATAGGGGAACATCGCCGAGACGGTTTCTGCGAAGGAATAGACGAGGAAGCCCTGCGAATTGTATTCGCGCCACATCAGGCCCTGCTGGATGCCGGCGACCCAGAGCACGGCGGCGTAGACGACGATGCCGAGCGTGGCGAGCCAGAAATGCCAGTTGACCATCCGCAGGCTGTAGAGCCGCTCGCGGCCCCAGAGCTTCGGCGTCAGGTAATAGATCGCCCCGAAGGTGATCATACCGACCCAGCCGAGCGCGCCCGAATGCACGTGACCGATGGTCCATTCGGTGTAGTGGCTCAGCGAATTGACGGTTTTCACCGACATCATCGGCCCTTCGAAGGTCGACATCCCGTAGAAAGCGATGGCGACGATCATCATGCGGATGATCGGATCGGTGCGGATCTTGTCCCAGGCGCCCGAAAGCGTCATCAACCCGTTGATCATGCCGCCCCACGACGGCATCCAGAGCATGATCGAAAACACCATGCCGAGCGTCTGGGCCCAATCGGGCAGAGCCGTGTAATGCAGGTGGTGCGGACCAGCCCAGATATACATGAAGATCAGCGCCCAGAAGTGGATGATCGACAGGCGGTAGGAATAGACCGGGCGGTTGGCCTGTTTCGGAACGAAGTAGTACATCATCCCCAGGAAGCCTGCGGTCAGGAAGAAGCCGACGGCGTTATGGCCGTACCACCACTGCGTCAGCGCATCCTGGACGCCGGAGAAGACCGAGTAGCTCTTCGATCCCAGGAACGACACGGGCACGGCGAGATTGTTGACGACGTGCAGCATGGCGATGGTGACGATGAAGCCGAGATAGAACCAGTTCGCCACATAGATATGCGGCTCGCGACGCTTCAGGATCGTGCCGAGATAGACGACGAGATAGGCGACCCAGACGATGGTCAGCCAGATATCGACATACCATTCCGGCTCGGCATATTCGCGGGCCTGAGTGATGCCGAGCACGTAGCCGGTCGCCGCCATGACGATGAACAGCTGGTAGCCCCAGAAGACGAACCAGGCGAGACTGCCGCCGAAGAGCCGCGCATGACAGGTGCGCTGTACGACATAGAACGAGGTCATGATCAGCGCATTGCCGCCGAAGGCGAAGACAACGGCCGATGTGTGAACCGGCCGCAGCCGCCCGAAATTCAGGTAGGGTGCCAGATTGAGATCGGGACATGCGAGCTGCGCGGCAATGATCACGCCGACGAGGAAGCCGACGACACCCCAGAAGACGGTGGCGATCAGCCCGTAGCGGATGACCTCATCGAAATAACCGGATGCCTCCGGCTTCGGCTGACGTCCCGCCGGCGAGAAATCGACGCGGCGTATTAAGATCACCGTTCCGGCAAACAGGCAGAAACACAGGATCCCCATATGGGCGGCAAAGAGCTGATCGTGGGCGAAGGCTGCTCCTAGCAAGGCTAGGAACGCTGCGACCGCGACCATCACGGTCTCGGTTGTGTAGTTCATGGTATCGTCCCCAGTGCGCAGCAGGCCGCGTGACGGCGCGCTTTCTCGTACTTTGCAGCAAGGACTGTCATGGAGCTCTCCGGCACTCCTTGATTTACATCAACGAACCGAACGGCTTAGCCGGTGATACCCAGCCTGTTACAAACTGTTACGCAGTCTCACCATTTGGCACCGTCCGCTCATCCTCGTGTGACGCAGCGGCTGTCTATTCCCTCGCGTGCAAACGAGGGGACTACGACGATGCTGATGCAGAACCACCAGGCGTTCGAACATGGAAAGCCCGCCGGTGAAGCGGCAAAGACGGGGCGCTCGCTGTCGTCGGTGTTTCATCTCTCGGCACTCGAACCGGTCGCCGCCGGCAAGGCGCTCTGCTGGGAAGGCGATGCGGCAAAGCATCTGTTTCAGGTGGTCGAAGGCGTTGTCCGCCTGCAACGCATCATCGGCGAGGGCCGCCGGGTGATCACCGGGTTTCATTTTGCCGGAGAAATCGTCGGCGCCTTCCTGCAGGGCGACTTCCTGTTCACTGCCGAGGCTGTCACCGATTGCAAGATCCGCCGCGTCTCGCGCAAGACCTTCCAGGACGAGGTGGCGCGCTCGGATGCGCTACGCCCCGAATATATCGCACTCCTCTGTCACGAGACGGCAGCGGCCCATGATCAGATGGTGCTCCTGTCGAAGAAGAATGCCGAGGAGCGGCTGTGCAGCTTCATCGCCACGCTCGCCGCCCGCCCCGGCGCCCAGCCGCGCCCGGGATTACTGCGCGTGCCGATGAACCGGCAGGATATCGCCGACTATCTCGGCCTGACGATCGAGACGGTTTCACGCACGATCACCAAGCTCTCGCAGCGCAACGTCGTGGTCCCCGAAGGCCGTCATGACTTGAGGATTCTCAGCAAGGGCAAGTTGATCCAGCTCTCGGGTAACGCAGATGATTTTCCGGAGAAAAACTGCCATAGGGTCAGCGTTCACTGATCGCAGCAGGAAGCAGCCATGCCCCATCGCCTGATCTCGCCGCGCACGGCCTCCCCCCAGGAACTGGACGCGCTTGTGCATGTTCTCGATGGCGCCGATATCATCGTGCATCGCCTCGAAGGCACGATCACCCATTGGTCGATCGGCTGCGAGAACATGTATGGCTGGGCGCGCGAGGAAGCGGTCGGCGAAAAGGTCGATGTACTGCTCGCCACGCGGTTTCCGGAGCCGGTCGAAGATATCCACGCACACCTGAGGTCACGCGGTTTCTGGCAGGGCGAGATCGTCCACCGCCACAAGAGCGGCTACGACCTTCACGTCGCCACCCGCTGCGTGCTCGTCAACCTTCCGGATGGTGAACCAGCTGTCATTCAGGCGAACAGCGACGTCAGCGCTCTCCGGAAAGCCGAAGAGGCCGTCAGCGCAAGAGAGGCGCATCTGAGCTCGATTCTCGAGACGGTGCCCGACGCGATGGTCGTCATCGACCAGAAGGGCAAGGTTCTCTCCTTCAGCACAGCAGCGGAAAAGCTGTTCGAGATGACCTCGGACCAGATCTGCGGCAGGAATGTCAGCAATCTCATGCCCTCGCCCTACCGCAGCGCCCATGACGGCTATATCGGCCGTTACCTGGAAACCGGCGAGAAGCGGATTATCGGCTACGGCCGCGTCGTCACCGGCCAGCGCGCCGATGGCTCGCAGTTTCCTATGGAACTGCATGTCGGCGAAGCGACCGCGAATGGCGAGCGGATTTTTACCGGTTTCGTCCGTGACCTGACCAGCCGCTTCAAGATAGAGGAAGACCTGCGCCAGGCGCAGAAAATGGAAGCGGTCGGCCAGTTGACCGGTGGCCTCGCACACGATTTCAACAACCTTTTGACTGTGATCAGCGGCAATCTCGAGATGATCGAAGACAAGCTGCCGCCGGGGCCACTGCGCGATATGCTGCGTGAAGCGCAGGGTGCGGCGACAGACGGAGCGAAGCTGACGGGACAGTTGCTTGCCTTCGGCAGGCGCCAGCCGCTCAATCCCCGGCATGCCGATCTTGGCCAGCTTCTCACCGGCTTTTCGGATCTGCTGCGGCGGACGCTCGGAGAAAATATCAAGCTCTCGACCATTCTCTCCGGATCCGAATTCAATGTGCTTGTCGATAGCTCGCAGCTCCAGAACGCCATTTTGAACATCGCTCTCAACGCCCGCGACGCGATGCCGAAGGGCGGCAGTCTGACAACCGAGATTTCGTCCGTGCATCTGGATGCCGACTACGCCAAGATGTATCCCGAAGTCCGCAGTGGAAACTTCGTGCTGATCTCGATGACCGACACCGGTTCGGGGATGACCGAAGACGTGAAGAAACGTGCCGTCGAGCCGTTCTTCACCACCAAGGAAACCGGCTCCGGCACTGGGCTCGGATTGAGCATGGTCTATGGCTTCGTCAAGCAATCCGGCGGCCATCTGCAGATCTACAGCGAGGACGGCCGGGGAACGACGATCCGCATCTACCTCCCGGCAATCGGCCCGACGCCGAAAGCATCCGCTGAGGACGGATCGGCCGTCGAAAGCCCGATGCCGCGCGGTCACGAGCAAATCCTGGTGGCCGAGGACGACATTCGCGTCAGACGCGTTGCCGTCGCAAGGCTTTCCGGCATGGGATACGCGGTGCTCGAAGCCGACAATGGCCGGCGGGCGCTTGAAATCCTCAAGGACAATCCGGAGATTGCCCTGCTCTTCAGCGATATCGTCATGCCCGGCGGAATGACCGGCGATGAGGTGGCACGCGCCGCCCGCGCTATCCGGCCCGATATCGCCGTGCTCTTCACCTCCGGCTATTCGGAGCCGGCGCTGGCGGCTAACGAGGTGATCCCCGGCGCCCAATGGCTGCGAAAACCCTATACGGCCCGCGAGCTCGCCGCGAAGATCCGCGACCTTCTCGACGCCAGATGATCCTGGGGCGAAACGCCGATTCCGCACCTGAAGTTTGACCGGCATCAAAGAGCATCTCTGGTGGATGACTTAGAACGTCTCGGGGCGAACGGCCCGCAAAACAGGAGACGTGCGATGAATTTGAAATACGGCCTGATCGCCGCAACGGCGGCCATGATCGCCTCGCCAGCACCGCTGATGGCAGCCGATCACCAGGTCCAGATGCTCAACAAAGGCACTGATGGCGCCATGGTCTTCGAGCCGGACTTCATCAAGATCGCTCCCGGCGATACCGTGACCTTCGTGCCGACCGACAAGAGCCACAATGTCGAGACCTTCAAGGGTCTGATCCCGGATGGCGCTGCGGAATTCAAGTCGAAGCCGAGCGAGCAGTTCCAGACGAAATTCGATATCCCCGGCGCATATGTCGTCAAGTGCACGCCGCATTTTGCCATGGGCATGGTAGCGCTGATTCAGGTGGGCGACCAACCCGCCAATCTCGACGCCATCAAGACGGCCAAGGTTCCGAACCTGGCACGCAAGCGCCTGGATGGCGAACTTGCGAGGGCCGCCGCGCAATAAGGCGCCGATCGTCGGACGGAGCGCGGGTTGCAATCCCTGGATGCGGCCCGCCTCTGGCTCCCGGCAATATATGTTGTCTGGCTAATATTTTGTGGCATGCTCATTACAAACTCCGTTCGATGTTGGGTTCCATGGGTGGAAGAGCGGCCGGGGACGCCATGACGGTGTCCGTTCATCGCAAGTCTGCAGCCTGCTACATGCCACCCATGCCCGTTGGCAGCGTGGTTCATGCGGGCAGGACCAATGGCGAACTTCCCGGCCGGCATCTCATCGCCGATTTCAGCGGCGCCACACAACTCGGTGACGTCGCACATATCGAGGCAGCGTTCCGCGCAGCCGTGAAAGCTGCGGGCGCCACCCTTCTCGGTATGAATTTTCACGTCTTCGACCCCGGCGGCGGCGTGACAGGAACCGTCTCGCTGGCGGAAAGCCACATGTCCATCCACACATGGCCCGAGCACGCGTATGCAGCGCTCGATATCTTCATGTGCGGCGCCTGCGATCCGCTGAATGCCCTGCCGGCACTGGTCGAGGCGCTCTCGCCTGCCCTGGTGGAACTGCGCCAGATCATTCGGAGAGAGGCAACGGATCTGTAATGGTCATTGTCATTTCGGACGATCCGGAAGAAACCGCACTGGAGCCGCTGCCAGCGATTTCGCGGCCCTACCCTCTGCCGGAGCTGCCGCCAGGCCGGGTCTTTGTCGAAGGGCTGGATACCGACGTGCCGCCGCGGAGCGGCAGCGTCTTCGTTCTCGAGGACGCCGATATCTTCGACGAGTATCACTATCGCGCCCAGTCCATCGTCTGCTCGTTTCGAACGCCGTTTCAGAACGTCACGATCGCCGATACCTACAGCTTCGGCCGTGCGCTGTTCCTCGACGGCGCCATCCAGAGCGCGGAGGACGACGAGGCGCTGTATCACGAACTGCTCGTGCATCCGGCCATGCTGATGCATGACAACCCGCGTCAGGTGCTGATCATCGGCGGCGGTGAAGGCGCAACGCTCCGCGAAGTGCTTGCCTATCGCGACGTGACGCGCGCCGTGATGGTCGATATCGACCGGGATGTGGTCGATTGCTGCCGCGAACATCTTGGCACCTGGAACTACGGCGCTTTCACCGATCCCCGGGCGGAATTGCATTATCGCGACGGCCGGGACTATTTGGAGACGACCGACGAACTCTTCGATATCATCATCATCGACGTCGTGGACATGCTGGATAACGGCCCGGCCCAGCACCTCTACACCAAGGAGTTCTATCGCTCGCTGCGCGGCTGCCTGCGCGACGGCGGCATTCTGGTCGTGCAGGCGCTCGAATTTTCGTCCTGCAACTACAAGGGCCACACCGCACTTCGCCGGACGCTGCAGACGGCCTTCACCAAGGTCAGCAGCTATCAGGTGCCGATCCCGTCGTTTCTCGCCGTGTGGGGCTTCATTCTGGCGTCAGACTGGCTCGACCCGGAAGAGGAGAATGCTGTCCGCCTTGACCAGCTGATCGATGCCAGGCTCGGCGATGACTGGCTCGATCACGCGACTGGCGCCTTCATCATGTCGCGCTTCTGCTTCGACAAGGAGACCGGCTTTCTGCTCGGCCTTGCCGGCCCGGTGCTGGAAGACGGCGTGGCATTCATCCCGCCTCCCGATGTCCATACGGTCGATGACGGCATGCGGCAGCTGCCCGCGCTGGCGGACGAGTAGCCGATGGCTGCGAACGGCGCTCAGCATTGCCGGCTGTTCCTGCTTCCTCCGGGTGAAGCCAGCCGCGCCGACGCTCCCCTCCTTTGCAGCCTCTCATATCCACGTCCGGTTTCGCTGCATGCATCGATCACGCCGATCGAGAGCGAGACCGTTCCGGGTGCGCCATTTCCCGATACCAATGATCAGCAGTTTGAAGTCATCTTGCTGCCGAGCGGCTCCCAGACCTCCTTTGCTCTACAGGAAGCGGCAGCAGACTGGCTGCGCAACGCAGCCGCGCAAGACCGATTCGAAAGCCTGTCCGCCGATCTCAAACTTCGCAACGGGCAGATCAGCATCCGCGGTCACCGCGTCGTCATCCAGTCCGCGCCGGAGCTTTTCAGAGACCTGCTCATAGGCATCGGGGCATTCGGCTGGCTCTGGCTTGGTATCGAGGATACCGAGCGGGCATTCGAGACCGCCTGGGATGGGCAATATCGCGATGCCGCGCTTCTTGAGCGCCGTACCTACAGCCGCCAGATCAGCCGTGAGCTCTCCGCCAAGGCGGCTGAAACCGCACGGCTTCGGCAGTGGTTTCTGAAGACCACGCTGCTTCTGGAGCGCGGCGACCGCGGCCTTCCAGCCGCCTCCCGCCGCAGCTTCTTCGAACTTTGCCAGCAGATGGACTTCGGCCGCCGGCTTCAGTTGATCGGCGAGGCGGTCGAAGCGCGGGAGACGCTCTACGGAACCGCTGCCGAACGCAGTTTCGAATACCGCATGTTCCTGGTGTCATGCGTGATCGAAGCGGCCATCCTGGCCGGTATCCTGATCGAAATCGCAATCATGCTCTACGATCTTTGAGGAGGGGTAGATGAGATTCCGCATAGTCCTGGCCGCCATGGCCATAGCAACGCCGGCGCTTGCCCAGGAGGCATCGCTGTCCGGGGCGCAGATCAAGGCCGCCTTCGCCGGCAGGACGGTCTCTGGAACGGAAGATGGCGCAGCCTATCAGGAGAAACTTCTTGCCAACGGTTCGATTCAGGGGCGCTCCAGCCTTGACGGGAGCTATACCGGGGAATGGGAAGTCGATGGCAACGAGATCTGCTTCTACTACGACGATGATGACGAAGACGACGATGAGGATTGCTCGCGCGTCATCCTGAAGGGAGCCAGTGTCACCTTTATCGACGAGGACGGATCCCGTTCGAGGGCGACCTTGCGATAGAGCGGCTGGGCGGCTCAGACGGGCACGGTTTCGCCTTTCCTCTCAAGCTTTTGCACCGCCGGGGCCGTGTCACGCCGATGTCACGCGACGATGATCCGAGGTTGTGATTAGCTTTTTTCCGAGGGGCTGGGGGGCCGCTCATGAAACGGCTTCGCCAGAGTTCGAGTAGCGAAGCGTCCTGTTCAGGAGACCCGCCTTTTTAGGCGGGTCTTTCAATTCGAGGGACCTAAATTGACCAAAATCCATATTTCATTCGGAATAGCTTTTCTCGTGGCGCTGACATCGCTGATCCTGGCACTTCTCGGCTCGCCACTGCCTTTCTGAGCGGCCGCCGCCTGGCCGCCAAAACAAAAATGGCACGGGCGAGCCCGTGCCATTTTTGTTTCATCGCAGCTGATTTCAGCTCAGTGGTTGTCGCGCGGCACGCCCTTGGTCTGGGCAATGCGCTGATACTTGACCGCCGGTTCGAGCACCGCGCCGGTTTCCAGCTGGCCGACGACCGAGCGCTGGATTTCCTGCCATGGCGTCTGGTGGTCGGGATAGCGGTAGCCACCATCGGCCTTGAGAGTCGCATGCCGCTCGGCAAGCTCGGCGTCCGAGATCAGAATATCGGCGCGGCCCTGGCCAACGTCGATACGCACCCGGTCGCCAGTCTTCAGAACTGCGAGCCCGCCGCCCGCGGCGGCTTCCGGCGAAGCGTTGAGGATCGACGGGCTGCCTGATGTGCCAGACTGGCGTCCGTCGCCGATGCAGGGCAGCGACGAGACGCCCTGCTTCAAGAGGTAGTCGGGCGCACGCATGTTGACGACCTCTGCGGCACCCGGATAGCCGATCGGACCGGCGCCGCGCATGAAGAGGATGGTATAGGCATCGATCCCGAGCGACGGATCGTCGATCCGCTTGTGATAATCTTCGGGACCATCGAAGACGACCGCCCTGCCCTCGAAAGCTTCCGGATCCTTGGGATTGGAGAGGTAGCGTTCGCGGAACTCCGGCGAGATGACGCTGGTCTTCATGATCGCCGAGGAGAACAGATTGCCGCGCAGCACGCGGAAACCGGCACGTGGCTTCAGCGGTGTCTCGTAGCGGCGGATGACCTTTTCGTCCTGGATCGTCTGCCCGCGACAGTTGTCGCCCATCGACTTGCCGTTGACCGTCAGCGCGTCTTCCTTGATCAGGCCCTGGCCCATCAGCTCATTCACCACGGCGGGAACGCCGCCAGCGTGATAATAGTCTTCGCCGAGATATTCACCGGCCGGCTGCAGGTTGACGAGCAGCGGCACTTCCTCGCCATAGGTCTGCCAGTCGTCGACCGTCAGCTCGACGCCGATATGGCGGGCCAGCGCGTTGAGATGGATCGGTGCATTGGTCGATCCGCCGATCGCCGAATTGACGCGGATGGCGTTGATGAAGGCATCCTTCGTCAGGATATCCGATGGCTTGAGGTCTTCGCGGACCATATCGACGATGCGCAGGCCGGTGCGATAGGAAATCTCCTGACGGTCGCGATACGGCGCCGGAATGGCGGCCGAACCCGGAAGCTGCATGCCGAGGGCTTCGGCCAGCGAATTCATCGTCGTCGCCGTGCCCATGGTGTTGCAATAGCCGGTCGAAGGGGCCGACGACGCAACAAGCTTCACAAAGCCCGCATAATCGATCTCGCCCTTTGCCAGTAGCTCGCGGGCCTTCCAGACGATGGTGCCGGAGCCGGTGCGCTCGCCGCGGAACCAGCCGTTCAGCATCGGCCCGACGGAGAGCGCGATCGCCGGAATATTGACGGTGGCCGCCGCCATCAGACAGGCCGGCGTGGTCTTGTCGCAGCCGATGGTCAGCACCACGCCATCGAGCGGATAGCCGTAGAGCACTTCGACGAGGCCGAGATAGGCAAGGTTGCGGTCAAGGCCCGCGGTCGGACGCTTGCCGGTTTCCTGGATCGGATGAACCGGAAACTCGATGGCGATGCCGCCGGCTTCGCGAATGCCTTCGCGCAGGCGATTGGCGAGCTCAAGATGATGCCGGTTGCAAGGCGACAGATCGGAGCCTGTCTGGGCAATGCCGATGATCGGCTTGTCCGACTGCAGCTCTTCCTGGCTGAGGCCGAAATTCATGTAGCGCTCGAGATAAAGCGCCGTCATGTCGGCATTATCAGGATTGTCGAACCAGGCGCGGGAACGAAGGCGGGGCTTGCTGTCGTGTTGGGTCATTGCGCTATCCACGTTGTTTATTGACATGCAAATATCCTAAGGCAGGCGGATTGTATAATACCGTTCTCCTATTCTGACTTAGCAAAACCGAATATCAGGAGTGATGATGACAAGGCTTGACGCCTTCAAACTCAAGCATCTGCGCATGCTCGTCGCTCTGGAAGAGCACGGCAAGGTCGGCAGCGTAGCCGGAATGTTCGGCTTGTCCCAGCCCTCGCTGTCGCGAACGCTGGTCGAGCTCGAATCACTGGCCGGGCATCGGCTGTTCGAACGGCACAACCGCGGAACGGCGCTGACGCCGGAGGGCAAGGTTCTGGCGCGCTACGCCCGGACCTTGCTGGCGGAAGCGGCACGCGCCGAATACGACATGAAGGTCATTGCCTCGGGCAAGCGCGGCAGCGTCAGCATCGGCACGGTGATGACGCCCGCTTCCGAGATCGTCGTTCCCGCCCTCAACGATGCGCAGGCTGGGTATCAGGATCTCGACATCAACGTCTCGCACGGCAGCAGCGATGCGCTTCTCGCACAGCTGAGCGCCGGGAGCCTCGATTTCGCGATCTGCCGTCTGCCCGAGAATTTCAACCGGACAATGTTCGACTACGAGCCGCTCGGCGAGGAAACCTTCCGGATGGTGGTGGCGCGCGGGCATCCGCTGGCTGCAAAACCGGCCGTAGAGGAGGCAGATCTCGAGGGGCTCGACTGGGTGCTGCAGCCGGAAGGCTCCTATCTGCGGGATGTGATGGATGATTATCACCGGGCGCATGCCATCGTGCCGCGCAGTGTCATTTCCACTTCGTCGGTGCTCATGACCATCCTGCTCGTCAAGAGCAGCGGCCGGGTCGGGATCTTCGCCAAGACCGTCGCCGAGATGCTCGACCAGCACCAGCTGCTGACGGCGCTGCCGATCCACGCCCGCATCGACATTCCGGGCTTCGGCCTGGTGCAATTGAAGGGCAAGGAGCTTTCGCCGCAGGCTCGAAGCGTGTTCGAGGCATTGCGGCAAAAAGCTCGCGAACGCAAGACGTGGGATTGAGGCGAGCAATCCCTGGCCTAAGGCGCCAGACGCCGCACCAGATGATACGCCGTCGAGATGTCGTCGTTGACGACACGCTTGATGCCTCGCACATTTCCGGCAGCAGCACCTGCCGCCTCGCGCGTTCCCGTGCTTGCCAGCCGCCCCTTGAGGGTGACGACGCCGTTCGCCACGGTCGCCTTCACCACGTCATGTGTCAGCCCGAGTTCCATCTGCAGCCGGCTGCGCACGGCAGTCGATAACGCGTCATCGCCGATCGGCACGATATCGTTCACAAACATCACGGAGCTCCTTCTCTCACCGCGAAGTGAACAACGGGCGGGAGCGCTACGCCTTGACGTAGATCAAGCGCCGGCAGGCGTCAGCTTCGCGTCTGATACGAGAGAAGGCACCGCGATCGCCTGGCGGATCTCGCCGATCAGCTGCCGCTCTTCTTTGATATGCCGGCGCGCCGGGCAGCAGAATGAACGGAGCGCATAGGCGATGGCGTCCGCCGAGAGGCTGCTTCGCCCCCTGCTCAAGTCGCACAACACCTTGACGGCGCGCTCTGCCATATCGCGTTGCTCGAGCCGATCGGAAATCCGGCGCTGCTCTTCGTCTCTCGGTGCCGGGACGCTGATAGCGAGGGCAGGATGCCGATCGACGCTGGTCTCTTCCAACTGATGTATCCTCACCAAAAGCGGAACGAGGTCTCGCGTCAGTGTCCTGCACAATCCCTCATCGACATGGCAGGGCAGAAAATCGGCAATCGCCTCGATCAGATCGCACCAAGACGACAATTCGCTAAGGTGCGTTTCCAGTGCATCGAGGCCGCCACGTGTCTCATCTATCATTCCAAGCCCCCTTGAACCGGCGAACACGAGGCCATCGGCGTGTTCGTCCGAAGACGGGCTATAGAGAACAGTCAGGATTTTCTTTGAGATCGATCAACAAGACCGTGATTTGGGCGGCAATGGGCTGTCACTTGACCTTGAAATCGACCAGCAGGGATTTCAGCTCGATCTCGCGAACGCGCCGCGCCGCCTCTTCCGGCTCGACCCAGGCAAGCACCCGCTGGCCTCGCTCCTTGAAGTTCTCGGACTGCTCCAGCACCTCGACCGTATAGACATCGACGATGCAGGGGGCGACGTCGCCATTGTCGAGCCATTTCAGGTACGTGTAGCGGCCGACCGGCTTCTTGCCGACGGTGCCACGCACGCCAGCCTCTTCCCAGGCTTCGGTCGCCGCCGCCTCATAGGGCTTCTTCTTCTTCATCGGCCAGCCCTTGGGGATCACCCATCGCCGGCTTTCGCGCGAGGTCATCACCAGCACTTCGATGCCGGAGCTGCCCGGCGCCTTGCGGTAGCAGAGCGCCCCATATTGCTGGCGGAAGGCGCCGGTGAACAGCTTGTCGGGCGTGGCGGCGAGCTGCTGGAGAAGCGTCTTCGGCTTTTCCGGCGCAAGCTTTCGCTCCTTCTTCTTCGGCACCATCTGAAGGGGCTGGCTCCGCCACCCATCGTGGTGGAGATCTGTGACGAAAAGATTCATTGCTGCTCCGACGGACAGGCACGGCCATCCGTTTTTCATGCCACGTCGGTCGGGCATTAGCAGACAATTTGCAGCCATCGGCCAAAAGGGCAACCCCGCGGGCAGCGCCCACTATGAGATTTTGATCGCAATCCCCGGCTATGGAGGGGTCGCCTCGTCAGAGAGTTGTAGCCGTTTCAGGCACCCTTGCTATGCGTGCGCCCCGGCGCTCCGAGATAGGCATCGAAGGCAGCGGCCACGGCGCGCACCATGAAGCGTGCTTGCTGCGAAACGGTCAGCCGCCCGTCCGCCAGCGTCACCACGCCGTCGGCCAGCAGTTGCGCCAGCCGCTCGTTGCGGCGCGTCAGGAAGGCAGGGTCATATCCGGCTTCGCCGCTGAGCGCAGCAAGATCGGCCTCGAAGCTGCACATCAGCCTTTCGATGACCTTTGCCCGCAGCCTGTCCTCAGCGCTCAGCACATAGCCTTTCGCAGTCGGCAGGATGCCGGAGGCGACGCGCTCCGCATAGCGGCCGGGGGCGACCTCGTTCTGGACATAGCCTCCGGGAAGCTTGCCGATCGCAGAGGCGCCGAGACCAATCAGCGTTTCGCAGTCGTCGGTGGTATATCCCTGAAAATTCCGCCGCAGCGTTCCCTCATGCGATGCCAGCGCCAGCGGGTCATGCGGCAGCGCGAAGTGATCGAGGCCGATGCGGACATAACCGGCGCCGACGAGTTCGTCGGCGATCGCCTCGGCCTGGGCATTGCGCTGGCTGGCATCCGGCAGCTGCGTCTCGTCGATCAGCCGCTGATGCTTCTTGAAGGACGGGATATGGGCGTAACCGAATACCGAAAACCGTTCCGGCCGGAGCTCGACAGCCATCCTGACCGTCTCAAGACAGGAGCGCACGGTCTGCAGCGGCAGGCCGTAGATCAGGTCGAAATTGATGCTGCGGGTGCCGTTTTCCCTCAAGCCTTCGACGGCTGCTTTCGTCTGATCGAAGGTCTGTATCCTGTTGATCGCATGTTGCACCCGCGGATCGAAACTCTGGACCCCGAGGCTGGCGCGATCGACGCCGTTGTCGCCGAGCGCGCCAATCATTGCTGCGGACAGGGTTCGCGGATCGATCTCGACGGCAACGCTGCAATCCGCCTCGAACCGGAAGGCGCTCCTCAGCTTCGCCATCAATGCGGCAAAGGCCTGAGGCGTCATGATCGTCGGTGTGCCGCCGCCGAAATGGATGTTTCGAACCGGCAGATCATTGCCGGCTGCCTGCGACACCAGTTCGATCTCCTCGCTCAGCACGTCGAGATAATCGGCAACCGGTCCGTCCTGGCGCGTCACCGACGTGTGGCAGCCGCAATACCAGCACATCGAGCGGCAGAACGGGATATGCAGATAAAGCGATACCGGATCGGCCGCACCGAGCCGCGCCAGCCCATCCGCATAGGCCTCCGGGCCGACGGCAGCCGAAAAGGCCGGTGCTGTTGGATAACTGGTGTAGCGCGGCAGGCGGGCTTCACCATATTTGGCGACCAGGGCATCGGACATCGTGA
Source organism: Rhizobium sp. 05N430 (assembly GCF_056396985.1). Classification (NCBI taxonomy): domain Bacteria; kingdom Pseudomonadati; phylum Pseudomonadota; class Alphaproteobacteria; order Hyphomicrobiales; family Rhizobiaceae; genus Rhizobium; species Rhizobium sp. 05N430. The sequence continues at coordinate 197,759 of NZ_JBFTMO010000011.1, read as the reverse complement.
TTTCCTTCATCTTCGTCTCGCGGGCTTATGCCGCGCGGCCGCTCACCCTTCCTTGTCCTAGATCAACGAACCGGACACGCCTCAGGCGGTCTTGATCGAAATCAAAGTATCGTCTCCATGCATCGCGTAGACTTGGCGCGTTGCGGGCGTGAGAGGACCATTCGATGCGATACGCGATCATTGCTGCGCGACTGGACGAGAGGGAAAAGTGCGGCCGTATCGAGATGCTCGATGGGGCAGTGGCACGCACCGTCATCATCACCCGGCGCGCGCTGCTCAGCATCGCTTCCCCGCCAAGGGCAACAGAAAGCCGGCTTCTGCAACATCTCGAAGCCTTCTGCGATGTCATCAGGACACAGAATATCGAACCCGACGCCACCGGGATGATCTTCATCAATGCCAACCACGTCCGAAACTGGCGTGGCCTGCGCGCGATGGACGATCCGGCGGACAGCGCTTCGATCCATACGCCAAACGCGGCCGGGCTCCCCTTCCCCAACCGGCCAGCCTTATAAATCCGCGCACGCACCCGCTGGAAATGGCAACGGGCAGGGACTATCGTTGCCTACTGAAACCGCAGGCTTCAAGGACACACAATCAGATGAACCTGCCGACTTTCTCTCTGGGCATCCTGGCACTGCTCATCCTGCCCGGGCCGACGAACGCCGTCCTTGCCATGATGTCACCAGGCCTGACGGTGAAACGCCTGACGTCCCTGCTGCTCGCTGTTGTCTCCGCCTATCTGCTGGTCATCCTGCCGGTATCCGGCATCGCCGGTCCATTCCTTCACGCGCATCCGGCCATTGCGCAGGCAGTGCGGCTGATATCGGCGGTCTGGGTTCTGTTTCTGGCATTGAAGCTCTGGCGGTCGCAATCTGAAGGGGCGGCAGCGCCGGTCGGCATCCGCGAACTTTTCCTCACCACCCTGCTCAACCCGAAAGCCATCATCATCGGCCTGACCATGGTGCCGGCCGTCGAGGCGCCGCTCCTGCTGACAGTGCTGATCTTCGTGGCATCGGTCACGGTGACGTCGACGCTCTGGATTGTCCTTGGCCGGCTGATCATCGGGCGGGGCACCGCCATGCCTCTGCTGGCGCAGCGCTGCGCCTCTGCCGTGCTGATGTTTTTTTCCGTGACCCTGGTGATCAGCGCCGTCGGCTGATCAGGGTTTGGTCTTTGCGGTCGAGGTTCTGACGACGAGCGGACCATCGACCTTGATGGTCATCGGCCGCAGCGTCTTGCCGTGGATGGCCATATCGATGAGCGTCTCCGCCGCCTTCTGCCCCATCTCGTAGTTCGGCAGGACCAGCGTCGAGAGCGGCGGATGGGTGTAGCGCGCCAGCTCCTGGTCGTCATAGCCCATGACGGAGAGATCTTCGGGAACGCGAAAGCCCTTCTCGGCCGCCGCTTTCATCACGCCGATCGCCATCAGATCGTTGCCGCAAAAGATCGCTGTCGGCGGATTGCTCATCGACAACAGGTCGAGACCAGCCTCATAGCCGCGCAAGGGCAGCCAGTCGCCGTCGCGCACCAGCGTCTCGTCGAAGGCGACATCGACGGTGGCGAGCGCCTGCTTGTAGCCCTTGAGGCGATCGACCGCCGCGTCCATCCAGGGTTCGCCGTTGATGAAGCCGATGCGCCGGTGGCCGAGCGAGGTCAGATGCGCCGTCGCGGCAAAGCCGCCCGCCACTTCGCCGGGCACGATCGCCATATGCTGACGCGGCTCGGCATAGCAGTTCAGCAATACGGTCGGGATGTTCTTCAGCAGTTCCGGCACCTTCACCTTGCGGGTGAAGATCGTCGCATAGATGACGCCGACGATCGTCGGGTCGCGCAGGATCGAGCGCAGCACGGCGTCTTCGAGATCCGGATTGGAACGCGTTGCATGCGCCGAGGTCAGGAAACCCTGCTCGAAAGCAAAATCGCGCACGCCGTCGAGGCTGACAACGGGATGCGGGCTGGTGGAGATTTCGTCGACGACGAAGGCGATCGTGTCTTTCTCGATTCGCGTGTCCGGCTGAGCTTCATGACGAACTCCAGGTAATTTATAACCAATTTTATGAGCAGCCTCCAAAACCTTGGCCTGGGTGTCCGGCGAGATGCGTGATCCCGACATTTCATTGAGCACAAGCGACACGCTGGACTGCGAAACGCCCGCAATACGGGCAACATCGGTCATTGTAGGCCGTCCAGCCTCACCGCGGCGCCCGTTTTCCCCGCCGCGGCCATTCTTTTTCGTCATCACAATATCCTCCCGATGACTTGCTGCAGCACAAACCAAAATTTGTGCAATAGCTCATAAAATGACGCTTGACTGCTAATATTATTAGCTACAAGATTAGCTCATGTGAAGCAGTTATTGCTCACTGCCGGTTGGGAAGATACCGGAAAATTCGGGAGGAGAAACTGAGATGTCCGCATTCTCACGTCGTACATTCATGCTTGCTGCAACCGCACTCGGCGCCGTCGCCGTGGCCGGCACAGTTGCCATGGCAGAAGTGCCTGCGCTGAAGCAGAAGGAAAAGTACAAGGTCGGCTTCGCGCAGACCGAATCAAACAATCCGTGGCGCATCGCCCAGACCGAAAGCATGAAGGCGCAGGCTGAAAAGCTTGGCTACCAGCTGGTCTATACCGATGCCGCCGGCTCGGCCGCCAAGCAGGTTGCCGACGTCAACTCGATGATCGCCCAGGGCGTCGACCTGATCTTCCTCTCGCCGCGCGAAGAAAAGCCGCTGATCCCGGCCGTCAAGGCTGCCGAGAAGGCCGGAATCCCGGTCATCCTGCTCGACCGTAGCGTCGATCCGAAGCTCGCCAAGCCCGGCAAGGACTACCTGACCTTCATCGGCTCCGACTTCATCAAGGAAGGCCAGCGCGTTGCCGAATGGCTGGCGAAGAACGCCAACGGCAAGAAGAAGATCATCGAGCTCGAAGGCACGACCGGCTCCTCGCCTGCCAACGACCGCAAGAAGGGCTTCGACGACGCCATCAAGGCCGCTGGCGGCTTCGAGATCGTCGCATCGCAGTCCGGCGATTTCGCCCGCGACAAGGGCCGCCAGGTTGCCGAAGCGCTGCTTCAGGCGCATCCGGATGCGGATATCGTCTACGCCCACAATGACGAAATGGCGATCGGCGCCATCTCCGCCATCGAAGCCGCCGGCAAGGTGCCGGGCAAGGACATCCTAGTGCTGTCGATCGACGGCGGCAAGGAAGCTGTCGGCCTCGTGGCTGAAGGCAAGATCGGCGCAGTCGTCGAATGCAACCCGCGTTTCGGACCGAAGGCTTTCGAAACGATGGCGCGCTATGCAAAGGGCGAGAAGATCGAGCCTTGGGTCATCAACGACGACAAGTTCTACGATGCATCCAACGCCAAGGCCGAGCTCTCCAGCGCCTACTAAACTCCCAGCGTGACCGCTCCGGCCGGTTCGGCAGACGCCGTTCCGGCCGGCTTTTCCTTTATTGAATACGGAGTCGACCGGCATGCTGCTGTCGATGCAGGGTATCTCCAAATCCTTTGCCGGGATCGCCGCGCTGCGCGCCGCTTCCCTCGATATTGCCGAGGGCGAGATTATGGCGCTTGTCGGCCAGAACGGCGCCGGCAAGTCGACGCTGATCAAGATCCTGACCGGCGCCTATCAGCGCGACGAAGGATCGATCTGTTTCAACGGCGAGGACGTCGCCTTCTCGACGCCGGCAGAAAGCCAGGCCGCCGGGATCGCCACGATCTATCAGGAGATCAACCTGGCGCCGCAGCGCTCCGTCGCCGAGAACATCTATCTGTCGCGGGAACCGAAGAAATTCGGCTTCCTTGACCGCCGCGCCATGCGCGATGGCGCCCGCAAGGTGCTTGCCACCTTCAATCTCGATATCGACGTCGATCTGCCGGTTGCGCGCTTCAGCGCCGCCACCCGCCAGATGGTGTCGATCGCCCGCGCCGTGACCCAGAACGCCCGGCTGCTGATCATGGACGAGCCGACCTCATCGCTGGACGAGCGCGAGGTCGCCGTCCTTTTCGAGACGATCCGCACACTGCAGAAAAGCGGCGTCGCAGTGATCTTCATCGGCCACCGCCTCGACGAGCTCTATGCGATTTGCGACCGCGTCACCATCATGCGTGACGGCCAGACGGTTGCCGTCAGCGCCATGAAGGATATCCCCAAAATGGAGCTGGTGCGCCACATGCTCGGCCGCGAACTGGCGGCTTTCGAAGCGCTCAGCCGCGATGCCGACAATGCGATCGAACGGCCGGTGCGCCTTGAGCTGCAGGGCGCCGGTTCGGGCCTGCGCGTCCGCGACGTCGATCTGCTGATCCGCGAGGGCGAGATTTCCGGACTGGCCGGCCTTCTCGGCTCCGGCCGCACGGAGACCGCCCGCATCATCTTCGGCGTCGACAAGCTGGAGCGCGGCAGCCTGAGCTTCAACGGCACCTCGCGCAGCTATGCCGAACCGGCCGCGGCGATCGCCGATGGCATCGGGCTCGTTTCCGAAGACCGCAAGATCGACGGGATCATTCCGGATATGAGTATCCGCGAGAACATGACGCTGGCGCTGCTGCCAAAACTGAAGAAAGCAGGCATCGTCGACCGCGCCCGCCAGGACGAGATCGTCGCCCGCTTCATCAAATCGCTCGGCGTCAAATGTGCCTCTCCGGACCAGCCGATCAAGGAACTGTCGGGCGGCAACCAGCAGAAGGTGCTGCTGGCCCGCTGGCTCTGCACCGATCCGCGAGTGCTGATCGTCGACGAGCCGACACGCGGCATCGATATCGGCGCCAAGTCCGAGATCCTGCGGCTGCTGCGAAACCTCGCAGATGATGGCCTCAGCGTGCTGATGATCTCGTCGGAACTGGAAGAGCTGCTGGCCGCCGCCGATCGCGTCACCGTGCTCAGCGACGGTATGTCGGTCGCGGTTCTGCCGAGACGTGAACTCTCGGAGCAAAGCCTCCTTGCCGCCATGGCGCATCAGGTGAATTGACATGACGATATCGGATACCGCCATCAAGCCGTCAACCATGTCGAAGGCGTCAGCGCTTCGCATCGCCAGCCGCTACGGCACCTTAGCTGCATTCCTGCTCTTGATCGCCGTCAACATTGCGATCACCCCGAACTTCTTCTCGTGGCAGACGCTGAACGTCAATCTGACCCAGGTCGCCACGATCGTCATCGTCGCAACCGGCATGACGCTGGTGATCGCCACCGGCGGCATCGATCTTTCGGTCGGCTCGCTGATGGCAATATCGGGCGCCATCGCGCCGATGATCTTCCTGGGAACCCTGTTCCCGATCGACAACGTCGCGCTTGCCGTTGGCCTTGCTTTCGTGGTGCCGGTCATCGTCGCCATGCTGTTTGGTTGGTTCAACGGCTTTCTCGTCACGCATTTCTCGATCCAGCCGATCGTCGCCACCCTGGTGCTGTTCATCGCCGGGCGCGGCATCGCGCAGGTGATGACCAATGGCAATCTGCAGGTCTTCAAGAACCCGGCATTCCAATGGATTGCCATGGGCCATTTCGCCGGCATCCCGGCGCAGGTGGCTCTGATGATCGTCATTGCCGCCCTCGCCTATGCGCTGATCCGCTTCACTGTCATCGGCCGCCAGATCATCGCCGTCGGCGGCAACGAAAAGGCGGCGCGGCTGACGGGCATTCCGGTCAAGCGGGTGAAGACGCTGGTTTATGTGATCAGCGGTGCGCTTGCCGGTATCGCGGGGCTGATCGTCGTGGCCAGAAACTCCGCCAGCGACGCCAATCTGGTCGGCATGGGCATGGAGCTTGACGCGATTGCCGCCGTCGCCGTCGGTGGATCGCTGCTGACGGGCGGGCGGGCCAATATCTTCGGCACGCTGCTTGGCGCCTTCGTCATTCAGCTGGTGCGCTACACGCTGCTTGCCAATGGCGTGCCCGATGCCGCCGCGCTGATCGTCAAAGCGGGACTGATCGTCATTGCCGTCTTCATCCAGCAGCGCGCCGACAAGACCTGAGGACACCGAGATGCTTTCCGCCCTCTTCAAACCCTTCGCCCCGAAATCCGCCGGTGACCTTGCCCGCCTCGGCGTACTGATCGCGCTGGCCGCGCTCATTCTCTTCGGCGCCCTGCGCTACGAGAATTTCCTGTCGCCCTTCAATATCCTGAGCTTCCTGCGCTACAATTCGATGTTCGCGCTGATCGCGCTCGGCATGGCCTTCGTGATCATGACCGGCGGCATCGATCTCTCCGTCGGCGGGGTTGCGGCGCTGGCAAGCGTCGTTTCCGCACTCGCCTCGCCCTATGGCTGGGCGGCGGGGCTGGTGGCGGGCGTCGGCGCCGGTCTGCTCGTCGGCATGCTCAACGGCTTCGTCATCTCCAAGATGCGGATTCAGCCGTTCATCGCCACACTGGCCGCTATGCTCGCCGCCTATGGCACCGCCTTGCTGCTAGCTGACGATCAATCGGTCTCCGTCGACTACGACACCGCTTTCGTATCGATCGGCCAGGACGATTTCCTCGGCTTTCCGATCCCAGCCTGGATCGCGCTCGCTGCTTACATCGCCGGATGGATTTTCCTCGAACGCCGCCCCTCCGGCCGCCATATTCTGGCGATCGGCGATGGCGAGCACACGGCCGCGCTGATGGGCCTGAAGGTCAATCGCACGCTGTTTGCGATCTATGCTCTCTCGGGCGCGCTTGCCGGACTTGCAGGCGTGATCCTCGCTGCCCAGTTCGGCGCGGGACAGCCGACCGAAGGCGTCGGCTGGGAGCTTTTCGCCATCGCCTCGGTCGTCGTCGGCGGCACGCTCCTGACCGGCGGATCCGGGTCGGTCGGGGCAACGCTGGCAGGCGCGCTGCTGCTAGGCATGGTCTTCAACGTGTTGAATTTCGAGAACGGTCTCGGCTGGATCTCGCTGTCTGCCTATTGGCAATCGGTGATTCGCGGCGCTTTCCTGCTCGTCGTCGTCATCCTGCAGGCACGGCTGACGGCCAAATCGGCCACCTAGGAAACCGCGAGACCGCCATCGACAGGCAGCGACACACCGTTGACCATCGATGCACCGTCGCTGAGCAGAAACAGGATCGCCTCGGCGACCTCGTCCGGATCGAGGAACCGGCCAAGCGGAATGCGGGCCTTGACCGGATCGGCCTTGGCCGGATCGCTCCAGGCAAGCTCGCCCATCGGCGTCAGCGTCACCGTCGGGTTGACGCTGTTAACCCTGATGCCTGACGGGCCGAGCTCGGCTGCCATCACCCGCGTCATCGCATCGAGCGCTGCCTTCGAGGCGCAATAGGCGGTGTGATTGGCGACACCGCGCCGCGCCGCATCGCTGGAAACGTTGACGATCGCGCCCTTGATGCCGCGGGCCAGCCAATCCCGCACCACGATCTGCGACAGCACCATCGGCGCGACCGTGTTGACGTTCATCACCCGGTTGAATTCCGCGAGATCACTGGTCACGAAGCTCTGCAGCACGGTCGTTCCGGCGCAGTTGACGAGCAGATCGACCGGAAGCGCCAGGCGGACCGCCGCTTCAATCGCACCGATCCCGGCAAGGTCGGCGCAGATCGTCTCGCAGGCGATCTCCGCGGCAAGGCTCGCCAGATCATCGGCACTGCGGCTGAGAGCGACGACCTTTGCCCCGCGCTTTGCCAGCATCACCGCCGTCGCCCGGCCGATGCCCTTGCCAGCTCCCGTCACCAGCACGCGGCGCCCATTCCAATCCATTCTGTCGTCCTCCTGCTCCTTCATTGGGCCGGATCATGAATGGCGAGCGAAGCGAAATCCACATCTATCGTGACGCCCGTGCCGGAAATTCTGCCGGGACCGCGCCCCCTCCAACCCTCTGAAATAGCGCTTGCATCCGCATCCGCTAAAGACGCCGCGATAGGCTAAAGCGGACGGGGGCTCCAGCGAACTTAAATATCGCCATTGACTAATTGATACGTAGCAATAAGTTGTTGCTACGTATCAATTATGGATATCTCAGGTGACGGGACGGCGGATTACGCAGAAGGAGGTGGCCGAAAGAGCGGGCGTTGCGCAAGCCACCGTCTCGCTGATCCTCAATGGTGGCCGTGAGAAGGTTACGCCTGAGACCGCCGAACGCATCGAGGCGGCAATCCTGGAACTCGGCTATCAGCCGAACCGGTTTGCGCAGGCGCTGCGGACCAAGCGGACCTATGTGATCGCCTGCGTGGTTCCGGATCTCGCGAACCCCTTTTATCCCTCGCTCGTCGTTGCCGTGCAGAAGGTCGCGCGCGCCGCCGGCTACGAAGTGGTGACGATCGATACCGAGGGCGAGCTGAACAATGAGCGGCAGGTGATCCTAGCCGCGCAGCAGGGCCGCTTCGACGGCGTGGTCGGCGTATTCTTCAAGACCAGCGCCAGGGATCTCGCGCCGCTCGGCAAGACGGGCGTTCCCGTCGTCCGTATCGAAGTCTCCAGGAAGGTCGGCGGCCCGCTGCCGATCGACAACCTGTTCATCGACAACGTCGCCGCCGCCCGGACGCTGACCAAGCACCTTCTGAACCTCGGCCACCGGTCGATCGCCATGATCGCAGCGCCCGGCGGTCCGCAGCAGGTCCGCCTGCAGGGCTATCTCGAGGCGATGGCGACCATGGGTGCCGCGCCGATCGTGCTGGAAGCCGCGCATTTCACGCTGGAGGGCGGGCGCGAGATCGCCGACCGCCTGCTGGAAAGCGGCCGTCCGGTCAGCGCCATCATCGCGGCCAACGACCTGATGGCGATCGGCACCATGCAGAGCCTCGCCGCCCACGGCCTGTCCGTTCCCGGCGACGTTTCGGTTGCCGGTTTCGACGACATTCTGGCGGCAGCGCTGGTGACACCGGCACTGACGACAGTCGCACAGTTTCAGGATCGGATCGGCGCCCGCGCCGCCGAGAAACTGATCGAACGGCTGGCAGACGGGGCCTCCGAACCCGGCCAGGCAGAAGAAATGCCATACGAACTCATCATCCGCGCCTCGGTTGCCCCCTTCAAGGGACAGCCGGAGCACATGCATCAAACCAGGGAGGAAACATTATGACCAGGCTGAAGCTTTTCGCCGCCACCGCATTGATTGCCAGCACGTCGCATATCGCCATCGCGCAGGAGAAGGTCTCTTGGTGGTACGAACAGGCGACCCCGGACCAACAGAAGCTGATCCAGAAAGATATCGTCGAGCCCTTCGCCAAGGCCAATCCCGATTACAGCCTTGTCATCGACTATCGCGGCAACGAACTCGACAAGCAGCTGCGCGTTGCCATGCTCTCCGGCAACGGTCCTGATGTCGTCTATACGGCAGGCCCGAGCTATGTCGCGCCGATGGCCCAGTCCGGCCAGCTGATGCCGCTGGATGACTATGCCGCCAAGTACAAGTGGCAGGACCGTATCCTGCCGGTCTTCCTGAAGATGGGCGAGTATAACGGCAAGATCTACGCCCTGCCAAAGACCTACGAAACGGTCGGCCTGTTCTACAACAAGACGCTGTTTGCCCAGAAGAACTGGCAGGCACCGAAGACGCTGGACGAACTCGAGACCGTCGCCGACGCCATGCTGAAGGACGGCATCACTCCGTTTGCGGCAGGCAATGCCGATTGGCGCGGCGCAAACGAGTGGTTCGTGACACTGGCGCTCAACTCGGTTGCCGGCCCCGAAAACCTGAACAAGGCGCTGCGCGGCGAAATGCCCTGGACCGCCGAGCCCTTCGTCAAATCGATCGACCGGCTGAATTCCTGGTGGCAGAAGGGTTATTTCGGCAAGAATTACTTCTCGGTGACGAGCAGCGAACAGGCAGCAGACGCCATGGCATCCGGCAAGGCCGGGATGATGCCGACCGGCACCTGGCAGTTCCAGAATGTCGATACCTACGGCAAGAAGGCAGGCAGCGAGGCGGGCTTCGTCGGCTTCCCGAGTGCTTCGGGCGACCCGGTCTTCCCGCTCGGCATCGGCTCCACCTTCTCGATCGCCACCAAGGCCAAGAACCCGGATGGCGCGGCAGCGGCGATCAACTATGTCTTCTCGCCTGAAGTCTACGAGACGATGAATTCGGCCTGGCAGGGCGAATGGAACATTCCACTGAAGGATATCTCCAACGTCAAGATGGCGAGCGAAGTGACGCCGCTCTTTACCGAGACGATGAAGAACCTCTCCTCATCGGTAAACGACGGCAAATACGGCTACACGACCTGGACCTTCCTGCCGCCGGCGACAGACAGCTATGTCATCAACGGCATCGAGGAAGTCTGGCTGAAGAAGACAACGACCGCCGACTTCCTCGCCAAGATGGACGCTTCCTTCCAGAAGGAAATGAAGGCCGGAAAGGCGCCTGCGGTCCCGGCCCGCTGATCAAAATGGCCGTGAGGGCGCAGCTTCGGCGCCCTCACCTTCGCCTGCGCCGCGTCGGCGCGGGAGTGGCCTGTTTGCCTTGAAAGGTCTGCAATGCACCGACTTTACGTCCTGCCGACATTGATCATCAATGTCGTCATCATCGCCATACCGGCGCTGCTCACGGTGGCTCTCGCCTTCTTCGAATGGGACGGCATCAGCACGCCCGTGTTCGTCGGCCTCGACAATTTCCAGGCCCTTTGGGACGACAGCGTGTTCTGGACGGCGTTGACCAACAACATCATCTGGACGCTTATCTTCCTGACGGTACCGATCGCCATGGGCCTGCTGGCAGCCACCATGATGCTGGTCGTGCGCCGCGGCTCGAACTTCTTCCAGGTCGTCTATTTCCTGCCTGTTATCATCGCCACGGCGATCACCGGCCGTGTCTGGCAGGGCATGATCTATTCGCCGGTCACCGGCATCACCGGCCTTCTGCAGCGCATGGGTCTCGATATCGCCAATCCTCTGACCGAGACGTCGAGCGCGCTCTATGGTATCGCGGTCGTCGACCTCTGGCATTGGTGGGGCTTCCTCTGCGTCATCTTCTTCGCGGCCCTGCGTCAGGTGCCGAACGAACAGATCGAAGCGTCGCGCATCGAGGGTGCAACCTTCTTCCAGACCATCCGCTATGTCCTCCTGCCAGGCATCATGCCGACCATCACGCTGATGATGATCATGACCGTCATCTGGTCGTTCCTGGTCTTCGACTTCGTCTACATCCTGACCCAGGGCGGCCCGGCCTATTCCTCCGAAGTGCTATCGACCTTCGCCTATCGCTCGGCCTTCTACGACCTTGCTGTCGGCAAGGCGGCAGCGATCTCGGTGGTGATCAGCCTCTTCGGCCTGGCCGCAACCGTCTTCTACATCCGCGCCCAAGCGACGGAGTTCGAACAATGAACATCACCGAAAGCCGCCTCACCTTCGCGATCGTCTACATCACCCTGTCGGTGCTGCTGATCGTCACCCTGTTTCCCATCGCGCTGACCGTGCTCAACGCATTGAAGCCATCGGCAGAGATCGTCCAGAATCCGCTGGCGCTCCCCTCCGTCATCCGCTGGGACAATTTCACCCGCGCCTGGACGGACGCGAATTTCGGCCAGACGCTGCTGAACTCCGCCGTGCTGACGGGCCTGACGATCATCCTCGTCTGCTCGACCGGATCGCTGACCGCCTATGTTCTGGCCCGCCAGAAGATCAAGCGCTGGAAAATCCTGACCTTCTATCTCTTGGCCAGCACCACCGCGCCGATCCAGCTCTTCCTCTTCCCGCTCTATTTCGGCTTTGCCCGCTTCGGGCTGATCAACAACCCTGTCGCCGTCGCCTTCATCTATACGGCGGTCTATTCGCCCTTCGCGATCATGCTGCTGCGGACTTACTTCCTTGCGGTTCCCAAGGAGCTGGAGGAAGCAGCGCTGATCGACGGGGCGACGCATTGGCAGGTGTTCCGCCGCGTCTTCCTGCCGATCGTCTCGCCCGGGATCCTGACGGTGGCGCTGATCATCGGCCTCTATTCCTGGAACGAGTTCCTGATCGCCACGACGTTCCTGCAGGGCCAGGACAGGCTGACGGCCGTCGTCTCGTTCTTCCTGCTTTCCGGCCAATACTCGTCCGACTGGGGTGAGATCATGGCCGCCGCCCTCATCATCATTCTTCCCATCGTAATCCTCTTCGTCCTGCTGCAGCGCCACTTCATCGAAGGAATGGCCGGCGGTTCGGTGAAGGGCTGATCAAGGAGTTCGCATGTCCATTCCCGCAGACTACAACAACCGCGTCTATGCAGGCGTTCTCGGCAAGCTGATCGGCGTCTATCTCGGCCGCCCGTTCGAGAACTGGCGCTACAAGGACATTCTCGAAAAGCTCGGCCCGATCACCTATTACGTCCATGACCGCCTCGGCGATCCGCTGATCGTCACCGATGACGACGTGGCCGGGACCTTCACCTTCCCGCGAGCGCTTGACGACTACGGCATCTCGCCGGATCTGTCGGCCGAAGACATCGGCAAGGCCTGGCTGAACTACATCATCGAGGAACGTTCGATCCTCTGGTGGGGTGGTGCCGGCAATTCGACGGAACACACCGCCTGGCTCAACCTACAGCGCGGCATTCCGGCGCCGGCCTCCGGTTCGATCGCCGTCAACGGCGCCACCGTTGCCGAGCAGATCGGCGCGCAGATTTTCATCGACGGCTGGGCGCTGGTCTCCCCCGGCAACCCGGCGCAGGCCGCCAAGCTGGCACGCGCCGCAGGCTCCGTCAGTCACGACGGAGAAGCGGTGAATGCCGCCGTCCTCTGGGCTGCGATGGAGGCGGAGGCCTTCGTCAGCAAGGATGTGAACCATCTGCTCGATACCGGCCTTGCGCATATCCCGAAGGACAGCCTGATCGCCAGGCTGATCGCCGATATCCGCGGCTGGACATCGGGCAACGAGGATTGGGAAGCGACGCGTCAGAAGATCGAGGACAATTACGGTTACGACAAATATCCGGGCAATTGCCATGTCGTGCCCAACCACGCGCTGATGATCATGGCGCTGTTGCATGCGCCGCACGACTTCCAGCGCGGCCAGATGATCGTCAACACCTCCGGTTGGGATACCGATTGCAACGCCGGCAACCTCGGCTGCCTGCACGGCATCATGCTCGGCCTCGACGGTCTCGATGCCGGTCCCGACTGGCGCGGCCCGGTCGCCGACCGTCTCTACATGTCGACCGCCGATGGCGGCCGCTCGATTGCCGACGCCGCCGACGTCTCGTTGTGGCTGGCCAATCTCGGTCGCAAGCTTGCCGGACAGACAGCCGAACCGGCGCCGAAGAATGGCGCGAAATTCCACTTCTCGCTGCCGGGCTCGGTCCAGGGCTTCCGTCCGCAGGCGGGCCAGACCGCTCTTGACGGGCTGAAGGTGACAGGAACCGGATCGGCGCTGGCGATCGATTACCAGGCGCTTGCCCAAGGTCGTGAGGCTGCGGCCACCACGCCGGTCTTCACGCCGCTCGAAGTCACCAAGATGCGCACCTACGATCTGGTCGCCAGCCCGCGCATCCATGCCGGACAGACGCTGCGCGCAACCATCCGCGCCGAAGCGGCAAACAGCGGCTCCGTCGAGGCGAAGCTCCGCATCCGCCACTATGATGGCAGCGATGCCCTCGTCGATATCGACATGCCCTCCGGCAAGCTTCTCAACCCCGGCAATTCGGCAGCGCTCGAATGGACCGTCCCCGCAACCGGCCACCAGCCGATCGCCGAAATCGGCCTGGTGTTGACGGCACCGCAGGGACGAGCAAACGGGCGGGTCCTGGTCGATGCGCTCACCTGGGATGGTTGCCCTGATGTGACCTTCAAGCGTCCGGAAGGCGCCAGCGACTTCTGGCGCCGCGCCTGGGTCAGCAATGTGCATTTCTTCTCGAAGAACTTCCCGCAGGACTTCCGCATCAGCCAGAACCGCGGTGAAGGATTGATCCTGCAGGGCACGCGCGACTGGACCGATTATGCTATCGAGGCCGACCTGATGCTGCATCTCGGCGATCACGGCGGCCTGGCGATCCGCGCCGAGGGACAGCGCCGCTACTATGCGGCTCTGGTTACCCGCGACGGCAAGCTGCAGATCGTCTGCCGCAAGGATGAGAAGCAGACGGTGCTCGCCTCGACCGCACTCCAGGTCGAATTCGAGACGCGCTTTACGATGAAGCTCTCGGCCAGGGGCGACAAGCTTTCCGCTACGGTCGGCGGCACCACGGTCGAAGCCAATGACCAGACCTTTGCCGGCGGATCGGCCGGACTGATCATTCACGAGGGAGCCCTCTCGGCCACCCGCATCCACATCGGCGCGGCGTAAGGAGATCCCCATGGCAAGTGTCACGATCGACAAGGTCGTCAAGCGCTACGGCAGCGCCGAGGTCATTCACGGGATCGATGCGGCGATCGGTGACGGCGAATTCGTCGTCCTGGTCGGCCCGTCGGGTTGCGGCAAGTCCACGCTGCTGCGGATGATCGCCGGTCTTGAGGACACCTCTTCGACGAACCGCTGTCGAACCTCGACGCCAAGCTGCGCGTGCAGATGCGCGGCGAAATCAAGAGCCTGCACCGCCGCCTCGGCACCACCATGGTCTACGTCACCCACGACCAGGTGGAGGCAATGACCATGGCCGACCGGATCGTCGTCATGCAGGCGGGCCGCATCGAGCAGATCGGCACGCCACTGGAACTCTACGACCGCCCGGCCAATGCCTTCGTCGCCCAGTTCATCGGCTCGCCGGCGATGAACCTGTTCCCGGCAACCGTCACCGGCGGCAAACTGATCCTGCAGAATGGCCAACCGTCGGGACTTGCAGCGCCATCAGCTGTTCAGGAAGGCCAGAAGCTGCTGATCGGCAAGCGGCCGGAAGAAATCGGCCTTGGGGCAGAAGGCGACCTGCACGCAACCGTCGAGAATATCGAGCCGACCGGCTCCGAAGCCTTCATCGAGCTCAAGCTCGGCGATCAACTCGTCTCGGTGGTGCTTCGCGAACGGCCATGGTTCGATGTCGGCAGCAAACAGACACTGACCCTCACCAAAGGCGCCGTTCACATCTTCGACGCGGCGTCGGGCAACAGGATCGGCTGAGGAAGCGCGCCGCCGGGAAGGCGGCGCTCATTTCAGCCTGTCGAAATCGCGGTAGCCGAATTCCTCGGCCTGCTTGGCAAGCGTCAGCAGCACTTCGTAACGGGCGTCCGGCAGGATGTCGAAATCGACCAGCCCCATCGTATCGCGCGCCACCGCAAGAAATGGCGCGCGGATCGAGGCCATGAGCGCTTCACGAAGCAGCTCAACCTGTTCGTCGGTTGCACCGCCAGACGTGATGAAGGGCAACCCGGGACTGGCAGGCGTGAGCGCAAGCTGCCGGATTTCAGTCACGCGCTCACGGTCGAAGCGTTGGATATTTGCAAGTGTAACGCAATCGATGGCCGCACAATCGGCGCGGCCCTGGGCAACCGCATCGATGCTGGCGCCATGGCTTCCCGTCTCGATAAAGGCAGCAAAGAAGCGCCCCTCCCGGGCAAGAGGAGTAACGGCGGCGCGCAGGAGATTGGCGCCGGAATTGCTGGTCGGGCTATTGATCGCCGCGACTGCGCCACGCAGATCTTCGATCGCAGCAAAAACCGAGTCGCGTCTGACGACGATGACGCTGCGCATCAGCGGCCCGTCGCAGCCCGGATGGCTGTAGACTGGCGTTGCGACGAGGCGGACCCTGCCCCGTAGCTGTGTCACATAGGGATAGCCGCAGGTCTGCGAGAGCAGGAGGTCGGGACGAAGCCAGGCTTCGTCATAGGCCAGATCGGTATCCAGACGATCCGGCAATCCTGAGACACCCGGGCGCGCGAGATATGCGCGCAGGAACTCCCAGAGTTCAGCGGTCGCCGCGGCAAGCGGCGGCGGGGTAACATACATTGCCAGGCAGACAAGATGCATCTTGTGCCTCAGCCGTTCGGGAAGTGCCGCGCAAACGAGAACAGGCCGTGCGGCAGCGCGCTGCCGCCCTCCAGCGCGAGATCCGCCAGAAGTTCGCCGATGACGCTGGTGAATTTGAAGCCGTGGCCGGAGCAGGCGGAGGAGACGACGACATCAGGCGCACCCGGCACATGATCGATCAGGAAGTCCTCGCTCGGCAGCATCGTGTAGCGGCAGGTCGTCGCCCGCACCCGCATCGAAGCCGCATGCGGCAGACGCTTGAGGACGAAGCTGTCAAGAAGCGCGGTATCGGCCTCGTTGACGGGCGGATTGGGAGCACGCGGATCGATCGGCTCGCGGAAATGCGCGTGACGGCCGACCTTGACGCCGTCGATGCCGATATTCGGAAAACCGAAATAGGATCCGCCCTCGCCGTCATCCCGCAGGAAGCAGGGCATGCGCTGCGGCTCGGCAACGAAGCCATCGGATGGCTGATACCAGGCCACCACCTGGCGGATCGGCACGGCACGCGACCGCAGTTGCGGCACGAGCTCGGCGATCCAGGCGCCGGTCGCAACGATGACCTTGCGTGCGCGGTAGGTCGCGGTGCCCGAGACGATCGTCACGCCATTGCCGCTCTGGTCGATCGAAAGCACCGGTTCGCCGAAATGCAGCGCAGCACCGTGTTCGGCGGCCAGCTTCAGGTAGCCCATGATCGCGGCTTCAGGCTTGACATAACCGCCCTGCGGATCGAGCAGCCCGATCTCGCCGTCATCGAGGGCAAAGGCCGGAAACCGCCGCGCCATCTCCTGCTTGTCGAGGATCTGATGCGCCAGGCCATGCATCTCACAGGATGCCTTCGTTCCGCTGACGATCTTGCTGTCCGGTGCGCCGATCTGCAGCACGCCTGTGACGGTCAGGATATCGGTTCGCAGCTGTGCTTCCAGCGCCCGCCAGTTTTCATAGGCACGCTGCAGCAGCGGCACATAGGACGGGTCTTCGAAATAGCCGAGCCGGATGAGACGGCTGTCACCATGCGACGAGCTGAGCGCATGGGCCGGGAAATAGGCTTCGAGCCCGATGACTTTGGCACCGCGCGATGCCGCGAAGGCGGCGGCCGAACTCCCCATGGCACCAAGACCGATGACGGCGACATCGAATTCTGCAGACATGTCCATTCTCTCACTCGGCCGGCTGATGGGTTGATATCAGGGTTCGGAGCGCCTCGATATCGCCATGCAACGGCCGGTCGTCATGGTAATGGCCTGCAACGCCGCGCACCATCGCGTGAATGGCGCCGGTTCCGGTGGCGCGTGCACCGTTGACGGCCACGAAATCATGCGCCTGCGCTGCCGCCATCAGTTCGACGGCCAAGATATATTCGGCGTTATCGATGATGGCGAGCAGCTTGTTTGCCGCCGCCGTCGGATGGGCCAGGAAGTCCTCCTGCAAACCGGAGGTGATGCCGCCGTCGAGCGAGGCGGGTGCCGCGAGACGGCGATTTTCGTTGGCAAGTGCCACAGCGGTATATTGCGCGATCATGAAGCCCGAATGGCTGCCGGCATCGCTGGCGAGAAACGGCGGCAACCCGCTGACAAGCGGATTGACCAGCCTGTCCGCGCGCCGCTCGCTCATTGCGCCGATCTGCGCGATCGCGATTGCGAGAGCATCGGCGGCCTGCGCCAGGGCGGGCGCCACGGCATGCGCTTCGGAGGACACCACGGGACGATCCGGCGTCCCGGAGATCGCGGGGTTGTCGGTCACGGAAGCCAGCTCCTGATCGACGATCCGGGCCGTCTCCTCGAACACGTCCCACGCAGCGCCGTGGGCGTGGGGCACCGAGCGGAGGCTGAGCGCGTCCTGCGTCCGTTTGCCCTTGGCGGCGTCGACCAGCGCGCTGCCCTTTAACCGGGAGCGTAAGCGCCCGCCTACCTTCGCAATACCTTTGGAAGGACGGAGCGACAGCACTGATTTCTCAAAAGCGGCTATCTGGCAGCCGACAGCTTCGAGCGTCAGCGCTGCGGCGGCGTCGGCCCAATCGAGCAGCCGTTCGGCGCGGGACAGGGCAACGGAAGACAAGCCCGTTGCGCAGGCCGTTCCGTTGACGAGGCTCAGGCCTTCCTTGGCTTGAAGCACAAGCGGCGCGAGCCCGATCGCGAGAAGTGCCTCGCGCCCCGTCATGCGCCGCCCGCCGACGGTTGCATGGCCCTCTCCGATCAGCACTAGAGCCGAATGGGCGTTGTGGGTGAGATATCCGGCCGATCCCCTGGACGGCACATCGGGAATGCAGTCCTTCGCGAGGAATGCCGTGAGATGTTCGAGGATTTCAGGGCGCACGCCGGAATGGCCGTGGCCGAAATTGGCGATCTGCGCAGCGATGATCGCGCGCACTTCGCGCGGCGCCAGCAGAGGACCGACACCGCAGGCATGGCTCAGAATGATATTGCGCGACAGGCGGCTCTGCGAGGTGCGGTCAACGACCGTGTCGGACAACGCGCCGACCCCGGTATTAATGCCATAAGCCCTGACGCCGCTTTCGACGATGCTCTCCACGATCTGTCTGGCGCGGGCGACACGGTCGCGTGCTGCGGCCGACAAGGCCAGAGCTTCACCCTCGCCAACGCGGGCGACATCGCGCCACGACAGACGTTCATGCAGGACGATGGTCATTGCCCGGTTCCGAAATGGCCGATGAACTGGCGGAAGGCCGGCGTGGCCGCACTGCCGAACATATCGTCGGGCGCGCCGCTGCTTTCGATCAGGCCTTCGCGCATGAAGACGACGCGGTTGGAAACGTTGCGGGCAAAGCTCATCTCGTGGGTGACGACGAGCATCGTCATGCCTTCCTCGGCCAGCGCGCGCATGACGCGCAGCACTTCGCCGACCAATTCCGGATCGAGCGCCGATGTCGGCTCATCGAACAGCATGACCTTTGGCTTCATGGCAAGGGCGCGAGCGATCGCGGCACGCTGCTGCTGGCCGCCGGAAAGATGCGCCGGATAGGCATGGCGCTTGTCGGCGATGCCGACCTTTTCCAGAAGCGCCTCGGCCTCGGCAATACACTCGGCCTTCGGGCGCTTCAAAACGTGGACCGGCCCCTCGATGACATTCTGCAGGATGGTCATGTGAGACCAGAGGTTGAAGCTCTGGAACACCATGCCGAGTTCGGAACGGATGTGGTCGACCTGCTTCTGGCTGGCAGGACGGCTGCTGCCGTTCTTGTGCACCATGCGGATTTGCTCGCCATCGACCCAGATCTCGCCATCGCTCGCGGTTTCCAGGAGATTGATACAGCGCAGGAAGGTCGACTTTCCCGAGCCGGAAGCGCCGAGCAGCGAAATAACATCGCCGTCCTGGGCCTCAAGGGAAATGCCGCGCAGGACCTCATGGGTGCCGAAGCTCTTGCGGATGTTGCGAACGGAAAGGCGTGTCACACCGGGCATCGCGGTTGCTCCTTAGGCCTTGAGTGCCGGCGGGATGGCGCGGCGGTGTTTGGAGAGTGAATATTCGAGCAGCGCCATGGCCTGCAGGATGATGAAGTTCAGCACCAGGTAGATGATGGCGGCGCACAGGAAGACTTCCATGGTGCGATAGGTCTGCGAAATCAGCCGCTGCGCGACGCCGGTGACTTCCCAGACGGTGACGAGGCTTGCGAGCGCTGTCGATTTCATCATCAGCACGATCTCGGTGGAATAGGCAGGCAGCGCATGACGGAAGGCGATGGGCGCGATGATCCGCCGGATCATCAGCATGCGCGGCATGCCGATGGCGCGGGCCGCCTCGATTTCCTTTGGCGAGACGGCGCGGATGCCGCTGCGGAAGATTTCCGCAGAGTAGCCTGCCGTGCAGAGCGCCAGCGAAAGCACGGCGCAGACCATTGGCTCGCGCAGGAAGGGCCAGAGGAAGGAGTAGCGGATGACGCCGAACTGACCAAGCCCGTAAAAGACCAGGAACATCTGGATCAGCAGCGGGGAGCCGCGGAAGATGAAGATGTAGCCCTTGGCGAAACCGGCCAGCAACGGATTGCCGCTGACGCGAAGCGAGACGATGACGAGCGCCAGCAGGCCGCCGAAAAAGATCGACAGCGAAAACAGGATCAGCGTCGTCGGCACTGCTTTCAGCAGCGTCACCATGGTGGAGAACAGAAATTCGAAATCCATCACGCTTGCCCCATCGCCGACGCAGGCATACTGCGGTTTGCGCGCCGTTCGGCGGTGTTGAAGATCCGGTCCGAGAGACTGGTGAGCAACAGATAGAGAAGGCCGCCGGCGATGAAAAACAGGAAATACTGACGCGTCGAGCCTGCGGCCACCTGGCTGGTGCGCATCAGCTCGGCGAGACCGGTGACGGAGATCAGCGCCGAATCCTTGAGGCTTAGCTGCCAGACATTGCCGAGACCGGGGATCGCGAAGCGCAGGACCTGCGGAATGATGACGCGCCGCAGGCGCAGCGCGCGCGGCATGCCGATCGCCGAGGCCGCTTCCAGCTCTCCCTTGGAGATCGCCAGAAAGGCGCCGCGATAGACTTCCGCCTGATAGGCGCCGGAGATGATGCCGACGGCAAGGGCGCCGGCGGCAAAGGAGGGCAGGCCGAGGAAGCCCTCGTAGCCTAGCCATTGACCGACGGATGTCACCGCCGCCGAGCCGCCGAAATAGATCAAATAGATGATCAGCAATTCAGGCACGCCGCGAAACACGGTCGTATAGATATTGCCGAGCGTCACCAGCAGCATATTGCCGGAGAGTTTGGTCGAGGCGATGATGGTGCCGAGTACGGCGCCGATCGCCAGCGCAGTCGCGGTCACGGCGAGCGTCATCAAGGTTGCAACAAGCAACAATGCGCCCCATCCGTTCGAGCCGAAGCCCAAGAGTCCCAAGGTTCCCATTGCGTCCGTTCCCGTCGATAGCAGCTTCAGGCGTCGAGATTATCACAGGCGTCTCCGGCAAGGTGCCGGAGACCGTATCGGTGATAGCCCGAAGGTTGCTTATTGCGGGCTGACGTCGACCTTGAACCACTTCATCGAGAGGGTCTTGACGGTACCGTCGGCCAGCGCGGACTTGATGGCTTCGCTGAACTTGTCGCGCAGGTCGGTGTCTTCCTTCCGGATGCCGAGACCTTCGCCCTCGCCCCAGATCGAGCCGGCGATTTCCGGGCCGGTGAAGGCAAGCGTATCGTTTGCCGACGCGAATGCGTTGTTGAAATAGACCGCGTCGTCGAAGCCGAGATCGATACGGCCGTTCTGCAGATCGAGATCGCGGTCGGCGCCGGTCTTGTATTCGCGGATTTCGGCGATCGAGCCGAAGTTGTCATAGACGAACTTCGCATAGACGGTCGCGGCCTGGATGCCGATCGTCTTGCCCTTGAAGGCTTCCTTCAGCGCATCGATTTCCTTCACGCCGGTCTGGCCGGGCGTCATCTTGATCGTCACGCCGGTACCGGCGGCATTTGCCAGCGGGCTATCCTTGGCGGTCGCGAAAGCGGCAGGCGTCGCGGCATAGGGAACGGTGAAGTCGATGATCTTCTTGCGCTCTTCGGTGATCGACAGCGCATCCATGATCACATCGAATTTGCCGGCATTCAGCGCCGGGATCATGCCGTCCCAGTCGGACGCGACAAGCTTGCATTCGATCTTGGCGCGCTCGCAGAGCACCTTGGCCAGTTCCGGCTCGAAGCCGCCTAGCGTGCCGTCGGCATTCGTCATGTTCCAGGGTGCGTAGGCACCCTCGAGGGTAATCGTCGCAGTCTTCCAGTCCTTGCCGAGAACCGGCGTTGCGAGAGCGGAGATTGCCACCGCTCCAGACACGATGATGCTATGCAATTTCATGTTCCAAACTCCTCTGAAATTCGATTGACCGTCTTTCCTGCCGATCTCCGCCGGCTTGCCTTTTGCGAAGATCATATCTCGCCGAAGGTTGTATAGGGTACCATATGAATAATTTTGTGATATGCAAGATGGAAAGTTGAGTTTTGCGGCAATTGCTGTCGATGCCAAGGGATTAGGCAATGAAACGTGCCGGTGAAATGAAGCGGGAATTGGCCGAGAATGACGCGACCCCGCTTTATGCGGGCGTCAAGCAGATCATTCTCGACAGGATTCACAGCGGCGAGTGGCCGCCCAAATACCGCGTACCGTCGGAAAACGAGCTAGTTGTCGAACTCGGCGTCAGCAAGATGACCGCCAACCGGGCGCTTCGCGAGCTTGCCAGCGAGGGCGAACTGGTGCGTATTCAAGGCGTCGGTTCGTTCGTTGCCGAACGCAAGGGCGTCTCCGCCCTCTTCGAAGTGCGCAACATCGCCGAGGAGATCGCCGAGCGCGGCCACGCCCATGAAGCGGCGGTTATCGTGCTGGCGCAGGAGACTGCATCGCCTGAAATGGCGGATGCATTGGGTCTGGAGATCGGCTCGGCGGTGTTCCATTCACTCGTCGTCCACAGCGAAAACGGCGTCCCGGTGCAGATCGAGGACCGCCACGTCCACCCGGATGCCGCCCCTGATTACCTTACTCAGGATTTCCGCAGCAAGACGCCGAACGCTTACCTCTCGGAAGTCGCACCGCTGACGGGCTCGGAACACATTGTCGAGGCGGTCATGCCGCAGCCTTGGGAATGCAAGCTGCTGACGATCCTGAAGTCCGAACCCTGCCTGACAATCCGCCGGCGGACATGGTCTTCACGCGGCGTCGTGTCCGTCGCGCGCCTCATCTATCCTGGCCACCGCTACCGGCTGGAAAGCCGCAACGGCGTAGAAGCCAAGTAGTTGTATATGGGAGTTAACGGTGATTTAACCGTTCACCGCTTGTCGGCGTAGTCGCTGCGAACGATCCCGTGACGCTGCATCTTGTCATAAAACGTCTTTCTCGGGATGCCCAAGGCGGCGATCGTCTGCTGCACGTTGCCACCGAACGAGATCAGTGTATCGCGAATGATCCCGGCTTCGTAGTGATCCAGCCGCTCGGGCAGCGGCACGCCGTTGGAAGCGCCGGGATCGGCCTTCGGCGGTTCGGGCTCGGCGGGCTGCATGCCCAGGACGGTGCGCTCGGCGAAATGCGAGAGTTCGCGGACATTGCCCGGCCAGTCATGATCCCGCAGATGGCGGCTGACGGTTGCGGTGATCTGCGGCACATCGCGATGGAAGCGGCGGGCCGCCCGCTCGGCAAAATAGCTGAAAAGCAGCGGAATATCGTCGCGCCGCTCGCGAAGCGGCGGGATCGCCAGCGTCACCACGTTCAGACGGTAATAGAGATCTTCCCGAAAACTCTGGCGTTGTCCGGGATCGCCGAGATCGACCTTCGCCGCCGCAACGATGCGCAGATCGACGGGGCGCACCTCGTTCGTTCCGAGCGGCGTCACCTGGCGCATCTCCAGAACACGCAGCATCTGCACCTGCGTCGACAGCGGCATGCTCTCGATCTCATCGAGAAACAGCGTACCGCCGCTCGAATGCTCGATCCGCCCGACGCGTTTCTTCTGCGCGCCGGTAAACGCGCCGGGCTCGTGGCCGAAAAGCTCGCTCTCGATGATCTGTTCGGGAAGCGCGCCGCAGTTCAGCGCCACGAAATTGCCTTTCGAACGGCGGCTCCAACCATGCAGCAGGCTCGCCACAACCTCCTTGCCACTGCCGGTTTCGCCGGTGACAAGCACATCGACATCGGTATCGGCGATCTGGCGCAGCATATGGCGCAGGCGCTCCATCACAGGGGTCTGCCCAATCAGAGGCATGCCCGGGTCGGCCTGCTGCGCGGCTTCGCGGAGATTGCGGTTTTCGATCACCAGCGCCCGCTTTTCGGCCGCACGCCGTACGCATTGAATCAGCCGCTCGGTGGCAAACGGCTTTGCAATGAAATCATAGGCACCGTCCTGGATCGCCTTGACGGCCATCTGGATATCTCCGTGGCCGGTCATCAGGATAACGGGTAGCTCGGCGTCGAGCTGGCGGATGCGCTCGAACATCTGCAATCCATCGAGGCCAGGCATGCGGATGTCCGACACCAGCACGCCCGGAAATGTGCGGTCGAGCTTGCCGAGCGCTTCCATCGCCGACGTGCAAAGCGTGACGTCGAAGCCGGCGAGATCGAGCGTCTGCCCGGTGGCGCGCAACAGATCCTTGTCGTCGTCAACGAGAATGACCGGGGCTGCCTTGCTCATGCGGAAACCTCCTTCAGATGGACGATGAAGCGGGTGCCGTCGGCCCCGCTCTCGACATCGATGCTGCCGCCATAGTCGGAGACAATGTCCTTGGAGATCACCAGGCCGAGGCCGAGGCCTTTTTCCTTGGAGGAATTAAAGGGTTCGAACAGGGCTTCGAGAATATCGGGGGCAATGCCCGGACCGTTATCGGCGACCGAAATGGCAACGCCGTCGCCGGAAACACCTGCCGAAACCGTCACCCGGCCGCCATCGCGCGCCTCCACGGCTTCCAGCGCATTCTGAAACAGGTTGATGAACACCTGCTCCAGCCGCAGCCGGGTGCCCATGACCTGCAGGCCTTCAGGGACAGGCTCGACGGTCAGCATCTCAAGCCGGCCGGTGAAACGGCTGCGCAGCAACATCAGCGCGCCGTCTATCATCTCCTCGACGCCAACCGCTTCGGGCGCCGTTCGTCCGCGCCGGGCGAGTGCCTTCAGATCCTCGGTGATGGTCCCGATCCGCTCCGTCAGTCCGGCAATCAGCGCAAGGTTCTCCGCAACCGGTTCGGTCTGCTGGCGCTTGAGATAGACCGCGGAATTGTCGGCATAGGCGCGGATCGTCGCGACCGGCTGATTGATCTCATGGGCGACACCGGCCGCGATCTGGCCGAGGATCGCCAGCCGGTTGGCATTGACCAGATCCTGCTGCACGCTCTGCAGCCGCGCATCGGTCGCCCGGTGACGGGTGATCTCGGCCTCGAGGCTATCGCGCGTCCGGCTGAGATCACGCGTCCGCTCGGCAACACGCTGCTCCAGCTCTTCGCGCGCCAGCTGCTCGCGCACGATGGTCATCAGCGCCACATCCCTGCGGCGCAGCCAGATGGCGGCAATGGCAATCACGGTCAAAAGCGCCAGCGCCGTCACCAGCAGGGCCTCGCGCACGGCCGCAGCCACCGGCAATTCGACCGGCAACAGATACTGAAACGTCCAGTTCGTCGAAGGCACAGGCGCTATGATCTTGAGATAGGTCGCGGCCCGGCCACCCGGAAGGATGGCGCGGATCAGCAGCGCGTCGGCTCCCAGCGCCTTCACCGGCCGGAAAGGCAGAGGCAAAAGCGGCGCATCGCCGAACTGCAGGCTCTCGCGGATCGAAAGCAGGCTATCGGCAGCAAGCGCTTCCGACGTCATGAACCGCCAGGAGGGCACGCTGGTGATCAGCACCACGTTGTTCTGATCGACCACGAAGGCCGGACGCTGCGTGTCGCTCCAATCGCTCTCCAGCTGATCGAACTCCATCTTGACGACAACGACGCCAAGCGGAGCCGATGCAGGCCCGATACGGTGCGAGATATAGAGCCCGGGGCGCTTGCTGACGGAGCCGAGCGCAAAATGCTCGGCCATCCCCTCCCGCATGCCGCGGGTGAAATAGCTGCGGAACGTATAGTCGTTTCCGACGAAACTCGTCGCTTCGTGCCAGTTGCTGGCCGAAACCGCGATACCATCCGCGTTGACCACGTAGATGACGGCGGCATTGGTGCCCTTGACCAGATCTTCCAGCTTGCCGCTCAACGCATCCTTCTTTTCCTGACCGGACTGGGTCAGCGCGTCCTCCACATCGCGGTCACGCGACAGCAGAAGGGGCAGCGCACGCGGCCGTTCCAGAACGGCCTGAAGCAGGGCAACCTTCAGATTGGCATCGGTGCGGCCCTGCTGTTGCAGCGCCGAAAGTGCTGCAGAGCGCCCATAGATCGCCGCAGTGGTCAGTGCGGCAGCCGCGATCAGCGCCGATATCAGCGCAAAGACGACCCACGTCCGGCGAATGCCGAGGCGAAGGCGCGCGTCTTCCGAGGATGGAACGGCTATGGCCATCGCCAATATTGAGCACAAAACCGCACTTCATTCAATATAATCCGTGCGGATTTACGCACATTCCGCATCAGACGACTTGCAGACCAATGTATAGTCTCAAAATAAATCAATGCCTTAGTCAGAATTTCCGAGTCTGGCACGCCGATTGCTGATCGTTCTGCGACGAAACGCAATTCGCCCCGGGAGAGCCAAATCCTTGGTTGGGGCTTCATGGAGGATATCATGGACATTGCACACCAAGACACGCAGCCGCGTGCGCCTCTGCCGTTCTACCGGCATCTTTACGTACAGGTGATCGCCGCCATTGTCGCCGGCATCCTGCTCGGCCACTTCTATCCGGATACCGGTACGGCGCTGAAGCCGCTCGGCGATGCCTTCATCAAGCTCGTGAAGATGATCATCGCCCCGGTTATTTTCCTGACGGTCGCGACCGGCATTGCCGGAATGTCCGATCTGAAAAAGGTCGGACGCGTTGCCGGCAAGGCGATGATCTACTTCCTCGTCTTCTCGACGCTGGCGCTCGCCGTCGGCATGCTGATCGCCAACGTTCTGCAGCCGGGCGCCGGAATGCATATTTCCGCCGCCTCGCTCGATGCGAATGCCGTCTCCAGCTATGCCAGCAAGGCGCATGACGCGACCATCACCGGCTTCCTGATGAACATCATTCCGGACACGATCGTCGGCGCCTTCGCCCAGGGCGACATCCTGCAGGTGCTGTTCTTCTCGGTGCTCTTCGGTATCGCGCTCGGCATGGTCGGCGATCGCGGCAAGCCAGTTCTCGACTTCCTGAACGCGTTGACTGCACCGATCTTCCGCCTTGTCGCCATCCTGATGAAGGCAGCACCGATCGGCGCGTTCGGCGCCATGGCCTTCACCATCGGCAAATACGGCATCGGCTCGATCGCCAACCTCGCCTTCCTGATCGGCACGTTCTACCTGACGTCACTGCTCTTCGTGATCGTCGTGCTCGGCGCTGTTGCCAAGTACAACGGCTTCTCGATCTTCGCGCTGATCCGCTACATCAAGGAAGAGCTTCTGCTGGTTCTCGGCACCTCGTCGTCGGAAGCCGCCCTTCCCGGCCTAATGCAGAAGATGGAACGGGCCGGCTGCAAGCGATCCGTCGTCGGTCTGGTCATCCCGACCGGCTATTCGTTCAACCTCGACGGCACCAACATCTACATGACGCTGGCAGGCCTGTTCATCGCCCAGGCAACCGACACGCCGCTCACCTTCGGCGACCAGATCCTGCTGCTGCTCGTCGCGATGCTGAGCTCCAAGGGTGCCGCAGGCATCACCGGCGCCGGCTTCATCACGCTTGCGGCAACACTCTCTGTCGTCCCGTCCGTCCCAGTGGCCGGCATGGCGCTGATCCTCGGCATCGACCGCTTCATGTCGGAATGCCGCGCCCTCACCAACTTCGTCGGCAACGCGGTCGCAACTGTCGTCGTCGCCCGCTGGGAAAACGAACTGGACGAAGGCATGCTGGCCCGAGCGCTTTCCGGTCAGGCAACCGAAGAGCCGGTCCCGGTTCTTCAGGCCGCCGAATAATTCCTCCCAGGGAAGAGACCCGGTCTCCGGAAGGCCCGCCGCTTGCGGCGGGCTTTTCCGTTTGCGGCTCGCTTTATGCGAGATCGAGTGGGCGCTGAAGAAGATCAAAACCCTCATCGATATAGTACGTGAGCGGATGTGCGCCATTTGCCTGCCGCCAGTTCTCCTTGGCGAAGCGAAGTGTTCCCATTGCGGTGATCGCCGCCAGCCGCAGTGCCGACCGCCCTGCCTCACCCGGCCATAATTCGTACATCGCCTCCGCCAGCACGTCCTCCAACTGAATGTGAAGCGCATCCTTGCGCAGCCGAAGCGTTTCCGTCGAGCGCAGGATCCGGTCGGCGAGAATGGATTCCTTGCTTTCATATCTTGAAGCAAGAATCAGGAATGTCTTGCGAGCAGCCTCCAGCGGCGGCTGGTCCGGTGACTGCGCAAGAAAGGTGGGGCGCAGCATGTCGGGAATGCCGCCGCTCTCGTGCGCCAGGAGAACATCCTCCTTCGACTTCAAATAAGAAAAGAACGTCCGGCGCGATATTCCCGACGCCGCCGCGATCGCGTCAAGCGTGGTGGCCTCGTAGCCATTCTCCATGAACAGTTTCAGGCCTGCTTTTGCGATGCGGTCGAGCGTCGATCTGCGTTTGCTTTCGCGCAAGCCGATGGGGGCGGTGTCAGCGGTTTCCATGACCACAACTCTTACCGCAAAAAAGGCGCTTGCCAAACTTGCACTCAGTGCGATATTTATTTTCTGCACTCAGTGCAATTATATCAACGGAGAAGCGCAATATGACATCGGCCAAAGTTTGGTTCATCACCGGAGCGGCGCGAGGATTTGGGCGTGTCTGGGCTGAAGCCGCCCTGCGGCGCGGCGACAAGGTCGCTGCCACCGCACGAGACATCACATCGCTCGAAGAGCTCGCAGCAGCTCATGGTAATGCAATTCTGGTACTGCCTCTCGATGTTGCGGATCGCGGCGCGGTATTCGAGGCGGTCGGCAACGCGCACAGGCACTTCGGGCGTCTGGACGTCGTTGTGAGCAATGCCGGCTATGGCTATTTCGGGGCTATCGAGGAGATCGAGCCCGAGCAGGCCAAGGCCAATTTTGAAACGAACGTGTTCGGCACGCTGTGGCTGATGCAGGCCACCTTGCCGATCCTGCGGGCGCAGGCCAGCGGTCACATCATAACGGTGTCGAGCATCGGCGGCGTCATCGGCTTTCCGACCGGCGGGACATATACGGCAACCAAATTTGCGGTCGAAGCCATTTCAGAGGGATTGGCCGGTGAAGTCGCAGCATTCGGCATCAAGGTCACGATCCTTGAGCCGGGCCACTTCACCACCGGCTTCGGCTCATCGGCCCGGTCTGCACCGGCGATCGACATCTACAACCCGATACGCCAGGCCATTCGCGCCTCGTTCAAGCCGGAAGACTTCGGCGATCCGGAAGCAACAAGTGCGGCACTGTTTCAGGCCGTGGACGCAGATCAGCCACCGCTCCGCTTGGCGCTCGGCACGGGAACGATCGTGAAATTCAAATCGGTCTACGAGGCGCGGCTGAAAAATTGGGGTGAATGGGAAGCCGTGACGTACGCCGCTCAAGGCCGCCCGGACGCCTAAGCCATATAAGCCCCGGGAATTGCTTGACGGCTTCCGGGGCCAGGGCATTCTCTATGCCTGACAAGGCCGGCGTGATCTCACCCTATGAAAGAGCTGAAGATGAAGCTGCTATTGCTTGGCGCAACGGGACTGGTCGGCAACAAGGCATTGGAGTTGGCACTTGCCAACGCCGCGATCTCCGAAGTCGTCGCGCCGACAAGAACGCCGCTGCCTGCCCGCGACCGGTTGTTGAACCCCGTTGCCCCGCGTCTGGAGGCGCTTGTTCAAACCTCCATATCGTACCAGCCGGACGCAATCCTGTGCGCGCTCGGAACAACACAAGCTAAGGCTGGTTCGAAGGAAGCATTTCGCTACGTCGACCACGAATTACCGGTCGCGTTCGGCCAAGCGGCGTTTGACGCCGGCGTCAAAACCTATGCCATCGTCAGCGCCGTTGGCGCATCGGAAAAGTCCATGAATTTCTATTCGCGGACGAAAGGCGAGGTCGAGCGGGACATCCGGAATATCGGTTTTCGATCCCTGACGATCTGCAGGCCGAGCCTGATCGGCGGAGAGCGTAGCGAGACGCGGCGGGCGGAGAGAGCGGCACTCGCCGTGGTTCGGCTTCTGGCGCCGGTCCTGCCGAAGAAGTTTCATCTCAATCCGGCGGAAAGGATTGCCGCAGCCGCGCTCGACGCGGTCATCGCCGCAAAGCCGGGATGTCATTTCATCTATGCTGAACAGATGCGCTGACATCATTCGATAGCGACAGAATCTATGCCTTCGCCAGTTTCTCTATCGTCTGCAGATTGATCACCGCCTTGATCGGCAGATGATCAGAGGCAACGCGCGACAGCGGCGTATCATGCGCTTCAATCGTCGTCAGAACGCCCTTGCGGTTGGCGATGATGCGATCGAGCGCCAGGATCGGCAGTCGCGCCGGGAAGCTTGGAACAGCCGGCGGCTGCGGCCCGAAAGCCGATTGAAAGCTGTTCAGCGACGAGCGGTCGCCGAGCCGCCATTCGTTGAGATCGCCAAGCAGGATCGTCGGCATCTCGTGCCGGTCGGCCATCAGTTCGACCAGCATCTGCGCCTGACGGGCGCGCGAATGGCGCAGCAGGCCGAAATGCGCGGCGATGATGCGCAGTGCCCCGCCACGCTCCAGCTCGATTTCGGCCACCAACGCGCCGCGCGGCTCAAGGCCGGGGAGCTTGATCTGGTGGACGTCGCGCACCAGGCCTTTCTTGAAAAGCACGACATTGCCGTGCCAGCCATGCGCCTTCGCCATGCCGGTGATCGGCACCGGGATAAGGCCGGTCTCGCGCTCCAGACGGGCAAGATCGAGAATGCCGGTGCGCTCGCCGAAACGCGTGTCGGCCTCCTGAAGCGCGATCAGGTCGGCATCAATCTCGTGGATGACGCGGCTGGTCCGCTCAGGGTCGAACCGCCGGTCAGCGCCGACGCATTTGTGCACGTTGTAGGAGGCGATCAATGTGCCTTCGGCACGCGGCCGCGCTTCGGCAAGGGCGGCGTCAAGCCGCTTCTTCCTGTTGCGGATCGAGGCCAGGATGCTGGCGGGGATACTGTCTTTTCTGGCATGCATCGGAGTGGGCAAAGGCTCCGTTGATCGAAAATAGCTCTCCCGGGATTATAGGCGGCACAACAGAAGCTGCCATAGGGGAAGCGCAGAAAATCAGAGATAGGGCGAGCCGAGCCAGAGAACCTTCTCGACGAGACGAACCAGGAAGGGCCGGGCGCGCAAGCCCTCCAGCGTCACCGGCGTTGCCGTGCGCAGCACCTCTTCGGCGTGCTCGTCGATCTCGGCTGCAAATCCTTCATTGAACACTTCGAGATCGATCTCGAAATTCAGACGCAGCGACCGCGGGTCGATGTTGGAGGAACCGACATAAGCCCAGGCGCCATCGACCGTCATAAGCTTGGAATGGCTGAAGCTGCCGGTCGCCCGCCAGATTCGGCAGTAATTCTTGAGGATCTGGTCAAACTGCGCCGTCATTGCCCGGTCGACCAGCATCAGATTGTTGACGGCGGGAACGATGATATCCACCTCGACGCCGCGCCGCGCCGCCGTCACCAGCGCGCTGATCAGTTCACGATCCGGCAGGAAATAGGGAGACATGATGCGGATCGATTTTCGCGCGACAGAGAAGGCACCCATCAGCATCTTGTGATTGGTTTCGACGCTGCGGTCCGGCCCCGATGCAACGACGCGCATGAACACCGGATCACCCGGCTCGCGCTCCGGCGTGGCGGTCTGCCAGGCCGCGCTGTTCAAAAGCTCTCCCGTCGCAAACCGCCAGTCTTCGGCGGCGACATCGAACAGATCGGCGACGGCCGGACCGGTGACAGAAAAATGCGTGTCGCGGGCATAGCTCTCGCCCGACATCTCCTCGCTGAACCCTTCGCGGATATTCATCCCGCCGGTCAGCGCCAGCCGCCCATCGACAATGACGATCTTGCGGTGGGTCCTGAGATTCGCATAGGGCAGCCTGAGGCCTATGATGACGTTGCCGTTAAAGACCGAGACGGTCACGCCGCCCTCGGCGAGATAGCCGAGGATGCTCGGCACGGAATAGCGGGCGCCGACGGCATCGATCAGGACCCGCACTTCCACGCCGCGCTTGACGGCCGCTATCAGCGCATCGGCGATCCTGAGGCCGATCCTGTCGCGGTCGAAGATATAGGTCTCCAGCAGAACGCTGCGCTCGGCACCATCGATCGCCGCCTTCATTGCACGATAGGCATCGTCACCCGTTTCCAGCATGTCGATCGTGTTGCCCGTTGTCAGCGGATTGCGCGCAACGCGGTCGCCGAGCGTCTGCATGGCGGCAAAGCGGTAGCCATAGCCGCTGATCACCATCTCCGCATCGGCATCGAAGGTCTCGAGCTCGTCCAGCGCTTCATCGGGCAGCAGTTCATCGCGCCGGATACTCAGCGACTTGCGGCGGATGCGATTGACGCCGGCAATGGCATAAAGCACGGCACCGACGATCGGCGACAGGATGATGACGCCGACCCAGCCGATCGCGGCGCGCACTTCCTCCTTGGTCATGGCGGCGTGAATCGCCGCCGCGGCTCCCATGGCGATCGAGATGATGAAAAGAATATGCGGCCAGTAGGTCGAGATGAGATAAAACATCGGTCAGGAATATAGCCGCGAAATGGCAGCGTTCAATTCGCCACTCTTCGCGTCAGGCGTGAATCTTTCATGCGGCTGTGAAATGCGGTCAGGCAATGGCGAAAACCACCGATTCCGCCGGCAATCCCTCCCCATGTACCTCGCGGACCAGCTCGAAGATCGTCTGACCATTGACCGCGGGCAGCGTTATCGATTGCGACGTGAGGTTGGCACGCAGCTGCAGCCGCGCGCCGTCCATCGCCCAATCGATCGCCAGGGCGCCATCGGCGGTTTCCGGTGCCTCGGCCTGCATCCGCGGTGTCCGCTTCAGCAGCGGTACGACATGCTGTTGCCGGATCCGCGCAAGCTCCGCGACGAACGCTTTCCGGCGCCTGCCATCCGAAGTCTCGGCGCGCTGCCATTGCAGGGCTGAGCCATCGAAGGTCGCGCGCGCATTCGGGTCCGGCAGCGTCTCCTTCGATTGGCCTTCCTTCAGACCACCGAAGCCTTCAGCTTCCCTCATGCGGCCTTTGCGGATCATATCGCCGAGTTCGCCGGCGTAGTCGCAGAAGAAATAGAAGGGCTGCGTCTCCCCATATTCCTCGCCCATGAACAGGAACGGGATCTGCGGCGCCAGCATCATGATCGCTGTCAGCGTCTCCACCATCGGCGGCCGGGACAGGCTCAGCAAACGCTCGCCGAAGGCACGATTGCCGATCTGGTCGTGGTTCTGCAGAAAATTCACAAAGGCTTCGGGCGGCAGATAGACACGTTCGTCGCGCGGCAGCACCGGCGGATCGGCACGGTCGGGATAGACGAAGCCATGCTGCAGGGCGAGCTTCGTCTTTTCCCAGAGGTCGCCGGCAAAGGGCTTGTAGTGACCGTTGTCCTCGCCGGTTGCGATGATATGCGCGACATGGTGGAAATCGTCGTTCCATTCGGCCGTGTAGGTCTTGACCTCGCCTTTTTCATCCCGCTCCAGCAGACTGACGAGATTGCGCTGATCCTCGACGATCAGGTGAACCTTTCGGCCCGGAAAAGCGCTACGCACTTCTTTCGACAATTCTTCGAGGACATGGCGCTCCGACAGGTCATGGATCTGTTCGACGGCATCGAGCCTCAGGCCATCGAGCTGAAATTCGCCGATCCAATAGAGTGCGTTGTCGATGAAATAGCGGCGCACCGCGGGCTGAGCGAAATCGATTGCCGCTCCCCACGGTGTCTGGCGGTCGGCGCGGAAGAAATCCGGGGCATAGCCGTGCAGGTAGTTTCCTTCAGGGCCGAAGTGATTGTAGACGACATCGAGCAGCACCATGATGCCGCGGGCATGCGCTGCATCGATGAAGGCGCGAAAGTCATCCGGTGTCCCGTAGGCCGAATGCGGCGCGTAATGCAGCACCCCGTCGTAGCCCCATCCGCGCTCGCCGGAAAACTGCGCCACCGGCATCATTTCGATTGCCGTGATGCCCGCCCCTGCCAGATGATCGAGCTTGGAGATCGCGCTTGAGAACGTGCCCTCGCCGGTGAAGGTGCCGACGTGGATCTCGCTGATGACGGCCTCTTCCCAGTCCCTTCCCTTCCAGTCGGTCCGCCAGCGATAGACGCTGGCAGGCACAAGCGACGGGCCATGCACATCGCCGCGCTGCTGGCGCGAAGCAGGGTCGGGCACGGCGCGTCCATCTCCGAGAACGAAGACGTAATCCTGTCCTTCGAGCGGTCCGGGCACGCGCGTCTCGAACCAGCCATCACCGGTATCTTGCATTGCATGGCCGGCGCCAGCCAGCTGCAGAACAACCGCCGCTTCTCCCGGTGCCCAAAGCCGGAACTTGGTCTCATCGCCGTCCCTGATTGGCCCCCAGGCGTGCTTCGCATTGCCGGTCATGCCGTCCCCTTGTCGCTGATATCCGAACATGTTCCGAAATCCGTGATCGCGCCGGTTGTTCCATCGGTACAGACCCACGAACATTAGCAGTGAGAAAAGCACAAGTTTTGTGCAGTATTGCAGGCTGCCAGCGAGCAAAACTGCCCATTTATATTGCACCGCAAACAATATTTTGCAGTGTGTCAAAATTTCTCTTGAAACTGCATGATTCCTCTGGAACCATCCCATCTAGTCTAGCGTTTGACTGCGGCATGTTGTGACGGGAGATCAGCGATGGCAGAAACTCGCGACGAGTGGATCAAGAAGCGTGCATATTCCCTCTGGGAAGAAGAGGGCCACCCGACGGGGCGCGATTCAGTTCATTGGGAACAGGCAAGGAAAGAGCGCGAAACGCTCGAGACCTCTGCCGCATCCAAGGACGGCACCGAAGTCAAGACCAGGGCAAAGCGGACCACAACGGCCGGTGCCAAGACCAATGGCGCCGTGAAGGCCGTGGCCGCACCCAAGAAGACGGCAAGCCGCAAATCGGCTTAGCCTGACATCATTTATCCGATCTTCGCAGACGCGCGGAAACCCGCGTCTGCCTATTCGTGTCATATATCTGAATTACTTGCGTTTTATGGTGTGATTCATGGAGCAGACAGCTCCCCCGGGGGATCGATCAGGCCAAATGAAGACCACAATCTGGCATCTTCAAAATATTGCCGCGAAATGGCCACGAATGGCGGAACCAAAGCCCGCCTGGAATGTTATTGGCGGGAATGGGAGAACCGCCATGAACAAAGGCTATTTCGACGTCATCCTCGTGTCCCTGATCGTAGCCAGCTGCTACATGTTCATAGCGCCGGTGTGAGGGAACAATGCTTGTCCTGACGATCGCCGCGCTGGCCTATTTTCTGCTCGCTATCGGGCTGGTGATTGTCATCGACAATATGGTCGGCTTCGTCTTTCCGGAGCGCCGTCCGGCATCCGGCCGCTTCTTCGATCTGACCAAGGCGATCGCGGTTGCCCAGCGCTTCGGCCGCAAGTAGTTCCCCCATCTCCGGCAGTCCTTCGCGCGCAAGAATACACGCGTGTTAAGCTTATTTTCCGTCAGGCCTTTCCCAATACGTGCGACCCTCTATTTTAGCCTGCAATTGGGCAGAATCGCGCTGCGAAAGCAGCGGCATCGCACGGAAGTGAATTTGAATGACGGGGCAGACTGAAGGCGATTGGCCGAAGGGTGGCGGCGGGATCGGCAAAATGCTTCGGGATCCGGAGTTCCGCGCCTCAGGTCTGGGACCTGTCGATCAATGGCCCGCCTCGCTCCGCTTCATCGTCGACGCCGCCCTCGATTCCCGCCATGCCAAGTTCATCGCCTGGGGTCCGGACCTCGCCTTCATCTACAACGACGCCTATGTGCCGATCTTTTCGGAGCGCCATCCACATGCTCTCGGTCGTCCCTTCAAGGAAGTCTGGAGCGATATCTGGCCGCAGTTCGAGCCGATCGTAAAGGCAACGCTTGACGGCCAGGCGCAGCTTTTCGAAGAGCTGCTGGTTCCGATGCGCCGCGGCGGCAAGCTTGCGGATGCCTGGTTCACCTTCTCCTATACGCCGCTACGCGACGAGACCGGCTCGATCGTCGGCATTCTCTGTGCGACGATGGAGGTCTCCGGCCAGGTCACCGCGAAACGTGGCGAGCGGCGGGCGCTCGATGAACTCCGGATCAAGTCGGATGCGCTATCGATCGTCAATGCGGCGGGATCGGCGATCACCGCCGAGCTGAATGTCGAGCGTCTGACGCAAACCGCAGTCGATGCCGGCGTAGCACTGACCGGCGCCGAGTTCGGCGCCTTCTTCTACAATGTCGATGACGGAGAAGGCGGCAGCTATATGCTCTATGCCCTGTCGGGCGTTGACCGGAAGAACTTCGAGCGCTTTCCGATGCCGCGCAACACCAAGGTCTTCGCGCCGACCTTCAATGGTGAAGGCGTCGTACGCTCCGACGACATCCTGCTCGACCCACGCTATGGCAAGAACGCGCCGCATGCGGGAATGCCGAAGGGCCACCTGCCCGTGCGCAGCTATCTCGCCGTGCCGGTCAAGTCGCGCGACGGCTCGGTGATCGGCGGCCTGTTCTTTGGCCATGCGCAACCCGGCCGCTTCAATGATGCCGCGGAATCGAGCCTTGTTAGCCTCGCCGGCCAGGCCGCCGTGGCGATCGACAATGCGCGCCTCGTTCGCGCCCAGGAGATGGAACTCAATCAGCGCCGCAATGTCGAGGAACAGCTCCGGCGGCTGAACGAGACGCTCGAGGTTCGTGTTGCCGCAGAGATCGCCGATCGCCAGCATGCGGAAGCTGCCCTCCAGCAGGCGCAGAAGATGGAATCGATCGGCAAGCTGACCGGTGGCGTGGCGCATGACTTCAACAACCTGCTGCAGGTGATTTCGGGCAATCTCCAGCTGCTTGGCAAGGATGTCTCCAGCAATACCCGCGCCAAGGAGCGTATCTCCAACGCCCTCACCGCCGTCGATCGCGGTTCACGGCTTGCCAGCCAGCTTCTGGCCTTCGGCCGCCGCCAGCCGCTGGAACCGAAGGTGATCAATATCGGCCGCTTCGTCTCGGGCATGGACGACATGCTGCGCCGCGCGCTGGGTGAGGAAATCGAGGTTGAGACCATCGTCTCCGGCGGGCTCTGGAACACCTTTGCCGATCCGATCCAGATCGAGAATGCCCTGCTCAATCTGGC
The DNA here is from genome assembly GCF_056396985.1 of Rhizobium sp. 05N430. NCBI lineage: Bacteria > Pseudomonadati > Pseudomonadota > Alphaproteobacteria > Hyphomicrobiales > Rhizobiaceae > Rhizobium > Rhizobium sp. 05N430. Next base: position 161,102 of record NZ_JBFTMO010000011.1, on the reverse strand, counting down.
GATCAACGCTCGCGATGCAATGGATGGCTCGGGAAGGCTGACGATCGAGGTCGGCAACGCGTTTCTCGACGATTCCTACAGCCGCACCCATCCCGAGGTCGTTGCCGGCCAATATGTCGTGCTCGCCGTCAGCGACACCGGTTCGGGCATGACGGCTGATGTCATCGAGCAGGCTTTCGAACCGTTCTTCTCCACCAAGCCGGAAGGCAAGGGCACCGGGCTCGGCCTGTCAATGGTCTATGGCTTCGTCAAGCAATCCGGCGGGCATGTGAAGATCTATAGTGAGATCGGCGAAGGCACGACGCTGAAGCTGTATCTGCCGCGCTCCTTCCAGAGCGAGGATCGTATCGCCAGCATCGAGACCGTGCCTGCCGTAGGCGGCACCGAGACCATTCTGGTCGCCGAGGACGACGAAGGCGTGCGCGCCACCGTCGTCGAGATGCTGACCGATCTCGGTTATTACGTGCTTAAGGCCCGCGATGCGCAGAGCGCGCTGACGGTCATCGAGAGCGGCGTCCATATCGACCTTCTGTTCACAGATGTCGTCATGCCCGGCACGCTGAAGAGCCCGGAACTGGCCCGCATGGCGCGCGAACGGCTTCCGCATGTCGGCGTCCTCTACACATCCGGCTATACCGAAAACTCCATCGTCCATGGCGGCCGTCTGGATCCGGGGCTGGAGCTGCTTTCGAAGCCTTATACCCGCGAAGCGCTGGCCCGGAAGATCCGCCATGTGCTTGCCAATCAGGCCCAGCGCCGCCAGAGCGCCGCAGCGGCAATCAGCGCGCCCGGAACGCCGCCGCGCGAAATCGTCCAGGAAAAGCTCAAGCTGCTGCTGGTCGAAGACGACGCTTTCATCCGCATGGATACAGCCGAGATCCTGCAGGATCTCGGCTATGACGTGATCGAAGCCGAGAGCGGCGAACGCGGCGTCGAAATCCTCGCTGCTGCCTCGGTCGATATCATCGTCGCCGATGTCGGGTTGCCGGGTATGTCCGGCCCCGCCTTTGCCGCCAAGGCGCGTGCGGCATTCCCGTCCGTCGGATTGGTCTTTGCCACCGGCAATAGCAGCCTTCCGGAAGCGGCCCGCTTTGCCGGCTCCGTGTTGCTGACAAAACCCTTCAGCAGCACGGCTCTCGACACAGCCATCAAGACCGCGGCCCAGCAGCGCCCGATCGCCTAGAACCCATCGAGCTTGTGGCTGCCGCTGTTGAACTCGGGATATTTGCGGACGATGTCATCGGTGCTGACGCAGCTGTCGTCGCGCGCAATCAGTTCGACCGCCAGACTGTCGCCGATATTAAGCGCGCCGCCAGGGTGATAGACGGGAATACGCGCGCCACTGGCGCTGATCAGCACGGCATCGCTGGCGAAGCCGCGTTGCAGCAGCCAGTCGCGCGACGCCATCAGGCGAACGTTGATCTCAAAGGATTGGCCTGTGCCCTTCCTTACCTTGAGGCTGTAGGCCACAGGCGATAGCTGGCCATTCAGATCGATCTTGCCGTTTCCATCGGCTTCGCTGATGTGGTTGTCCATGTCTGTGCTCCTTCCTTTTTGGTCATGAGGTTTCAGGACTCGCCGCCAAAAACGGGGTCAACGCGATTTTTGTTCCGTTTACGTAAGAATCGTACCGCGCCGCGGAATGGACGGAACTTTTCAAGTTCCGGGCGGTTGAAACTTGTTTGGAGCAACAGGAGGCGATGATGCCCAGAGGCGAAAAATCGGCCTATATCGGCAAGCAGAAGCGCAAGGCGGAGCATATCGAAGAGAGCTACGAGGATCGCGGGCTCTCCCACGAGGAGGCCGAGCGCCGGGCCTGGGCGACCGTCAACAAGGAAGACGGCGGCGGCAACAAATCCGGATCCGGCCGCGGCAAGACGGACACCCACGTCTCCGCGGGAAAGGGCGGCCGGACCGGCGGCAAAGCCTCTGCCTCACGCACGCCCGCCGAGCGCTCCGCTTCCGCCAGCAAGGCAGCGGCAACTCGCAAGCGCAATGCGCAACACGCTCATCACTGATGGTAAAAGCCGCGCCTGTTGACGGATGCGCCAGCCGCTACACTTCAATGGATGAAACATGGCGTATCTGGCCGGGGAGTTGAATGGCATACGAGCTCTATTATTGGGACGGCATACAGGGTCGCGGCGAATTCGTCCGCCTTGCGCTTGAGGAAGCTGGCGCCAGCTACATCGACGTGACGCGGGAGCCCGGCAGAGGCACGGGCGAAATGATGGAAATCATGAAGAGCGGCTCGGGTAGTGACATCCCCTTCGCGCCGCCATTCCTGAAGGACGGCGACCTGATCATTTCCCATGTCGCCAACATTCTGTTCTATCTCGGAGCGAAGCTTGACCTGGCACCGAAGCATGATACGGCGCGCTATGTCCTCAACGGCCTGCAGCTGACGATCACCGATTTCGTCGCAGAGGTGCACGACACGCATCACCCGATCGCAACGTCACTCTACTATGAAGACCAGAAGGAAGAGGCAAAGGCGCGCTCGGGCGAGTTCATCAAGGAGCGCATCCCCAAATTTTTCGGCTATTTCGAGCGCGTCATCGCCAACAACCCGAAGGGGCCGGCGCATATCTCGGGCGACAAGCTAACCTATGTGGACCTGTCGCTGTTTCAGGTGCTCAAAGGACTGCGCTATGCCTTTCCCAAGGCGATGAAGGGCTCGGCGGAGACATATCCGTTGTTGCAGGCGCTGCACGATAGGGTCGAGCAGCGGCCGAATATCGCTGCCTACCTGAAATCCGCTCGCCGCCTCGCCTTCAACGTAAACGGCATTTTCCGCCACTATCCGGAACTGGACAAGGCGGCCTGAGGAGAACCGAGATGCCCCGGCAGACATTCTGGAAAGGCTATCTGAAGCTCTCGTTGGTGACGGCGCAGGTGTCGCTGACGCCGGCGACGACGGACAGCAACAAGGTGCGGTTCAACGTTTTGAACCGCAACACCAAGAACCGCGTCGAAAGCCGCTATGTGGACAGCGTTACCCACCGGGCGGTTGCGGCCAGGGAGCAGGTGAAGGGCTATCCGCGCGGCGAGGACGATTATGTGCTGCTCGAAGATGCCGAACTCGACGAGGTCGGCCTGGAAAGCACGCGGACGATCGATATCGACACGTTCGTGCCGCGCGGCTCGATCGACTGGATCTGGTACGACAAGCCGCATTTCCTGGCACCCGAAGACAAGGTCGGGACCGAGGCTTTCTGCGTCATCCGCGAGGCGATGGCTGCCAATGACGTGGTCGGCATCGCCCGGCTGGTGCTCTATCGCCGCGAACGCGCGGTGCTTCTGGAGCCGCAGGGCAAGGGGATCGTGCTCTGGACGCTGCATTACGGCGACGAGGTTCGCGAGGCTGTGGGAACGGTCGCTATCGACGCCAAGCCCGATGCCAAGGTGCTGGCGATGATGAAGAAGCTGGTGAAGGACCAGACGCAGGACTGGAGCCCCGCCCTGATGCAGGATCCGGTGCAGAAGCGGCTGCAGAGCATTATCCGCGCCAAGCTGAAAACCATGAAAAAGGCGGCACCGGCCAAGAAGGCACCTGCTGTCAAATCGACAGGCAATGTCGTCAATATCATGGATGCCCTGAAGAAGAGCCTGGCGAAAGAAAGCGGCCAGCCGAAGCGGCACTAACAGGCCAATTCCGGACCCAAACCGTCGCATTCGGAACGGTGCCTGTTTGCATATGCTCTAATCTGTGAGCACAGCCCGCAGCGGGAGGAGCCCTGCGGGATGGCGGCATTTTCAACGGAGGAGACGAGAATGAGCAAGAATAGAGGCGTAGTCTATCTGCGGCCCGGCAAGGTCGAAGTCCGCGACATCGACGATCCGAAGCTGGAGGCCCCCGATGGCCGCCGCATCGAACATGGCGTCATCCTGAAAGTCATTTCCACCAACATCTGCGGCTCCGACCAGCACATGGTCCGCGGCCGCACGACAGCCATGCCCGGCCTGGTTCTCGGCCACGAAATCACCGGCGAAGTCATCGAGAAGGGCATCGATGTCGAGATGCTCGAAATCGGCGACATTGTCTCCGTTCCGTTCAATGTTGCCTGCGGCCGTTGCCGCTGCTGCAAGTCGCAGGACACCGGCGTCTGCCTGACGGTCAATCCGTCGCGCGCAGGCGGCGCCTATGGCTATGTAGACATGGGCGGCTGGATCGGCGGTCAGGCCCGCTACGTCACCATCCCCTATGCCGACTTCAACCTCCTGAAGATTCCGGATCGCGACAAGGCGATGGCCAAGATTCGCGACCTGACCATGCTGTCCGACATTCTGCCGACCGGCTTCCATGGCGCGGTCCGCGCCGGGGTGGGCGTCGGCTCGACGGTGTATGTCGCCGGTGCGGGTCCTGTCGGCCTTGCTGCCGCCGCCTCGGCCCGCATCCTCGGCGCTGCCGTTGTCATGATCGGCGACTTCAACAAGGATCGTCTGGCGCACGCCGCCAAGGTCGGTTTCGAACCGATCGACCTGTCGAAAAGCGACCGTCTCGGCGACATGATCGCCCAGGTCGTCGGCACCAACGAAGTCGATAGCGCCATCGATGCCGTCGGCTTCGAAGCCCGCGGCCATGCCGGTGGCGAACAGCCGGCAATCGTCCTGAACCAGATGATGGAGATTACCCGCGCCGCAGGCTCGATCGGTATTCCCGGTCTCTACGTCACCGAGGATCCGGGCGCCGTTGATGCCGCCGCCAAGCAGGGCAGCCTGTCGCTGCGCTTCGGTCTCGGCTGGGCGAAGGCGCAGTCCTTCCACACCGGCCAGACCCCTGTCATCAAGTACAATCGCCAGCTCATGCAGGCGATCCTGCACGACCGTCTGCCGATCGCCGACATCGTCAACGCCAAGGTCATCTCGCTCGAAGATGCCGCACAGGGCTACGAGAGCTTCGACCAGGGCGCGGCGACGAAATTCGTCCTCGATCCGCATGGCGTGGTGTCGAAGGCAGCCTGATTTCGGAAGGGGCGGCGCAAGCCGCCCTTTTCATATGTGCTCGCGATTGACCAGCCCAAGGTTTGCCGCTAGCTCTAGGCAATGATGATCGCAACGGTTCTCGTAGTGGTGATAGGGCGCATGGGCAGGATGGCGTAGCCATCCGGCGAAAGCACCCATGCGCGGTAAGCAGGCTCCCGGCGGGGCCTTTTTTATTGCCTGGATTCCGGGCAGCGGCCTGCCGGACATCCCTCTTCCCATCACCCGAGAGACCGACCGATGACCGGACAATCCGCATCCGAACCCGCGCCCGCAGGGCAACTTCAATCCGTGCCGCCGCGGCTGATCACCCTGATCCTGCTGACCGCCCTCTCCGTCCTACCCGTCAACCTGATCCTGCCGTCCCTGCCGGAGATTGCCGCCGATCTGCGCGCCGATCCGGCACTGGTGGCGCTCTCCGTCGCCGCTTATGCTGCGCTGACCGCCTTTGCCGAGATCATCGGCGGCGCCCTGTCCGATCGCTTTGGCCGCAGGCCGGTCGTGCTTTCCTCGCTGTCTGTCTTCATCCTGGCCTCAGCTGGTTGTGCGCTTGCGGATAACATTCATGTCTTCCTGCTCTTCCGTACCTTGCAGGCGGCCATTGCGGCCTGCTTCTCGATCGCGCTCGTCATCGTCAAGGAAAGCTGGGGCGGGCAGAAAGCGGCCAGCAAGTTCGGCTATCTCGCCATGGGCTGGGCGGTAGCACCAATGATCGGGCCGACGATCGGCGGATCGGTCAGCGAGCTTTTCGGCTGGCGGGCAAATTTCGTGATGTTCGCGGTGCTCGGGGCAATCATGCTGGCGCTCGCCGCCCGTGAGATCCGTGATGAGACCGGGAAGCGGAAAACTCACTCACATGGCTATCTCGCGGCATACCGGCTGCTGCTCGGCTCGCCGCGTTTCCTCGCCTATGCCGCCTGCATGGCCTGCTCGATGGGAACGCTTTACGTCTTCCTCGCCGGCGCGCCGCTGGTCATGAACCAAGCGCTCGGCGGATCAAGCGCCAGGCTTGGCCTCTACATGGGACTGGTGCCCGCGGGCTTCATCCTCGGCAGCTATCTCGCAGGACGGTATGCTGGCCGCATTCCAATCGCCGCCGTATTGGTTGCGGGACGCGCAGTCACGTGCACCGGATTGCTCGGCGGCCTGGCTCTTGCCGTCGGCGGATTGACCGCGCCTCCCGCCTTCTTCGCGGCCTGCATCTTCATCGGCATCGGCAACGGGCTGACCATGCCTGCCGCCAATTCGGGGATACTGGCCGTCCAGCCCGATCTCGCGGGCACGGCTGCGGGGCTAGCGGCGGCCGTCAGCGTTGGCGGCGGCGCCGTCATCGCCTCGATCGCCGGACTTCTCCTCAATGACGCTTCGAGCGGCCGGGATCTGCTCTACGTGATCCTCATCCCAGCGGCATTGGCTCTTGTCAGCGCCGGTCTTGCTTGCCTGCTCGACCGGCGGAAGCCGATCGCGGCATGATCAGACGAGAGCGATCCCGATGCGTCAGGACCGCTTCTTCTTTTCTAGAGGCCTCGCTGCATCGAAGAAATCGGCCCAGGGGTCGCTTGACAGCGCGTTGACCCTCGCCGGCGCGTTGTCGACGGTGAAATAAGCGGGGCCGATCTCGCCTGTCAGCTCGCTCCAATCGATGGGCATCGAGACCGGCGCACCTTTGCGGGCGCGGGCCGAATAGGGCGCGACGGCAGTATTGCCGCGCCCGTTGCGCAGATAGTCGATGAAGATCCTGCCCGTTCGTTCGGCCTTTGTCGCCTTGGCGATGTAGCGGGATGGGTCGGAGGCTTCCATCGTGTCGGCGATCCATTTGGCGAAGGCTTTCACTTCGGTCCAGCCCGCCTTCGGCGCCAGCGGCGCCACGACATGCAGCCCCTTGCCGCCCGAGGTCTTGACGAAGGCAGCCAGCCCCTCGCCTTCCATGAGCGCCTTGATCTCATGCGCCGCCGATATCACCGCGTCCCATGGCACATCATCGGCCGGATCGAGATCCATGGTCACCATATCGGGCTTTTCCCATTTGGCGGTCGTCGCGCCCCAGGGGTGGATCTCCAGGACGGCCGACTGCACCAGCGCGACGAGCCCGTCGAAATCCCTGATCCGCAGCAGCTTCTCGCCGCTGCGATCCTTGGGGTCGGCGATCTCTTCGATATATTCGTTCATTCCCTTCCAGGCGTGTTTCTGGAAGAAACGCTGCTTGCCGGCAATGCCATCGGGAAGGCGCAGCAGCGAGAGCGGCCGGTTGACGACGAACGGCTTCATCAGTTCCCAGACATGGGCGTAGTAATCGGCCAGCCCGGCCTTGGTAATGCCCTCGTCGGGCCAGTAGATGCGATCGGGATGCGTCAACGTCACGCTCGATACCGGCAGTTCTTTTGCAGCAGTTCCACCCATTTCGCGCCCCACATCCTTTGCCGCCTTGTCTTCGCGCAAACCGCGGAAAGCCGCATGGCGGAGATTACCATCGGCTGACCAGGCGCCAAACTCAACCTCGGCAACCATATCAGGCTTGACGAACACCAACCCGCGGCGCTCCTCGGCCGTCAGCTTGCCGTCGAAAGGACTGGCGGATTGCTCGATCTTGGAGAGCTGAGTGTAGAGATTGTGCGAGAGCTTCGCGGTATATCCGGTACCGACGCGCCCGACATGTTTCAGCTTGCCCTTGTCATAATAGCCCATGGCGAGCGAGCCGATGGCGCTCTTCATCGAGGTCGAGGGCACATAGCCGCCAATGACGAATTCCTGGCGCTTGACGCATTTCGATTTGATCCAGTCGCCGGTGCGGCCTGACACATATTTGCTGTCGCGGCCCTTAGAGATGACGCCTTCCAGGCTGAGCTGGCAGGCGTGGTCGAGAACCAGGCCGCCATTCTCGTCGAAATGATCGCTGTAGCGCAACTTGCTACTGCCCGCCGGCAGCAGCTTTTCCAGCAGCGCCTTGCGATCGATCAGCGCTGCATTCTGCAGATCATGGCCGTCGAGATAGATCAGGTCGAAGGCATAGAAGGAGAAGCGGTCGCTACGCCCCTCGCTCAGATCGTGCTGGAGTGCCGAGAAGTCCGATGCACCGTTCTCGCGTTCGACGACCAGTTCGCCGTCGATCAGCGCGGTCTCGACAGGCAGTTCGCCGAAGGCGGCAGCGATCTCTTCCCCGAATTTCTCCGTCCAGTCCAGGCCGGTGCGCGTCAGCATCGCCACCTTCCCGTCGCGGATGCGGATCTGCAGGCGGTAGCCGTCGAACTTGATCTCGTGGATCCAGCCGTCGGCGGCCGGAGGACGCGGCTTCAGCTTGGCAAGCACCGGCTCGACGAAATCGGGCATCGCCGCCTTGCGCACACCCTTCGGCCATTGGTGAGCCTGCGGCTTCGCCTTGGCCTTGGTTGCAAGCCTGGCTGCCGCCTTCCGGCCATTCGGCTTCGAATTCCAGGTATCATCTGGGTTCTTGGCGACCTGTTCGATCGTCCGGCCGCTCTTGGCCGATTCCGGACGCTTCTTGAGGATGTCCTCGCGGCCATGGCGGGCTTCGGCGTCCTCGCCCTTGATCAGCAGCCAGTTCTCGTGCTTTTCGCCCGGCTTGCCGTGCATGCGGACGAGATGCCAGCGGCCTTTCAGCTTGTCGCCGTCGAGCTCGAATTCGATATGGCCCTTTCGATAGGCTTTCTTCGCATCGTAAAGCGGCGTCCAGGTTCCCTGATCCCAGACGATGACGGTGCCGCCGCCATATTGCCCCTTCGGAATGACGCCTTCGAAATCGCCATAGGAGAGAGGATGATCCTCGACATGGACGGCCAGCCGCTTGTCATCGGGGTTCAGGCTGGGGCCGCGCGTCACCGCCCAGCTTTTCAGCACGCCGTCCATCTCCAGCCGGAAATCGTAGTGCAGCCGCGTCGCGTCGTGCTTCTGGATGACGAAGCTGTTGCCCTTGCTCTTGCCTTTTGCGCCGCGCGGTTCGGGAGTGGCCTTGAAGTCGCGCTTCTGCTGATAGGTTTCGAGCGCCATCGTCAGCTCGCCTTCTTGCGGCGGCTGGATGCGCTGGCGGCAGGCTTACCAGATCCGGATTTGCCGCCGATCTTGGCGCTTTGGCGCAGCGCCTCCATGAGATCGACGACCTTGCCCTCCGGCTTCGGCTTGCGCTTCGGCGGCTCCCGGCCCTCGATCTTGGCTTTCACGAGTTCGGTCAGTGCCGCCTCGTAGCGGTCCTCGTATTCGGCCGGATTGAAGCTGCCCTTCTTGGTGCCGATGATGTGGCCGGCAAGCTCCAGCATTTCCTTGTCAAATTTGATATCGGGAATGTCCTTGAAGACTGTCTCGGCGGAGCGGACTTCGTAGTCGAAATTGAGCATGGTGGCGATGACGTGATCGCCCTGCGCGCGGATCAATAGCGTCCGGTTGCGGCGGAACAATACGGCCTGGGCGAGCGCTGCGACCTTGTTGTCGCGCATGCTGCGCATGATCAGGCTAAGCGCTTCGGCATCGTGATCCTCGACTGGCGCCAGATAGTACGGACGATCGAAATAGAGCTTGTCGATCTCTTCCAGCGGGATGAAGCTCTGGACGCCCATCACCTTGTCGCTCTCCGGCATGACGCTGGCGATCTCGTCACCTTCGATGACGATGTATTCGCCATTGTCCATCCTGTAGCCCTTCACCTGGTCTTCGCGGTCCACGGGCTTTCCGGTTTCGCTATCGACAAACTGCCGCTCGACGCGATGGCCGGTCTTCCGGTTGATGATATTGAAGGACAGGCGGTCCGACGATGAAATGGCCGTGTAGAGACCGACGGCGCAGACAAGGTCGCCGATCTTCAGATGGCCTTTCCAGCTTGCCCGCGCCGCCATGTCACTCTCCTACGCTTGTCCCGTCAGAGCCTGCTTCCGCTCTTGTCCGTTTCCAGGGGTTGAAACTGCCAGCCGCCATCCGGCGAGGGATAGGCGAGCGTGGCATCGCCGGCCCCGATCTTCTGCCGCGACGCAGCACTTCGCGCCCGGTCTGCGGCTTCCTCGGCCGTGGCATAGGTCTCGGAAATGGTTTCGCCGAGCTTGTAGGCCCAGCCTTCGTCATGCGGCACGATCTGATATGTAATATCCACCATCTTCAGCTCCTCTTTCTTCAGTCGTAGTCGCGTGGCGCACCTTTGCGGCGCTCATCCAAAGCTATGATCTTTTCGACCGATGCGATCTCGTCGCTGGTCACCGGCCTGACGGGATCGGAGGCGATCGCTTCCAGCACCGCGTCCGACAATCCGCCATTGCGGATGACCCATTCGAGCGTCTCGCGCGTCTCCCGCTCGGCTTTCAGCTGCGCGTAGAGAGCGACGATCAACCGGTCGCGGGGATCGAACTTTCGGTCCTTGTCAGCCGCCTTGCGGACATTCGGCATGGGAGCGCCCTTTCAGAATGACTTCCGATCAAGCTTTTCAACGAGATGTAAGAGAATTTGTTCCGCGGCCACCGCTTTAAAGCCAAGTTTGCAGATCGCGCGTCGCATTTCAGGAACGATCTGGCGCTTGAGTGGTTCTACTTCTGCGACCGCACTGATTGGAGCGCGCATTTACTGCGACATCGGCGCGGCGAGTAGATCGAGGAAGGCCGTCTTTCAGAAGCGGCTGCTTGATAAGACCTCCTGTTATCTTGAGAAGCCCGCGCTCCCGAGCGCGGGCTTTTTTCATCATCTTGAAGAGGGCGTGATGCCCGCTTCGCGCATCAGGAAATCGAGCAGGCGGTTTTCCTCGGCGCGAAGACCGCGCAGCGGCTCCGCCGGCTCCGGCAGTTCTTCCGCCAACGCGCTGCCGCGGTCCGAAAGAGCGATGATGCGCGGGTGGATATAGCTGGAGCGCGAGATGGCCGGCGTGTTGTGCAATACTTCGGCCGAGGCCTCCGCCATCTCTTTCACAGTTGGGTGGCGGCCATCGAGGATTGCGCCGCGTGCCGCGCCGAACCCGGCAAGCGAGCCCGCCCAGGTACGAAAGGTCTTGGCGGAAATCGCGATGCCGGAAATTTCGGCCAGATAGGCGTTGAGCCTGCCGGACTCGACCGGCTTCAGCGATCCCGTCTCGTCCTTCCAGACAAAAAGCTGGCGGCCGGGGAGATCGGCGATTTCTTCCAGGATTTTCTGCAACCGCGGATGCTTGAGGCTGCGCTGCACGCGCTTGCCGCCCTTCGCCCGAAATTTGAGCTCGATTCTGCCGTCGTTCAGCTTGATGTGGCGCTTGAGTAGCGTCGTTGCGCCATAGGTGCCGTTTTCCCTGACATAGGCCTGATTACCGACGCGCAGATGTGCTTCATCGAGCAGCGTCGTCAGCGCCGCAAGGACGCCCCTGACATCGTCGGCGCCGGTGTCGAGATCTCTGAGAGCCTGCCGGCGAATCTTCGGCAGCGCCTGGCCGAATTCGATCAGCTGATGGAATTTCTCGACGCTGCGGAAGCTGTTCCAGTCCTTGTGATAACGGTACTGCTTGCGCCCGCGCGCGTCGTAGCCGGTTGCCTGCAGGTGGCCGTTTTCCTGCAGGCAGATCCAGACACCCTCATAGGCGGGCGGCAGACCGAGCGATGCGATGCGCTTCTTTTGATCCGGATCGGATACCAGCGAACCATCCGGCAGACGGTAGGAAAAGCCCTTGCCCTTCCGGCTGCGGCGGATACCCGGTTCGGTATCGTTCACATAGGTCAGTCCGAGCTCAGTTATCGCGTCCGCATTCATCGCTTTGTTCTGGGCCTGTCACTTCTTCTTGCGGCCGAAACTGAACCAGCGGCGGCGCTCGGCGGTATCGGCATCCTTGGGCGGCTCGGTGGCGCCTTTTGGCGCAAACACCGCGATACTTTCGCGATAGAGCGTGAACGGGTTCTCTGCGTGGATGACCTCGAAGGCATCGTCCGCCCCGGTCTCGACGAGGCGTTGCCATTCCCTGACACCGTTCACCTCCGGCAAATTGATCTCGCAATCGCCACCGGCATTGAAGAGCATGTAGAGACCCTGCATGTCCTCGTTCTCGGGTGCGCTGACGCTGCGCGACAGATAGACCCCAAGCACGCGCAGCTCGCCATCGTTCCAGGCGCCGTCATCCATGAAGCTGCCGTCGGCCTTGAACCACGCGATCTCGATCCGGCCATCCTCGCTGGTTTCGCCGGTCAGGAAGCGCTCCTGGCGCAGCTCGGGATGGGCTTTGCGGAAGCCAATCATCTTCTGGCAGAAGGCCAGGAACGGATCGTCGAGACCGCTCCAGTCGATCCAGCCGATCTCGTTGTCCTGGCAATAGGCGTTGTTGTTGCCATGCTGGCTGTTGCCGACCTCATCGCCGGCGACGATCATCGGCACGCCCTGAGACAGCATCAGCGTCGCCATCATGTTGCGGCGGCGCCGCGCGCGATTGTCGTTGATGCCCTGATCGTCGGTCGCGCCTTCGGCGCCCATATTGTCCGAATGATTGTCGGAATGGCCGTCATTGTTGTCCTCGCCATTCGCTTCGTTGTGCTTGTCGTTGAAGGACACCGTATCCATCAGCGTGAAGCCGTCATGGGCAGCCAGCAGGTTGACTGAAGACGTTGCGCCGCGGTCGGAATGATTGAACTGCACCGAGGAGCCGGTGATGCGCTGCGAGAGGCTGGAAACCAGACCGCCGTCGCCCTTCCAGAAGCGCCGGACATCGTCGCGGAACTTGTCGTTCCACTCGCGGAAGGGATGCGGGAAACCGCCGACCTGGTATCCGCCCTCGCCGACATCCCACGGCTCGGCGATCAGCTTGACGCCCGCCAGCATCGGATCCTGACGGATGGCGCTGAAGAAAATGCCGGCACGGTCGAATTCGAGATCCTGGCGGCCTAGCGTGCTGGCGAGATCGAAGCGGAAGCCGTCGATATGCATGACGCCGACCCAATAGCGCAGGCTGTCGAGCACCATGCGCATCACCATCGGGTTGGCAATGTTCAGCGTGTTGCCGGTGCCCGTCGTATCGAACGTATGGCGCGCATCGTCTGGCGAGAGAATGTAGTAGCTCGCATTGTCGAGGCCGCGGAAGGAGAGTGTCGGGCCGCGCTCGCTGCCTTCAGCGGTGTGATTATAAACGACGTCCATGATCACTTCGATGCCGGCCGCATGGAACTTGCGGACCATCGTCTTGATCTCGGTGATCTTGTCGCTCGACATGTAGCGCGACTGCGGCGCGAAGAAGCCGAGCGTCTGGTAGCCCCAGTAATTGGTCAAGTTCTTTTCTTCGAGATACCGGTCGTTCGGGAAGAACTGGATCGGCAGAAGTTCGATGGCGGAAATGCCGAGCTTCGTCAGATGATCGATGATCGGATCGCTCGCCATGCCCAGGAACGTACCGCGCAGATGATCGGGCACCTTGGGATGGGTCATCGTCATGCCGCGCACATGCGCCTCATAGACGATGGTTTCCGTCCATGGCCTGCGGATCGCCTGGTCGCCATCCCAATCGAAATCCGGATCCTGGACGACACCCTTGACCATGAAGGGCGCACTATCGCGCTCGTCGAAGGACAGATCGTCCTTTCCGATCGCATATCCGTAGAGAGCATCATCCCATTTCAGATCGCCCTTCACCTGCTTGGCATAGGGGTCGAGCAGCAGCTTGTTGGGATTGAAACGGTGGCCGTTCTTCGGATCGTAAGGGCCGTGGGCGCGATAGCCATAGACCGTTCCCGGCCCGACGCCGGCGATATAGCCCGACCAGATGTCGCCCTCGCGCTTGGGCAGCGCCAGCCTCGCCTCTTCCTTCTTGCCGTCGGCCGAAAACAGGCAGAGTTCCATCTGTTCGGCATGGGCAGAGTAGACGGCGAAATGCGTCCCGGATCCGGTATATTCCGCACCAAGCTCCGGCTTGAGGAAATCGAGTTCCGAGAACGAATAGCTCATCTTTGTGTCGCCCATCCTTTATGTCGCTTCATTATACGGTTTTCGCTGCCGCGGCAGCTGACGAGGCGGATGGGCAATTCAGCCAGCAGACACAGCAAAGCACTGCGTCCGGCAGCGTTGCCCGGCACAGCGATTGGAGTGGCTTGGCTTGAACATGATCATCCGTCTCAGATAACAAGGAACGGCGATCGCCTTCCCCCGTCTCCGAAACGTCAAGGGAACCCGAAGGTTCCCTTGTGCAGTGCAAAATATCGGGGAGAGAAAATGCCGGATTACGGCATCAGCTGGCCGCCATTCACTTCGATGATCTGGCCGGTGATGTAGCCAGACAGGGTCGGCGAAGCGAGGAAGAGATAGGCGCCGACGCAATCTTCCGAAGTGCCGACAAAGCCCATCGGGATCGACTTGCGCTGCATCTCCATCTGCTCGTCATTGGTATAGCGCTCATGGAACGGCGTGGCGATAACGCCGGGCGCCACTGCATTGACGCGGATACGATCGCCGACAAACTCTTTGGCATGGCCGCGGGTAATCGTCGAGACGAAGCCCTTGGATGCCGCATAGAGGATCGCGCCGTTACCGCCGCCATTGCGGGCGGCGATCGAGGTGGTGTTGATGATGAATCCACCCTGCTTCTTCAGCCAGGGATGAGCGGCGCGCACGGCAGCGAGAACCGAGCGTGCATTGAGGTTCATGACGTTGTCGTAGTGCTCGTCGGTATATTCGGCGGTCGGCTTGCGGCCGAGCATGCCGCCGGCATTGTTGATCAGGCCGTCGAGATGGCCGAAGGTCTTTGCCGTTTCTTCGACGACGCGCTCGGTCTCGCCCTCTTTCGATACGTCACCATGCACGAGATGCACGGTGGCGCCGGTGGCGCGGATTTCCTCGGCGAGTTTTTCGGCCGGTTCGCGGCTGGCATTGTAATGAATGCCGACCTTCATCCCCTGTGCCGCGAAGGCGCGGGCAAGTGCGGCACCGATACCGGTCGAGGCGCCGGTGATGAGCACCGCCTTGCCGACCAGATCCGGCAACTTGATGGACGCGAGTGATTGAGCAAGATCAGCCATGGCTGCAAAGCCTCCCTAAAACCAATGAAGTGTGATTATGGCTGGGAGTCTTAGCAGCAGGCGTCGCTGATCGGCAATGCCGAACACGCGAATTTGTACGATGACCGGCTGTCCCTAGACCCGCTCCAGCGCTACGGCGATCCCCTGCCCGACGCCAATGCACATGGTCGAGAGCGAATAGCGGCCGCCGGTTTCGGCAAGTTCCAGCGCCGCCGTGCCGGTGATGCGGGCGCCCGACATGCCGAGCGGATGACCGAGCGCGATCGCCCCGCCGTTACGATTGACGCGGGCATCGTCATCGGCAATCCCGAGTTCGCGCAAAACTGCCAGACCCTGCGAGGCAAAAGCTTCGTTGAGTTCGATGACATCGAACTGCTCCTGTTTGAGGCCAAGCCGCGCCAAAAGCTTGCGCGAAGCCGGGACCGGGCCGATGCCCATGATCCGCGGCGGCACGCCGGCGGCGGCACCGCCGAGAATGCGGGCGATCGGCCTGAGGCCGTATTTCTTCGCCGCCGCTTCGGAGGCGACGATCAGCGCAGCCGCGCCGTCATTGACGCCGGAGGCATTGCCCGCGGTAACCGTCCCGCCTTCCTTCTTGAAGGGTGTGCCGAGCTTGGCGAGCGTTTCGATCGAGGTGGCACGCGGATGCTCGTCCCGGTCGACGACAACGGCATCGCCCTTGCGCTGTGGAATGGTGACGGCGCTGATTTCCTTGGCCAGCCGGCCGCTTTCCTGCGATGCCGCGGCCTTCGCCTGCGAGCGGACGGCAAAGGCGTCCTGATCCGCGCGGCTGACCTTGTAATCCTCGGCAACGTTCTCGCCGGTCTCCGGCATGGAATCGACACCATACTGCTTCTTCATCAACGGATTAACGAAGCGCCAGCCGATCGTCGTATCGTAGATCTCGGCATTGCGCGAGAAAGCCGTATCGGCTTTCGGCATGACGAACGGCGCCCGCGACATGCTTTCGACGCCACCCGCAATCATCAGCTCTGCCTCGCCGGAACGGATCGCCCGGGCTGCCGTGATGACTGCATCCATGCCCGATCCGCAGAGCCGGTTGATCGTCGTGCCGGATACGCCGAGCGGCAGGCCTGCCAGCAGCAGCGACATGCGCGCCACATTGCGGTTGTCCTCGCCCGCCTGGTTGGCGCAGCCGAAGACGACGTCATCGACGGCCTCCCAATCGACGGAAGCGTTGCGCTCCATCAGCGCCTTCAGCGGCACGGCACCGAGATCGTCAGCGCGGACGGAGGAGAGCGAGCCGCCGAAGCGGCCGATCGGGGTGCGGATGTAATCGCAGATGAAAGCGTCAGCCATCGGTCAGTCCTCAGAGTTCGGGCACGATGAGATCGGCGACCGGGCCTTCGACATGCAGCTTGGCGCCGGTCATTGCCTGCAGTTCCTCGACAGTCATGGCGGCAAGCTTTTCGCGCAGCACGAAGCGGCCCTTGACGATATCGATCACTGCATGGCTCGTGTAGATACGCGTGATGCAGCCGACTCCAGTCAACGGGAAGGTGCATGTTTCGACGAGTTTCGGCTCGCCGTTCTTGGTGACATGCTCGGTGATGACGCAGACCTGCTTGGCGCCATGCACCAGATCCATCGCGCCGCCGACGGCGGGCACGCCCTTCGAGCCGGCGCGCCAGTTGGCGAGATCGCCGTTTTCAGACACCTGATAGGCGCCGAGGATCGCGATATCGAGATGACCGCCACGCACCATGGCGAAGCTGTCGGCATGGTGGAAGAAGGCAGCGCCCGGCTTCAGCGTCACCGCCTTCTTGCCGGCATTGATCAGATCCCAGTCTTCCTCGCCCGCAGCCGGCGCCTCGCCAAAATTCAGGATGCCGTTTTCGGTATGGAAGATCGCCTCGCGGCCCTCGGGCTGATAGCGGGCCACCATCTCAGGAAAACCGATGCCGAGGTTGACATAGGCACCGTCGGTGATGTCCTGAGCGGCGCGCCAGGCGATCTGGGCGTTCGAAAGCTTGATGTCTTCGCGTGTGTCGATCTTGCTTGGTTCAGGGGTCATACGTAAGCCACTCCGGCTCGAATGAGCTCTTCTTCCTGTTGCGGATTGGCGATCTCGACGACGCCATCGACGAAGATGCCGGGTGTCACCACCTGTTCCGGATCGATGCCGCCGGCCGGCACCAATCTCGACACCTGGGCAACGGTCTTGGCCGCCGCCATGCACATCAGCGGGTTAAAGTTGCGGCCCGCCTTGTTGTAGGTCAGATTGCCATGCGTATCGCCGAGATGCGCCTTGACGATCGCAAAGTCGGCTTTCAGCCAGCGTTCCTGCACATATTTCCGGCCGTCGAACTCGGCAATCGGCTTACCCTCGGCAAGCTCGGTGGCATAGGTCGTCGGCGTATAGAATGCCGGGATCCCGGCGCCGCCGGCACGGATGCGCTCGGCAAGCGTGCCCTGCGGCACCAGCTCAAGCTCGATCTCGCCCGCCAGATACTTGTCGGTGAAGGCGCGCGGGTCGGACGAGCGCGGGAAGGAGCAGATCATCTTCCTGACCATCCCGGCATCGATCATCGCCGCAATACCGATCCGGCCATTGCCCGCGTTGTTGTTGATCACGGTCAGGTTCTTCGGCCCCTTGTCGATCAGCGCGTGAATGAGCTCGATCGGTGCGCCCGAACCGCCGAAACCGCCTATCATGACGACGGCGCCATCGCCGATTTCGGAAACGGCATCCGCCGCGCTCCGGATTGTCTTGTCCATGCCGGATATCTCCTCGCCTGGCATCGCGAGGCTCACCGGCCTCGATCTGACTGCTACGGATAAATCCGGGACCTTGGGTCAGGCAAGTTAATTGTGCGATATTTGATATTTGTTCGTATATCGCACCGATGATTATATGATGTGGTTTGGAAACATTACCCGTTATTTACAATTAGCCCGCATATTTGCTCGCAAAAGAGGTGGCAAATGGCGGTTGCTAGGGCATTTGGCAGATCATCGGTCGAGGCGGCGCAGCGCGAGCTGGAGCGCCTCAATGCGCTTGACGAGCTTGATATGCTCGATACGCCGAGAGACGAGGGCTTCGAACGGCTCGTCCGTCTCCTCAAGCAGGTCTTCTCCGTCGATATCGGCATCGTCTCGTTCATCGATGCGCACCGTCAATGGTACAAGGCCTGCTCAGGCCTGACCAACGACGAGATGCCGCGGGAAGACACCTTCTGCCGCTATGTCGTCGATGACGAACAGCCGATCGTCGTCCAGGATGCCACGCGCGATCCGCGCTTTGCGGCCAATCCTGCGGTCACAGGCGAGGCTCATATCCGCTTCTATGCCGGCGTTCCCTTGAAGACCCGCGACGGCCATACGGTCGGAACGGTCTGCGCCATCGACCGCAGACCGCGTTCTTTCGGCAGCAAGGACCTCGGCATCCTGGAAGAAATCGCCGGTATCGCGATGGATCGCGTCGAGCTGCTACGCTCTGCCGCGACCGACAGCTTGACGGGCGTCCTCAGCCGCCGGGCCTTCAATGAGGAAGCACGCCGCCTTCTCTCGCTTGCCACCCGGCATCAGCATGATGCGGCCTGCATCGTGCTCGATGTCGACCATTTCAAGAAGGTCAACGACACCTATGGCCATTCGGCTGGCGATGCGGTTTTGAAGGCGGTTGCCGCGACCTGCCGGGAACAAATTCGTGCCGGCGATATCCTCGGGCGGCTCGGCGGCGAAGAATTCGCGGTGCTGCTGCCGCA
This sequence comes from Rhizobium sp. 05N430, assembly GCF_056396985.1. NCBI lineage: Bacteria > Pseudomonadati > Pseudomonadota > Alphaproteobacteria > Hyphomicrobiales > Rhizobiaceae > Rhizobium > Rhizobium sp. 05N430. The sequence goes on along the minus strand of NZ_JBFTMO010000011.1, from coordinate 142,447 downwards.
TGCCGATCGGGACGCGGCTCTCGCCGTGGCCGAAAAGCTGCGCGGCGCGTTGGAGGCCAGTCCGGTTCCCGTTGCCGACAACGCGATCCGCGTTACGGCCAGCTTCGGAATAACTGGCATGTCGATCATCGCCAAGGACATCGATACGCTTCTGGCGCAGGCGGACGCCGCCATGTACCGGGCCAAGCAGGCGGGCCGGAATCGCTGCGCTTCCTCCGCCCCGGCCTCGTCATCAGAAGCCGGCGAGCGGCGCCGGGTGCTCAAAGCGGGCGTGATCATCTTCAATGACAGGCGCTCGACATTCGATTGCACGATCCGCTCTCTCGGACCTGATGGCGCCAGCCTTGCCGTCTCGAACGCAACGGGCATCCCGCCGGAATTCACCCTAGGCATTCCCGGCGATCGCTTCGAAACCGCCTGCCGGGTCGTCGCGCAAGATCGCCAGCATCTTGAAGTCCACTTCCGATAGCGGGCGCCCAGCTTTGCCGGAGAGCAATGCCGTGCTAGCAAACCGCTAGGCTCGATCGAGCCAGCAACAGAGATTCTGGACCGGATCGAATGCGCGAAACGGACTTCGTCAGCGGCTTTGCGAGAGGCCTGAAGGTCATCGAAGCCTTCGGAGAGATGCATCAGCGGCTATCGATTACCGATGCCGCGAAGCTGACCGGCCTCGACCGCGCAACGGTGCGGCGCTCGCTGCTGACGCTCTCCGAACTCGGCTATGCCGATTACGACGGCAAGTTCTTCACGTTGACGCCGAAGGTTTTGCGCCTCGGCCACGCCTATCTCTCGGCGACGCCGCTGCCCGCCATCCTGCAGCCGCATCTCGATCAGCTGTCGGATAAGGCCGGGCAGAGTGCCTCGGCCTCGGTGCTCGACGGCACCGAGATCCTCTATATCGCACGGGCCTCGCAGAAGCGGGTGATGTCGATCAACCTGACGCCGGGGAGCCGCCTGCCCGCCTATTGCGCCTCGATGGGCCGCGTGCTGCTGGCCGCCTTGCCCGAGCCCGAGGCGCGCGCCGTTCTCGCCCGCAGCGATCTCAAGGCCAGTACGCCGCGCACGATCACCGATCCCGAAAGGCTGATCGCCGAGTTCCAGCGCGTCCGCGCTCAGGGCTATGCGGTTATCGATCAGGAACTGGAGCTCGGCCTGTGCTCGATCGCCGTACCGGTGGAAAACGATCGCGGCCAGCTGATCTGCGCGCTGAACATCGGCGCCCCCGCCGCTCATGTTGCAGCGTCGGAGATGGCAGCGCGCTATCTGCCGCTGCTGAAGGAAACACAGGCCGCCCTTCGCCTGGTCCTGCGCTGATCACATGCCGAGCTTCGCCCGCTCGGCAATCCGCCAGGCCCGCGGCGTCTCGCCCGTCTGCTTCAGGAAAAAGCGGGAAAAATAGGCGGGATCGGCGAAGCCGAGCCGGTAACTGATTTCCTGGACACTGCCGAAGGTGAAGACCAGCTCGCGTTTGGCCTCATCGGTCAGGCGATGCGCAATCATCTCATGCGTGCCCTGCCCGGTCGCTGCCTTGACGATGCGGTTCAGATGCGTTGCGGAGACGCCGAGCTCACCGGCATAGAAGGCGGCCGGCCGGTGGGATCTCAGATGCTGCTGGATCAGGCCGTTCAGCAATTCCATCCGCCGCCCGTTTTCGTCGCCAGCCTGCCCGGCATCACTGCCGGAGAGCCGCATCGTCAGCTGCAGCGCGATCGTCACATAGGCTTCCAGCAGATCGGCGCGGCCACTGCCACGTCCCGCGAACTCGGCACCAAGGCGTGAGAGCGTCTGCCCGGCATAGACTGCGTCCGGATCGTCCCGGTGCAGGCTCGTCAGATGCGGGCGGGCAAGCCATTCGCCAAGCGGGCTGCGGCCACCCGGCAGCGCCTTCAGATGCGACGCAAGCACGGTGATGACGAAGCCGTCGATATCCTTCGAGAACCGGAAGCCATGGTTCAGCCCCGGCGGCACGGTGATCACCGTGTTGGGCGTGATCTCATGCCGCTCTGCGCCAAAGATCGCATCGCCGGATCCGGCGCTGATGTACAAGATCTGAAAGAAGCTCTCATGGCGATGCAGCTTGATCTCCCAATGATGCAAGCTGCTGCGCGATGGTATCGTCTCGCAATGCAGCCAGAAATCGGGATTTCTGCCGGTGTTCTCGCCATAGAGCTCATAGGTCGGGACGAATTTCGTCATGGCCGCATCCTCCTGCCACGTTCGATAAGTGCAATTTCTGGCGCGAAATGTCCATTGCTGCGGGCCACCGCGTTCCGCAAAATCCGGGCAAGAGGATGCAAGGAGGAACCATGCGCACCAAAGTCGCCATTATCGGCTCAGGCCCCGCCGGTCTGCTGCTCGGCCAGCTGCTGACTGATGCCGGGATCGACAACGTCCTCCTCGACCGCGCCGCCAAGGATTATATCCTCGGCCGGGTTCGCGCTGGCGTGCTCGAGGAGGGTACCGTCGGGCTGATGGACCGGGCGAAATCCGGCGCGCGCATGCATGCCGATGGCTTGCCGCATGACGGTTTTTCGCTCGCCTTCGATGGTAGGGATCACCGGATCAATCTCCATGGACTGACCGGCGGCAAGCGCGTCATGGTCTATGGCCAGACGGAGTTGACCCGTGATCTGATGGAACATCGCGAGGCGAGCGGCGCGCTGGCGATCTACGAAGCGGCCAATGTGACGCCTCACGATTTCGACGGTGCCGCGCCCTACGTTACCTATGACAAAGACGGCGTGACGCACCGCATCGACTGCGATTTCATCGCCGGCTGCGACGGCTTTCACGGCGCCAGCCGCAAGGCGGTGCCGGAGAAGGCGATCCGCACCTTCGAGAAGATCTATCCGTTCGGCTGGCTCGGCATCCTGGCCGATGTCGCGCCTGTCAGCCACGAGCTCGTCTATGCCAATCATCCGCGCGGCTTTGCGCTCTGTTCGATGCGATCGGAAAGCCGCAGCCGCTATTACATCCAGTGTCCGCTCGACGAGAAGATCGAGGATTGGAGCGACGAGCGTTTCTGGGACGAGCTGCGCCGCCGCCTGCCTGCCCATCACGCCGAGGCGATGCAGACGGCACCGTCCTTCGAGAAATCGATCGCGCCGCTGCGCTCCTTCGTCGCCGAGCCGATGCGCTTCGGGTGGCTGTTCCTTGCCGGTGACGCGGCCCATATCGTGCCGCCGACCGGAGCCAAGGGGCTGAATCTCGCCGCGAGCGACGTCCATTACCTGTTCTCCGGCATCGCCGAATATTACGCCGAGCATTCAAGCGCCGGGATCGATGTCTATTCGCAGCGCGCCCTGTCGCGCGTCTGGAAAGCCGTTCGCTTCTCCTGGTGGATGACGACGATGCTACACCGCTTCCCGGATACCGGCGATTTCGGCCAGAGGATCCAGGAAGCCGAACTCGATTATCTGACCCATTCGACCGCCGCCTCGACCGCGCTTGCCGAAAACTATGTCGGGTTGCCCTACTGACGACACGCCTTCCGCCATCCACGGAAGGCGGCCCACCGATGAATATGCTCGACAACTGAAATACGATGGCCGATCCTGTCGCCCTTGGGTTTTGATATCGATCAGCGGGTGGGGCAGATCGTGGCGACGCGGGAAAAGGAAATATCGACAGCGCGCAAGAACGCGCATCTGATCGGATTGGTGACGCTGATCATGCTCGCCGGCCTGCCGCTTGCGGCCTGGCTTGATGTCAGCACACTGTCGCGCGATGCCGTGCACCGGCAGGCGCAGGACATGAGCTCGCTGATCACGAGTATCCGCTCCTATTACTCGACCAACGTCGTCGGCCGGATTCTCGCAGCCCACGCGGCGGGCCAGGAAAACGGGACGGTCCTCTCCCACAACTACGCCAATATTCCCGGCGCCATTCCGATACCGGCGACGCTATCGCTGGAACTCGGCGACGTCATCAAGGAGCAGCAGGCGAATATCACCTACCGCTTCGTCTCCGATCTTCCCTTCAAAAACCGGGCATCGCACGATCTGGACAAATTCGAGAGCGATGCGCTCACCGCGCTTCGCACCAATCCGAAGCAGACGATGACGGAGAACAAGCGTTCGGGCTTCACCAATATCTTCCGTCTCGTCACGCCCGTGCTGATGGGGCCTGCCTGCGTCGCCTGCCACAACACCCATCCGGAGAGCCCGAAGACCGACTGGAAGGTAGGCGATGTCAGAGGCATTCAGGAAGTGATCATCCGTCAGCCCTTTGCGGCCAATGTCTTTGCCTTCAAATATCTGCTCGCCTATTTCATCTGCGTCGCGGTACTTGGCGCGTCCTTCATCGTCATGCAGCGCCGCCAGGCTTCGGTGCTGCACGCCTTCAACCGCGATCTCGAATCCACCAACGAGTTCCTGGCCAGCATCTCGCTGAAGATCTCGCGCTATCTCTCGCCGCAGATCTACAAGAGCATCTTCAGCGGCCAGCGCGACGTCGTCATCCAGACCGAGCGCAAGCGGCTGACGATCTTCTTTTCCGATATCAAGGATTTCACCGCAACCACCGAGCGGCTGCAGCCGGAAGCGCTGACGGAGATGCTGAACGAATATCTGACGGAGATGTCGAAGATCGCGCTGAAACACGGCGGCACCGTCGACAAGTTCATCGGCGACGCGATCCTGGTTTTCTTCGGCGACCCCGAAACCAAGGGGGCGGCAGAAGATGCAAAAGCCTGCCTGCGCATGGCCGTTGATATGCAGCAACGCCTCGGCGAACTGAAGGCGAAATGGCGACGCGACGGTACGGCCGAGCCCTTCATCGTGCGCATGGGCATCAACAGCGGCTATTGCAATGTCGGCAATTTCGGCAGCACCGATCGCATGGACTATACGATCATCGGCGCCGAGGCCAATCTGGCGGCGCGGCTGCAATCAATCGCCGAGGGCGGCAAGATCGTCATGAGCTATGAAACCTATGCGCTGGTGGAGGATATCGTCGAAGCCGTGCCGCTGGCGCCGATTACGATGAAGGGTATCCAGCGCGATATCGTGCCTTACGAGGTGCAGGGCCTACTCCTCGGTAACGACGGTCATTCAAGGGTGATGAGCGAGCATTTTGCCGGTCTGGATCTCCACCTCAACATGTCGCAGCTGGAGCCCGGCGAGAGGAGCAAGGTCAAGGCGGCGCTGATGGAAGCGCTGGCGGCCGTGGAAAAACCCACGGAGAAACCGGCCTAGCATTTCGCCGCGCGGGCGGCGATCGCCTTGATAACGGCAGCCATGTCGAGCCCTCCGAAACCCATCTCTTCGGTTTCGGCATAAAGCGCGCGGCAGACATCGAGCAGCGGTGAAGCGATACCCAGCCGCCGCGCGGCATCGACAACCAGCTGATTGTTCTTCAGCACGTCGGAGATCGCCGCCTGCGGCGAGAAATCGCCTTCTGCAAGCTTGGCGTTCTTGAGCCTCAAGATGCCGCTCGCCATCTGGCCGCCATCGGCAATCCGCTTGAAGAGATGCAGGTCGAGGCCGTGGCTGGCGGCAAAATTCGCGGCCTCGGCGAGACCTGTCACAGTCGAGATCAGGAAGATATTGACCGCCAGCTTCATCAGCAACGCGTTTGGAACCACGCCGCAGACGATCGCATCGCGGCAGAGCGGCTGGAGCAAGGGCTGCACAGTTTCGACTGTTTCAGGCGCTCCCGCCAGCATGGCCACAAGCTCGCCAGCCTCGGCCGGAACACGCGATCCTGAGACCGGCGCCTCGACATAGGCGCCTCCTGCTGAAAGCACGTCCGCTTCCAGTGTCTTTGAATAATCAGGCGCCGTGGTGCCCATGTGAACGAGGGTGCGCCCGGCAACGAGGCTGGCAAAGGCAGGGGTTCCGCGCTGCAGAACCGCATCGATTGCCACATCCGTCGCCAGCATCAGGATGATCACATCAGCGCCTGCGAAAAGGGCCGCGACGCTTGCCGCCACTTCGGCGCCTTCAGCTTCGAGAACGGCTGCCTTTTCCGCAGAGCGGTTCCAGACGATGACGTCGCGCCCCGATCGCACCAGATTGAGGGCCATGGGCGTCCCCATGATCCCGAGACCGATGAAGCCTATGCGCATGTGCCCTCCAATCGCCGATAGACGACAATGGCAGGCGGCGATGGCGTCGTCTTGAAGATTAGTGCTCCGTCAAATTGTCGCGGCACCGGGAAAAGACGTGTAGAACGGCACCATTCACAACTTTAGACCACAATTGAGCGGTAAAAAATACAGCAACCAGTTGTTTAGGACCGGCGCTCATAATATTCATCAGCATCGCCCTTGGTGCTTCGTTAGACAGTGGCCATGACAGTCGTTTTCAAGCGGATCAATAAAAACCAGGCGCTTCAGGGCGCCGCCATCATCGTCGAAGCCTATAGTGCCGCGCCATGGCACGAACACTGGACGATCAAGCGGGCAAACGCCCGGATGGTGGAACTGTCGACGACGCCGGGTTGGCTCGGGGTCGGTGCGCTTGATGGCGAGGATCTCCACGGTTTTGCGATCGGCTACCCGCACACAGCGGCAACCGGCTGCATGCTCTATATTCCGGAGATCGCCGTCATGCCTGCCCACCAGGGCAAGGGCATCGGCACCGCGCTGCTGAAGCTGCTGGAGGAAGAAGCGCTGGCGGCCGGATTTTCGAGCACATGGCTGCTGTCGCAAAATGAGGGGGTCGCGGCGGATTACTACCGGTCGGCCAACTACCGGCAATCTCCCAATCACCGTATCTATTCAAAGCCGCTCAAGTAGCGGTTTTTTTGGCATCGCCCGGCGCGTCCCATGCGGGCCGGTGGAATAGCGCTCCAAAGCGCACGACCACCCTGTGTGAGCAGCGCCGCTCGCTGCTCACATCGGCGATTGTGATGCTGGTTGTCTTAAGGCGTGACTAGCCGTCGTAGTGGCCGGCTGCGACAGTATCCGCCGACTTGACGGCAACGGCCAGATTGACGCCCTTGGTGATGACGCTGCCCTTGGCGGCGAGAGCCGCAGCCTCGGCAAGTGCGCCAGCCTTCGGCACGCTCAGCGGCGTGACCGTGCCACGGCCGAGATCCGCCACCCAGAGCCCCTTTTCACCCTCAACACTGATTACAACAACTTTGGTCATGCTCTTATTCCCTCTTCCAGAGTTGACGTTAAAAGCCTGCCTTCTTCAGTCCTTCGCGATAAAGGTCCTTGTGCCACTGTTCCTTGCTCGGAACGGCGGACAACCATTTATCGACATCGAAGTTCGGATTGGCCTCGCGGACGCGGCGCACCAGAACGCGCGCCTTGTCCTTGTTGCCAAGCATCGCCCAGCTGGCGGCAGCAAGTCTGTCTGCCAGGCTGGGATCGCTCATCTGGCTGATATAGTCGATCGACGCGGAAAACTCGCCGAGCGCATAGTTGGCGCCGGCCGCAGTCCAGAGATAGGGATCGGGGCTCAGCGGATTGAGCTCGATCGCGCGCTCGATCTTCTGCAGCGCCATGCCGGGGCGCGAGCAATGCACCAGCGTATCGGCATGATCGGCAATGACGTCGGCATAGTGCGGCGACAGGGTTTCGGCGATTTCCATCGCCTCTGCGCTGTCGTCGAAAGCGCCCTGCAGCAACTTGGCGACACCGAATTCGCGGTAGCCGTCGGCCAGATCGTTGCGCGCTTCGATGGATTTGGTCGCAAATTCCTCTGCCGACTTCAGAAGTTCCATATCGCCGCGGGCTGTCAGCAGCCATTCCTTCGAATAGGTTCTGGCGGTCGAGCTCAGCGCCGGTGCGAAATCGGGCGTCGCCTTCAGTGCCGAGCGCATCTCCTTGCGCGCACGGCGCAGGTTGGGCAGCGTCAGGCGCCCGAGGTATTGCTTGCCAACCAGATATTGATGATAGGCGGCCGGATTGAGCTCAAGGTACGAGCGCGTCGCCTCATGCCGCTCGATCTCGCTGGAAACAGACAGCGCCACGCGCCGTGAGATCACCCGCCTGTCGCGCAAGAGATCGGCCTGATTGAGGCTGAAGCGTTCGGCCCAGACGATCTGGTTGTCGTCGAAGAAGATCAGCTGCGCGAAGAGCTTGACCTCGTCGAAACCGGTGATCTGGGTTTCCAGCACATAATTGACGGCGTGCCGTTCGAAAAATGCGGTCTGGTCCTCGCTCTGATGGCCGATCTGTACGGCCGAATGCGGCGCGATGACCTGCAGACTGTTGAAGGCGCAGAAACCAATGGTGATATCCTCGATCAGCGAGGCGGCAATCATCACCGATTGCGGATTGCTGGAGAGATTGCGCGGCGCGAGCAGCACCAGGCGGGGAATGGCCGGGCGCCCTGCCCTTTCCAGTGACAGACCCTCGATCCCATCCCCTGCTGCGGTACCTACCGGTCTTGCTTCCAGCTTGCTGCTGCCATTGCCAACGGTGGGCGACACGGCATCGAGGCCGCGCGCGATCGAATTTCTCCGCTTCTCGATATAGTCGCGGATATATTCGACCTCTTCCTGCGCATCGAAAATATCGAGCAGCAGGCGCAGCATGTCCGGGTCTTTCGGCTCGTCGCGAAACACCAGAAGCCCGGCTTTCCTCAGAACCTCCCATTCCTCGGTCGTTTCGACGGGAAAAGAAACCGCTTTCAGCGTATCCTGAAGCACGCCGGAATGGCGGTAGTTCTGATCCTTCAGCCAGCCATCGAAAACGTGGCTCTGGCAATTGACCTGCCCCAGGAAAGGCTGGCCCATTGCTTTCGTTAGCTTCGCCAGCCGGGCCATCGGCTCGCCTGTTGCCTGCAGCGCAACGAAGTCGGCGCTCAGCGACGATGGATCGAGGGAGACGGAGCTTTCGGTGAATGTCAGGAATTCGGTGCCGAGCTGCTCCTGGCGGGCCTTGATGCGCGAGATGGTCTTGCGCAGGTTGGACAGCGAGATCGCCTTATCCTCATTGCCCCACAGAAAATCGGCAGCCATCGTGCGGTGCGCCGCATGCTTTTCGAGCGTCAGCAGATAGGCGACGAGCAGCAGGCCTTTCTCGGGGAAAGCAATATCGTTGCCTTCCGCGTCGGCAAGCCGCAGACGTCCAAACGTTTCTACGAGAAAAGCCATTTCAACCTTTGAGTTGCGCCGCCCTGATTCGCATCCTTCGTGCGAGATATTAATGCAACCAAAAATACGAATAATGCTCGGCAAAGCAAGCTTTTGCCGAGTGCCCTGGAAATATGAGTTTGGCTTAATGTGCGGGCAAATTCAACTGTTGTGCACCGCACGCGCCACCGCAGCTCAGCCGGGAGTTGGTGAGCCGGCTATTCGGGGCCGGACGCGGGCTGCGTCCGGCCCCGCTGTCTTCATTTTTTAACCGGATATCCGGCGGCCGCGAGGATCAGATTGGCGATCTCGCGCGGATGAGAAATCAGCGATACGTGGCTGGAATTGAGCTCGACCCTGGTGGCGTTCATGCGCTTGGCAAGGAAGCGCTCGAGATCCGGATTGGTCGTCCGGTCGTTCTTCGAAACGGCGTACCAGCTCGGCTTTGTCTTCCACGCAGCCTGCGTCGTCTTGGTCGAAAACAGCGTATCGGAGATCGGGCCCTGGACGGCGTAGAGCGCGAGCGCGTCCTTCTTGCTCAAATCACCCGCGAAATCATGGACGAAAGCATCCTCGCTCAGCTGCGCGAAGCCGCCGCTATGCACCAGGCCCTTGCTTGCGGGAGGAGCCGGGAACTTTGCGGCAAGCGCCGGATAGTCTTCACCGGCATCAGGTGCACGGGCGGCGACGTAGACCAAGGCCGAGACCTTGGGATCGACGCCCGTCTCGCTGATCACCATGCCGGCATAGGAATGGCCGACGAGCACGGTCGGGCCGTCCTGAAGGGCAAGAGCACGCTTGGTGGCGGCAACGTCGTCGGCAAATGAGGTGAGCGGGTTCTGCACCGCGGTCACATGCAGCCCGGCCTTCTGCAGCAGCGGGATGACTTTCGACCAGCTGGAGCCGTCGGCATAGGCGCCGTGGACGAGCACGACGTTGCGCGCCTTGACCGGCGCCTCACCGGCTGCCGAGGAGGCACCGGCAAAAGAGACCGCAGCAATAAATGTTGCCGCAGCAAAAGCGGCCTTCTGGAAAATGTTCATGATCTGACGTCCGTATCGTTTCGTGATGAAGCACGTCGCTTCAAAAGCCCTATTCGACCGGCATTTCAGGTCCGCAACACTATCACGCTTTTGTGACGGCCTCAATTTTTTCACCAGTCCATGTAACGAAACGCTGACAACAGCGAAAAGACGATCATGACCCCTCGCGAAGACAATTGGGCGGATGCCATGCGCGCTGCTCGCCGCGGCGATGCCGGAGCCTACGAAGCGCTGCTCGAAGATATCGGGCGAACGCTGCGCGTGCTCGTCGGCCGCAAGCTGACAAGGCTCGGCATGGGGACCGACCAGACAGAAGATATCGTTCAGGAAGCCCTGCTCGGCCTGCACATGATGCGCGACCGCTGGGACGATAGCCGGCCCTTCCTACCCTGGCTGCACGCAATCGTCCGCTACAAGATCGGCGACGCCATGCGCAAGGGCAGCCGCGAGGCGCGCCACCGCTGCGACGTGACGCTCGACGAGCTTTCGGATGTCATCGCCGCACCCGATCAGGGCGACCGCCACATGCCTGATATGGACCGGGCGCTTGCGAGCCTTTCTTCCGGCCAGCGCGACGTCGTCTCATCATTGGCGATCGAGGGGCAGTCGGTTCGCGAGACGGCTGCGAGATTGAAGACCAGCGAGGGCGCGGTCCGCGTCACCCTGCATCGCGCGCTTCAGCGCCTGACGGCCTTTGCCGATCCGGGGCCTGGCTACGCAAGAAAAGGCAAATCATGAAATCCGCCCAAGACACATCCGCCTTGATCCGCAGCCTGGCGCGCGAAGCCGCCGAGGAGGAACCGTCGCAGGGCCTGCGCTTCGATCGTCTGCTGATGCTGGCGGGCGGTTTCTCACTGCTGCTGTCGATCGCGCTGGCGCTCGGCCTGTTCGGCATCCGCCCCAATCTGCCTGCCGTTCTGATTGGCGCGCCGTTTCTCTTCAAGTTCGCGACGATGCTGCTTCTGGCCGCTGGCGGCTTGGCGCTGGTTCGCCGGGCGGGCGAGCCTGACAGCGGCGGCGCTGCCTGGATGATGCTCATTCCAGGCTTCCTGGTGCTCGCCATGGGGCTGGCACTCGATGGTTCCAGCTTTCCGCTTTTGGGCCGGCATGGCGGTGCGGTGCCAAGCTGCGTCGGCGCTATCGTGCTTCTATCGCTTCCGGCGCTTGCTGCCGCTCTCGGCGTGCTGAAGCGCGGCGTGCCGACGCAGCCCCTGCGCGCCGGTTTGTCGGCAGGATTCCTTGCCGGAACGATCGGCGGGGCGGCCTATGCCTTCGTCTGCAAGAACGACGGCGCACTCTTCGTTGCCGTCTGGTACGGATTGGCGATTGTCATCGTCGCAACGCTTGGAGCACTGATCGGCCGCAAAGCGCTCGCCTGGTAAAAGTCAGGTCTTCGCCGAAACCTCGTCTGCCGCCTCGCGGATCGTCTGCATCAGGATCGACAGCGGCAGAGACGGGATCGCATCGGTGCGCATCGTCAGGCCGACCGGGCCTTTCGTCTCGCTGGTATCGATCGGCAGCACCGCCAGAACCCCATCCTCGATATCCTTGGCGACGACGCCGGTCGAGATGATCCAGACCGCATCGCTCGCACGCACGAAAGCGCGGCCGAAGCTGTCTGAAACGGTCTCGATCTGGTTCGGCAGGCTCGGCACACCGTTGGCGATCAGGAAACTCTCGACGAAGGGCCGGATGATCGAAGCCCGCGTCGGCATCAGCACCGTGTAATCGGCGAGCGCTGCAAAATGCGATTGCCGGGTCTTCAGCAGCGGATGGCCGGCGCGCACGGCAAAGACCACCTGCTCCGAATAGAGATGCTCGAAGGAGAAGCCGGTCATCTTCTCCGGCCCGGCAAGACGGCCGACGACAAGATCGAGATCGCCGACGCGCAACTGCTCCAGAAGCACGGCGTTTTCGCCGGTGACGATCTTCAGCCGGCTCCAGGTATTCTCCTTGAGAAACAGCTCCATGGCCCGCGGCATGATGCGCGTCGACACGGTGGGCAAGGCCCCGACCCGGATCGGCGGTGCGTCGCCGACACGCTCCTGGGTGACGGAATCGAGCCCCTGCCGCAGCGCTGTCAGAGCAGCACCGGCATGCTTCAGAAATACTTCGCCGTAACGGGTGATCTTGATGCCGCGGCCGTCGCGCTCGAAGACCTCGACGCCGAGAACCTCCTCCAGCTCACGGATCGTCTTAGTCACCGCGGGCTGGCTGACATGCAGCAGCTCGGCCGCCTTCATCACGCTTTTCTGCCTGGCGACCTCGACAAAGGTTTGCAGATGGCGGAACTTTATGCGGCCGTCGATCATCGATCACATAACTCCGGAGTTATCGGAAAGCCACGAAATATCATTTTACCTAACCAGATTAAACCTTCAATTTCCTGTCCGGAGGAGTTTCCAGTGCAGTTTGCCCGCGTCAACGACATCGCCATTCACTATCAGGTTATCGGCGGCCCCGCCGACAAGCCGGTCCTGGTCTTTGCCAATTCGCTGGGCACCGACTTCCGGATCTGGCGTGATGTCGTCGTCCGCCTGGCAGGCGATTTCGCCATCCTGCTCTATGACAAGCGCGGCCATGGCCTTTCCGATGTCGGCCAGACGCCCTATTCGATCGAGGACCACGCGTCCGATCTCATCGGCCTGCTCGAAACGCTGGATATCAAGAAGGCCATCATCTGCGGCCTGTCCGTCGGCGGACTGATCGCGCAGTCGCTCTACCAGCAGCGTCCCGATCTCGTCAGCGCGCTGATCCTCTGCGACACCGCGCACAAGATCGGCACGGCCGAGAGCTGGAACAACCGCATTGCGGCCGTCGAGCAGAATGGCATAGCCAGCATGTGCGACGCGATCATGGAGCGCTGGTTCACGCCGGCCTTCCGCCGCCCTGAGAACGCCGCCTATGACGGCTATTGCAACATGCTGGTCCGCCAGCCGGTGGCCGGCTACGCCGCGACCTGCGCTGCCGTGCGCGACGCCGACTTTACCGAAGCGGCAAAGACCATCGCCGTACCAACGATCTGCATCGTCGGCGCTCAGGACGGATCGACACCGCCAGACCTCGTCAAGTCGCTGGCGCAACTGATCCCCGGCGCGCGCTTCGAAATCATTCTCGATGCCGGCCACATCCCCTGCATCGAGCAGCCCGAAGCGCTGACGTCAGTCATTCGCGCATTCATCGATTTCGCATTGCATGGAGAAAAGAGCCCATGAGTGACAGTTCGCGCGCCTCCGAGCGCTACAAGCAGGGCATGGCGACGCGCCGCGCCGTGCTCGGCGACAGCCATGTCGACCGTGCCGAGGCCGGATCGACGGATTTCGACAAACCGTTTCAGGACCTGATCACCGAAGCCGCCTGGGGTCATGTCTGGTCGCGCCCAACGCTTTCCAAGCGCGAGCGCTCGATCGTCACCATCGCGCTGCTCGCCGCTCTCGGCCAGGACGATGAAGTGGCGATGCATGTGCGCGCCACAGTCAATACAGGCGCCAGCCGCGACGATGTCTGCGAGGCGCTGCTGCATGTGGCGATCTATGCCGGTGTTCCGGCGGCCAATCACGCGATCAAGATTGCCAAGCAGGTCTTCGAACAGATGGACGCTGATAAGGCGGCATAAGAGGAAGCCATGTCCGACATACCGAACCGCAAGCCCGAAACAGGCGCCTTTTTCGCCCGCGACCACGCCTGGCATCCGCCTGCCTTTGCGCCGGGATACAAGACCTCGATCCTGCGTTCGCCGCAGCGCGCCCTGCTGTCTCTCGACGGCACGATCTCCGAGATCACCGGCCCCGTCTTCGGCCACGGCATGATCGGCGAACTCGACAACGACCTGCTCCACAATTATGCCAAGCCCGGCGAGAGCGCGATCGGCGAGCGCATCATCGTTCACGGCCAGGTGCTGGACGAGCGCGGGCGGCCGCAAACAGGCGTGCTGGTCGAGTTCTGGCAGGCCAATGCCGGCGGGCGCTACCGCCACAAGAGGGAAAGCTATCTGGCAGCGATCGACCCGAATTTCGGCGGCTGCGGCCGGGCGATCACCGACGAGGAAGGCCGATACTATTTCCGCACCGTGCGGCCCGGCGCCTATCCTTGGCCGAACGGCGTCAACGACTGGCGCCCGGCACATATCCATTTCTCGGTCTTCGGCCACGGCTTCTCGCAGCGCCTGATCACCCAGATGTATTTCGAAGGCGATCCGATGATCTGGAAGTGTCCGATCGTCAGCACGATCCCCGACAAGGCGGCGATCGAACAGCTGATCGCCCCCATGGATTGGGGCAACACCATTCCGATGGATAGCCGCGCCTACAAATTCGACATCGTGCTGCGCGGCCGCCGCTCGACGATGTTCGAGAACAAGCTGGAGGGCAACTGATGGCCCAGGAAATCCGTTACCTCAAGGAAACGCCATCGCAGACCGCGGGACCCTATGTCCATATCGGTCTCACGCCGAATTTCTGCGACATATCAGGTGTCTATGACGGCGACCTCGGCACCGCGATGGTCAACGACAAGACGACGGGCGAGCGGATCACCGTGACGGGCCGGATCTTCGACGGTGCCGGCGCTTTGGTGCGCGATGCGGTGATCGAGATCTGGCAGGCCGACAGCGCCGGGCTCTATAACAGCCCCTCGGAAATGCGCGGCGCCGCCGATCCGAATTTCACCGGCTGGGGCCGTTGCCCGACCCGGGCGGAGGACGGCGTCTACAGCTTCGAGACCATCAAGCCCGGCAAGGTGCCGTTCAAGGACGGGCGCAAACAAGCGCCGCACATCACCTTCTGGATTGTCGCACGCGGCATCAATCTCGGCCTGCACACCCGCATGTACTTCCCGGAAGAATCGGAAGCCAACGCTGCCGACCCGCTGCTGCAGCGGATAGAGCACCGCGACCGCGTGGCGACACTTATTGCCGCACGCGATGGCGCAACCTATACGTTTGACATCCGCCTGCAAGGAGAAAACGAGACAGTCTTTCTCGATATCTGACAAGCTTTACTGCCGCTGGATTTTCGCCTGATCTCGGAAATCCGGCAGCAGCCGGCTTTCGTTAAGCACGCGCAATTCAAAATACAACCGGGAATGTATTTTCCATGCTGCATCCGCGTAAAGCGGGTTGGCTTTCATGCTGCGCCGCGGTATGAAACGGACGGGCTGAAACGTTGATGGTGGAAACATGCAGAAAACTTTCGGACACGTCCTGGCGGCGCATAGGGGCCTCGGTCCAGGTTTTGATTTCTTGCGAATCGCGCTCGCTTTTTCAATTGTCCTCGCGCACTCCTTCCTACTGACCGGCAATGACGAATTCTTCCGCTCCACGCCACTGTGGTTTGCGGAATATGCGCTGGTGCCGATGTTCTTTGCGTTGAGCGGCTTCCTGATTGCAGGCAGCGCCCAGCGGCTGAGTCTCAAGAACTTCCTCCTGAACCGCGGGCTGCGTATCGTGCCGGCGCTTGCCGTCGATATCGTCGTCTGCGCCCTGATCATCGGCCCGCTGCTGACGCCTGTCGCGCTCAGCGCCTATTTCTCAAGCGCCGATTTCTTCAAATATTTCCTGAACATCATAGGCTGGATCCACTACAGCCTGCCGGGCGTCTTCGAGAACAACCCGACGCATCGCGTCAACGGCGCATTGTGGACGGTTCCCTGGGAGATCTTCTGCTACATCATCATGTCCGGCCTGATGATGACCTCGATCATCTCTTCCTGGCGGAAGACGGCTCTGCTGACCGCAGGCTTCATCGTCGCCGGTCTTTTGATCCAGGCCTTGGGACCGCACCTGCCCTACCGCGTCAACCTGGTGCTCGGCACGATCTTCGTCAGCCGCGGCGCCCAGCTGGTCTTTGCCTTCCTGCTCGGCATTCTTGCCTATCAGCTGCGTGACGTGATCCCGCACAGCCGCACTTTGCTTGCCGTCTGCGCCGCGATTGCGATTGGCGCGGTCTTCGTGCTCAACAGCTCGTCGATCGAGACGGTACCGAACCGCATCATCGTCATCCCGGCGCTGGTCTACATCACCACCTTCATCGGGCTGACACCGGTGCCGTTGCCCTCCGTCTTCCACAAGGGCGATTATTCCTACGGCGTCTACCTCTATCACGACCCCTTCCTGCAGATCCTGATCGGCCTGGCGCCGGGTGTCTTCCTGGTGCCGGAAACCGGCGCGCTGGCGCTTTATGCGATCGGCATCTGCGCAGCGATGGCGGTGGCAGTGATTTCCTGGCACATGATCGAGAAACCCATCCTCGGCATGCGCAAGAAGTTCTCCTTCGTCGCCAAGGCCCGTGGCGTCGATGAGACCAGCGAACCGAATATCCTGCCTGTCGAGAAGCCAGCCAAGGCATAGGCTTGAGGTCTATCGGCTATTGACGTCTCGACGGGCTCAAGGCTTTCTGCCGCCATAAGGCGGCAGCGGCCGGCCATGAAAGAAGAGACGACAGTGAGCGCAACGGCCTTCGACCACCCCTTCCTCTCCGGCCTTTTGGGCGATGAGGAGACCTCAGCTTATTTCACCGCGGAAGCCGATATCCGCGCCATGCTGCAGTTCGAGGCGGCGCTGGCGCGCGCTGAGGCGGCTCATGATGTCATACCCCTGCCCGCTGCCGAAGCCATTTCCGCCGCATGCACAAGCTTTGCCGCCGATATCCCGGCCCTGCGCACTGCCACCGCCCGCGATGGCGTCGTCATCCCCGAGCTGGTACGCCAGCTGCGCGCCGCTGCAGGCGAGGCCGGCCATCACGTCCATACCGGGGCCACCAGCCAGGATGTGATCGACACCAGCCTGATGCTGCGGCTGAAGCCCGTCGCCTTCATTTTTGCGGCACGGCTCACCGCCATCGAAGTCAGGCTTGCCGCTTTGGAAACAAGCCTCGGTGCAAAGCCTCTGATGGGCCGCACCCGCATGCAGGCGGCAATCCCGATCACCGTTGCCGACCGGCTGCTCGCCTGGCGCACGCCCTTCGACGGCTATCGCGAAAGGCTGACGGATTTGCGCTTCCCGCTACAATTCGGTGGTGCTGCCGGCACGTTGGAAAAACTTGGCGGCAAGGCGGCCGCCGTGCGCGGTTCGCTCGCCCAGGAACTGGGCCTCACCGACCTGCCGCAGTGGCAGAGCCAGCGCGCCTTCATCGCCGAATTCGCCGGACTGCTGTCGCTTGTCACAGGCAGCCTCGGCAAGTTCGGCCAGGACATCGCGCTGATGGCGCAGGCGGGGGACGAGATTGCGCTGAGCGGCGGCGGTGGCTCGTCGGCCATGGCGCACAAGCAGAACCCTGTTGCCGCCGAGACGCTAGTGGCACTGGCGCGCTTTAACGCCACGCAAATCTCGGCGATCCACCAGTCGATGGTCCATGAGCAGGAACGCTCCGGCGCGGCCTGGATATTGGAATGGCTTGTCCTGCCGCAGATGGTCGTGGCGACCGGGGCTGCCCTTCGTCTTGCACGCGAGCTTGCGGACAACATTCAGAGGCTCGGCGCCGCGAATTCATAACCGTTCGATCATGAATTCTGGCATTTATTTCATTTTACATTACCGTTTCGCATGACAAACTAGCGCGAAAAGTTTTAGCTGCGAGCTAATACGGCGCTGGAGTACGCCGAAAAAGGGAGAGAGAAGAATGAAGAAGCTGCTTCTGGCCGCCGCTGCGGCCATGCTCATGGGCTCGGGCGCCTATGCGGATACGATCAAGGTCGGCGTTGTCGGACCCTTTTCCGGTCCGTTCGCCCTGCAGGGCAAGAACTTCAAGGCAGGCATCGACGCCTATATGGCGACCAATGGCGCCAAGATCGGCGACAACACGGTCGAGGTCATCTATCGCGACCTGCCCGCCGCTGATCCGGCGCAGTCGAAGGCGCTTGCCCAGGAACTGGTCGTCAAGGAAAAGGTCCAGTATCTGGCCGGCTTCTATTTCACGCCTGACGCCATGGCCGTCACCCCGATCCTGAAGGAGGCCAACACACCGCTGGTCATCATGAACGCCGCGACGTCGGCGATCGTCACCAAGAGCCCGCTCGTGGTACGCACCTCTTTCACGACATGGCAGACCTCGACGCCGATGGCACAGGTCGCCTTCGACAAGGGCGTCAAGAAGGTGATCTCCGTCGTCAGCGACTACGGCCCCGGCGTCGACGCGGAAAATGCCTTCAAGGCCGGTTTCGAAAAGGCTGGCGGCGAGGTCGTGGAAGCGATCCGCATGCCGCTTGCGACCAACGACTTCAGCCCGATCATGCAGCGCATCAAGGATTCTGGCGCGACCGGCGTCTTCGCCTTCCTGCCGTCAGGCCCGACGACGCTCGGCTTCGTCAAGGCTTACAACGAAAACGGCCTGAAGACCGGCGGCATCCAGCTCTTTGCCCCCGGCGACCTGACACAGGAATCCGATCTTCCGGCACTCGGCGACGCGGCGCTCGGCATGCTGACCACCTTCCATTACGCGGTTTCCCACGACTCGCCCGAGAACAAGGCCTTCGTCGAAGCCGCCGGCAAGACGATCGGCAACCCCGCCGAACTGACCTTCCCGGCTGTCGGCGCCTATGACGGCATGCATGTCATCTACAAGATGATCGAGGCAACCGGCGGCAAGCAGGACGCGGCAAAGGCTGTCGAAGCGGTGAAGGGTCTCGCCTGGGTGAGCCCGCGCGGACCTGTTTCCATCGATCCCGATAGCCGCCACATCACGCAGAACATCTACCTGCGCGAAGTCGCCAAGGATGCCGACGGCAAATACATCAACAAGGAAATCCAGACCTTCGAAAAGCAGGGCGATCCGGGCCTTGCCGCTGTGAAGTGAGGATTTCGACTTCGACGTTGTGCCGTGAGCCCCCTCACCCTACCCTCTCCCCGCTGGGGAGAGGGGAAGCGACCGTGGTGCTCCAATTTCCCTTCTCCCCATCGGGGGTCCGAAGGACGGGTCGAGACGAGCGGCTCGACCCCGGGGTGGCCCGAAGGGCGGATGAGGGGGCCACGCGGCGCAAGGGCTGCTAGTCGCCGCTCGTATAGAACAAGGACCACACCAAACCCATGCAAACCGTCTTCAGCATAGCCGTCGATGCGCTGGCCTATGGAATGGTGCTGTTCGTGATCTCGATCGGCCTGTCCGTCACCATGGGCCTGATGCGCGTCGTCAATCTCGCCCACGGCGCCTTTGCCATGATCGGCGGCTATATCGCGTCCTATGCGGTGCGCGATCTCGGGCTTGGCTACGGCATCGGCGTCATCGCCGCCGTCATCGGCACGATCATCATTGCCATCCCGATCGAACGCTTCCTCTACCGCCGCATCTATGGCGCGCCCGAGCTGACGCAGGTGCTGATGACGATCGGCATCACCTTCTGCATCATCGGCATCGCCAACTATGTGATGGGTCCGACGCTAAAGACCATTCCGCTGCCGCAGGGGCTGCAGGGTTCGGCCGATCTCGGTTTCCGCACCATCCCGATTCATCGCCTCTTCGCGATCGTCTGCGGATTGGGTGTCGCCATCGCGCTGTGGTTCACGATCGAACGGACGAGTTTCGGGGTGAAACTGCGCGCCTCCGTCGACAACGCATCGATGGCGGCGGCCCTCGGCGTGCGCACCGAGATCATCTACGCGCTGAGTTTCGCGGTTGCCGTTGGCCTTGCCGCGTTCGGCGGCGTTGTTGGGGCGGAGCTGCTGCCGGTCGAGCCCTACTATGCGCTGCGCTACATGGTCACCTTCCTCGTCGTCGTCTCCGTCGGCGGCGCGGGATCGATCCCAGGCGCGCTGATTGCCTGTCTCGTGCTCGGCGGCATCGATACGACAGGACGCTACCTGATGCCTGAGTTCGGCGAGTTTTTCTTCTATCTCGCCGTCATCGCCATCATCTGCATCTTCCCGCGTGGTTTTGCCGGGAGGACGAAATAGGATGACGCTCGCCATGAACACTGACACGGCCGCCGCTGCCGCACGCCGCCATCGCTCGGCGGGGAGAGACTTCGCCGGCGTTGCGGCAATCATCGTGCTTGCCGCCATCGGCTATCTGCTTTTCCCTGATAATCTGGCTTTGCTGACCCGCATCATCGCCATCGCGCTGCTCGTTCTGTCGCTCGATCTCGTGACCGGCTATTGCGGCGTGGCGACCCTCGGCCATGCAGCCCTCTTCGGTTCCGGCGCTTATGCCGCCGGTATCGTCTCGGCCCATTACGGGATCACCGATCCGCTGCTGATGGCGCTTGCCGGTATCGCCGGCGGCGCGATTGCCGGTCTGATCTGCGGCGCCGTCATCCTGCGCGCCCACGGCTTGCCGCAGCTGGTTCTGTCGATCGCGCTGATCAACCTGTTCCATGAATTCGCCAACAAGGCGTCCTCCTGGACCGGCGGCAGCGACGGTCTCTCCGGTATTTCGGCCGATCCGGTGCTCGGCTATTTCGAATTCGATCTCTACGGGCATACCGCCTATATCTTCGGCGTTATCCTGCTGCTCGCCGTCTTCATCCTGCTTCGCCTCCTGGTGCGCTCGCCTTTCGGCATGCTCTGCCGCGGCATCAAGGAAGACCCGTTGCGCATCCGTGCCATGGGCGCATCGCCGAAGGCTGCGCTGATGAAGATGTATGTCATCTCGGGTGCGGTGGCCGGCATCGGCGGCGCGCTGACGGCGATCTCGACGCAGGTGGTCGGCCTCGACAGCCTGTCCTTCACGCTCTCGGCCGAAAGCCTGGTCATGCTCGTGCTCGGCGGCACCGGCTCGCTGTTTGGCGCACTCTCCGGCACCGTCATCTTCATGCTGTTCGAGGACTACGTCTCAGCCGCCAACCCGTTCCACTGGCTGACGATGGTCGGCGCACTGCTGATCGCCGTCGTGCTCTTCGCACCAAAGGGGCTCTACGGCACAGCTGCTGCCGTCCTCTCTCGTCGCAAGGAGGCAGGCGAATGAGCGCCGTATTCGAAGTCGCCAACCTGAAGAAATCTTTCGGCGGCCTTGCCGTCACCAACGACGTGTCGATTGCAATGCATCCGGGCGACCGGGTGGCGCTGATCGGGCCGAACGGTGCCGGCAAGACCACCTTCGTCAATCTGGTCACCGGCAATCTGGCCCCCGATTCCGGCGAAGTCCGCCTCGGCGGCGAGACGGTGACGAAGGTCGATGCGGCCGGGCGCGTGAAACGCGGTCTGGTCCGTTCCTTCCAGGTGACCCGCCTTTTCCAGGAGATGACGCCAGCCGAACATGTCGCACTTGCCATCCTGCAGCGCGACGGGAAGACCGGCCGGATGTTCGGAAACTTCCTGTCGATGCCCGGCGTCATGGACGAAGTTGCGGGCATGTTGCAGACGCTGGGGCTGACAGGCCTCATGCACCGCAAGGTCAGCGAGATCGCCTATGGCCAGCAGCGCCTGCTGGAGATCGCCGTCGCCATGGCCTTGAAGCCGAAGGTGCTGCTGCTCGATGAACCCGCCGCCGGTGTGCCGCAGAGCGATACCGGCCGCATCGAACAGGCGCTGGCCGATCTGCCTGCCGATCTCGCGGTGCTGATGATCGAGCACGACATGGACCTCGTCTTCCGCTTCGCCAGGCGCGTCATCGTGCTTGCCGCCGGCGCCATCATCTTCGACGGCTCGCCCGCCGACGTCACCAAGGATGCCCGCGTGCGCGAGGCTTATCTCGGGAGCTATGCCAATGCCAGCCACGCCGCTTGAGGTGGAAAACCTGTCGGCCGGCTACGGCCCGACCCGCGTTCTCGAAGGCGTGTCCTTTTCGGTCCCGGCAGGCGCCCGCCTCGCCGTGCTTGGCCGCAACGGCATGGGCAAGACGACGCTGCTCGCTACCCTTGCCGGGCAGACGAAACGCTATGACGGCCGCATCCGGCTGGGTTCGACCGACGTGACGGCGATGCCGAGCGCCGCACGCGCGCATCAGGGGCTGGGCTTCGTGCCCCAGGCGCGCTGCGTCTTTCCGACACTGACCGTCGAGGAAAACCTCTTCGTCGGCCTCAAGGGACGCCCGAAGACAGCGCTCGACGAAGCCTACCAGATGTTTCCGCGCCTCAAGGAACGCCGCCGCAATCTCGGCAACCAGCTTTCCGGCGGCGAGCAGCAAATGCTCTCCACCGCCCGCTCGATCCTCGGCCGCCCTTCGGTGCTGCTGCTGGACGAGCCACTCGAGGGCCTGGCGCCCGTCATCTGCGAGGAACTGATGGCTGCCTTTGCCGAACTCGCCAAGACCGGAGATATGACAATCGTTCTGGTCGAGCAGCGCATCCAGAGCGCGCTCGATTTCGCCGACCAGGTCATCATCCTGGAACGCGGAAGGCTCGCCTGGAGTGGCACGCCGGCAGCGCTGTCTGAGGATCATGGTTCGGTGGAACGGCTGCTCGGCGTAGGTGGGCTGCACTAACGCTCAGCTCGCGGAAAAGCCCTCGTCATATGTCACCTCGCCCGACGGTGTGTCACCGCTGAAAGTCGCTGCCTGAAAATACTCGGCCGGGACGCCCGGAAGCGTTAGTTTCGCATCTGCCTGGAAGCCGAAGCGGCTGTAGAAAGCCGGATCACCAAGCAGAACGCAGCCTCTGGCACCAAGCGCCAGGCCCGCGTCCATCAGCGCGCGTCCAATTCCCTGTCCCTGCCATTCCGGTGCAACGGCAATAGGGCCGAGCCCGTACCAGCCGAGATCGGCGCCATCGATCGCCACTGGGGAGAATGCAACATGGCCGACGACATTCCCTTCATCTTCGGCAATC
The DNA here is from genome assembly GCF_056396985.1 of Rhizobium sp. 05N430. Classification (NCBI taxonomy): domain Bacteria; kingdom Pseudomonadati; phylum Pseudomonadota; class Alphaproteobacteria; order Hyphomicrobiales; family Rhizobiaceae; genus Rhizobium; species Rhizobium sp. 05N430. The sequence continues at coordinate 119,681 of NZ_JBFTMO010000011.1, read as the reverse complement.
AGTGAGACACTGAGCTTACCGCGGTCGCGTAAGGCGTCGACAATCGCCGCCTCCGTCTGACTGCTGAATGGCATCGGCGCAAAGGCACGGGTTATCAGCGCCCGGATGAGCGGAATATCGGCTGCGGTTTCTTCGCGAAGCTTCATCGCTGTCCTCTAATAGCAGCAAATCGGGTAGCAAATAGCAACACTTGCGTCAAAGCCGCGGCTTGCATTGGCGAGCCGACTCCTCTTTGATCGCAGGCCAAAGAGGAGTATCCCGCTTGTCCTTCCCCCTATTCGACCTCACCGGAAAACGTGCGTTGATCACCGGCTCCAGCCAGGGCATCGGCTATGCGCTGGCACTCGGGCTGGCCGAGCATGGGGCGTCCGTGGTCATCAACGGCCGCAACGCCAGCAAGGCTTCGGAGGCGGCGGAAGTGATCCGGGGCAAGGGTCATCATGCGCTGAGCGCCGCCTTCGACGTTACGGACGCGCAGGCGGCGCGCGGCGGCATTGCCTATATCGAAGAGGAAATCGGGCCGATCGATATCCTCATCAACAATGCCGGCATGCAGTTTCGCACGCCGCTCGAAGATTTTCCGGTCGAGAAGTGGGACGAGATCTTCAAGACCAATGTCTCCAGCGTCTTCTATGTCAGCCAGCCGGTCGCCAAGGCGATGATTAGCCGCGGACGCGGCAAGATCATCAACATCGCTTCGGTTCAGGCCGAACTCGCCCGCCCGAGCATCGCGCCCTATACGGCGACGAAAGGCGCGGTGAAGAACCTGACGCGCGGCATGGCGACGGATTGGGCCAAGTACGGTCTGCAGGTGAACGCGATTGCGCCCGGATATTTCAAGACGCCACTGAACCAGGCGCTGGTCGATGATCCGAAATTTTCCAGCTGGCTGGAAGGGCGCACGCCGGCCGGGCGCTGGGGCAATGTCGAGGAGCTGGTGGGTGCTGCGGTATTCCTGTCCTCGGAGGCTTCGTCCTTCGTCAACGGCCATATGCTGATGGTCGATGGCGGGATCACCACCAGTCTCTAATCGGCGGCGATATTTCCGCGCCGCATCAGCCGCATCAGGATGAGCGGCAGCAGCGTGGTAATGCAGATGGCGATGAAGGCCATGGCCATGCCGAGGCCGATCGAACCCTGCTCGAACTGCCGCCAGATGAAGGTGGCGATCGTCTGCATTCCGACCGGGGCGACGACGACGGATGCGACAAGCTCGCGCGAGGCCAGTGCAAAGACCAGCAGCATCGAGGAGGCAAGGCTCGGGAAGACCAGCGGCAGCAGAATGCGCCGGAAGGCCACGGTGCCGCTGGCGCCGCAGACGCGGGCGGCGGCTTCCAGATTGTCACCGATCTGCTGGAAGGCGGCTGCGGTGTAGCGCACCGGCTGCGGCAGCAGGATGCAGCAATAGGCGAGCAGCAGGATGAAGCCGGTATTGTAGGGCGTGAACGGCAGGCCCGGCATGTTCCAGGCGAGGATCAGCCCGACAGCGACGACGATGCCGGGCAGCGCGTTCGGCAGGATGGTCATGATATCGATCACCATCCGGCCCCGCATCTTCGTCTTCACGACGGTATAAGCGGCGGTGACGCCGACGAGGCCGGTGATAACAGCCGTGCCGATGCCGAGCGAGAAACTGTTGATCAGCGCGGTGACGGCACCGGCACTGTTGCTGAAAACGGCGATGAAATTGTCGAGGCTGACATTGTCGAGCGCAAGACCGCCGGAAATGGTGCGCGCCAGCGCGGTTGCAAGGATCGCCAAAAGCGGCACGCCTGTCGCGAGGAAAGCGACAACGGCAAAGCTGATCATGACCGGGACCTTCAGCGCGCCGAGCGGCCGCTTGTCTTTCGCGGTCGGCTTGCCTCCAACCGTCTGGTAGGAGCGGCGCGCCAGAATCCAGCGCTGCAGCAGGAAGGTGGCGAGCGACATGGCGACGAGCACCAGCGAGAGGATCGCAGCGCCCGGCAGATCGATCGGCCAGTCGGTGACGCGAAGGTCGATGCCCGTCACCAGCACCTGGAAGCCGACCCGGCGGCCAAGTGCCGCGGGCGTGCCGTATTCTTCGATCGCTGCGGCGAAGACGAGCATCAGGCTGGCCGTCAGGCCGGGTGCGGAGAGCGGCAGGGTGATGCGCCAGAAGGCGCGCGCCGGGCTGGCGCCGAAAACACGGCCGACATCGGCATAGCGGGCACCGACGGCCTCGACAGTGCGCGACACCGCGAAATAGACGACCGGGAACGTGTTGAAGGCCATGACCACGGTCATGCCGGCCAGCGAGAACAGGAAGGGCGCCAGGTTGAAGCCGGCAAGCTGCTCAAGATAGCCGCGCGGCTGCAGCGTCATGATCCAGCCGAGTGTGGCGATATAAGGCGGGATCATGAAGGGGACGAGTAGCACCACATCGCAGAGGGTCGCGAAGGGGATGCGGTAGAGGGCGCGAAAGACGCCGAGCGGCACGGCAACGAGCGCCGAAGCCAGGACGACGCACGCGCCGAGCAGGATGGTATTGCCGCCCATTCGGATCAGCGAGCTATCGGCAAGCGTCGCGTAGAGCGAGGAGAAGGGGCTCCCAAACGAGCCCCGTCCAAGTTGGGGAAAGATGCCTTGCAGGACGACGGCGATGAAGGGAACGGCAACGACGAGGATGAGACCCGCTGTTGCCAGCCAGGCGGCCGGAGCCGTGCCGCCGATGCCGTTCGCTTTCATCTCGTCAGACCTTACTTGGCGCCGTAGAGTTCTGCGAAGGACTTCAGCGTTTCCTTACGCTTGCCGTAAACGGCGGCCGTATCATACTTCAGGAGCTTCAGATCGCTGATCAGCGGGCGGGCAGCCGCAATATCGGTGCGCGACGGCATCAGCATCTCACCGGCAACGAGCTTCTGGCCTTCGTCCGAGAGCATGTAGTCGATGAACTTCTTGGCATCGTCCTGGTTCTTGGACCAGTTCATGATCATAGCCGGGCGCGGCGCGATGACGGTGCCCGAAGCCGGGAACACGACTTCGATATTCTCGCCCTTCTTCTGGGCGGCAAGCGCGATGTAGTCGACCGCGCCGAAGACAACGGCCTTGGCACCCTGCAGAACCGGGTTGAGGGCGTCAGCATTGGCACCGGCGATGATGGCACCGTTGGCCTTCAGATCCTTGAACAGCTTCCAGTCGTCTTGGCCACCGAGAGCGGCGGTCAGCTCGAAGGACGAGCCAGACTGCGCGGGATCCGGAATGTTGACGAGGTCCTTGTATTCAGACTTCGCGAGATCGGCCCATTCAGACGGCTTTGGCGTGCCGCTCTTCGAGTTCCAGACGATGCCCAGAGCCGAAATGCCTTGCGCAACGGCGCCTTCCGACTTCAGGAAATCAGGAACCTTGGCAGCGTTCGGGCTTGCATAATTGACGAGCCAGCCGCGCTTGGCGAAATCGTTTGCCGTATCCCAGGAAGCCGAGATGACGACATCGACGACCGGGTTTGCAGCTTCGGCTTCGATACGGGCCATGACCTTGCCGGTCGTTGCCTGGAAAACATTGACCTTGACGCCGGTCTGAGCGGTGAAGCCAGCCGACAGCTTGTCGATCAGGCTCTGCGGGCCAGCGGTGTAAACGGTGACGTCGGCATGGGCGACGCCCGCCATAAGCGCGGCAGCAACCACGCCAAAAGTGATGCTCTTCAAAGACTTAAACATTTTCGAGTCTCTCCTGTTTTGAATTATCGGCAGTCTGTTCAAAAAAGCGGATCTGCGTGGGATCGACGGCAAGGCCTATGCGTTCGCCGGGGCGCAGCTTGAGACGGCTGAGCACCTGCAGCTCGACGCCAGGCAACCCGGCGAGCGAAACCGTGGCCAGATGGCCGTCGCCGCGAAACTGCGAACGCAGCACTTCGGCGCTCAGACGATCGGGGGCGTCTCCAGATGCGGAAATCCCGGCGGTCGGGATCAGGATGCGGGCGCTGCGCGCCGCCGCCTCTTCGGCCGGCATTAACGCCACATCGCTGTCCTTGAAAAACCAGATCGCACCGCGGCGCTCGATATCGGCCAGACAGCCGAGCCGCAGGAAGTCGGCAACCTCAGGCGTCGCAGGGCGCTCGATCAGCATATCGGGTGAAGCAAGCTGCTCGATCAGCCCGCCGCGCATCACCGCAACGTGATCGGCAAGCGTCAGCGCCTCGCTGTGATCGTGGGTGACGTAGATCGCCGTCAGCCCCAATGTCGCAATCAGATCAGCAAGCTCACCGACCATGTTTTCGCGCAGCTCGCGATCGAGGTTCGAAAGCGGCTCATCGAAAAGGATCAGCTGCGGCTCGGCAACGATGGCACGGGCGATCGCCACGCGCTGCTGCTGGCCGCCGGAAAGATCGCTCGGACGGCGGTCGGCAAAGGCTGCAAGCCCGACCTTGTCCAGCGCCCGCATCGTCCGCTCCCGGCGCTCGGCCTTTCCGACGCCGCGCATTTCAAGCGGAAACGAGACATTGCCGCCAACCGTCAGATGTGGCCAGAGCGCATAATCTTGGAAGACCATGCCCAGCCCGCGGCGCTCCGGAGGCACGAAGGTGCCCTCGCCTGCAACGCGCTGCCCGGTAATGGCGATATGGCCCCTCGTCGGCGCCAGCAGGCCGGCGACAAGCCTGAGCAGCGTGGTCTTGCCGCAGCCTGATGGGCCAAGCAGCGCCAATGTCTCACCCTTGCGAAGAGAGATGTCGATCCCCTTGAGGATGCGCGTCTGCCCATAGCTCAATTCGAGCCCGGCCGCGGAAACGGCGGTATTCGACGGAATTGCGGGGGCGTTCATGGGGAACCGGATGTCGCTTCAGAAATTACGGCGACATTTAGGCAGGCCGGATGACAGCTTTGCGACAGTTCGATTTCAGTTTCATGACAATGGGTTGATGCGCTCTTGGACGCGAGGTCCGGTGGTCAGCGATCCAGCAATTCGATCGGCCCCAATGTCTTGCCCGATATCTTGCTGGCGGCGACCGCATAGCCGCCGCTGGCGCCGTCGATGAAATGGATGTGGTCGCGCGACATCGGCGTCGGCACGAAACAGGTCATCAGCGCCGAATCCTGCCGGTGCAGGCCGTAACGGGCGATCCCCTTGCTCTGCGCCTCCTTGAGCAGGGCTTCGATCCGCTCGAACCGCGCGCTATCGACATCGATCGTCATTTTCAGTCCGTCGTCGAATTTGCGGAAATCGGAATTTCCGGCGACGTCGCGCTTGTATTGACGCGCGTCGAACCTGCCGAAGGGGATGCACAGCTTGAAGAAAATCACGGTCAGTGCCAGCTGCAGCATGATGAACAGTTTTTGGCGCCATTGCCTGCCAGGCGCCGCGGTTGCCTTGGCCTCGCGCTCGATGCCCTTCCTCGAGAAAGACAGGTCCGGGCCGTCTGCAGGCACTGGATGGCCGCCGCGGCCTTGTTCCGACGAGATGGCGACGATGGCGGTGACCAGCGACTGGAACTCCGGACCGGAGCCCGCTTCACCGGGAACGGCGATGATCGAGACGATTTCCCCGTTCTCGGCCTCGATCGGGTTCCAGCGGCAGGAGAGACCGGCCAAATCCGGCCGGGTGCCCGCGGGGGCTGCGGCAACGCCGTAGCGTCCCGATTTCATCTGCTTTTCGGCCCAACTGTTGCCCCCGCCGGCAAACATTGCGTAGGTCACGTAGGGGCTTGCCGAATAGCGGGCAACGCGCACATCCAGCCCTTCCTTGCGGATATCGGCAACGGGAACGATCGCGGTCCGCAGGTCGAGGACGAGATCTTCCCTCACCCAGACCTGGACCGCGGCAAGTGCCGCGCGGGCAGCATCCTCATGCGATGCAGGCAGGGCGATCATCGCACCGTCGCCGCCGAAGACGAAGGGAAAGTCACCCTTTCCGACAGCGTTCAGCACGGCGGAAATCACCGAAGCGCCCGCCATGTTGACGTCCTTGTAGCGCCCGTCACCGATCGCCTTGGTGGAGCCGACGATGTCGGCCAGCGCCAGGATCCATCCCTCGGGCAGGGGGCGGTAATTGCCAGTATCGGCCACACCCTTGAACTCGGCAAAGACCGGCACGGAAGCAAAGAACTGATCGTTGGAAGCGGCGCTCATGACCCGACCTTATCACAGACAGTTGTAGCGGCGGCAACGCCATTTCAGGAGTTACGGCAATCGACTTCGCACAGTTTCGTGTGATAGCACCGCAAGATAAATGAATGACGGACAAGGACATAGATGAGCCGCCTCGACAGCTTCATCCGCCGCCTGACGGCTCAGCGCGATATCTTGAATTCGATCGTCGGTCTGGTCGGGCCGCTTGAGGGCCCGGTCATCGAATTCGGCCTCGGCAACGGACGGACCTACGACCATCTACGCGAGATTTTCGCCGGCCGCCGCATCATCGCCTTCGACCGCGAGGTCCGCTCCTATTCCGCCTCGACGCCGCCCGCCGAAGATATGGTGACCGGCGATATCCGCGAGACGGGGCAGCGTTTTCTCGGCGTCAACGCGGCGCTTGCGCATGCCGATATCGGCACCGGTCACGACGATATCGATGCCGTGACCCTGACCTGGCTGCCGCAGCTGATGGCCGGGGTTCTGCGCTCCGGCGGCATTGCCGTCTCCGGCCTGCCGCTCGACCGGCCTGAACTCGATCCCCTGCCGCTGCCTGACGGCATCAAATCCGGGCGTTATTTCCTCTACCGCCGCACATAGCTTTCAGTCGCTACAGATCTCCGGCATTGGGCCGGACGCGCCGAGCTTCGCGTAGCGGCGCTCGAATTCGCCGGCGAGATCGCCGAGCGTCACCGCTTTCAGCCGGGCGAGGATCAGCGCCTCGGCCTCCCGCAAGGTGTCGCCGACGGCATTGTTGACCGCCTGTTCGACCAGGCATTCCGGATGATCGGATGCCGGACCGATGGCGAACAGCTCCGGCTCGCCGATCGCCTGATAGACATCGAGCAGGGCGATCTCGGACAGTGGCTTGACCAGCGTCCAGCCACCATGATGACCCTTCTCCGAGCGCACATATCCCTGATCCCTGAGCCCCGCCATGGTGCGGCGGACGACAACGGGATTGGTGCTCAGCATCCCGGCGATCATCTCGGATGTCACCGGTTTCTGATACCGATCCATGTGGAGCAGCACATGCAGCATGCGGGACAGGCGGCTGTCACTTCTCATCATCATCCTCGTATGCGTCTACTCCGCACTATCCCATGCCATTCGTAACAACACAAGTGACGTAGGACTTGACGACATCATTTCACGTAACTTATGTAGATGCGTGAAATGCAAGAAGGAGCGACATCATGCATTATGAAGCAATCGTCATCGGCGGCAATTTTGCCGGGCTCTCCGCCGCCATGCAGCTCGCCCGCGCCCGCCGCAGCATCCTGCTGATCGATGCCGGGCGTCCGCGCAATCGCTTCGCCGAGGCATCGCACGGGTTTCTCGGCCAGGACGGCATGACCCCGGCCGCGATCATGCTGGAGGGCAAGCGCCAGCTTTCGGCCTATCCGACGGTGAGCTTCGCCGAAGGGGAAGCGATCACCGCCGAAAAGACCGGTGGCAAATTCAATGTGGTGCTGGCGGATGGACGGCAGTTCAGCGCCGACCGGTTGCTGCTGGCGACAGGCGTCAGGGATACGCTGCCGGATATTCCGGGGCTTGCCGCACGCTGGGGCCGCTCGGCGCTTCATTGCCCCTATTGCCACGGATACGAGGTGCGCGATCGTGCGCTCGGCGTGCTCGGCAGTCATCCCTTCTCGATTCACGCGGCGCTGCTGATCCCGGATTGGGGTCCGGCCACCTATTTCTCGCAGGGCCTCGTCGAGCCTGATCAGGAGCAGCTGGCGCAACTGGCGGCCCGTCAGGTTCGCGTCGAAAGCAGCCCGATCGTCGAATTCCTCGGCACCGCGCCAGATCTCGAGGCTGTCAGGCTTCAGGATGGCCGTGTCGTACCGCTCTCGGCGATCTTCGTCGCGCCCAAAGTATCGATGGCCACCCCGCTTGCCGAACAGCTCGGCTGCGAATTTGACGATGCGCCGCTTGGCCCTGTCATTCGTCTCGATGAGCGCAAGGAAACCACAGTGAAAGGCGTCTACGCCGCAGGCGACGCGACGAACCCGATGCACAACGCCACACTGGCCTCAGCCTCCGGCGTGCTTGCCGGCGTCCATTGCCACCACTCGCTGGCGCTGGGTATGGCGCATTAGGGTAGAAACAGCACGTCGTACTGGTCGATACCGCCGGGCAGCTCGCGCACTTTCATCTGCTGCTCGCCCTCCTCGAAAAACACGAGGCAGTTCTCGTAGAAGGAAGCCAGGGTGGAGATGAAATCGCGGGTCTGATCCGGGCCGTAAAAGAGCGGCGTGAACTCCATGTATAGAGGCACGCGCCGCTTCATCAGCTCGGTCATCGAGCGGCAGGCGACGGGCTCGTATCCCTCGATATCCATCCAGACCAGACCGACGGCGCTCTGTTCGAGGCCGAGATCGCCAAGGATTGCCGCGACCGGGCGGACGGGAACGCTGATCTTGATATCGGACGGGCTCTGTCTAATCGCGCTGCTCTTGCCATGATTGGCGGCGTTCATGAAGAAGTCGATCTCGCCTGCCATCTCTCCTGCGGCACAATTGACCGGTGTGACGATCCCGTCCAGCCGGTTCTGGCGGATATTCGTCTGCAGCAGGGGAAAGTTGCGCGGATCCGGCTCGACGCTGACAATGCGGGAATAGGCGCCGCTCAGCGCGAAATAGACGGTCTGGGTGCCGATATTGCCGCCGAGTTCCAGCAGCACGCTGTCTTTGCGCGACAGGCCGCGCTCCCGGAGCACGGCCAGCAACCGGTCGACATGATCACGCTCGAAATGCCCCTTCCGGAAGACCTTGCGGCCGATATAGTCGGATGGCGAAAAGGTCATGCGGTGGTCGCCGGCATCGACGGTCATCGTCAGTACCCGCGGCCCGATGCTTTCGATCAGCAGACGGCGGCCAAGGCGGGTATCGAAGAAGCGGGCAGCAGTGGCATTGCGCATCTTGCGAAGCCGCTTGATCCAGTATTTTTGCGTCAGCAGCGCATTGGCGGCCATCAGGCTTTTCCTTGCAGCGGCAGCGCCGCCTTGTCCTTGGGAATCACGAAGACCTTCAGCGGCAGCGCCCGGCCGCGGACGTTGATCTCGTGGCTTTCGATGCCGGTCATGTCGGCGCCGGCGCGCTCGGCGACTGGTTCGGAAATGACGATCGCCGCGTCGAATTCCTTGGCGGCATGCTCGAGGCGGCTGGCGACGTTGACGGTATCGCCGACGGCGGTCAGGCTGCGGACGCGGCCGTATCCCATCGTGCCGACGACTGCCGGACCGGTGTGGATGCCGATAGCGATCTGCAACGGGATCGACAGCTCCTCGGCCAGTTCATGACCGAGCTTCTCGATCTCTTCGGCGATGGTCGCGGCCGCCTTCAGCGCCTGCCTGCAGCCCTCTTCCGGCGAGGTGTTGATGCCGAACAGCGCCATGGCGCCGTCCCCGATGAACTTGTCGACGCGGCCGCCGGCCTGCTCGACAGCCTTGCCGACCAGCGCGAAATAGCGGTTCAGCAGGAAGACGATATCGAAGGGAAGACGGGGCTCCGTCAGCGCCGTGAAATTGCGCATGTCGCAGAAGAGTACCGCGATATCCCGCTCGCGGCCGGGGCTCGTTTCCTGCGTGTTGGCAGGTAGAGTCGCCTCCGTTGCCGGGATCAGCAGCGGCACGACGGTCAGGTCATGGTTCGGCCGCAGCTGGCAGGCAAGCCGGACATCCGGGGCGGCATTGATCCGCCGGAGCGTCGTCTGTTCCATTTTGTCGGGTGGCGGCAGGCTCTCATAGTCGCTGAGGATCTGCACGCGGCAGGTGGAACACTGCCCTTTGCCGCCGCAGACAGAATAATGCGGCAAGCCGCCAAGACGGCTCGCCTCCAGCACGGTGAAGCCGCGCGGCACATGGATGGTCTCACCAGCCGGGTAGTGGACGGCGATCTGATCGGTGGCTTCCTTCCATTTGCGCAGGCTGCGGGCGAGGACGACCGAGAGCAGCGCCAGCGAAAAGCTGCTGTAGAGACCGGCGCGGATCAAGGCGATCTGCCTTTGCGCTTCCGGGTCGGAATAGTAGCGGCGGTTCAGGTTCTGCAGATAGTGGCCGGTATCGACGAGACCCTCATAGGCAGGCTCGGCGATCGTCCGGCCCATTTCGGCAAAGCCGAGAAGGGCGAGCACCGGAAGCAGGATTGCCAAAGCCAGAAGCAGCGGCGAAAAAGCCTGATACCACGGGCGATAGCGCAGCCAGAAATGCAGGCCGATGCATCCGTGGGTCCAGACGACGACGACCGCAAGTGCCTGGCGCACACCCGAACTTGGCGAATTGATCCACAACAGACTGACGATCGTTTCGTAGTTGTCGGAGTAGTGAAACAGCTCGTGGACGATGCGCGTGCCGATCACATGGTCCATGATGATCAGTGGTATGGCCAGGCCGAGGGCGATCTGCGCCAGCTCACCCTTTGGCATGACGAGGCTGCGCCGGATATAAAGCGAGCGCAGCGCCAGCGTCATGTGGGTGAGGATGGCGCCATAAAGAGCAACCGTCCCGACCGGGTTACGCCACAGCATCATGAACAGCCGGCGGCCATCTTCGGCGGCTCCGACCGAAATCAGGCCGAGCGCATGGTTCGACAGATGCAGCGTCACGAACAGGAACATGATCAGCCCGGCGCCCAGCCGGGCACGCCGGATGTTCCGCTCGGGGAAAATGCTTGTGTCTGCGACGGCGGCCATTCATTCCCGTTCTTGAAGATCGAATCTCTTATGCAATAGAGATGTTCGAAGAGAAGCGGAATGCCGCCTTCTTCAACTGCGATCACATTCTATATGTTTATCAGCAACTCTTAAGGAAGCGGACCATAGCGCAGAATTTCGCCGCAGGCTGGATCGGGAATTGGAAACGCTCTGTCTCGGCGGGCGCTCGCTGATGAAGATTGCCTTTTACGCGCCTTTGAAGTCTCCCGGCCATCCCGTCCCCTCCGGCGACCGGCTGATGGGCAGGCTTCTGATGCGCGCGCTCGATCTGGCAGGCCATGAGGTCGAACTCGTCTCCAGCTTCCGGAATTTCGCCGCAACACCGGAGGCCGCAGCGCTCCTGGAAGAGGGCCGCCAGAGCGAATTGCAGCGGCTGCGGGCAGAGTTTGCTGCCGGCGCTAAGCCGGACTTCTGGTTTTGCTACCACCCCTATTACAAATCGCCGGATCCGTTCGGTCCCGTCCTTTGCGGTGAACTCGACATTCCCTATGTGACCGTCGAGGCATCCTATTCGCCGAAGCGTGATCAAGGCCCCTGGCAGCCGGCACAGGCGCTGGTCGCCAGCGCTATCCGGCAGGCGGCGGTTAACATCGCGATGACGGCGCGGGACCGCGCCGGTGTCGAGCGGGCGATTCCCGAGGCACGCATGGCCTCGATCCAGCCATTCATCGATCCGGCGCTCTATGCGGAGCCCGGCACGGTTGCCGATCCAACGCGGTTGATCGCGGTCGCGATGATGCGCCCGGGCGACAAGATGCAAAGCTATGCGATGCTCGCGGCCGCTTTGCATCAGATCCGCGATACGGCCTGGACGCTGGCGATCGCCGGTGACGGTCCTGAAAGGAATGCTGTCGAAGCGCTGTTTGTCGGTTTCGAGCCCGGACGCATCGAGTGGTGCGGTGAGCGCAGCCCGGTGGAGATCGCTGCGCTGCTGAAGCAGTCTGCGATATATGTCTGGCCGGGTTGCGGTGAGGCCTATGGCCTGGCCTATCTGGAGGCGCAGGCCGCCGGACTTCCCGCCGTCGCCCAGGAGACCGCGGGTGTCCCCGCAGTGATCGGCAACGGCTCCACCGGCGTATTGACATCTGAAGGCGACGTGGCGGCCTATGCAGTCGCGATCCGTGAGCTGCTGGAGCGCCCGGAGAAACGGCGTAAGATGGGCGCCGAAGCGCGCCGGTTCGTTCTCGAAGAGCGGTCGATCGCAACCGCGGCAGCGGCCCTCGACGATATCTTGAAGACCTATGCAGGAGTGAAGCGATGAGCGGCAATACGGCCTGGGAACCCCTTCGCGGCGAGTTGGCGCGGTGGACTGCCGCGGGCCGCACCGCGGCGTTCTGGTGGCGCGATGACGATGCGATCGAACCGACCGGCGCGCTCGACACACTGCTGGGGCTTGCCAATCGCTACGACGTGCCGGTGACGCTTGCTGTGGTGCCGGCGAAGACCGGACCGGCGCTCTCGCAGCGCCTGGCCAATGAGAAACATGCAGCCGTGGCAGTTCATGGCTGGGCGCATCAAAATCACGCCCCGGCGGAGGAGAAGAAGCAGGAGCTTGGCAGCCATCGCCTGGCCGAGGCGGTGCTTGGCGAGCTCTATCACGGCTTCCTCAATCTGAAGCAGCTTCACGAGACGTCTTTCGTGCCGATGCTGGTGCCGCCGTGGAACCGGATCGACGATGCGCTGATCCCGAAGCTTTCCGCACTCGGCTTCGAAAGCCTCTCCACCTATGGACAAGCCGCGCCGGGCCAGCCGATCGGCATTCTGAATACCCATGTAGATATCATGGATTGGCATGGTACCCGCGGCGGGCGGCCGGAAGAAGAGCTGATTGCAGAACTGGTCGCCGAGCTGCAGAACCGCTTCGAGGGCAGCGACGAGCCGATCGGTCTTCTGACGCACCATCTCGTCCATGACGCCGCAGCCTGGAATTTCTGCGATGCGCTGTTCAGGGAGACAGCCGGGATCAAGGCGGTCGCCTGGACGCCCGCCGCCAGCTTGCTCAAGACCTAGATATCGATAACCTGATTGTCGCGGGCGGCAAAGGATGTCGGGAAAGCGGCCTGCGCCTCACGCTCCATCTGGCCGAGCTGCTGGTCGGTACGCGACGGCGCGTGATGGAAGAGCGCGAACTGCTTCGTGCCCGCCATCTTGGCAAGCTCGACGCCGTGCTGCCATGTCGAGTGACCGAAACCCTTGAAGCGCTGCATCTCGTCTTCGTTATAGGTGCAGTCGTAGATCGCCAGATCGGCGTCCTTCATCATCTCCAGCGACACCGGATCGTAAGAACCCGGGATATGCTCGATATCAAAGATCAGCGCAACGGACCGGCCACCCCATTCGATACGGTAGCCGATGGCGCCGCCCGGATGGTTCAGCATGTAGGTCTTGATCTTGATGCCGTCGCGCGGCGACAGGACTTCACCGGCGTGGAAATCGCGGAAATCCATCGTCGCCTGGCAAATATCGGTCTTCACCGGAAACCAGGGCGGGCTGATGAACTGGTTGACCATCTCCTTGGTGGTCATCTTGCCGTCCAGATGTCCTGACCAGATGTTCAGGTGGATCGACGGGTAATAGATAGCCTTGAAGAAGGGCAGACCGATGATGTGGTCATAGTGGCAGTGGCTGAAAAACAGATCGACGTCGCTGACGCTCTCGTTGAGCATCGCGAGCCCGGCTTCGCGCAGGCCGGAGCCCGCGTCGAAAATCATACGGTGGGCGCCGCAACGGATTTCGATGCACGTGGTGTTGCCACCATAGTGATCGAACTCGGGTCCCGAAACCGGAATGCTGCCCCGGACGCCCCAAAACTTAACCTGAAATAGTTCTTTGCTCATTCTTTCGTCGATCGGACGTTCCCGTGGATGCGATCGTAACCACAAACTGATCTGGTTGCGAAGAGCACCATGCTACGGACATGCCGTTTCCTTACCAATCCGCCTACCGCTACAGGCAGAACAAGTAGATTTTCCTAAGCAAGCGGTTTTCGCCTTGGATTGCAACTGGATATGGTTTGTTTTCGGTAAACGGAAGCGGCTGGGCCTGCAAATGGCGGAGAACGGATCCGTGTTTCCTGACATTAGATGGGTTCTAATGTCGCAAATTGCAAATTGGAGCCTAATGCGACCTTCGTCTACAGAGGACTGATCTCAGTGCTGGAAAGAATAGGCACCGGGCCAAGCACCCTGCGATCACGCCTTGATGATGTGATCGCCAGCCAGGCCGAGGCGCGCGAATACATTGCGCGTATCGACGATCAGAGGCGCGCTCTTAGCCAGCACGCCGTAGTCAACCGCGTCATGATCGGTGGCGATAAGAACTACATCATAGTCCGCAAGCGTCTCGGTGCTGATCTCAACGGACTTCCGGCCCTTCAGCGCCTGGTATTCGCGCGTCGGCGGGATTTCGGCCACGAAAGGATCGCTGTAGTCGGCCTTGCCGCCGCGCTCCTCAATGATCTCGATCAGCCTGAGCGACGGGCTCTCACGAATATCGGCGACGTTCTTCTTGTAGGCAAGACCGATCACCAGCACCTTGCTGCGGCTCAGCGCCTTGCCGGCGCGGATATCGAGTGCCTCGGCAAGCTTTCCGACGACATAGCGCGGCATTGCGGAATTGATCTCACCGGCCAGCTCGATAAAGCGTGTGGGAAGCTCGTATTCGCGCGACTTCCAGGTCAGGTAAAAGGGATCGATCGGGATACAGTGCCCGCCGAGACCGGGACCGGGATAGAACGGCATATAGCCGAACGGCTTGGTCTTGGCGGCGTCGATCACTTCCCAGACGTCGATACCCATGGCGGCGTAAACGGTCTTCAGTTCATTGACGAGCGCTATATTGACCGAGCGGAAGATGTTCTCCGTTAGCTTGACAGCTTCAGCGGTCGCATTCGACGAGACAGGGACGACTGTCGAGACGGCCGCCCCGTAGAAGCTCGTCATCAGCTCCAGCGCATCCGGCCCGTCACCCGCGACGACTTTGGGAATGGTCGCCGTGTTGTAATGCTGGTTGCCGGGGTCTTCGCGCTCCGGAGAAAAGCCGATGAAGAAATCGGCGCCCGACCTCAGACCGGTCTTTTCGAGGATTACCTTGACGACGTCATCGGTTGTCCCCGGATAAGTGGTCGATTCCAGCACGACCAGCTGGCCCGGCCGAAGGTGTTCCGCAATGGCGCGCGACGTCGCCTCGACATAGGAAAGATCCGGATCCCGGTGCTTGGTCAGCGGCGTCGGCACGCAGATGACGATGACATCGCAAGCTTTCAGCCCGGCAAAATCGGTCGTTGCCGAAAAGCGGTCTGCGTCGATCTCAATGGCGAGCGCCACATCGGTCACCGCATCGATGTAGGATTTTCGCGCATCAAGCGCGACGATCTTCTTCGGATCGATGTCGAAACCGGTGACCGGAAAGCCGCTGCGGGCGATCGCCATGGCCAGCGGCAGGCCGACATAGCCAAGGCCGATGATGCCGGCGCGGGCGGTGCGATCGCTGATCTTTGCGGAAAGGGCGGCTGATGTCTGCGAGGTGGCCAAGACGGGGTCTCTTCTGACGAGGAAAGTCATGGGTGAGATAATGCAAGATCGCAATGATTTAAACCCGCCTTCTGCCTGACAGGATGGTGAAGCGGTCGTGATCGGCGCTGCCCGATACAAGCCGTAATCGCATCGCACCTCTTTTGCACTGTGGCCGAAAAGACTCGCTGGCCGCAGACATCGAAACCGGAGGCAGAAAATTATCCGGATAGCATTGTTTCGGATCGATCAAATGCCTATCTGATTAGGATAATGAACCACCAGAAAGGACACCCGTCCTCGCTCTTTTCGGGCTCTGACAGGTAGGTTTGCCGGGTCTTCGGCAGATCGTTGACCCAATAATACCGCTCGTCCATCTTGCCCCCCGCCCTGCGCGTGACCGCGCTGCAGGCAGGTTTTTCGTCGCTTTCAGGAACGGACGTGCTTGATGAGGATAATACCAAAAATGAGCACCATCGAATCCAGCGTGTCCTCCATTCTTCTGGACCGCGTCGCCGAATGGCTGACCAATTCTTCGCTGGCCGGCGATGATCTGGAGAATATCGTTCGTGGTTTTTGCGAGCGCATCGCCGCTGCCGGTCTGCCGATCGCCCGCGTTCACCTGACCTTTTCAATGCTGCATCCGCTTTATGATGCGCTGAGCTTCACCTGGCGGCGCTCGAGTGGCGTCACCATCGAGGGTTACCGGCATTCGGCCGGCGCCAAGCCGGATCGTTTCCTCCAAAGCCCCTATTACTACCTGCTCGACAACAACCTGCAGCACATTCGCCGCCGGATGAGCCAGGAAGGACCGGCCGAATTCCCGATCTTCGACGATCTCCGCAAGGAGAAGATCACCGACTATCTCGCCTTCGTGCAGCCGTTCGGCGATGGCTCCGTACAGGGCATGATGGGCTCGTGGTCGACGGACGCGCATTCCGGCTTTTCCGACGACATGATCGAAGCGCTGCTGCGCATGCAGAACCATCTGGCCGTCGCCGCCAAGATGGCGGTGCTCGGCAAGCTCGCCAACAATATGCTGACCACCTATCTCGGCGGCGATGCCGGCAAGCGGGTGCTGAACGGCCAGATCCGCCGCGGCGACGGCGAGACGATCCGTGCCGCGCTCGTCATGGGCGACATGCGCCAGTCGACGATGTTCGCCGAAAAGGAGGGCCGCCAGGCCTATATCGATACGCTGAATGAGTTCTTCGACGCGATTGCCGCACCCTTCAACCGCAATGGCGGCGAGATCCTGAGCTTCCTCGGCGACGGCTTTCTCGCCGTCTATCCATGCGGCCGCCACAAGGATCCTTCAAAGATTGCGGCACAAGCAGCACTATCGGCCGTCCATCAGGCACAGTCGCGTGTTGCCGAGCTCAACAATGAGCGCGCCGGAAAAAGCATGAGCCCGGTGCGCTACGGCATCGGCCTGCATATCGGCAACGTCATGTTCGGCAATGTCGGGCTGAAGGACCGGCTAACGTTCTCGGCCTTCGGTTCGGCCGTCAACGAAGTCCAGCGCCTGCAGTCGCTGACCAAGAAGTATAATCGTGAGGTTGTCGCCAGCCAGGCGTTCGCCGGCTATTGCGGCGGCGAATGGACGACGCTCGGCGAGGAAAAGCTGCGCGGCATCCGCCAGAAGGTCACCGTGCTGCAGCCGCGCATCACGCCGCCGCCGCTCGCCGATGGCGGAACCTTCCAGGACGTCGCCCAGAATGGGCTGTCCGAAGCCGAACAGGTGATCCTGCTGCATCGTGACGCGAAGAAGCAGGAGAAGCGTCCGATGGTTGAAAGGTTCGTTCAGTAAGTGGCCTTCAAAGAGGCCGATTTTTGCTTGAATATCAGCGCTAAAGCGCCAAATTCTCCAGAGCTGTCATAAACTGGACACCCCGCTTACGGTAGGCTAGTGTGCCTTAACGGGAACAGAATAAGACTGGGGAATATCATTGGTATGGCGTCCGCGTCCGACTTGTTGCGTATCGAGAATCTCGACGTCTCATTCTCGGTTTTCGGGGACAAGCTGCGTGTCGTAAAAGACGCCGGGCTACGTATCCTACCGGGTAAGGTCACCGCACTTGTCGGTGAATCCGGCTCCGGAAAATCCGTCATCAGTCAATCGATCATGGGCATTCTGCCGACGCCGGCCAAGGCGACGGGCAAGATCCTGTTCACCGATCCCCTCGACGGCAAGACCACCGATATTCTGCAATATGGCCGCGACAGCGAACAGATGCGCGATCTGCGCGGCAAGCGCATGGCGACGATCTTTCAGGAGCCGATGACCTCGCTTTCGCCGATTCATACGGTTGGGAACCAGATCAGCGAGTCGCTACTGATCCACACCGACGCCGACAAGAAGGAAGCGCGCGAGAAGACCGAGGAGATGCTTGCCCTCGTCGGCTTCGCCAATCCGAAGCGCACCTACGACATGTACCCGTTCGAGCTGTCTGGCGGCATGCGCCAGCGCGCGATGATCGCGATGGCGCTGATCTGCCGGCCGGCGCTGCTGATCGCCGACGAACCGACGACGGCGCTCGACGTGACGATCCAGGCGCAGATCTTGGAACTCCTGCGCGACCTGCAGCACAAGCTCGGCATGGCGATGCTCTTGATCACGCACGATCTCGGCGTTGTCGCTAACATGGCCGACGAAGTGGTCGTCATCTATCACGGCGAGATCATGGAAGCCGGTCCGGTCAAGGAAATCTTCCGCAACCCGCAGCATCCCTATCTGAAGGGCCTGATGGCCGCGGTCCCGCATTTCGACATGAAGCCCGGCGAACGGCTGAAGGCGCTACGCGACGTGCCGGTCAATCTCGAATCGCTGATCGGCAAGAAGAAGTCGTCCGTCGATCACGACGCGCCGAAGGTGCTGCTGTCGGTCAACAATCTCTCGAAAACCTATGCGATCCGCAAGCGCGGCCTTTTCGGCCAGGGCGAAAAATCCGTGCTGCGCGCCGTCGATGACGTCAGCTTCGACATCAGGCGCGGCGAGTGCCTGGGTCTCGTCGGCGAATCCGGCTGCGGCAAGACCACGGTCAGCAAGATCCTGATGCGGGCGATCACACCGGATAGCGGTTCGGTGGTTTTCAACGACGGCAAGGAAGTCATCGACGTTCTGACCGTCAAGGGCGACGAGCTGCAGGAGCTGCGCACCAAGATCCAGATGGTGTTTCAGGATCCGGTCTCATCACTCTCGCCGCGCATGACGGTGCGAAATATTCTCAGCGAGCCGCTCGAGATTCACGACCGCGGCGACAGCGAGGAGCGCAAGCGCAAGGTCGAAGCGCTGATGGGCGCCATCGGCCTCGACCGCCGCTACCTCAGCCGCTATCCGCACAGCTTTTCCGGAGGCCAGCGCCAGCGCATCGGTATCGCTCGCGCGCTTGCTCTCGGCCCCAAACTCATCATCCTCGACGAGCCGGTTTCGGCGCTCGACGTCTCGGTTCAGGCGCAGATCCTCAATCTCTTGAAGGACCTGCAGAAGGAACTTGGCCTGACCTATCTGTTCATCTCGCACAATCTTGCCGTCGTCGACTACATGGCCGACCGCATCGCCGTCATGTGCAAGGGCCGCATCGTCGAAATCGCAC
This sequence comes from Rhizobium sp. 05N430, assembly GCF_056396985.1. Lineage (NCBI taxonomy): Bacteria > Pseudomonadati > Pseudomonadota > Alphaproteobacteria > Hyphomicrobiales > Rhizobiaceae > Rhizobium > Rhizobium sp. 05N430. The sequence goes on along the minus strand of NZ_JBFTMO010000011.1, from coordinate 100,772 downwards.
CGCGCGAAATCATCCTGCGCGATCCGGTTCACCCCTATACCAAGTCGCTGCTGGCAGCCGTCCCCTTCCCCGATCTCGACCGGCCACTCGATTTCGAAGCGCTGCGCAAGAATGGTGCTGCCGACAAGCAGAACTGGGGCCTGACCTTTACCGCCGAACATGACGACGCTTCCGAGCTTGCCTATGCCGATCTCGGCGAAGGCCATTTCGTGCGCGCCCGAAAAGGTGCCGACGTCAAGGAGCTACGCGCATGGTAACGCGTCGCACCTTCCTCGGCGGCATGATCGGCGCAACGGTTGCGCCTACCCTTGTCCGCGCCGCCTCCGACGATCGCGATATCGAGCCGGAATTCCTGCGCGACCAGCTGCGCGCCGACGCCATTCCGCCGATGGCGCAGCGGCTGCCGAAGCATCCGCGCATCATCAACATGAAGGAAGCGGGCCTGGCGCCCGGCACCTATGGCGGCCAGGTCAAGACCATCATCGGCGGCCCGCGCGACGTCCGCTACATGACCGTCTATGGCTATTCGAGGCTGATCGGTTACGACAAGCACCTGCAGTTCCAGCCGGACATTCTCGGCGGTTACACGACAGAAGACGACCGCATCTTCACCTTCCACCTTCGCGAAGATCACAAGTGGTCGGATGGCAAGCCGTTTACGGTCGATGACTTCCGCTACTGGTGGGAGGATGTTATCCTCAACAAGGAAGCGACCCCAGGCGGCGGTGCGTTGGAGCTGCGTCCGCACGGCGACCTGCCGAAGTTCGAGGTGCTCGACGACCTCATCGTCCGCTATACCTGGGAAAAGCCGAACCCAAGCTTCCTGCCGGCACTCGCCGGTCCGCTGCCGCTCGTCATCTTCGGGCCGGCACACTACCTGAAACAGTTTCACAAGAAGTATCAGGACGATTTCCGCCTTTCGGCGCTGATGAAGGAAAACCGGGTCAAGAAGTGGGCCGACCTGCACATCAAGATGTCGCGCGCCTCGCGTCCCGAGAACCCGGATCTGCCGACTCTCGACCCCTGGAAGGTCATGACCAAGCCGCCGGCCGATCAGTTCATCTTCGACCGCAACGCCTTTTTCCACCGTGTCGATGAGAACGGCGTGCAGCTTCCCTATATCGACCGCTTCATCCTGAATGTCAGCTCCTCGTCGATCATCGCCGCCAAGGCGGGCGCCGGCGAATCCGACCTGCAGGCAACCGGCATCGACTTCAACGACTATACCTTCCTGAAAGAGGCCGAGCAGCGCTTCCCGGTGAAGGTCAATCTCTGGAAGCAGGCCCGCGGCTCGCGCGTTGCGCTGCTGCCGAACCTCAATTGCGCCGATGAGGTCTGGCGCAAGCTGTTCCGCGACGTCCGCTTCCGCCGGGCGCTGTCGCTGGCGATCGACCGCCACGAGATCAATATGGTGGCGTTTTATGGGCTTGGCACGCCGAGCGCCGATACGGTTCTGCCCGACAGCCCGCTCTTCAAGCAGGAATATGCCGACGCCTTCATCCAGCATGATGTCGATCAGGCAAACAAGCTGCTCGACGAACTCGGCCTGACGAATCGCGACGAAGAGGATATCCGCCTTCTGCCGGACGGGCGGCGTGCCGAGATCACCGTCGAGACACCCGGCGAAAGCACGCTCGATACCGACGTGCTGGAACTCGTGCGCGATCACTTCCGCACGATCGGCATCGCGCTCTACACGCGGACCTCCCAGCGTGACATCTTCAGAAGCCGCGCGATGAGCGGCTCGATCATGATGGCGATCTGGTTCGGCATCGAGAACGGCGTGCCGACCGCCGACATGGCGCCGGTACAGCTTGCACCGACCGTAGACGATCAGTTGCAATGGCCGATCTGGGGCATGTACTACCTCTCGGCCGGCCAGGAAGGTAGCGCGCCCGATATCCCCGAGGTCGTGCAGCTCGTCGATCTGCTGAGCCAGTGGGGAGCAACCGCCGACTTCAAGAAACGGGAGGAGATCTGGCACAAGATGCTGGCGCTTTATACCCAGCAGGTCTTCTCGATCGGCCTGATCAACGGCGCGCTGCAGCCGATCCTGATCTCGAAGAAGATGCAGAACGTTCCGGAACGGGCGCTTTACGGCTTCGACCCGACCTCCTTCCTCGGCATCTACATGCCTGACGCGTTCTGGCTGAAGGAGGCGTGAGATGCTGAGATATATCCTCTGGCGTATCGCCGCCATGGTGCCGACGCTGTTCGTGATCTCGGCTCTGGTCTTCACCATCATCGAGCTGCCGCCGGGCGACTTCTTCGAAAGCCAGATCGCCGAGCTGCGCGCCCAGGGCGAAGCCGCCAACCTCCAGGAAATCGAGGAACTCCGGAAGCAGTACGGCTTCGACAAGCCGGAGATCGTCCGCTATTTCTACTGGGTCGGCGGCATGCTGCATGGCGATTTCGGCTATTCGTTCGAATACCAGCTGCCGGTTTCCGATGTCGTCGGCGACCGGTTGTGGCTGACGATCCTCGTCTCCTTCACCACCATCCTCGTCACCTGGCTTATCGCGTTCCCGATCGGCATCTATTCGGCCACCCATCAATATAGCTGGGGCGATTACGGGTTGACCTTCTTCGGTCTGCTCGGCATCGCCATCCCGAATTTCATGCTGGCGCTGATCCTGATGTATTTCGCCAACGTGTGGTTCGGCCTCTCCATCGGCCATCTCATGGACCAGCAATATCTGAACGAGGCGATGAGCTGGGAGAAGGCGAAGTCGATCCTCGCGCATCTCTGGATCCCGGTGATCATCGTCGGCACCGCTGGAACAGCAGGCATGATCCGCCGCCTGCGTGCCAACCTGCTCGACGAGATGCAGAAGCAATATGTGACGACGGCGCGTGCGAAGGGCCTGCATCCGACCCGGGCGCTGATCAAATATCCGCTGCGCATGGCGCTGAACTTCTTCGTCGCCGATATCGGCTCCATCCTGCCATCGATCATTTCGGGCGCCGAAATCGTTGCCATCGTATTGTCGCTCGAAACGACCGGGCCGATGCTGGTCAAGGCGCTGCAGAGCCAGGACATGTACCTTGCCGGTTCGTTCCTGATGTTCCTCGCCTTCCTGAACGTTATCGGCGTGCTGATCTCGGATATCGCTCTCGGCTTCCTTGATCCCCGCATCCGCTTGCAAGGCAGGAGCACCAAATAATGTCGCCCTTGCCGCCACCAGGCGCCCCCCTGGAGCACTTTGTCTCGACCACCCCGTTCGATCCGCAAGCGCAGGAGACGATGACCTCTGCGCAGTCGCGCATTCATCTCGCGTCGCAGAAGCAGCTGATGTGGTGGAAGTTCAAGCAGCACCGCCTGGCGCTGATTTCCGGCATCTTTCTCGCACTGGTCTATTTCGCGATCCTGATCGTCGAGTTCCTGGCGCCTTACGGCCTGCATAGCCGCAATGTCGACTACATCCATTCGCCGCCGCAGCGGGTGCATTTCTTCGACAAGGGCGAATTCATCGGTCCCTTCGTCTATGGCCGCTCGATGCGGCTCGATATCGATACGCTGCGCCGCATTTACACCGAGAAACCCGACGACATTCAGCCGATACGCTTCTTCTGCAGCGGCGATGCCTATCGTTTCTGGGGTCTGTTCGAATCCAGACGGCACCTCGTCTGCCCGGCCGAAGGCGGACAGATGTATTTGCTCGGGACCGACCGGCTCGGCCGCGACGTGCTGTCGCGCATCCTCTATGGCGCGCGAATCTCGCTGACGATCGGCCTGATCGGCATCACCATCAGCTTTGTGCTTGGCATCGTCATCGGCGGCCTCGCCGGCTATCGCGGAGGCGTCTTCGATCTGATCGTGCAGCGCATGATCGAGGTGCTGCAATCGCTGCCGAGCTTGCCTCTCTGGATGGCGCTTGCCGCCATCATGCCGGTGACCTGGAGCCCGATCGTCATCTATTTCGGCATTACCGTAATCCTCGGCATCATCGACTGGACCGGGCTGGCACGTGCCGTCAGATCCAAGCTTCTGGCGCTTCGCGAAGAGGATTATGTGCAGGCCGCACAGTTGATGGGCGCCAGCACACCGCGCATCATCGGCCGCCATCTGGTTCCCGGTTTCATGTCGCATCTCATTGCTTCTGCAACGATTTCCATCCCCGGAATGATCCTTGGCGAAACGGCGCTGTCGTTCCTCGGCCTTGGCCTTCGGCCACCGATCACCAGCTGGGGGATCTTGCTCACCGAAGCGAAAAGCGTCAGTGTCATCGCTTTCTACCCGTGGCTTCTGTTCCCGATAATTCCGGTGGTTCTTGTCATTCTTGCCTTCAACTTTCTGGGAGACGGGTTGCGCGATGCCGCAGATCCCTACAAATAACAGCAAGTCCAGCGGATCATCGGCCCGCTGTCTCTTGGCCTCCGGCAAACGGGGGTGAACTATGTCATTCGCCCCAGAGGTACTCTCCATGGCCAGACGTGTTGAAGATGCACGTATCCTCATGTACAGCCACGACACGTTCGGTCTCGGCCATCTGCGCCGCTGCAGAACGATCGCCCATGCGCTGGTCGAAGACTATCGCGGCCTCAACATCCTGATCATCTCGGGCGCCACGATCGCCGGCGCCTTCGATTACCGCGCCCGCGTCGATTTCGTGAAGATCCCGAGCGTGATCAAGCTTCGCAACGGCGAATATACGTCGATGGCGAGCCATATCGATCTGCAGGATACGCTGAAGATGCGCGAATCCAGCATTCGCCATACCGCCGAGACCTTCCAGCCCGACATCTTCATCGTCGACAAGGAGCCCATGGGTCTGAAGGGTGAAGTCGAGGATACGCTCGCCTATCTGAAAGCGCGCGGTACGACGCTGGTGCTTGGCCTTCGCGAGATCATGGACGCGCCGCACCTGCTCGATGCCGAATGGAAGCGCAACGGCATCATGCAGAAGATCGACCAGTATTACGACAGCGTCTGGGTCTATGGCCCGCCGGACTTCTACGATCCGTTGGTCGGCCTCGATGTTCCCGCCAATGTCCGACGCAAGATGGATTTCGTCGGCTTCCTGCAGCGCAGCGTTTCGAAGAGCAAGAAGTCGGTGAACACGCCTAAGGAAAAATACATTCTCGTCACGACGGGCGGCGGAGGCGACGGCTCCGATCTCGTCCACGACGTGATGAACGCTTACGAGCAGGATTCGACCCTTCAATTGAAGGCGCTTGTGGTGCTCGGCCCCTATATGCCGGCCGCAGAGCGCACGAAGCTCGTCAAGAAGGGTGAAAAGATCCCGTCCATCGAGGTCATCGAATTCGACAATCACATGGAAGAGCTGATCGAGGGGGCAACGGGCGTGGTCGCCATGGGCGGCTACAATACCTATTGCGAGATCCTCTCCTTCGACAAGCCCGCGCTGATCGTGCCGCGCGTCAAGCCGCGTGAGGAGCAGTTGCTGCGGGCGCAGCGCGCCAGCGAACTCGGCCTCGTCGATATGCTGCTGCCGGATCAGTCCGCCAATCCTGCCATCATGGCCGAAGCCCTGAAACAGCTGCCAAACCGCCAGCCGCCGTCGCAGAGCGGCTGCACAATGCGGCTTGAGGGCCTCGATCATATCTCGCAGACCGTCGGCCGCTGGCTCGACAATCGCGGCCGTCATCTCTCCCTCGTCGGCGCAGAGTGAAGACACCGACATTGCCAGAGCGCCGGAAGATCCTCGTCGTCCTGAAAGGCTATCCACGCCTTTCGGAAACCTTCATTGCCCAGGAGCTGCTTGGCCTCGAAAAGGCAGGCTTCGACCTGACATTGATTTCCATGCGCCGCCCGACCGACAAGAAGCGGCATCCTGTTCATGACGAGATCAAGGCGCGCGTCGTCTATCTGCCGGAATATCTGCACGAGGAACCGCTTCGCGTCCTGAAGAGCCTTTTCGCCGGCTTCAGCAGGAAGGGGTTCGGAGCGCTGATGAAGCGCTTCTTCGCCGACCTGCCGCGCGACATTTCCCGCAATCGCTTCCGCAGGCTTGGCCAGGCGCTGGTTCTCGCGCGTGAATGGCCTGATAACGGCCAGTGGCTGCATGCCCATTTCATCCATACGCCGGCCTCGGTAACGGAATATGCCAGCATTCTGACCGGCGTCCCGTGGACGGTTTCCGCCCATGCCAAGGACATCTGGACCTCGCCGGATTGGGAGCTGAACGAGAAGCTTTCGAGCGCCCGCTGGGCGGTGACCTGCACACGCACCGGCTATGAACACATGCGGACGCTGACCAGCCGTCCGGATGCGGTGCATCTCAGCTATCACGGGCTCGATCTTGCCCGTTTCGGCCATTTTTCAGGCGATCGGTCGAAGCGTGACGGATCGGCCACCAGCGATCCGGTCTTCCTGCTCAGCGTCGGCCGCGCCGTCGAGAAGAAGGGTTACGACATCCTGCTCAACGCGCTGGCCCTGCTGCCGAAAGATCTGGCCTGGCGCCTCGAGCACATCGGCGGCGGCGACGAGCTTGCGAAGCTCAAGGCACTTGCCAGCACTCTTGGTCTTTCTGAGCGCATCGTCTGGAAGGGCGCGCTCGCCCAGGAAGATGTTCTCGATCACTACAGACGGGCCGATCTCTTCGTGCTCGCCTGCCGGATCGCCGCCAATGGCGATCGTGACGGGCTGCCGAACGTGCTGGTCGAGGCGTCGAGCCAACGGCTTGCCTGCCTGTCCACCAATATCTCGGGCGTGCCGGAACTGCTGACAGACGACAAAAATGGCCTTGTCGTGCCCCCTGAAGACCCGATAGCGCTGGCTGCAGCGCTTGAGCGGGCAATCCGCGATCCGGCTCTGCGCCACCGCCTCGGCGACGCCGCCGAACAGCGCGTCCGGGCGCATTTCGACTACCATTCCAGCATCGCGCAGCTGACGCAGCTTTTTGAAGCCGAGTGGGAGAAGACCCCATGAGCGGCAAGCGAGCCTTCTTCTACGTTCAGCACCTGCTCGGCATCGGCCATATCGCCCGCGCGAGCCGCATCGCCAATGCCATGGCAACAGATGGTTTCGACGTCACCGTCGTCACCGGCGGCCTGCCTGTTCCGGGCTTTCCGGCCGGGGGACTGAAGACGATTGCACTTCCTCCTGTCGTTGCCAGCAACGCCGGGTTTTCAGGGCTTGCAGACGCAAACGGCAATCCGGCCACCGAAGCGTTCCTGTCTTCCCGCCGCGACATGCTGCTTTCGGCATTTCGCGAGACCAAGCCGGATGCAGTCATCATCGAAGCCTTTCCCTTCGGCCGCCGGCAAATGCGCTTCGAATTGCTGCCGCTGCTCGATGCGATCGCTTCGGTCAATCCGCGGCCAAAACTCTTCAGCTCGGTCCGCGATATCCTGCAGGAGAACCGTAAACCCGGCCGCGACGAAGAAACCGTCAAGCTCGTCAAGGATCACTTCGATGCCGTTCTCGTTCACGGCGATCCTGATTTCGTGCGGCTGGAAGACACCTTTCCGCTGACTGCTGATATTGCCGACAAGGTGCGATACACCGGCCTCGTCGCCCCGCCCCCGGCGGCCGATCCGGCTGAGCGATTCGATATCATCGCATCAGCAGGCGGTGGCGCTGTCGGCCTGGATTTGATCCGCGCCGCCCGCGATGCCGCATGCTCGCTTCCGGCGAGCTATCGCTGGCTGCTGATTTCAGGCCCGAACCTTCCCGAACGGGATTTCGCAGCACTGCAGCACGAGGCCCCCGCAAACGTGACGCTGGTGCGGTTCCGCAAGGATTTCCCCTCTCTGCTGAAGGGCGCCAAGGTGTCGATCTCGCAAGCCGGCTACAATACGGTCGGCGATCTGCTGCGCACCGATTGCCGGGCAATCCTGATCCCCTTTGTTGCCGGTGGCGAAACGGAGCAGACCGTGCGTGCCGAGCGGCTGAAAGCCATGGGTCTGGCCAGCATTCTTCCGGAGACCGGGCTCACCGCTGAGCATGTCGCAAGTGCCGTCTCCGAAGCCCTTGCGCGTCCCCCCCGGCAGGCCGCCGCGCTGGACCTTGCGGGCGCTGAAACCACAGCGGCGATCATTCGCTCAATGCTCGGCTGAATTGCTCGCACTTTATGAAAGTCCTGTGATATAAACGGATTTCCGGCAGAATCGGCAGTTCGATGGTAGTCCGCTTCGCCTTGTTTTCGTTACGATATCCGGCGGTCCGGCGGCATGAACCTGTTTTCCGAATCCCCCTTCGTAAACGTCTCCGGACCCTCCCTTCAGGTTGACGGTTAGCAATGGAAAAGAGTCTCGCCCGCTACATCTGGTCGAACACCCGCCTCCAGCAGCTCTGGATTCTGGCGGTCGTTGCGGCATCGATGATCCCGTACTTCCTGTCGTTCGATCTGCCGAAGCAGATCGTCAATGGACCGATCCAGGGTGACGGCTTCGACAATGCCAACGCCACGCAGACCTTCATGCATCTGGCCTACGATCTGCCGCTGATCGGGCATGTCGAGTTCTTCCAGGGTCTGCAGCTCAACCGTCTGCAGATGCTGATGGCGCTCAGCCTGGTTTTCCTGGCGCTCGTGGTGCTGAACGGCCTCTTCAAATTCTACATCAACACCTACAAGGGCCGCCTGGGCGAGCGCATGCTGCGCCGTATCCGCTTTCAGCTGATCGACCGGGTGCTGCGCTTTCCGCCGGCGCATTTCAAGCGGGTGAAATCCGCTGAAATCGCCACGATGATCAAGGACGAGGTGGAGCCGATGGGCGGCTTTACCGGCGACGCCTTCGTCTCGCCTGCCCTGCTTGGCGGCCAGGCGCTGACGGCGCTCGCCTTCATCATCATCCAGAATTTCTGGCTCGGCATGATCGCCGCCGGTATCGTCGGCGTGCAGGCGATCGTCATCCCGCGCATGAGGAAGCGCCTGCTCGAACTCGGCCGCCAGCGGCAGCTGACGGCACGCGAACTCTCGGGCCGCGTCGGCGAAATCGTCGATGGCATTGGTACCATCCATGGCAACGACACTTCCAACCTCGAGCGCGCCGATATCGCAGCGCGCCTCGGCCTGATCTTCTCGATCCGCTACGACCTCTACCAGTGGAAGTTCATGGTGAAATTCCTGAACAACTTCCTGGCCCAGGTCACCCCGTTCCTGTTCTACGCCATCGGCGGATATCTGGCGCTTCAGGGCCGCCTCGACATCGGCCAGCTGGTAGCCGTCATCTCCGCCTACAAGGATCTGCCGGGACCGCTGAAGGAACTGATCGACTGGGACCAGATGCGCCAAGACGTTCAGGTCAAGTATCAGCAGGTCTACGAGCAGTTCAACGTCGAGCCGTTGATCGACAGCAAGATCCAGGACGTTCCGGCCGAAGCGATCGGACCGTTGACAGCGGCACTCGTCGTAACCAATCTCGCCGTCAATGACGACAGCGGCGCGCGGCTGGTCGACCACGTCTCGGTAGAGATCAAGCCGAACGAAACGGTGGCGATCGTCGGCCCGAATGGAAGCGGCGCGGAAGCCTTTGCCGAAGCGCTCGGGCGCATCGTCTGGCCGGAAGGCGGGCGCATCAGCATCGACGGCCAGGATTTGCTTGCGCTGCCGGAATATATTACCGGCAGACGGATTTCTTACGTATCGTCAGATACCTACTTTTTCCACGGTACGCTGAAAGACAACATCCTCTACGGCCTTAAGCACGCGCCGCTGACGGATCCGGGCTACCAGGGTCAGGACGCTCTCGAATTCAAATGGCGAAACGCGGAGGCGCTGCGCGCCGGAAACCCGATTTTCGACCTCAACAGCGACTGGGTGGATTATAACGCCGCCGGTGCGACAGGCCCCGACGATCTGCTGAAAGCGATCCGCCCGGTGCTCGACGCTGTGCTGATTTCGCAGGACATTCTCGATCTGGCACTGCGGTCTTCGGTCGATACCAGCGTTCATGTGGCACTTGCCGAGCGCATTGTCGATCTACGCGCCTCCTTGCGCGAGAGGCTGGAGGAAGAGAAGCTCGACACTATCGTCGTTCCCTTCGATTTCGACGCCTACAACGCTCAGGCGACGGTTGGCGAGAACCTGCTTTTCGGCACGATGAAGCGGCCGCAGATGACCAACCGCCGCCTCGCCGCCCACCCCTATTTCCAGCAACTGTTCCGCGACACCGGCCTCAGCAACGATCTCTACGCGATGGGCCTGGAGATCGCCGAAAACGCCGTGGAACTGTTCCATGACCTGCCGCCGGATCACCCGTTCTTCCAGCAACTGACCTTCATGACCGCGGACGACATCCCTGCCTACCAGGCGCTGCTGCAAAAGCTGCAGAGCCGGAAGTTCGAGGATGCGACGGCCGAGGAACGCTCAAGTATCATCCGCCTGAGCTTCGCCTATATCGAGCCCCGCCACCGCTTCGGTCTGCTGACCGACGAGCTGATGGAAAAGATCGTCTCGGCGCGCAAACAGTTCCACGAACATATTCCCAGTGATCTCTCGGCACTTATCGAGCGCTACGATCCGGAACGTTTCACCGCGTCTGCCAGCCTGATGGACAACGTGCTTTTCGGCCGCATCGCCTATCAGCAGGCCGATGCATCGGAGCATATCCGCTCGATCATGGGCGAGCTCTTCGACAAGCTCGATCTGTTCGACGACGTGCTGTCAATCGGTATGGAATTCGATGTCGGCTCTGGCGGCAAGCGCCTGACGATGGTTCAGCGCCAGAAGATCAACCTGGCGCGCGCGCTGCTGCGCCGTTCCGACTATTTCATCCTCAACCGGCCGCTTCTGGCGTTGGACCAGCGCGTCCAGGACCAGATCACCCGAAACGTGGTGACCGGCCTTCATGAAGAAGGCAAGCGCCCGGCAATCATCTGGGTTCTGTCGAACGCACGCCTTGCGGAGGTCTTCGACAGGATCCTGCTTTTCGAACGCGGTGGCCTGGCGCAAGCCGGTGGCTATCCGGAACTTTCGGAGAAAAACACTATGTTCAAGGAACTGTTATCGTAATAATCTACTGGGGCGGCTGAGACGGCATTCTTGCGAGGGAATGCCTGGTAGAGTTTTAGAAAACGCTTTCTCCTTATACGAGAGGAGGCGCCAGGGGGTAAAACACTCATGCTGTTGAGAGATGAAGTCGAAATGCTGCGGCGGGTGCCGATCTTTTCCAGGATCGCGCCGGCAAAACTCAAGCTTTTGGCATTCACCTCCGACCGGATGACCTACAAGGCCGGTCAGAACCTTTTCCATCAGGGCGATCCGGGCGATGCAGCCTACGTGATCCTCTCGGGAACGGCCGACATTCTCGTCCATTCTCCCGCTGGCGATATCAAGGTCGCCGATGTCGAACTCAACTCGATCGTCGGCGAGATCGCCATTCTCTGCGACGTCTCGCGAACGGCAACCGTGCGCGCCACCTCGGGGCTCGAAGTCCTGCGCATCAGCAAAGAGCACTTCCTGAAGCTGCTCAGCGACTTCCCAGAAATGGCCGTCGAAATCATGCGCGTGCTGGCCGACCGCCTGAACCACACGACTGCCGAACTGACCGCGGCGCGCGCCAAGCAGCCACCGGAACCGGTTAACTGATCAGCATTAATCCGGCGGCCATTGCTGGGCGCCGTGAAGCAGGCGCAGGATCTGGATTTCCTGCGCGTTCTCATCGATGCGATAGATGGTAAGATATGGACTGCCGGGAACCACCAGTTCCCGGGTTCCGTCCTTGCGTCCGCTGCGGCCCACACGCGGGTGTGCGCTAAGGATATCCGCCTGGCTTCGTACAAGCGTCTCCAGCCGGATGGCGGCCTGCGGGTTCTGCTGAAAAACGTAGGATATCTGGCGCCGGCGATCATTCAGCGCGCGAGGCAACCAGTTGACGATCACTTACCGTCTTCCTGTACGCGAGACATCAGGCTAGCCAGAAACGCATCCATTTCCTTGTTGGCATCTTCGTTACTGATCCAGACGGTATTCGGATCATCCGCCTCGCGAAGGCCGATCTCAACTTGCTCGCGGAACCACCGGTCGTGTTCGGCCGCCTCATGCGCGCGCTTCAGCGCTTCGGCTCGATCGGGACGCTTGCTGGACTCCGCGGCGTACTCCGCAGCATCCACATCGAATTGCGAGATGCCGACATCCTTGAGATAGGAGACAAGCGTCTCCATGCGCTTGAAAAGCCTGACCTGGCGGCTGCGCTGGGCGGCAAGCGAATGCTCGCTCTTTCCGTAGCGCACGACGATAGACCAGCCACCGAGCTGGCCGACGACAAGGGTTTTGTCGATGGCGCCGGCTTCCGCGAGGCGCGAGAGAGTCGCATGGTCGATCATCGAGTGGGTCATCAGAGCATCTCCTTGGTCTGGAAGGATATGCAATCAATTATAATTTGCAATGCGCCATTTAATAAAAAGCCCGGTACGAAACCGGGCTCTTCTGTTTGATCAGGATATCAGGCGCTACTCGCGTTGTTCCAGCGCCTTGCTGAAAGCCAGCGCTGCAAGCGTGCAGATCGCGCCCGAGAGCAGGTAGTAGCCGACGAAGGTCAGGCCGAAGCTGCTGGAGAGGCTCAGCGCCACCAGCGGCGCAAAGCCGGCGCCGACGAGCCATGCGAGGTCGGAGGTAAAGGCGGCACCGGTATAACGGTAGCCGCGGCCGAAGCGCGAGGAGATCGAGCCGGTCGCCTGACCGAAGGACAGGCCGAGCACTCCGAAGCCGATGATGACGAAGGCATCCTGTCCGGCATCGCCGGATGCAATCAGCATCGGCCCGACGAAGGAGAAGATCGCGATCAGCACCGCACAGACGGCAAGCTGGGCGCGGCGGCCGATGCGGTCGGCGATCAGGCCGGAGGCAATGATCGCGACGATGCCGACGAGTGCGCCGATGATCTGCACCACCATGAACGTGTCGAGCGGCTGCGTTCCATAAAGGCTCATCCAGCCGAGCGGGAAGATGGTGACCAGATGGAACATCGCGAAGCTCGCCAGCGGCACGAAGGCACCGATCAGGATGTCGCGGCCATGAACCTTCAGAACCTTGCCGATCGGCGCGGCCTCGAGCTCATGCTGTTCCAGCAGCGTGCCGAACTCCTGGGTCATGACCAGGCGCAGGCGGGCAAAGAGCGCCACGACGTTGATCGCGAAGGCGACGAAGAACGGGTAGCGCCAGCCCCAGGAGAGGAAATCCTCGTTGGAGAGATTGGCGATGAAGAAGCCGAAGATAATGCTCGCCAGCGCGAAGCCGATCGGCGCACCGAGCTGCGGGATCATCGCGTACCAGCCGCGCTTGTTCTGCGGCGCATTCAACGCCAGCAGCGATGCCAGGCCGTCCCAGGCGCCGCCGAGCGCAAAGCCCTGGCCGAGGCGGAACAGGGCCAGAAGCGCGATCGCCCAGTAGCCGATCTCGTTATAGCCGGGCAGGAAGGCGATCGACGCCGTAGAACCGCCGAGCAGGAAAAGCGCAATCGTCAGCTTCGTGCCGCGGCCATAGAAACGGTCGATCGTCATGAAGACGACCGAGCCGACTGGACGCGCCAGGAAGGCCAGCGAAAAGATCGCAAAGGAATAGAGCGTCGCCGTCAGGCGATCCGGTGCGAAGGGAAAAATCAGTTGCGGGAAGACCAGAACCGAAGCCAGGCCATAGACGAAGAAGTCGAAGAATTCCGACATTCGACCGATGATGACGCCAAGGGCGATACTGCCAGGCGAAACCTTTTCGCCAGAGTGGATCTGTCTTGCGTCGCGTTCAAGTGTCGTGGACGATGGTCCATAATTTGCTGCAGTCATTAACGCCTCCCTCGTTGAGACGCCGCGGCAAAGCGCCTCAAGACGATTTTGATCAAACCCGCAAGCTTATCAAGTCTGATGGACGTAAATAGTTCATCATCCATTCTCAAAATTAGATGTGGACGAGAAATCGGGCGTGATCCGGCGAATCGAGCCGCCGCCAGGTGGCCCTTTTCATTTTCACGGATATATTATGCCGCTAACATGCATGCGCCCGGGCCAAATCCTTCGTAATTTTATCAGGATTTCAAAGCCGTAGCGTCTTACAATTTTTGCCGCGCTGCGGCATCTTTGCTGCAGTGCGACCAAACACCTCATGTTGCCATCAGGTTCAGTGCTTTAGTCGCGGTTTGGACGAAACAACAAGAGCTTAGAGACGTGCAAAAACTCGTGAAGTTTTCCCGCCTTCTATCCGTGTTGCCGCTGATGATGCTGGCAGGATGCAATATGGTCGTGATGTCGCCGTCGGGCGATATCGCAAGTCAGCAGGCAGATCTCATTCTGGTCTCCACCTTCCTGATGCTGCTGATCATCGTGCCGGTCCTGTTCCTGACGCTGTTCTTCGCCTGGCGTTACCGGCGTTCGAACACGGCAGCGACCTACGATCCGGAATGGCATCATTCGACACGACTGGAAGTGGTTATCTGGTCTGCGCCGCTGGCGATCATCATCGCGCTCGGCGCGATCACCTGGATTTCAACTCACAAGTTGGACCCATACCGGCCACTCGACCGGATCGACGCGGAACGCAGCATTCCCGCGGACACCAAGCCGCTGACCGTTGAGGTCGTTGCGCTCGACTGGAAATGGCTGTTCTTCTATCCGGATCTCGGCATTGCCACGGTCAACGAACTGGCAGCGCCGGTCGATGTGCCGATCAATTTCAAGATCACCGCATCGTCGGTCATGAACTCCTTCTATATCCCTGCCCTTGCCGGCCAGATCTATGCGATGCCGGGCATGCAGACCAGGCTGCACGCCGTCATCAACAAGGAAGGCGAATACGAAGGCTTCTCCGCAAATTATAGCGGCGACGGCTTCTCGCACATGCGCTTCAAGTTCCACGGTCTGAACCAGCAGGGCTTCGACGATTGGGTCGCCCGGGTGAAGAGCCAGGGTACGGCGCTGAATCGCGACACCTATCTGAAGCTCGAAAAGCCGTCCGAACGCGAGCCGGTGCGCTATTACGCCACTGCCGACAAGGATCTCTACGACGCGATCCTCAATCTCTGCGCCGCACCCGGTAAGATGTGCATGAGCGAGATGATGCATATCGACATGATGGGCGGCGGCGGCAAGGAAAGCGCCGAAAACCGCGAGAAGCTGCAATATGACAACCGCCATGTGGAGAAGGGCGAAGGCACCAATGCCGCGACCTTCCCGGCAACCGGCACGCCTGCCCGCAGCGACGAGAAGCCCGCCGGCACCGGCGAAAATGGCCAGCAGCCGATGCAGAACGACATGCCAGGAATGGACATGAACGGCGGCGGCCACGATGGCCATTCGATGCCCGGAATGAACCACGGTACTGGCGATCCGGCTCCGGCTCAGCTGAACAACAATTAAACCTGGCGCTTTGCGTCGCTAAGACATCAATGAACGGGTTATTCCATGTTTTCCAATCCTGACCTCCTGAAGTTTATCTTCGGCCGGTTGACCCTCGATTCGATCCCCTATCACGAGCCGATCCTGGTCTTCACCTTCATCGGCGTGGCGATCGGCGGCATCGCCGTGCTGGGTCTCATCACCTATTTCAAGTTCTGGGGTCCGCTCTGGCGCGACTGGATCACCAGCGTCGACCACAAGAAGATCGGCATCATGTACATCATCCTCGCGGTGATCATGCTGCTGCGCGGCTTCTCCGACGCCATCCTGATGCGTATCCAGCAGGCGATCGCCTTCAACGGCAATGAAGGCTATCTGCCGCCGCATCACTATGACCAGATCTTCACGGCGCACGGCGTGATCATGATCTTCTTCGTGGCGATGCCATTCGTCACCGGCCTGATGAACTTCGTCGTGCCGCTGCAGATCGGCGCGCGCGACGTCTCGTTCCCGTTCCTCAACAATTTCTCGTTCTGGATGACGACGGCAGGCGCGATCATCATCATGATGTCGCTGTTCGTCGGCGAATTCGCCCGCACCGGCTGGCTGGCCTATCCGCCGCTTTCGGGGGCTGACTATAGTCCGGGTGTCGGTGTCGACTATTATATATGGGGCCTGCAGGTCGCAGGTGTCGGCACGACGCTATCGGGCATCAACCTGATTGCGACGATCGTCAAGATGCGCGCGCCGGGCATGACCTTCATGAAGATGCCGGTCTTTACCTGGACCTCGCTCTGCACAAACGTGCTGATCGTCGCTTCCTTCCCGATCCTGACCGCAACGCTCGTTCTGCTGTCACTCGACCGCTATGCCGGCACGAACTTCTTCACGAACGATCTCGGCGGCAATCCGATGATGTATGTGAACCTCATCTGGATCTGGGGTCACCCGGAAGTCTACATCCTGATCCTGCCGGCCTTCGGCATCTTCTCCGAAGTCGTCGCCACCTTCTCCGGCAAGCGCCTCTTCGGCTACGCATCGATGGTTTACGCCACCTGCGTCATCATGATCCTGTCCTATCTCGTGTGGCTGCACCACTTCTTCACGATGGGCTCGGGCGCCAGCGTCAACTCGTTCTTCGGCATCACGACGATGATCATCTCCATCCCGACAGGGGCGAAGATGTTCAACTGGCTGTTCACGATGTATCGCGGCCGCATTCGCTACGAAGTGCCAATGCTGTGGACCGTCGGCTTCATGGTGACCTTCGTCATCGGCGGTATGACCGGCGTCATGCTCGCCATCCCGCCTGCCGACTTCGTGCTCCACAACTCGCTGTTCCTGATCGCCCACTTCCATAACGTGATCATCGGCGGCGTGCTGTTCGGCCTGTTTGCCGGCGTCAACTACTGGTTCCCGAAGGCCTTCGGCTTCAAGCTCGACCCGTTCTGGGGCAAGATGAGCTTCTGGTTCTGGCAGATCGGCTTCTTCTTCGCCTTCATGCCGCTCTACGTGCTCGGCCTGATGGGCGTGACCCGCCGCGTCTCGCAGTTCGAGGATCCGTCGCTGCAAATCTGGTTCATCATCGCCGCCTTCGGCGCCGGCCTTATCGCCCTCGGCATCGTTTCCTTCCTCGTGCAGATCTTCGTCAGCTTCCGCAAGCGCGAGGCGCTGAAGGACGAGACGGGCGACCCCTGGGAAGGCCGTACGCTGGAATGGGCGACGTCCTCACCGCCGCCGGACTACAACTTCGCCTTCACGCCTGTCGTCCACGACCATGACAGCTGGTACGACATGAAGAAGCGCGGCTATGTCCGTCCGCACGAAGGTTTCCGTCCGATCCACATGCCGAAGAACACCGGCACCGGCGCGATCCTTTCGGCCCTCAGCATCGGCCTCGCCTTCGGCCTGATCTGGTACATGTGGTGGCTGGCTGCCGTCTCCTTCGTCGCGATCGTCGCGGTGTCGATCGCCCATACGTTCAACTACAAGCGTGATTTCTACATTCCCGTTGAGGAAGTCACCGCGACAGAGGACAAGCGCACCAAGCAGCTTGCGGTTCAGGCATGACGACCATGACCGATCACACCATCGACTCGGCCGAAAAGCCCGTCTTCTATCTGACCGAGGATCATCATCCGGAGAGCAGCACCAATCTCGGGTTCTGGCTCTATCTGATGAGCGACTGCCTGATCTTCGCCGTGCTCTTTGCCACCTATGGCGTGCTCGGCCGCAATTATGCGGCCGGCCCGTCGCCGAAGGATCTGTTCGATCTGCCGCTGGTGGCGATCAACACCTCGATGCTTCTGTTCTCGTCGATCACCTATGGCTTCGCCATGCTGCAGATGATGAGGGGTTACAAGGCCGGCGTGCTATTCTGGCTGGCGATCACCGGCCTGTTCGGTGCCGCCTTCATCGGGCTCGAACTCTATGAGTTCGCGCATCTGATCCATGAAGGCGCCGGACCGTCGCGCAGCGCGTTCCTCTCGGCCTTCTTCACGCTGGTCGGCACCCACGGCCTGCACGTCACCTTCGGCATCATCTGGCTCATCACGCTGATGGTGCAGGTCTCGATGCACGGCCTAATCGAAGCCAACAAGCGCCGCCTGATGTGCCTGTCGATGTTCTGGCACTTCCTCGATGTCGTCTGGATCGGCGTCTTTTCCTTGGTCTATCTGCTGGGAGTTCTCGGATGAGCTCGAACACTCACGCCCACGACGCACATCACCACCACGGCCATGGCGGCCATGATCACGGCGGCCACGATGCGGATCACGGCTCCTTCAAGAGCTACATGATCGGCTTCGTGCTGTCGGTCATCCTGACGGCGATCCCGTTCTGGCTGGTTATGGCAGGCGTCTTCGAAAGCCCGCTGGTGACGGCGGTCACGGTGATGGCGCTCGGCGCCGTGCAGATCGTCGTTCACATGATCTACTTCCTGCACATGAACACCCGTTCGGAAGGCGGCTGGACGATCATGGCGCTGATCTTCACCATCGTCATCGTCGCCATCGCCCTCGCTGGCTCCTTCTGGGTCATGCATCATCTGAACACCAACATGATGCCGATGAGCCCCGAAATGATGAAGAACATGCCGTAAGGCAGATGCGGGCGGCCTCCGGGCCGCCCGCTGCATTTGACCATGACCGATCTGTCCGGCTCCAAACCCACCACACCGCGCTCGACCGGCAAGCTCATTCTGCTTGGCGGCCTGATGCTGCTCGCGATCGCCACTTTCGTGGCGCTTGGCATCTGGCAGGTGGAGCGGCTCTACTGGAAGCGCGACCTGATCGCCCGCGTCGATCAGCGCATTCATGCGGCACCTGTACCCGCTCCCGAAGGCGCCACCATCGACGCCATGGCCGACGAATACCTCCGGGTCACCGCGACCGGCACGTTCGACAACAGCAAGGAAACGCTGGTCTACGCCTCCACCGAGCTCGGCCCCGGATACTGGGTGATGACGCCGCTCCGGCTGGAAGACGGCAATGCCATCCTCATCAATCGCGGCTTCGTACCGCTGGAAAAGCGCGACCCGAAAATGCGCACTGAGGGCCAGCTTTCGGGACCGGTCAGCGTGACAGGGTTGCTGCGGCCAACAGAGCCGAAAGGTTCACTGCTGCAATCCAATGATCCCACGACCGGATGGTGGTATTCGCGCGACGTGGCGGCGATCGCCGCGGACAAGGACATCGGCAAGATCGAGCCCTACTTCATCGACGCCGATGAAGCTCCGAATCCGGGTGGCGCCCCGGTCGGCGGGCTGACGCGCGTCGTCTTCCCGAACAGCCACCTGAGCTATGCGATCACCTGGTTCGCGATGGCGCTGATGGTCATCGGGCTGTTTGCAGCTGCCGTTCGCAGCGAGCTCCGCCGCCGATGAGCGAAGCGACGGCTACATGGCCCGGCATTGCGGAAATGCACGGACCGCAACCTGTTCGGCAGCGGCATAGGCCTGGCTGACGATTTCCGGCACCAGATCAATATCCGGAAGGCTGCCGAGCCCGAGCGGACCGATTGCGAAAATCCCCCCGACGGACGATCCGTCGGCAAGATAGGGCTCGCCGCGCTGGTTGACGGCAATGCCGAGCGACAGTTCGTCCGGCATCGCAAGCCCTGAGGCAAACAGGCTCTGCATCAGCGGCACATCGAGGTCGGCTGCTCTGCAACGGCAATCGATCACGCGATCGGCATGGATAACTTCCTCGGTTCGCGTACCTGAAGGCGTGAAGAAGATACCGCTCAGGCCCTGACGACCCGCCAGGCCGCGGCGTAGAACGGTATTGCCGCCTGCAAGCTCACGCTTCAGCCGCGCATACATCGCCTCCGGTAGTCTGTTACGGTGACTGTCGTAGATTGCCCGCAGATGCCGGTTGAATTGCTGCTTCTGGCGCGCAGGCAGCGAGCGCCAGAGCGAACGCGCATGCTTGCGCAGGCCGTTCATCACGGATTGCCAGCTGCGGCCGCCCTCCTCGGCATCCCTGCAGGCCTTGCGGATGAAATGGAGAATGCCAGCGAGATCCTTGGGAAGCTCTTCGGCCGGGAAAAGCGGATCGGCGGAGTTGGGCGTATGGCTCTGCGGCAGGAAGCCATGCTTTGAAACGATGGAGATCTGGCCGGAATAGCCCTGATCCCGTAGCTGCAGCAACTGATCGACGACGCGGATGCCGCTGCCGAGCAGAATCGTATGCGGACGCGCGACCAGCCTCTGGGCGCGCACCGGCGAAGTGTTCTCCGTCACGGCAGCGGACGGCGCAAGGCCATAGCCGGTGGCGAGGAAAACGGTGTCGAAAAGCGGATTGGCGGGACCGGCATGTTCCAGCAGGAAGCGGTTTCCGTGGCTCCTGCGAATTGCCACGACGGGCTCATGACAGACCTGGACAGTGATATCCTTGCGGGTCGAGAGCGCTTCGGAAAAGCGCTGGTAGACATAGTCGCTGAAAATTTCCTTGGGCACGAAGATCTGGCGGAATCCCGGGATCGCCGCCGGGACGGCAGCGCGGAATTCCGCGTTGCTACAGAGCCAGTCGTTGAAATCATCAGCATCGCCAGCCGACACCGAAAGGTCGCGGACGCGGGTGTTGAGGATGGCGGAACTCTTTGCCGACGACAGCGCCTGTCCGCCGCTGACGGAGGAATTCGGATCGAAGAGTTGCAGATGGAAGGGCGTACGCACTGTCTTCATCAGCGCAATTGCCGTCATCATCCCGGAAAAGCCGCGCCCGACAATCGCGATGCGCGGAATAGCCGACGGCTTTGCCGCGGCCGCGGCCTTCGCAGAGAAAAGTCCTTGAACCGTCATCTCAACTCCCTTGCGGTCATCACCGCATCCGTGTCTCGATCAAGGTATCGACGCAGAAAAATCAGGCTGCGTCGGCCGGGGTTCGAACTGCTATACGAGCAGTCGTCCGGAACTGGCCGGAAAGGAATTTAGGGGAGCAAACTCTCCCGTCCATAGTCTATTAAACTAGTCGTGTATGAAAGCGCTAAAATGGCTTCGCCGCAAGCCTCTGATTTCCGCTGAAGCGAAAATGCGGGTTAAGGCATTGATTGCGGGTGCTGTTTTTTAGCTCTCTTCGCCGGGATATTGCTTCGCCTTGAGCAGTGCGGCGAGATGGGTGACGTTTCGCGCCAGGGTCTCGATCATCGTGGTGACGTTCTCCGGCACCTGCTTCAGATCGGCGAAATTCGTTGATCCCATCGCCTCACCGACCCAATAGGCGACGGCATTAGCCGGCACCGTGAAACCGACATCGTTCAGCGCCTGATAGAGTTCGGCCGAGACATGGTGCGCGCCGTCTTCGTTTCCGACCACGGCAACCGCCGCCACCTTTCCATACGATACCATGCGACCCTCCGCGTCGGTTTCCGATAGGAACGCATCCATCCGCTCGAGG
Source organism: Rhizobium sp. 05N430 (assembly GCF_056396985.1). Taxonomy (NCBI): domain Bacteria; kingdom Pseudomonadati; phylum Pseudomonadota; class Alphaproteobacteria; order Hyphomicrobiales; family Rhizobiaceae; genus Rhizobium; species Rhizobium sp. 05N430. The sequence goes on along the minus strand of NZ_JBFTMO010000011.1, from coordinate 79,643 downwards.
GCTCGTTTGCAGACGCTCGACGGTTGGCCCATCCATATCGGCGTCCCGACGAGCAGAATGTCGGCGGCGAGGATCTTTTCGCGGATGCCGGGCCAATCGTCCCCCTCGCCTTCGTCGGATGTGACGCCGGGCTTGATGTTGAAATCCGCCAGCCGGAGAACCTCGGTCGTGACATCGTATTTCGCCAACTCGTCGTCGATCAGCGCGGTCATTCGTTCGGTCGATGACTGCTCCTGGCTTTCCGCGGTTTTCAGGGTGGCGTTGAGGGCGAGTGCTTTGAGAGACATGCGGTGCTCCACGGACTCATATCGGTCCGTCACACGAACACGGCAAAGCATCGATTGTTCCGCGCGGAAACGGCGCGTGATCGCGCTCACGAGAAAATAACCAGTTGGTGAATTCTTTACTTGAACGGCCAGGTGGAATCGGCAAAAGTAAGCGCACTACCAATCCCATCATGGAATTGCCGTGTTTTCGGGTCAGCGTCCGAATGCACTTATCTATTTGGAATCATTACCGTGAGCAGCGATGCGTCCTTAAGCGCGACGAAGCATTCGGCTTCGCTCGCGAAAGCAACCGCGGCAGGCTGGGGCAAGGGCCTCTACACACTGGTCCGCATCACCGTCATGGCCTTCCGGCGTCCCTGGCAGGCAAGCCTGGCGATCGGCGCGACGCTTGTGGCGTCCACCTTTCAACTGATGATCCCGCGGCTACTCGGCCAGGCGGTCGACCACACCCAGGTCGCCCTGAGCGGAGGCACCGTCGGCCAGGCGGCGCAGGACGCGCTGCTGACGACGGCGCTGATGCTGCTTGGCGCCAGCGTGCTGCGCGGCCTCTTCACCATGGTGCAGAACTATTATTCCGAGAGCGTCGGCCACCATATGGGCTATTCGCTGCGGCTGGCCTGTTACGAAAAGATCCAGCGGCTGTCCTTCAGCTTCCACGACACCGTGCATTCGGGCGACCTCATCACCATCGGCCTGCTCGATCTCGAAGGCGTACGGATGTATTTCTCGACGGCGCTGGTGCGTGTCTTCCTGCTGTCGATGCTGATCGGCATCGGCGCCTATATGCTTATCACCACCGATCCGGTGCTCGGTCTCCTCGCCCTGAGCTTCGTTCCCTTCGTCGGCTGGCGTTCATCAGTCACGCAGCTGCGCCTGCGCGCCACTTGGCTGGAGCTCCAGGAGCGTCTTTCGGTGTTGACCCGCATCATGGAAGAAAACCTCGGCGGCATTCGCGTCGTCCGCGCCTTCGCGGCTCAGGACCATGAGATGGCGAAATTCCAAGCGGCATCCGAAAGTGCGATCGAACTCGCGCATCAGCGTGTCGGCATCCGCGTCGCCAATACCAGCGCCATGACCTTCTCGTTCTTCGTGTCGATGGGTCTCGTGCTCTGGGTCGGCGGCGGCAAGGTCATGGCCGGCGAAATCACCGTGGGCACGCTTGCCTCGTTCCTGACCTTCATGACCATCCTGCAGATGCCAGTGCGCCAGCTCGGCCTGATGGTCAACGCCTTTGCCCGGGCCTCGACCTGCGGCACGCGCCTCTTCAATCTTCTCGACCTCGAGATTGCCGTGCGCGATGCACCCGATGCCGCGGAGCTCAAGATCACCGAGGGAACGCTTCGCTTCGAGCATGTGGACTTCGCCTATCCGAGCTCGGAGATGCACCAGGTTCTCTACGATGTCAGCTTCGAGGCGAAGCGCGGCGAAACGATCGGCATTGTCGGCCCTCCAGGTAGCGGCAAGTCGACGATCGCGCATCTGATCCCGCGCTTCTATGACGCCACCGGTGGCCGCATCACCATAGACGGTCAGGATATCCGCAAGGCGACACTGCAATCGCTGCGCCGCTCCGTTGCCGTCGTGCAGCAGGATTCCTTCCTGTTCACAACGACGATCGAGAACAACATCGCCTATGGCGACCCATGGGCGAAGGAGCCGCGTATCGAGCGCGCCAGCGAAAGCGCGCAGCTGCACAACTACGTTCTCGGCCTGCCGACGGGATATGGCACCGTCGTCGGCGAGCGTGGCGTCTCGCTGTCGGGTGGCCAACGCCAGCGCCTGTCGATCGCTCGCGCCCTGATGCTGCGCCCCGCCGTGATGGTCTTCGACGACTCGACGGCCGCAATCGACGCGGCGACCGAACAGCGCATCCGCTCGGCGATGCGCAAATACGCCGCCGACCGGGTCACGATCATCGTCGCGCACCGGCTGAGCTCGCTGATGCATGCTGACCAGATCCTCTTCGTCGAGGACGGCCGCATCGTCGAGCGCGGCACGCATGCCGAACTGCTGGCTCTCGGTGGGCGCTACAAGGCGCTCTACGACCTGCAGGTACGGCCGGGAGATGAGGCGCTGAGTGCTTGAAGTCCCTTCTCCCCAGCGGGGAGAAGATGTCCGTCAGGACAGATGAGGGGGCGCGCGACATCGGAGCGAGCGCCTGAGCGGCAAGCGAAGGCGAGTTTGTGAGTGCGTCCCCCTCATCCGACCCTTCGGGCCACCTTCTCCCCGCTGGGGAGAAGGGAAAAGAACCAATATGCCGGCCATGGAACGAGAAATGGCCGCGGGAGGAATGGCATGGCCGAGGAAATGGAAACCGAGCGCCCTGATCCGCGCGAAGACGGCAGACGGCCGCCGCGGGCGGTGGTCGGTTCGCACCGAATCGAAGAAGAGATGTTCGGTACCGCCTTCGACGGCAACATCGTCAAGCGCATCTGGACCTTCGTCGATCCCTACAAGGACAAGATCATCTGGTCCGTCGTGGCGGTGCTGACCTTCACGGCCATGCAGCTGCTGATCCCGCTGATCATCCGCTACGCCATCGACCACGGCATGCGGCAGGGCGGCAGTTCCAACGCGCTCACCTGGTCGATCCTTGCCTTCCTCTGTGCCATCCTCGTCAATTATGCTGCCAGCTATGCGCAAGAGACGCTGGTGGGCGGGGTGGCCGAAAACGTGCTCTTCGATATGCGCAAGGCGATGTTCTCGCATCTGCAGCGCGTCTCGCTCTCCTTCATGGACAAGACCGAAGTGGGCCGCCTGATGTCGCGGCTGCAGGGCGACGTCAACTCGATGCAGGAGTTTCTCGAAACGTCGGTCCTGTCCGTCGGCGATATCTTCCTGCTCTTCGGCATCGTCTTCGTGATGCTGTATCTCGATTTCAAGCTCGGATTGCTGACGCTGTCGGCCCTGCCGGTGCTCTTCGTCGTCCGCCTCTTCTGGCTGCCGCTGGCGCGCAAGTCGTTCATGGCAGCACATGAAACGAACTCGGTGGCGAACGGCGCGCTGGCCGAGGCGATCCATGGCGTGCGCGCAGTCCAGAGCATGGACCGCCAGAGTGTGAATTTCACGCTCTATGACGACAAGGCCCATGCCAACCTTCTCACCCATCTAACGGCAGCGCGCTATGCGCAGGTGATGGTCCCGATCGTCGACAGCCTGACGGGCGTTGCTATGGCCCTCGTCATCGTCGTCGGCGGGGCACGTGTCCTGAACCAGGCGCTTGACGTCGGCGTGCTCGTCGCCTTCCTCTTTTATATCCAGCGCTTCTTCGACCCGATCCGTTCGCTGACGCTGCAATATTCGGTGATGCAGCGCGCCATGGCCTCCGGCCAGCGGCTGACAGAGGTGCTGGACGTTCCCGTCGACATCCAGGACGCCCCCGATGCCAAGGTGCTTTCGCGAGATATGGACGGCTCGGTCGAATTCCGCGACGTGGTCTTCGGCTACAACCCGAAGCATCCGGTGCTGAAGCATGTGAGTTTCCGCGTCAATCCGGGCGAAACGGTTGCGCTCGTCGGACCGACAGGCTCTGGCAAATCGAGCTGCATGTCGTTGATCCATCGCTTCTACGATGTGCAGCAGGGCCAGGTGCTCGTCGGCGGCAATGACGTGCGGGATCTGACGCAGGATTCACTCGGCGACCAGATCGCCATGGTTCTGCAGGAGCCTTTCCTCTTCACGGGCAGCGTCTTTGAAAACATTCGCTATCACAAGACAAATGCCACCCGCGAACAGGTGATCGAGGCGGCCAAGGCCGTCGGTGCGCATGATTTCATCATGCGGCTGGCAGAAGGCTATGACAGCATTCTCGGTGAGCGCGGCGGCAATCTCTCGCTCGGGCAAAGGCAGCTTCTGTCCTTCGCCCGCGCGCTCGTCGCCGATGCGAAGATCCTCGTTCTCGACGAGGCGACGGCCAATATCGACAGCTATACCGAAATGCTGATCCAGAAGGCCCTGGTGAAGCTGCTGGAAAACCGCACCGGTCTCGTCATCGCCCACCGTCTCGCGACGATCCGCGAAGCCGACCGCATCATCGTGCTGCAGAACGGCGAGCTGATTGAAAGCGGCAATCACAGTGAACTGATGAAGAACGGGAAGCTCTATTCCCGGCTCTATAATCTCAACTACGCGTCTTTCGACGATATTCCCGAAGACGTGCTCGAAGAGACGGCATCAGGCAGCTCGGCGACATAAAAGGCACGAAGCATGGCGTCGCCTGCCTCGTGCCCATCAGCACCATGGAGCTATCAGATATCCGCCCTGACGGCCTGCCGCTGGTTGCCGAGCTTTTCGATGCCGAGCTCGACGATATCGCCTGGTTTCAGATAGCGCGGCGGCTTCATGCCCATGCCGACGCCCGGCGGCGTACCGGTCGAGATGATGTCACCGGGATGCAGCGACATGAACTGGCTGAGATAGGAGACCAGATAGGCGGCGCCGAAGACCATGGTATTGCTGGAGCCGTTCTGCATGGTTTCACCGTTGACCTTCAGCCACATCTTCAGGCCTTGCGGATCAGGCACCTCGTCCTTGGTGACGAGCCAGGGACCGGTCGGGCCGAACGTGTCGCAGGACTTGCCCTTGGTCCACTGGCCAGAGCGCTCGATCTGGAAGGCGCGTTCGGAGACATCGTGGATCGTGCAGTAGCCGGCAACATAGTCGAGCGCATCGGCTTCGCTGACATATTTCGCCGTCTTGCCGATGACGATGCCGAGCTCGACTTCCCAATCGGTCTTCTCCGAGCCGCGCGGGATGACGAGATCATCATTGGGGCCGACAATCGCCGAGGTGGCCTTCATGAAGATGATCGGTTCGGGGGGAACCGTCGCACCGGTCTCGGCAGCGTGGTCGGAATAGTTGAGACCGATGCAGATGAACTTGCCGGTACCGGCAACGCAGGGGCCGAGCCGCGGTGTTCCCTCGACAACCGGCAGCGTGCTGGTGTCGAGCCGCGACAATTCGGCGAGACGATCGGGGTTCAGGGCCGCTCCGGCGAGATCGCCAAGCTGGCCGGAGAGATCGCGGATCTTGCCGCCGGCATCGAGAAGGCCGGGCTTTTCCTGGCCGGCTTCACCGTAACGAAGAAATTTCATGCGGATTCCATTCCTGTGTCGGTTCGAAGGTCAGATGGTCCAGCCGCCGTCGATGGCGTAGGCCTGACCTGAGGTATAGGCGGCGCCGGCGAGATAGACGGCGAGTTCGGCGATCTCTTCGGGTGAGCCCAGACGGCCCATCGGCTGGCGCGAGATGAAGGCGGCGCGCGCCGTCTCGTAATCGCCCTGCGCCTTCATGCGATCCTGCAGCGACGGGCTCTCGACCGTGCCGGGGCAGATGGCGTTGCAGCGGATGCCCTGCGCCACATAATCGGCAGCAACAGACTTCGTGAGACCGATGACGGCAGCCTTGGTGACGCCGTATGCGAAGCGGTTCGGCACGCCCTTGATGCTGGATGCAACGGAGGCCATGTTGATGATCGAGCCGTCCTTGCGCTCCAGCATGCCGGGCAGCACGGCGCGGATGGTGCGGATCATCGCCTTGACGTTGAGATCGAGGGCAAACTCCAGATCGGCGTCCTTCATCTCGAGGATTGAACCGGCATGGACGAAGCCGGCGCAATTGAAGAGCACGTCGATCTGGCCGATCTCTGAGACCAGCGCATTGACGGCGGCTTCGTCGAGAACGTTCAGCTTGTGGGTCGCAATCCCGGTTTCGGCAGTCAGCTGCGCCAGTGCATCGGTGTTGATGTCTGTGGCATGTACGATGGCACCAGCCTGCTGAAAGGCGATCGCCGAAGCGCGGCCAATCCCCTGCCCTGCGGCGGTGATCAGAACGGTCTTGCCGGTCAAATCCTGTGACATGATCTTATCCCTGTTTCTGTTGGCGCTCGACGAGCAGGATATGGTCTGCGGCCAGCACCACTTCATTGCGCTGGTTCAAAACCTCGCAGCGCTCGACGACGCGGCCCATATCCGGCCGCTTCGGATCGTCTTCCTTGGCTGAGATGGTCACCCGTGTACGGATCGTGTCTCCGATATGGACCGGGCGGACGAAGCGCAGCCGGTCGTAGCCGTAGGAAAAGGCGACGGGGTTGATGAGCGTCGCCGTTAGGCCGATACCGATCGAGAAGACCATCGTGCCATGGGCGATACGCTGGCCGCCCGGCAGCGTCTTGGCGAATTCGGCGTCCATGTGATGCGGAAAGAAATCGCCGGTATGCCCGGCATGGACGACGAAATCCGTCTCGGTAATCGTGCGGCCGATCGTCGTGCGCGACGCGTTCAGTGCGTAGTCTTCAAAATGGATGATCGGTTCCGACATCGGTCTATTCCTTCGGCAGCGGGCTGAGCGGGGTCGCCGGGCTGGCACTCGATTGATAGGCTGCTTCGACCAGCGCCATGGTCTGCCAGCCGTCCTCGACGGCGCCCACGAGCCTGTCGTCTTCGCCCGAAGCGAAGCGCTGGAGGTTCGCCATGCGGTTGGCGAAGGCATCGGGGAACCATGTGCCTTCGAGCGGCACGGAGACCCAGTCGCTGGCGCCCTCCGTCTTAATCCAGAGCTCGTCCGGCTCGCCGCGTGGATAGTCGAGATTGACTCCAAGCTTCAGGTAGGCGGCCCCGTTCGTCCCCGATATCCGGAACTCGCAAGCCTGGAAGCGGCGGCCGAAATCGTGGTCGTGGTTGATCGACAGGGCGCAGCGGATGCGATCGCCATAGTCGAGGATCGCAGCCGTGCGGGTCTGCGCCACGTCATGGTTCGGATGGCCGATGGTCTTGGCGTGAACGCCGAGCGGATTGCCGAGCAGATCCCTGACGACATCGAGATAGTGGATCGAATGCATGGCGATCTCGATGCGCGGCAGGCCTTTCAGGAATGGCCAGAGACCCCAGGGGGTCGCCAGCGCCAGCCAGGCGTCAAAATCGACGATCTCGCCGAGATGGCCCTTGGCGATCGCATCTTTCAGCGCCAGCATCATCGGCGCGAAGCGCAGCTGGAAATTGACTGCAGCCTTGATGCCGCGGGCGCGGCACAGCCTCAAAATTTCGGTCGCCTCATCGAGATTGCTGCCCATCGGCTTCTGCAGCAAAGCAAAGGAGCCCTCCGGTAGCTTCGACAGGATGGCAGCATGGGCCGCGGGCGGGGTGGCAAGATCGAAGATCGCACCTGCGGTTTGCAGAGCCTCGCTCTCGGAGGCAAAGGCTGTCGTGCCCCATTGCTCCGCCAGCGCGCTGGCCTTGGCGAGATCGGGATCAAAGATTCCGGCGACCGGGAAGCCAGCCTTCCTGTAGGCCGGCAGATGGGCGTCGCCGACGATGCTGCCGGCGCCGAAGATGACGATCGGACGCGGCTTGGCGGGCCGCGGCCAGAATTGCTGCAGACGAATGGGATCGAAGACCTCAGTCATGATGGAAGACCTCCTCCATCATCGCCCACCATTCGCCGGGCTTGCGGGTTTCCAGCGGCTGTTGCTGTGGCATGCAGACGGCCCACCATTCCTTGTTTTTCGGGTGATCGGCCATCTTCGCCATATCGGCCGCAAAGTCGCTGCCGGTATATTCCCAATAGCCGAAGAGCAGATTTTCCGGCTCTTTCAGGAAGATCGAATAGTTGCTGATGTTGCATTCCGAGATCAGCGCCAGGATCTCCGGCCAGACGGCGGCGTGCAGACGCTTGTACTCGGCGATCTTCTCGGGCTTCAGCCCGACAACCATTCCCATGCGCTGCATGGCCCGTCTCCTCAACCGCGAAACTCTCGGATGAATTCCTTGATCGATCGCTCCTCGATCGCCTGCCAATCCCAGCTGATGCCGAGGCCCGGTTCGGACGGGGCAATCGCCCGGCCGTCGCGGATTTCCATACCCTTGGTGGTCAACTGGTCGAGCTGCGGAATGTATTCGACATATTTGCCGTTCTGCACAGCGCAGACGAGGCTGACATGCAACTCCATCAGGAAATGCGGGCAAACCGGAATGTCGAAGGCTTCTGCCGCATGGGCGACCTTCAGCCAGGGCGTGATGCCGCCGATGCGGGCGACATCGACCTGGACGATCGAGCAGGCGCCCTTCTGCATATATTCGCGGAAATGACGGATCGAATAGATCGACTCGCCGACGGCAATCGGCGTGGTGGTCGAGCGCGACAGGCGGATATGGCCGTCGAGATCATCGGCGGGCAGCGGCTCCTCGATCCAGGCAAGATCGAGCTCCTTCAGCCGGGCGGCACGGCGGATCACTTCATCGACCATGAAGCCCTGATTGCAGTCGGTCATGATCTCGAAGCCATCGCCGACCGCAGTACGCACAGCCGACAGACGTGCATAATCCTCCGAGCCATGCGGCTTGCCGATCTTCACCTTGGAGCCGGAGAAGCCCTTCGACTTGGCGAGCAGCGCATCTTCGACCAGCGCCTCCTTCTCGATATGCAGCCAGCCGCCTTCGGTGGTGTAGAGGGGGCAGCTATCCTTGGCACCACCCGCCAGCTTCCAGAGCGGCAGGCCCTGCTTTTTCGCTCTGAGATCCCATAGCGCCGTATCGACGGCGGCAAGCGCCAGCGCAGTAATCGCGCCGATCGTCGTGGCATGGGTGGCGAACTCCATCTTGCGCCAGATCGCCTCAATGCAATCGGCATCCTCGGCGATCAGCAGCGGGACGAGATGATCCGACAGCAGCCGCATGATCGACGATCCGCCGGTGCCGATCGTGTAGCTGTACCCGATCCCCGTCGCGCCGTCGGAATCGGTGATCGTGACGATCGGCGTTTCTTGGCTGACGAAGCTCTGGATCGCGTCGGTGCGCTTGACCTTGGGAGCAAGGTCGACCATCCGGATGTCAATTTTCTCGATGCGCGCCATGTCTCTCTCCCCTCTCAGATCGCTAGCGTCTTGCCGGTGTCGGCGGCAAACAGATGCGCCTGTGACAGATCGAAGCTCATCCTGATCTGTTCGCCGGTTGCCAGCCCCCTCGGGTTCAGCATGCGCGCCACCCATTCGCGGCCGGCGAATTCGACGAAAACCAGCGTCTCGTTGCCGAGCGGCTCGGTGATGACAACGGGCAGGCTGATCTCATGAACCGCAGATGTGCTGTCCGAGACCAGGCCATGGCCGGTCGGGAAGAGATCGTCCGGGCGCAGACCGAAAGTGACCTTCTGCCCATGCGTGACGGCATTCCTGAATTTCGGCGGCAGCGGCAGGCGATCGCCATTGGCGAAGACGATGCTGTCGCCATCGACGGTGGCATCGAGGATATTCATCGGCGGCGAACCGATGAAGCCTGCGACGAAACGGGTGGCCGGGCGCTTGAACACTTCGTCGGGCGTTCCGACCTGCTCGATGTAACCATCGCGCATGATGACGATACGATCGGCAAGCGTCATTGCCTCGACCTGGTCGTGGGTGACGTAGATGACGGTCGCCTGAACCTTGGCATGCAGCTTCTTGATCTCGGTGCGCATCTGCGTGCGCAGCTTCGCGTCGAGGTTGGACAGCGGCTCGTCGAACAGGAAGACCTCGGGATTGCGCACGATGGCGCGACCCATGGCGACGCGCTGGCGCTGGCCGCCGGAAAGCTGCGCCGGGCGCCGGTCCATCAGCGCTTCGAGGCTGAGAATGGCGGCCGCCTCGTTGACGCGCTGGTCGATCTCGGGCTGCGGAACCTTGGCGATCTTCAGCGAGAAGCCCATGTTCTCGCGCACGCTCATATGCGGATAGAGCGCATAGGACTGGAAGACCATCGAGATGTTGCGGTCGCGCGGCGGCAGATCGTTGACGACGCGTCCGCCAATTTCGATATCGCCGCCGGAAATCGGCTCGAGGCCTGCGACCATGCGCAGGGTCGTGGACTTGCCGCAACCGGAGGGGCCGACGAGGGCGATGAATTCCTTGTCGGCAATATCGAGATCGATACCGTGGACGATTTCGAGCGAACCGTAGCGCTTGACGAGTTTTTTAAGAGAGACCTGAGCCATGGGAAATCAACCTTTGACCGCGCCGAATGTCAGGCCGGACACGAGATGCTTCTGAATGATGAAGGTGAGCGCCAGCGCCGGAACGATCATCACGACCGCAAGCGCACACATACCGCGCCAGTCGATGGTGAATTCCGCCGTATAATCGAGGAGCCCGACCGGGAGTGTCTTTGAATTGACGGACCGCGTCAGCTGAGACGCCAGCGCATATTCGTTCCAGCAGGTGAGGAAGGCGAAGATGCCTGCCGACGCAATGCCGGGACCGGCCAGCGGAAACTCGACCTTCCAGAACGCCTGCCAGCGCGTGCAGCCGTCGATCTGCGCGGCTTCCGCCAGATCCTTCGGCACCTGGCGGAAGAAGCCGTCGATCAACCAGATCGTGAAGGGCACGTTGAGCGCCACATAGGTCAGGATCAAGCCGAAATGCGTATCGATGATGCCGATGCGCGAATAGACGATGAACAGCGGCAGCGAAAGCGCGATACCGGGAACGGAGCGTGTCAGCATCAGGCCGAGGAAGGTTGTCGACTTGCCGGCAAACCGGAAGCGCGCGAAGGCATAGCCGCCGGACATGCCGATCACCAGCGCGATGACGGTCGAGGTGATCGAGATGATCAGTGAGTTGCGGAAGTAATCCCAGATCGGGATGCCGCCCTTGCCGATGCCGGAGAACATCGCTCTGTAGGCATCGAGCGACAATTCGTTGGGGATCCAGACCGGCGGCTTGGCCATGATCTCGACCGGCGGCCGCAGCGAGCTAAGAACGATCCAGAAGCCCGGCAGGCAGATGATCAGCATCGCCAGAAACAGGCCGACGAGATAGAAAACCTGGCCGATACGGCGGCGCAGACGTTGTTGAGCGTTGCGATCCATGATTACCACTCCGCGCCGATTTGGGTGCGGGCAAGCGCCAGCTTCCGGAAGAAATAGACGGTGAAGCCGATCGACAGGATGATCGAGACATAGGCCATGGCGTTGGCAAGGCCCATCTGCGCATCGGCATAGGCGGTGCGGCCGACCAGTGTCCAGAGCAGCTCCGTGCGCCGCGCCGGGCCGCCATCGGTCATGATCTTGACGATGTCATAGGCGCGCGCGACGTCGAGCGAGCGAATGGTCATGGCGATGAAGGCGAAGGGCATCAGGAATGGCCAGATGACATAGCGGAACGTCTGAAGCGGCGTGCAGCCATCGACGCGGGCAGCCTCGACCGGCTCCTGCGGCATGGCGAGCAGGCCCGAGAGGATCAGGATCGCGAAGACCGATGTCGATGACCAGACCTCGGCGACGACGATCGAAAACAGTGCCAGATTGCCGTCGATCAGCCACGGGATGGCATTGTCGGTCAGCCCGAGCGCCTGAAGCGAGTTGTTGATCAGCCCGACATTGTCGTTGAACATGAACTTGAACTGGAAGCCGACGAGCACGGGTGAGAACATCATCGGAAACATCATCAGCGTGCGCAGCACGCGCTGGCCCATCGTCGCCTTGTTGACGAGCAGCGCCAGGCCGAGGCCAAGCAGCATTTCCAGATTGAGCGCGATGGTCAGAAGCACAACGGTGCGGACGAAAGCGGCGAGGAAAACGGGATCGGTCAGAATGCGCACGTAATTGCGCAGGCCGACGAAGACATAGAGCGTCTGCGGCCGGGTCAGGCGGAATGGCGTGAAACTGGAATAAAGCGAAAGCAGCAAGGGAACCAGGACGACTGCGACCAGCACGACGATCGCCGGCAGAAGCAGAAGAATGGGTGTCGGAATTTTTTTCAACATCGAGTGACCTGTCCACACCTGATAGGGCGCCGGGACCGCAAGAGGGAGCGCGGGAAGCGCTCCGGTCTTCCAAAAATGAGGCCCCGCACCCGTTGCCGGATGCGGGACCTGTTATGACAGGATTAGAGGGCGCCAGCGTCCTTGAGGATGCCGGTTGCCTTTTCGGCAGCCGCGTCGAGCGCTTCCTTGGAGGTCTTGTCGCCGAGGATGGCGGACTGCAGCTCCGGATAGACCGCGTTGGAGATCTCGATCCATTCCGGCGTGCGCGGAACCGGGAAGGCATGCTTCATGGCTTCCTGGAAGGCGCCGAGGGCTTCCTTCTTGTAAGGATCGCTGGCAGCCTGCTGGATATCCCAGTCCCAGACAGCCTTGCGGGTCGGCAGCGTGCCGTTTGCCGCTTCGATCTTCTGCGAGTCCTCGTTTGTCAGGAACCAGACGAGCGAGGCCGCCGCATCCTTGTGTTCGCAGGCTTCGGTCACCGAGAAGCCGTGGTGACCGGACCAACCGGTCCGCTTGCCGGACGAACCGGCAGGCTGGACGATCACGCCGACATTGCCAGCAATCTTGGAGTTCTTCGGGTCGTTGAAATAGGCGGCCCAGCCCGGCCAGTCGAGATCGAGCGCCACGGTGCCGGACGCAAAGCCGGCGCCGAGGTCGTCCCAGAGATAGTTGGTGGTGCCGGCCGGAACGGCCTTCGCCTTGTACATGTTGACGAACCAGTCGAGCGCACGAATACCGGCTTCGGAGTTGAACGCAGGCTTGCCGTCCTTGTCGAGATATTCGCCGCCTTCGGCGACCAGCATTTCAAAGAAGCGTCCGTTGATCGCTTCTTCCTTGCCGGGGAACTGCGTGCCGAAGAAATTCGGCGGATTGGAGAAGAAGATCGCCTGATCCGAAACCTGCTTCCAGGTGTCCGGCGGCGTCAGATCGTAGCCGTACTTTTCCTTGAAAGCCTTCTTCTTGGCTTCGTCGGTGTAGAGGCTCTTCTGGTAATACAGCGCCGAAACGTCGAACTGGGCGCGCGGCAGCATCACCAGCTTGTCGTCGATCGTCGACGCTGAAATGGTGGAATCGACGAACTTGGCGATTTCTTCTGCCGGCAGAAGCGGCTTCAGATCGGTGTAGAGGCCTTCGTAGATCGGCGCGAAGGACGAGTGGTTGGAACCGACGCACCACTTGATATCGCCGGACGCGATATCGGACTTCATTTCCTTGTCGAGCTCGAAATAGTTCTTCTTCGAGAGCACGTTGACCTTGGCGCCGGTCGCCTTTTCCCATTCGGCGATGCGTCCATAGAGCGGCTCGTACTGCTGTCCGCCGATCAGCTTGGCATCGATCGTCACGCCTTCGAACTTGCCGGGCAGGTCCGCAGCATTGGCAGAGCATGCAAACAGCGAAATTCCAGCCGCGAGGCTGGCTAGCAATCTTTTCATATTCCTCTCCTCCACAACGGCGATCTTGATGAGTTCGCCGATTCTCCTCACATATGAGTTTTATGTTTATATACAAACGACAAGAAAGTTGCGGCGTCAAGCGGAACTTTCCCTTCTCGAATGGTTCATCTGCGTATATGCAACTATCATTCATGGGAGATCGCACATGGACATGGACGACGCAGACCGTTACCGCGCGCCCGCGCTCGACAAGGGTCTCGATATTCTGGAACTGCTCGCCAGCGTCGAGGACGGCCTGACGCAGGCCGAGATATCGAAGCGGCTCGATCGCAGCCCGAACGAATTCTACCGGATGCTCGACCGCCTGGTGCGCCGCGGCTACGTCACCAAGCTGGAGGGCGACCGCTTCGCGCTGACGCTCAAGCTATTCGGCCTGTCGCAGCTTCATGCACCGACAAGACGCCTGGCATCCTTCGCAACGCCGCTGATGCGCGATCTGGCACAGAAGACCCGCCAGGCCAATCATCTTGCCGTTTTCGACCGCGGCTATGCCGTGGTCATCGCCCAGCAGGAAGCCCCTGATTACTGGGGCATCTCGATCCGAGTCGGCTCGCATGTGAACCTTTTCGACACCGGCTCCGGCCATGTGCTTCTGGCCTTCCGCGATGCCGAGGAACGCGAACTGATGATCTCGGAGCACGTCCGCAGCAAGGACGATCCCCGCCTGACGCCTGACTTCTACGAAAGACTCGATCAGATCCGCGAGCGGGGATACGAGATGATGGCCAGCGCCCAGACCGCCGGCGTCTATAACCTTTCCGCGCCGATCATGGGTCCCGATGGCCGGGGCATCGCCGCCCTCACCTGCCCCTACATCGCGCTGGTCAACGCGCCGTCCGCGCCGGATATCACCCGAACGATCACCCATCTCCAGAAGACCGCCGAACAATTGTCGCTGCTGGTCGGATCGGACGTCAACGTCGCGCCCTGAGCGCGTTCCATTCATCGCAAAACGCGGAGGACGCTTTGCTTATCGATACCCATCTGCACCTGATCGACAGGTCGAAACTGACCTATCCCTGGCTCTCCGGCGTCCCGGCTCTGGACAGGGATTTCCTCTACAATACCTATGCGGTGGAAGCCCGCCGCTGCGGCATCGATGCAGCGCTGCACATGGAGGTGGATGTCGATGCCGGGGAAATGCAGCGCGAAACCGATGTAGTCAGGGATCTCTCGGACACCAGTGGCCAGCTGATCCACGGCGCCATCGCTGCCTGCCGTCCCGAGGACGAGGGCTTTGCCGGCTATCTCGAACGGCAGACGGCCGATCCCTTCGTCAAAGGCTTTCGCCGGGTGCTGCACGTCGTTCCCGACGAACTTTCAGAGTGTGCAGTGTTTCGCGAGAACATCAGGCGCATGTCCGGCTCGCGGCTTACATTCGATATCTGCGCTCTACCGCATCAGATGAACCGGGTTTTGGCGCTCATCGACCTCGCACCCGAGGTTCAGTTCGTCCTCGATCATTGCGGCGTGCCGGCGATCAGCAGCGGCGCCTTAGACGCATGGAAGGACGGCATTCGCGAGGTCGCCAAGCGGCCGAACGTCGTCTGCAAGGTATCGGGCGTCGTGGCCTATGCCGATGCAGAGACCTGGGATGTCGAGACCCTGAGGCCCTATATCGAGCAGGTGACGGCGAGCTTCGGCTGGGACCGCCTCGTCTGGGGCAGCGACTGGCCCGTCTGCACCCTCGGCGGCGGGCTTTCCACCTGGATTGCGACCACCCACGCGCTGTTTGCAGGCAGCAGCGAAGCAGAGCGGACGAAGGTCTTCTCCGGCAATGCGAAGCGGCTCTGGAATCTCTGATAACAGGTTCGCCCTGGCGCTCTCATCCTTGATGGATCAGAATGCCAGGGCTGCCCCTTAGAAGCTGACGGCAAACAGCCTGTTCAGATCGGCAACGATTGCCGCGGCACTTTCGCCACTCTTCAATCCGGCATTCAACCTGTCGGATCCCTGCTGCTGGAACGCCATGTAGCCATCGTGCCGCGGACGCACCCAGGCGCCTTCCAGCGTTGCGCGCGTGCCGCGATAGAAGTCCGCCGTTGCCAGATTGACCGCGCCGTCTTCCCATGCCGCCGCATGGCCCGGCTGCCCGCCGGCGCTCGCATAGAGTCCGCGCTGGACACCTGCGGCCGCAACCCAATAGGCAAAATCGACCGCCTCCTTGGGATTGCCTGAAAAGGCCGAGACGGCGATGCCCGTGCCGCCCAGCGCCGAGCCGACTGGCCCGAGGTCACCGGCAACGGGAATATCGGCAAACTTGATCAGCCGGCCGCGGAAACCCGGCATCGAATAGCTGACATAGCCGTAGATCAGCGGCACGCAGACGATCCTGCTATCGGCAGCCGCCATCTGCTCGAAGACCGCGATCGGATCCATCTCGAAACAGGCGGGGTCGATCAGCGCGGAGATTTCACGCATCATCTCGACGGTTTCAGCGCCGGCTTCAGGGTCGATCAACTGCCCAGCCTGTGTCCGGCACGGATGCCCGCGGTTGGCCGACAGGGTGTAGAAGGTCATCAGCGTGTGCGGCGGGCGAAGCGGCAGAAGCACGCGTCCGTCCTTCGCCAGCGCGATCACCTCCTGCCAGGTCGCAGCCGGTTGCGGCAGCTGGTCGGGCCGGAAGGCCTGGACCTGGGTCGCCGCATCGATCGGGAAGGCCCATTGATGTCCCTGCCAGAGATAGCTCGGATAGGAGGCGCCGACGCTGCCGTCTTCCAGCGCCTTGCGCTCTTCCTCGCGCCCGGAAACGTCGAGCGGCAGAAGGCATTTCTCATTGGTGATCTGACCGACATGCGGGTGATCGATGACGATGAGATCATAGGCGCGCGCCAGCTCTTCGACCGGATAGGTCTCGAAATCCTGCAGCGAGCGCTTCTCCCATTGAACAGCCACGCCCGTCTGCTCTTCGAAGAGCCGCGCGCAGGCCACCATCGGATCGTAGCCGCGCGGATGGCTCCAGGTCATGCCTTTCAAGGTCACCTTGCTCACAGGCCGAACTCCTCGCGAATGGCCGCGCTATGCTCGCCGATCCGGGGAGCAGCGCGCTGGAAGACCGGGCGGGCGCCATCGACGCGAAGCGGCGAACGGGTCGTCAGGATCGAGACGTCGTCCTCGCGCGTCACCGTCTGCAGCATGTCGAGCGACTTGAAACCGTCGCTGTCCATCAGCTCGTTCCAATTCAGAACCTTGGCGCACCAGATATCGGCCGGCTCGAGCACTGCCAGCCACTCGTCGATTGTCTTGGCCGCAATCCGCTTGGCGATCAGTTCCTTGATGCCATCACGCTGCAGGAACCAGCTGGACGGATCGTCGCGATAGGGATCGAGCTCGGGCATACCAAGGAGATCGGCGAGCTTCGGGATCGGCGTCATGGCGATCGCCAGATAACCGTCCGAGGCGGCATAGACACCATAGGGAGCGGCGAGATAGGCATGGGCGCTGCGGAAGTTGGACCGCTTCGGCAGCCGCTTGCCGTCGTTCAGATGCGTCGTCAGCACCTCGAACTGGAAATCGACAAGTGCCTCGAGCAGGCTGGTCTCGACGAGCGCACCCTTGCCGGTGATGCCGCGGCGCACCAGCGCTGCAAGAATGCCCTGGCAGGCAGCCGCTCCCGCCAGCATGTCGCCGATCGCCAATCCGAACGGCACGGGCCCCTGGTCCTCGTCGCCGTTCAGCCACATCACGCCGGAACGCGACTGGGCGAGCAGATCCTGGCCGGGACGCTTCACCCAGGGGCCTTCATCGCCATATCCGCTGATCGACGCATAGACGAGGCGCGGATTGATTTCCTTGACCGCATCGTAGTGAAGGCCGAGCCGTTCGATCACGCCGGGGCGGAAATTCTGGATCAGCACATCCGCCTTCAAGAGCAGGGCGCGCAGCGCCTTCAGGTCGCTCTCGTTCTTCAGGTCGATCGCCAGGCTCTCCTTGGCGCGGTTGATCGCGTGGAAGATCGTCGAGTCGCCGCCTATTTCGGTGTCGCTGAGATAGAGCCGGCGCGAAAGGTCGCCGCCGTCGGGCCGTTCAACCTTGATGACACGCGCGCCGAGATCCATCAGGCGCAGTGAACAATAGGGGCCGGAGAGGAACTGGCTCATGTCGACGACGACGAGGCCGTTTAAGGGAAGATCGCTGGATTGCGTCATTGCATCTTACTTTTCTGTCTTACCGGCGAAGTCGGCCGGGTTCTTGTACTTCACGGTTTGCAGATGCTCGCAGTAGAGCACCAATTCCCCTTCGCCCTTGAAGATCTCGTAGCTCGCGCGGATGAGGCCGAGCTCCTTGTAGCGCGGGCGTTTGTCGAGGTTCGTTCGGATCGTATAGATCGTATCGCCGATGAAAACCGGCTTGATGAAGCGCAGCTTGTCGTAGCCATAGGAAAAGGCGTTGACGCAGTTGGTGGCGACCAGGCCAAGCCCTGCCGAGAAGACGAAGGCGCCGGCAACGAGACGCCGCCCGAACACGCCGTCCTTTTCCGCAAACATCTGATCCTGCACATAGGGATGGATGTCGGTCACCAGCACATTGAAAAGGTGGCTGTCGCTCTCCCCGATCGTGCGGCGGAGCGAGCGGATTTTCTGGCCCTCGGGCCAATCCTCGTAGAACCAGTTCTCGGCATTCCATACCGGCAGATCGGCATGCGCTTGCGGCATGTCGGACGGATGGGTGGACGAAATCCCGACTGTTGGCGCCTGTGCCACGATCACGCCTCCTCCCGGCCATGAATTTTCTTATGTGAAGATTATTTTCACATATGGGTTATCTTTGCAAGAGCTGTCGATTGTGCCAAGACACACTGGAAGGTCAGCGCCGGCACGGCCGGTGCAATATCGGCAGCGAAATGCTGATGATGTCAGGCAGGTTCATCGACGGCGGCGTGCCGATGTGTATAAAGACGATAGCGGCGCGGCTCCCCGCCGGCGCCGCCGCCAATTTCCAACCAGGGTAGCGCTTGCCGTCCGCCGGCGGCTCGCGCTTCTCGATCAATCCAAGCAAGCGACGCTCTGCGACAACGAGATTCTGGACACAAACATGCGCCTTACGGATTGCCATAACTTCCACGACTTCCGCCGTCTCGCGAAGCGCCGCCTGCCCGGCCCGATCTTCAACTACATCGACGGCGCGGCTGACGACGAGGTGACCTACCGGCGCAATACGGCATCCTTCGAAAGCTGCGATCTGCTGCCGAGCGTGTTGCGCGGGGTTACCGATGTCGACATGTCCGTGACGGTCATGGGCCAGCGCCTGGCAATGCCGGTCTATTGCTCGCCGACGGCGCTGCAGCGGCTCTTCCACCATGATGGCGAACGGGCGGTTGCGCGGGCTGCCGGCAAGTTCGACACGATGTTTGGCGTCTCCTCGCTCGGCACCGTAAGCCTTGAGGAAGCGCGGCGGATCAGCGGCGCGCCGCAGGTCTATCAGTTTTATTTCCACAAGGACCGCGGCCTGAACCGCGAGATGATGGCCCGCGCCAAGCAGGCCGGCGTTCAGGTAATGATGCTGACCGTCGACAGCATCACCGGCGGCAACCGCGAACGCGACAAGCGCACCGGCTTTTCCATCCCCTTCCGCCTGAACCTCGCGGGCATCGCACAATTCGCGGTCAAGCCGGGCTGGGCACTCAACTTCTTCACCCACGAGAAATTCAAGCTGCCGCAGCTCGACAGCCACGTGGACATGGGCAGCGGCACCATGTCGATCAGCCGCTATTTCACCGAGATGCTCGACCCCGCCATGAACTGGGATGATGTCGCCGATATGGTGAAGACCTGGGGCGGCCAGTTCTGCCTCAAGGGCATCATGACCGTCGAGGACGCCAAGCGCGCCATCGATATCGGCTGCACCGGCATCGTGCTCTCCAATCACGGCGGCCGCCAGCTGGATGGCTCGCGCAGCGGCTTCGACCAGCTGGCCGAGATCGTCGATGCGGTCGGCGACAAGATCGACGTGATGATCGATGGCGGCGTGCAGCGCGGCACCCATGTTCTGAAGGCGCTTTCGCTCGGGGCCAAGGCCGTCGGGCTCGGCCGCTACTATCTCTTCCCGCTGGCCGGAGCCGGCCAGGCGGGCGTCGAGCGCGCGCTAACGCTGATGCATGCGGAACTCGAGCGCGGCATGAAGCTGATGGGTTGCTCGTCGATCGACCAGCTCACCCGCGCGAACATCCGCTTCCGCTAATCAGGGCCTTCCCGTTCACGATTGAGAGAGCAAGCGTTGTGTGTGACGGCACAGCGCGATAGATCTGGCGTTGTCTTTTGAAATGGAGGATTTTCAATGGATTATCGCAAGCTCGGTCCGAGCGGCACGATCGTGACCGCCTATTGCCTGGGGACCATGACATTTGGCGCAGAGTCGGATGAGGCGACCTCGCACAAGCTGCTCGACGACTATTTCGCCTGGGGCGGCAATTTTATCGATACCGCTGATGTTTACAGTGCAGGCGTTTCCGAAGAGATCATCGGCCGCTGGCTGAAGGCGCGTCCGGCGGAGGCCAAGCAGGCCGTGATCGCCACCAAGGGCCGCTTTCCGATGGGTGACGGCCCCAACGATATCGGTCTGTCGCGGCGCCACCTTCACGATGCGCTGAATGCATCGCTGAAGCGCCTCGGCGTTGATTATATCGATCTCTACCAGATGCATGCCTGGGACGCGCTGACGCCAATCGAGGAGACATTGCGCTTCCTCGACGACGCCATATCGTCGGGCAAGATCGGCTATTACGGCTTCTCGAATTATGTCGGCTGGCATATCGCCAAGGCCTCGGAAATCGCCAAGGCGCAGGGCTATACGCGGCCGGTGACGCTGCAGCCGCAATACAATCTGCTGATGCGCGATATCGAGCTCGAGATCGTCGCGGCCTGCCAGGACGCCGGCATGGGACTGCTTCCCTGGTCGCCGCTCGGCGGCGGCTGGCTGACCGGCAAATACAAGCGCGACCAGATGCCGACGGGTGCAACGCGCCTCGGCGAAAATCCGAAGCGCGGCGGCGAGGCCTATGAGGCCCGCAACGCGCAGGAACGCACCTGGAATATTATCAGCACGGTCGAGGAAATCGCCAGAGCCCGCGGCGTCAGCATGGCGCAAGTGGCGCTTGCCTGGACCGCGGCACGCCCCGCGGTGACCTCTGTCATCCTCGGCGCCCGCACCACCGAGCAGCTATCCGACAATCTCGGCGCCGCCAAGCTGGCGCTGTCGGATGAAGAGACGCAGCGGCTGACCGACATCAGCGCCCCGACACCCGGACAATATCCCTACGGCGTCAACGGCACCAACCAGCGCCACCGCAAGATGGAAGGCGGACGCTGACAATCGAAGGCGGCGTCAGATCCTGACGCCGCTCGTTTCGTCGAAGAGATGAAGATGGGCAGGATCGACGGTCACGCCGATGGTCTCGCCCGCATGTGCGCCGCTGCGGCCGGTCTGGACGATCGTCAGCTCGGGTGCCGTTGCCGTGGCGACGAAGGTCGATGAGCCCGTCGATTCCACGAAGGCGACAGGCACATCGAAAGTCCCCTGCCCCTGCCCGGTGATCCCCAGATGTTCGGGCCGCAGCCCCGCCGTCACCCTGGCGCCGGGCTGCAGTTGATGGTTGGAAGCGATCGTTTGCCTCACGGTGCCGAAATCGAGAACGAGGCTGCGTCCATCTTCGCCGGCGATTGCCGGGATGAAGTTCATCGCCGGTGAGCCAATGAAACCGCCAACGAACTTGTTGGCCGGCTTGTCGTAGAGATCGAGCGGTTTGCCCTGCTGCTCGATGATCCCGTCACGCATGACGACCACATGGTCGGCCATGGTCATGGCTTCGATCTGGTCGTGTGTCACATAGACCGACGTCGCATGCAGCCGGTCGTGCAATGCGCGGATCTCCTTGCGCATCGAAACACGCAATGCGGCATCGAGATTGGACAAGGGTTCATCAAACAGGAAGGCCTTGGGGTTTCGGATAATAGCCCGGCCCATGGCAACACGCTGGCGCTGGCCACCGGAGAGCTGGCGGGGATACCGATCCAGCAGGCCTGTCAGCCCGGCGATCGTCGCGACTTCCTGTGCCTTGCGCTTGGCCTCCGGCTTCGGGACCTTGCGCATGCGCAGCGAGTAGGTGAGATTCTGCTCGACGGTCATATGCGGGTAGAGCGCATAGGACTGGAAAACCATGGCGATATCGCGCATGCGCGGCGGCACATCGTTCATCACGTCGCCGGCGATCTTCATGGTACCGCCGGTGATCCTTTCGAGCCCAGCAAGCGAGCGTAGCAGCGTCGATTTTCCGCAGCCGGACGGGCCGACCAGGGCAACGAACTGCCCCTTCGGGATCGTCAGATTGATATTCTTGAGGGCATGATAGGCGCCGTAATGCTTCTCGATTCCGGAGAGTTCGATCTGGATGTCCTGGTTCATGCGAGGCGACCTGTGATTGGAACGGAGAGCGGATTGTTCACGAGCATCATTTCACGGCTCCCACGGCAATGCCGCGCGTCAGAGTGCGTTGGAAGATCAGGAAGAAGATCAGCGTTGGCGCAATGCCGAGCAGGGCTGCGGCAGCCGTCGTTGTCGGTGTCTGTACGAACTGGCCGTTGAGGACGCCCATCGATACGGAGACCGTCTGGTTGACGTTCGACACCAACAGCACCAGCGGCAGCAGGAACTCGTTCCACGTCCAGATGAAGAAGAAGGTCGCCAGCACCGCAAGCGTTGGCATTAGCATCGGCACGACGATCGTCCAGAGAATTTTCCACGGTGTCGCGCCATCCATCTCGGCCGCCTCGATGATCTCGCGCGGGAATGCGGTCATGACCGACGAGAGAAGATAGGTGCCGAAAGCGCTCTGCAGGACCGAGAAGACGATGATCACCGACCAGATCGTGTCGAACAGTCCGACGGCCTTGGAGAGATAATAGATTGGATAGATCAGCGATTCATGCGGGATCATGATGCCGACGAGCAGGATCGTCAGCATGTATTTGCTGCCCTTCACCTTGCCGATGCCGAACGCATAGGCATTCAACAGACTGAGCAGCACGGCGATAACGGCTGTCGATGCGCTGATGATCGTGCTGTTGATCAGCTTCTGCGTGAAATCGACATTGTTCCAGAACGTCTTGAGTGCCGTCAGGTCGAAGCTTCGGGGAATGGCGAGCGGCCCGTAGGTGCCGTAGTCCTCAGGTGTCCGGATCGCGTTAGTGAACGCCAGCACGAAGGGGCACAGGAAGAGGATGAGCGCGAAGGAAATGGCGGCAAGCACCCACCAGCGCGATGATCCGTACATCGACCCGGTCGATGCCGCATGCGCCGGCCGGCTGGCCGTGTCGAGGGAGATCGCTGCTTCGCTCATCGATCGTTCTCCGTGTGACGCGACTGGATGCGGATGAAAATGAAGCAGATGACGAGGGTCATCAGCATCTGCGCCGTGGTGATGGCCGCACCATATCCAACGCGGTTGGTGGCGAAGAATTCGTGGTAGGACATCTGCGACGGCACCATCGTCGCGTTATCGGGCCCGCCCGAAGTCAGCACGAAGATCGGCGCGAAGACCTTGAGCGCAGCGATGGTCGTGGTCAGGCCGACGACGAAGATCTCAGGTTTCAAGAGAGGCACGGTGATCGTCCAGAAGCGCTGCAGCCAGGCAGCGCCATCGAGTTCTGCCGCCTCTTGCAGCGAAGGATCGACACGGGCCAGGCCCGACATGAAGACGACGAGGCAATAACCAAGCTGCAGCCAAACCATGACGACCATGATCGCCCAGAGCGCCAGCTGCGGTTCGCCGAGCCAGTTTTGCTTGAGGCTGCCCATGCCGGTTGCGTCGAGGATGGCGTTGATGATGCCGAACGGGTTCAGCATCCAGCCCCAGAGAATGCCGGCGGCCGAGACCGGCAGGATCTGCGGCAGATAGAAGCCGGCCCGGAAGAAGCTGGCAAGCGCGTTGGAAAAGCGCGAACTGATGTAATCGAACAGAAGCGCGGCAAGAAGAACGCCGATGGCGGTCGGGATGATGGCCATGGCGAAGACGAAGGCGGCGGTGTTGACCAGCGAATGCCAGAACGTATCGTCCGTCAGCAGCCGTTCGTAGTTGCGCAGGCCGGCGAATTTCGGAATGCCGATGCCCTTCCAGGTCGTGAAGCTGATCATCAGATTCATGACGAACGGGATGAGAATGATGGTCACGAAACCAAGCATTCCGGGTATCAGGTAAAACCAATAGACCCTGCCCGGCTGTGCGTCCGCGGATGCGCCCGACATATTTCCTCCGGCTTCATTTGAGAGGGGAAGCAGGGCGCCGGGGCGCCCTGCCGGTCAGGAGACTTACTGGTCGCCCTGCACTTCGTCGTAAGGCTCCTTCAGGCGCTCGGCGAACTCCTCGGGAGTGACCGAGCCGCCGATGACCGCCTGCGTGGCCTTCAGCATGACATCGTAGTAGCCGGGAACCGGCCAGTCCGGATAGAAGCCGAGGCCATTCTGGGCGACGAGCTTGTTGAAGAGCTCGACCTCGATCTTGCCGACCGGATCGGTGACCATGGCCGGATCTGCGGCGATCGGCAGACCGCCGGAATTGCCGAACAGCGCCTGGTTATCCTTCGACAGCGTGATGTCGATGAAGTCGTAGGCGAGATTCTTGTTCTTGGCGTTCTTCGGCACGACCCAGATATTGCCGGTCGAGGCGGGCGAAATGACATTGCCCGGGAACAGGAACTGGCTGGCCTTGAAGTTCTTGATGGCGCCGAACTGGGCACCGTACCACGTACCGGTCACAACCATCGGAGACTTGCCGGTTTCGAAGAGGTTCGCCATGTCAGGCGCCTTGAGGCCGGTCGAATCCTTGGAAATATAGCCCTTCTTGACCCATTCCTGCAGTTTCTGGCCAGCATAGACGAAGGGGGCCGTATCGAGTGGCGTACGGATCGCCTGGAAGTCGTTGACCCACTTCGGATCGGCCTTCGACAGCGCGAAGAGATACATCAGATGCTGGGCCGGGTAATCGTTGGCAGCCTCTGCGATCGGCGTGACGCCCTTCTTGACGAAGACGTCCATCACCTTTTCCATCTCTTCGAGGGTCTTGGGAACCTCGACGCCGGCTTCCTTGAACATGTTCTCGTTGTAGAACACCGAGACGAATTCGCCGTAATTGGCAACGCCGATCAGCGGACCGTTGCCGTAAATGCCCTTCTCGTCATAACGGCTCAGCTGGTTGCTGGCATCGGAGAGAACCTTGTCCCAGCCGCGCTGCTTGGCAACGTCGCCGAGATCGGTCAGCAGGCCCTGCGATGCGGCGAGACCGGCAACGGCATTGCCCTTGTTATATTCCATCAGATCCGGCGCTTCGGCCGAATTCAGGATCATGGTGCCGGATTTGGTGATCTGGTCAAACGTCTTCAGCTCGAACTGAACTTTGACGTCGGGATGCTTTTCCTGGAAGGTTTCAAGCGCCTTCTTCCAGGTGATACCGGCAGCACTTGCCGCGTCTTCATACCACCAGATCTTGAAGGTCTTGTCCTCGGCATGGACGGTCGTGGACAGCAGCATCGAAACGCCGAGCGCCAACGCAAGTTTTGATATCGCTTTCATACTTTCCTCCCAAAAGCGGCCATGCCGCGAAAGCTTAAATGATCGCGTTGCACGCCTGGCCTCCTCCGCCCGCGCACGCCGCACGATAGGTCAGTCAAACCGGATCGGCAACAAAATCACCGCCCCGGGCATGCTTTAGGTGGTTCAGCGCATGAACCTGGCCGGTCATCTCCAGCGCATCACGATAGACCGGGTCATGCCAGCCTTCGATATCGATCGAACCGGACCATCCGGCGAGGCGCAGTTCGGAGATGATATCGGTCCAGTTGCTGTCGCCGAAGCCCGGCGTGCGCATGAAGACGAACTTCTCCTTGCCGAAAATGCCGTGCTCCTTGATCACATCCCAGCGGATCGTCGCGTCCTTGCCGTGAACGTGGAAGATCTTCGAGGCCCATTTGCGGATCTGCGGCAGCGGCTCGATCAGATAAACCATCTGATGGCAGGGTTCCCATTCGAGGCCGATATTGTCATCGGGTGTCTCGTTGAACATCAGTTCCCAGGCATCGGGGTTATGAGCGATGTTCCAGTCGCCGGTCGCCCAGTTGCCGTCCATTGCGCAGTTTTCGAAGGCGATCTTGACGCCCTTGTCGGCTGCCCGCTTGGCGAGCTCGCTCCAGATTTGCTTGTAGCGCGGCAGGCTGTCGGTCAGCACCTTGCCGCGGATACGGCCAGTAAAGCCGGCAACGCAGGTAGCGCCGAAATGATGGGCGTTGTCGATGCAATCCTTCCAGCCCTGCAGCGTCTGCAGGTCCATGTCGGTTTCTTCAAGCGGATTGCCGAACATGCCGAGCGTCGAAATGGTGATGTCGCGATCGCCAATCGCATCCAGCGAGCGCTTGCCGAGTTCGGCGAGATCTTGGCCGTTGGTCGTCTGCCAGAAGAACGGCTCAAAACTTTCGAAACCCATATCGGCGATCTGGCCGATGCGCTTGTCGGCGCCGCCCTTCGAAGCGCTGATCATGGTGCCGATACGGATGGACTTTGCGGGGTTGCTCACGATCTCATTCCCTATGCTGAAATTTCAATGCGCTTGCCTGTTTTGGCGCTTTCAATGGCGCCGAAAACCATGGCAAGACTTCTGATATTGTCGGAACTGACGGTCTCCGGCCGCTTGCCGGAGCGGATGGCCTCAACGAAACTGGCGATCACGCTGGCATGGCCATGCGTCTCGTCGTCATGCTCGGGCTGCGGAACCTCGACAGCGCTGAAGCCATGAAGCAGGCCCGGCTCCGCGCCGGAAACGGCGGCGCTGAAATTCTCCGCGCCGTCCCAGGTCAGCATGCCCTTCGAGCCGACCAGCCGCCACTCGCTTTCCCAGCTGGTGCGCTCGCCTTCGGCGCACCACGAGCCGCGATAGGTGAAGATCACATCATCGGCGAATTCGAATGTGGCATTGGCTGAGGCGCCATGACGGTACCACGAGCCCTTCGGGTTCTTCTCGACGCAATAGACGGCCAGCGGCTTCTTGCCTGCCACATAGCGGGCGGCGTCGAAGGTATGGATCGCCATATCGAGCAAAAGGACATTGTCCATCTCCTCGCGGAAGCCGCCGAAATGCGGGGCGATGAAGAAGTCGCAATGGATGCCGGTCAGATCGCCGATCGCCCCGCTCTCGACGAAGCGGCGCATGCGGCGCACGCCCGAGATGAAGCGGCGGTTCTGGATGATGGCGTGGATCTTGCCGGTATCGGCGGCCAGATCGATCAGCGCGGCACCTTCGGCAAGCGAGGTCGCCATCGGCTTTTCACTGAGCACGTGGCAACCAGCCTTCAGGGCCGTGGAGACCACATTGAAACGGGCGGCGGGAACGACGACGTCGAAGACGATGTCGGCCTTCGCCTGCTTGATCACATCGCCAAGGTCGGTGCCGATGACAGCATCGCTCAAGCCGAACTCGGCAGCGAGCGCTTCGGCGACAGCAGGGTTCAGGTCCACGAGGCCCTTGACCTCGATAGTACCAGCAAGCGCCGGCGTGTCCTTGATCGCTCGCAGCCAGCCTTTCGACATGGCTCCGCACCCGCATAAAACGGCATTCAATGTCACGATTTCCTCCCGTGGCGCGCTTCCCGTATTCCTCCGGAAACGCATCCCGTAAACGTTTACGATACTATTCGGAAACGTTTCCTGCTGTCAAGACGCCGATAAATTAGAAAAAATGCTGCGGAAAACATCAGCGAAAGCGAGCCCTTAGGCAGATTTGCGCCGCAGTGCAGCACAGAAATATCGAGGGTGTCATCTGGCTGTTAAGCAAACATTCTACTAAGCTCCAGATCGGATTGCACAGCCGTGCAATGGGAGGAGACATGATGAACCAGGACGCGTTTCTGGAACTGAGTTCTGTTGCCTGCAGATATGGCAGCACAAAGGTTCTGAACGATATCAACCTCAGCATTCAGCGCGGCGAATTCGTGGCCCTTCTCGGCTCTTCCGGCTGTGGAAAGACGACGCTGCTGCGGGTGCTGGCTGGTTTCATCGCGCCCTCCTCCGGCACGGTTTCCGTGCGCCATCGCGACGTTACTCACCTGCCGCCCGACAAGCGCGGCATGGCACTGGTCTTCCAATCCTATGCGCTCTGGCCGCATATGACGGTTGCGCAGAATATCGGCTACGGCCTGAAGCTGCGCGGCGTTGCGAAGGCGGAGATCGCCACGCGCGTCGCCGCCATGCAGAGCCTGCTCGGCCTCGACGGGCTTGGCGCGCGCAAACCGGCGGCACTGTCAGGCGGCCAGCGCCAGCGTGTCGCCCTCGGCCGCGCATTGGCCATCGACCCTGAGATCCTGCTGCTCGATGAGCCGCTTTCCAATCTCGACGCCCGCATTCGCCTCACGGTCCGCCACGAGCTGCGCGCGCTGCAGAAGCGCCTCGGCATCACCGCCGTCCACGTCACCCACGATCGCGAGGAGGCCATGGTGATGGCCGATCGCATCGTCATCCTCAATGCCGGAGAGATCGCCCAGCAGGGAACGCCCGAGGATGTCTACAACCGCCCGGCATCCGCCTTCGTCGCTGCCTTCATGGGCGCCGAGAACGTGCTGCCGCTGGAAGGCGTGCCGCAGGGCGACAGTTTCCACATCGCCGCAGGTCCTGCCAATGCCGCAGGCAGCGTGCCGCTGCTCGGCCGCAAGCTTACGCCCGGCGCCATCGAGGCGCGGTTCCGGCCGGAAGCCGCCCAGCTGCTGCCGATGGACACGCCGATCGCGGCACCCGGCATGACCTTCGAGGGCGAGGTGACCGCCGTCAGCTATCCAGGCGGCCATTGGCGCCATTCCGTCAGGCTCGGCGAGCGCGACATCATGGCCGATGCGCCACGCGCCTTCGAGCCCGGTGACCGCGTGCAGGTCCATATCGGACCGGACGCGCTGTTTCTTTTCAATTCGCCGGAGTCCACCCCGGCCATTGCCATTTCCCGGTCCGCGGCCGGGAAAGCTCACGCATGACTTTATCTTTTTGAACCCATGGAGACATACTCATGAAGAGACTGACCTATGCAGCTTTCGCCGTCGCTCTCGCCGCCTTTCCGCTGAAGGCCGAAGAACTGACCGTTGCGACCGCTGGCGACCAGAACATGGTCGATTACATCAACCAGTATCTCGGACCGCTTTTTGAAAAGGCCTATCCGGGCAACACGGTTCGCGCCGTCGGCACCGGCCCCGGCGACGCCGGTTCACAGAAAATCCTCGAGCGCTTCGACGCCCAGCAGGCTGCCAACACGGCAAACTGGGATATCGACGTTGCCGTCGTCCACGAGAAGTTCGCTGGCCCGATGGTCCAGAAGGGTTATCTCGAAAAGTATCGCGGCGCGATCGACACCGGCAAGCTGGTCTCGCGCGACAACGCCAAGAACGCCCTCGGCTCCGACGTCGACGGCTATGTCATGCCGATGTTCAACAGCCAGACGGCAATCGCATACAACCCGGCTCTCGTTCCGAACCCGCCAAAGAGCTACACCGAGCTCGCAGCTTGGGCCAAGGAACATCCGAAGCAGTTCGGCTATAACGGCATCAAGGGCGGCGCTTCGGGCGTCAGCTTCGTCATGGGCTGGATCTACGCCTTCGGCGGCGGCGATGCTGCCAACCTGATGACCGGCCCGTTCAAGCAGGACGAGACCACCAAGTGGGGCGATGCCTTCAAGAGCCTCGCCGACTTCACCAAGAACGCAACGCTGACGCCTGGCAACGCCGGCACGCTTGACCTCCTGTCGCGCGGCGAAATCGCGATGGGTCCGGTCTGGGTCGACATGTTCTACTCCTGGCAGGCCAATGGCCAGCTGCCGCCGGAACTGAAGCTGGTTCTGCCGGCTCCGGGCATGCCGGGCCAGCCAATGCACTATGTCGTTCCGGCCAAGGCATCGCATAAGGACCTCGCCGAGAAGTTCATCGCGCTCGCCACCAGCCCTGAAGTTCAGGCCGACGGCATCGTGAAGAAGTTCAACTGGTATCCGGGCATCGACGCCCAGTTCGTCAAGCCGAAGCTCGACGACGCCACCTGGAACAAGCTGTTCGTCGACATCACGCCTGAAGACCTCGCCACCAAGGGCAAGCCTTTCCCGATCGCGCCTTACAACACCGCGATCCTCGAAGCCTACGAGCAGTCTGTGAAGTAAGCCAAACCGCTCCCTGCCGGAAACGGCGGGGAGCATCTTTCCGAAGCGAGGTCAAACGATGTCCAGACGCCTGCTCGGTCTCTTGCTCGTGCTTCCGGCACTTGCGGTGATTGCCTTTCTCTTCATCCTGCCGCTGGTGATGTCGGCGGTTGGCGCCTTTCGTATCGAAGGCGGCGGGTTCGGCTGGGACAATTTCTACAAGACCTTCGATCTCTACACCAAGGACATCATCTTTTCGGTGGTGATCATCACCATCTCGACCATCCTGATCGGCCTCGCCTCGATCGCCATCGGCGGCTATCTGACGCTCGGCGAACATCCGGTCGCCGTTGCCATTTTGCGCTGGCTCTATCGCTGGCCGATGTTCATTCCCTTCATCGTCGTCGGCCAGATCCTGCGCACCTTCCTTGCCAAGAGCGGGCTGATGAACAGCACGCTGATCAGCCTCGGGCTGCTGACGCCGATCGACGCCCAAAGCTATCTTGACTGGCGCGGCATCGTCATTGCCTTCGTCTGGAAACAGACGCCGTTCGTGACGCTGCTGGTTGCCGGCGCCATGGCCTCGGTCAACCGCGATACGATCGAGGCCGCCCGCAATCTCGGCGCTTCGCGTCTGCGCCTGCTCTTCGAAATCTTGGTGCCGCAGGTGTCGGTGACGCTGACCGTCGGCCTGATCCTGTCTTTCGTCACCATGATGTCCGTTCTCTCGGTACCGCTGATGATCAACGCGCAGTCGCCGACGATGCTGACGGCCGACATCGCCTTCCGCGTCAACGCCTATGGTGATTATGGCGTCGCCAACGCCCTCGGCCTCGTCTCGCTGGTGCTCGCCTCGTCGGTCGCCTGGATCTACCTGCGCCAGAGCCTGAAGGAGCGCGCATGACCCTCGCCACGCTTTCCCCTTCGCAATCGCAAGCGAGCCCGCTCTCTGCACTCTGGTGGATCCCGCGCGGCATCATCTTCGGCCTGATGGCCTTCTTCATCTTCGGGCCGCTGGCAAACCTGCTGCTCTGGACCGTCGCCGAGAAATGGTACTTCCCGCACAGCCTGCCGCTGCAATATGGCTTCAGCAGCTGGGCCAAGGTGTTCGCGCCGCGCGGCGGAGCGCTGGAATCGCTGACCAATTCGCTCATCGTCGCGGTGTTGACCGTCGTCGTTTCGCTGCTGCTGGCGATCCCTGCCGGTTACGCGCTGGCGCGGCTGAAACTACCTTTCCGGGCTCTGATCCTGCTGGCCTTCCTCATTCCTCAGGCGTTTCCGAACCTGACAGTCTATGTGAACGTCGCCCGCATCTTCTACGAGATCCGCCTCAATGGCACGATCCTTGGCGTCGTTCTC
Organism: Rhizobium sp. 05N430; assembly: GCF_056396985.1. Lineage (NCBI taxonomy): Bacteria > Pseudomonadati > Pseudomonadota > Alphaproteobacteria > Hyphomicrobiales > Rhizobiaceae > Rhizobium > Rhizobium sp. 05N430. The sequence goes on along the minus strand of NZ_JBFTMO010000011.1, from coordinate 48,670 downwards.
GTCCATGCCTCGCATGGTCTGGTCTACGCCGTCTGGATTGCCACGGCCGCCTTCTCGGCGATCGACGAGGAGCTGGAACAGGCGGCGCGCTCGGCCGGCGCGAGTGCCATGCGTGCCTTCATGGATATCACCTTGCCGCTCGCCGCACCCGGCCTGATGGCCAGCGCCATCTTCGTCTTCCTCGAAAGTCTCGATGAATTTACCGGAAGCTATTTCGTCGGCGCACCGGATGTGAACATGCTGCCGCTTCTGCTGTATACTGCAGGTTCGGGCGGTAATTATCAGATCGCCTCGATCACTGCCCTCTTGCTGCTCATTCCTTCCTTGGTCTTTATGTTTATCGTCGAGCGATTCCTGAAGGCAGACGTCCTTTCACGCGTGGGGCATTGAGAGATTGTCATGAATGACGGCCCGATCAACGACACCAAGAACCAGCGCAAGGAGCGGATGCGCTTCGTCAGCGCCGAGCAAGTGGCACAGCTTGCCGGCGTTTCGCGGTCGGCGGTCTCGCGCACCTTCACGCCGGGCGCCAGCGTCGCACCGCTGACGCGCGAGAAGGTGCTGAAGGCTGCCGACGAGCTCGGTTATCAGGTCAACGATCTGGCGCGCGGCGTGCTTGCCAACCAGAGCCGGCTTGTCGGCATCGTCGCGACACGGCCGGAAGTCGGCTTCCGGGCCCACCTTGCGGCAGCCCTGTCGAAGGCGCTGATCCAGCGCGGCAGCATTCCGATCCTTATCAACACCGGTCAGACCGAGGAGGAAATGCTTGCCGCCCAGAAGATGCTGATCGGCCACCGCGCCGAGGCGACGATCATCCTCTCCGGCTCGCCGCCGGCCAATTTCGTCGAGCTGGCGCATCGCAACGGCCAGCCACTGGTGGTGATCGGCCGCTCCGAGCCGGATGCCGACCACGTGCGCGCCGGCAACTCCGAAGCATCGCGAAAAGCGGCCAACGCCTTCTTCGAAAAGGGCCGCCGGAAGCTTGCCGTCGCCGCATCCTTCTCCGCGACCTCGAGCATCGCCGAACGCGAGAACGCCTTCAAAACCGCCGCCGAAGCGCTGGGGGCGACTGTCACCATCGGCCGCGGCAAGGATTCCGACTATGACAGCGGCATCGCCGCCGCCAGTCAGCTTTTCGCTCGTCCGGACGACCATCCCGACGCCGTTTATTGCGCCAACGACCAGATCGCCTTCGGGCTGATGGACTATGTGCGCACCACACTCGGCCTGCGCATCCCCGAAGACGTCGCCGTCATCGGCTTCGACGATGTTCCCGAAGCCGCCTGGCTGAGCTACCGGCTGACGACCTTCCGCCAGGACCCTGTCGTCATGGCGCAGCGCGCTGTCGAGCTGGTGGAAAAACGGCTGGCCAATCCCGACCTTCCCCCCGCCTATGAGCGGGTCATTCCGGAGCTGATCGTCCGCGACAGCTTCGTTCCCTGACCCAGAAAGATCCCCATGCTCTGCGAATTCCCTGATGATCCGCGCTTCGTGCTGGCGCGGGAGGTGATCCTCGAAGCCGCGGCAAAGGCGCTCGCCTACTTTGCCGACCTCGCTTCGCTGGAAAGCAGCCAGAAGCTCAACGGCCAGGATATCGTCAGCGAGGCCGACAAGGCGGTCGAAGCGCTGATCCGCACACGCATCGCCGCCGCCTTTGCCGATGATGGCGTGCTCGGCGAGGAAGAGGGCCTGAGCGAAGGCCCATCGGGCTATCTCTGGGTGGTCGATCCGATCGACGGCACCAGCTGTTTCGTCAACGGCCTGGACCAGTGGTGCATCTCGATCGCCGTCATGAAGGGCGCCGAGACAGTGCTCGGACTGATCTGCCAGCCATCGACAGGCGATCTATTCACTGCCAAGCAAGGCGCAGGCGCGCAGCTCAACGGGCGGTCCATGCAAGTGACCGGTACCTGCAGCATCTCGACTGGCCTGCTCGGCGTCGGCGCCAATTTCCGCATTCCGCTCCGGCAGGTGTCCGCTTTCATCGAACTGCTTCTGGAAGCGGGCGGCATGTTCATCCGCAATGGTTCGGGTGCGCTCATGCTGGCGCAGGTCGCCAGCGGGCGGCTGGCTGGCTATTACGAGCCGCATATCAACGCCTGGGACTGCGCAGCCGGCCTATTGATGATCCGCGAAGCCGGTGGCTGGACCGCGGACTTTCCGGGGGAAGGCGGAACGCTGCTGACCGGCGGCCCGGTCATCGCCGCAGCGCCGCAGATGCGCGACGAACTGCTTTCGCTTATCGCCCATTCGCTTGCAAATGCCGAGGCTGCCGCATGAAGCTCATCCACATTTCCGATTTCCACCTGGTTTCCGCCGGTGAGACATTGCTCGGACTCGATCCGGCCGCCCGCATGGATGCGTGTCTTTCCGACGTCGAACAGTTTCACCCGGACGCCTCGCTCGTCGTCGTATCAGGCGATCTTTCGGAGACCGGTGGCGCCGATACCTACGAAATCCTGAAGGCCCGCGTTCAGCGCTCGCCGCTGACCATCCGGCTGATGCTCGGCAATCACGATATCCGGGAGAATTTTGCTGCAGCTTTCCCGGATCAGATGGTCGAAAACGGCTTTGCCCAGGCAGCGATCGATCTCCCCGAGGGCCGGGTGATCACGCTTGATACACTCGACGACGGCAAGGTGACCGGCAGGCTCTGCGCTGCTAGACTGGCCTGGCTCAAGGACAAGCTCGACGAAGCCCGCGGCCGGCCGGTCTATCTCTTCATGCACCATCCGCCGGCCAAGGTGCATCTGCCTGCCCTCGACCTTTTCGGACTTGCCGAACCGGAGCCGTTCTTCGATCTCCTGAAGAGCCATGGCAATGTGCGCCACATCTTTGCAGGCCACCTGCACCGGCTGATCACCGGCAACTGGCAGGGCATCCCTTTCACCATCCTGCGCAGTACCAACCACCAGACGGCGCTCGACTTCGTTTCACCGAAGACGACGAACTGCTTCGAGCCGCCTGTCTATTCGATCATCCTCGCCGACCCGGATTCGCTCATTATTCATATCCACCAATTCGCCGATTGACGGCGGTAACGCTTTCCGGAAACGTTTTCCTGTGGCAAGAAGAGGGCTCTACGGGCTTTGATCGAGGAGGAAGATCGCCTGATATGAAAGGGATCCGACAACTTGCAAAGCATCTCGACATTTCGATCGGAACGGTTTCCCGCGCGCTGAACGGCAAGCCCGATGTGAACGAGGAAACCCGCAAGCGCGTGCTCGCCGCCGCCGAGGAGCTTGGCTATGTCGCCAACCAGTCCGGCCGCAGCCTGCGTCAGGGAACGACCAACGCGATCGGCTTGATGATCGAATCCAGCAAGGAGACCGTCGAAAATAGCGACGACTTCTTCCTCGGCGTCACCGGCGGTCTGCAGAGCGTCCTGGCACGGCACAAGCTCGACCTCGTCATGCTGCCCTGCCCCAATGACGAAGACCCCTACGAATATCTGAAGCGCATGGTGGCGCGCCGCGTCGTCGATGCAATGATCATCTCGGCAACACAGCGGATCGACAAGCGCATCGATTTGYTGGTCAAGGCCAAGATCCCCTTTGTCAGCCTCGGGCGCAGCTCGTCGGGCGGCAACTACCCGTGGATCGACCTTGATTTCGAGGGCGTCGCGACGTCGGCCGTCGACCGGCTTGTTGCCAAGGGTCACCGCAAGATCGCTATCGCCGCACCGTCGAACGACATCAACCTCGGCTACATCTTCGTCGATTCCTACCGGCGGGCGCTGGAGCGGCATGGCATCAAATACGATCCGAACCTCGTCATCCGGGTGAAATCGAGCGAACAGGGCGGCTATCAGGCGGGCCATGAGCTCTTGCTGCTCGACAGCAAACCGACAGCCATCATCCTGATCTATGAGCTAATGGCATTCGGGCTCTATCGCCGGCTGGTCGAAGCGGGTGTGATTCCCGGCCGCAACCTCGCCATCATCGGCTTCCGCGAAGAGCCGCGCGGACGGTTCCTGCAGCCGTCGCTGACCTGCTTCCGCATGTCGCTGCGCGATCTCGGCGTCGAACTCGCCGAGACCCTGCTTGCGACCATGCCGGCCTATGCGGAATCCTATCCGGAGGGAGCCCGCAACACGATCTGGCCACTGGAGCTGGTGCCCGGCGAAAGTGACGCGTTCTCGCTCACGTCCTGACCGTAGCCTGCGTATTCTCGTGGTCCTTGCGGGCGATCAGCTGCGTCACGAGGAAGACGAGCAGACCGCCTGCCGCCAGGCAGATCGCGAGGAAAATCATCGGTGCGATCGTGCTGCCCGTGCTGTCCTTGATCCAGGGCACGACGTTCTGGGCCACGAAGCCGCCGAGATTGCCGACCGAGTTAATCGCGGCGAGGCCTGCCGCAGCTCCCGCTCCCTTCAGGAAGCGCGACGGCAGGCTCCAGAATACCGGCTGCGGCGCAAAGATACCGGCTGCGGCAACGCATAGGAAGGCGAATTGCAGCGTGTTGTTGGGGATCAGCGCCGAGAGCAGCAGGCAGGCCGCACCGATAAAGGCCGGGATGACGATATAGGGCGTTTTCGAGGACGCCTTGTCGGCCATCGCAGGCACGGCATAAAGCGCGACCGCAACCAGGATCCACGGGATGACATTGATGAAACCGTTGACCGTGTTGGTGACGCCGAAACCATGGACGATGGTCGGCAGCCAGTAGCTGAGACCATAGGCGGCCAGCGGGAACGCCACGTAGCAGAGCGACATCAACAGCACGCGCGGATCGATCAGCGCCTTGAAGCCGTTCTCGGCATTCTTGTCCATGCCGGCATTTTCGCTGTCGAGCCGGTTCTGCAGCCAGCTCTTTTCGTCGTTGCTCAGGAACGTCGCGGTCTGCGGGTTACCCGGCAGGTAAAAGAAGGTGACGATACCGGCGATCACGGCCGGAATGCCTGTCGCCAGGAACACCCATTCCCAGCCCGCATAGCCATAGAGGCCATCGAGATCGAGCAGCATGCCGCCGAGCGGCGCGCCGACGGCGTTTGCCAGCGCACTGAAGATCATGAACAGACCAACCATGCGGCCGCGATAATCCGCCGGGAACCAAAGCGTCAGTAGATAGAGCACGCCCGGGAAGAAGCCCGCCTCGCAGACGCCGAGCAGAAAGCGCAGGATGTAGAACATCGTCGCGTTCTGCGTATAGGCGAGCGCGATGGTGACGATACCCCAGGAAACAAGAATGCGCGCGAACCAGATGCGGGCGCCGAGCTTGTTCAGAAACAGGTTGCTGGGAACTTCGAACAGGAAATAGCCGATGAAGAACAGCGAGGCACCGAGGCCATAGGCATATTCGCTCATGCCGAGATCGCCGACCATCTGCAGCTTGGCGAAACTGACATTCTGYCGGTCGATATAGGCGATGAGATAGAGGATGCCGAGGAACGGCATCAGGCGCCAGGTGATCTTGGAGATCAATTCCCGTTCGCTGACCATGCTTGCTTCTCCGAAATGATATTGCTCAGCAGGTACTTATGGCCCGGCCTGGGATTATCAATCGAACGTTGCACATATCGGTGCTGCCGCGCCGCCGGAGCGTCGCGGCAATGGTTCATTCGGCGGCCGCGACCGCGGCACGGCGGCCGATGGTTGCCTGCGTCACGGCAAAAGCCAGGAAAGCACAGATGGCGATACCGCCGGCCATCGGCAGCGCGGTGCCATCGGCAACCACGCTTGAGAAGACCATGGCGACCGCCGAGATGACGAAATGCAGTGTGCCCATCAGTGACGACGCGGTGCCGGCGATCTCGCCGTGATCCTCCAGCGCCAGGACGGCGCTGGTCGGAATGACGAGGCCGAGGAAGCCGTATCCGGCGAACAGGAATACCGCCATGACAGGAAGCTGGTCGAGGCCGGCCGCCATGACGGCGACCATGGCGATCATGACAAGCGCGTAGGAGGTGACGGCGATGCGCATAACGCGGACAAGGCCGAACTTCTCACCGAGCCAGCCGGTTGCCTGCGACACGGCGAAGAACGACACGGCGTTGATCGAGAAGGCGAAGCTGTATTGCGTCGGCGTCAGCCCGTAATGCTCGATGAGCACGAAGGGTGAATTGGCGAGATAGACGAGGAAGCTCGAGATGCCCAGGCCGCCGATGAAAGTCAGCGTTATGAAGTTGCGGTCGCGCAAAAGCATGCCGTAGGCGCGCATGGCGCCGGCGATGCTGCTTTCCTTGCGCTGGTGGGCAGGCCGCGTTTCGTCGAGCTGGGTTGCCAGCAGAAGGATACCGATGAAAGCCGCAATGGTGACGGCCCAGAACACGCCCCGCCAGCCGTAAAAGGCGATGACGGCGCTGCCGGTCAGCGGCGCAAGGATCGGCGAGATCGAGAAAACCAGCATCAGCAGCGACATAAGCCGCGCGGCCTGGACGCCGGTATGCATGTCGCGGACGACTGCGCGCGGAATGACCATGCCGGCAGCACCACCGATGCCCTGGATAAAGCGGAAGGCGATCAGCGTTTCGATATTCTGTGCCAGCGCGCAGCCGACACTGGCGACGACGAAGACGCTGATACCAATATAGAGCGGCAGCTTTCTGCCCCACATGTCGGACAGCGGCCCATAGAGAAGCTGTGCCAGGGCAAACGAGATGAAGAAGGCAAGCAGGCTCAGCTGTGTCACGCTGTTATCGGAGTGAAGGTCCGCCCCGATGGACGGCAGCGCCGGCAGATACATGTCGATGGCAAACGGCCCGATGGCCGACAGCAGGCCGAGAATGAGCGCAGTGCGAAAGAATGGAGCGTTCATGGCGGTGATCTTTCATAAAAACGCAGCGGAAGAGGCGGAAATTCACACCACCGCTTTGCTTTCGAAGGGGTTCAATTTGGGTGTCCGGAGCGGTCCGTCGGCGCCTTGGGAGAAGCTTCAACGAATACGCATCGGTATGTCAATTATTTTGGACACTGGTGTAAAATTAGACAGCATTGTCTAAAACGTCAAGACGCATTACATTTACGAATATGAAAAATTCCGCGACACCCGAAAAGCGATCCGAAGGACCGACCCAGCGCGGCCAGTTCAAGAAGCGTGCATCGATCCTGGAGGCCGCGGCCGAGGTTTTCTGCCGCGAGGGTTTCGCCGGAGCGAGTGTCGACGAGATCGCCATCGAGGCCAATGTCTCGCGACAGACTGTCTATAATCACTACTGCGAGAAGGAAACGCTGTTCGTCGCCGTCGTCGAGGACGTCATGAGCCGCGCGGACCAGATGCTGTTCTCGATGCTTTCGACCTTCCCGGTCAATGCCGACAATCTGGAAGACGATCTCGTTGCCTTTTCAATTCGCATCAACAAGAACTGCTTCTGCAATCAGGACGGAAAATTCCTGCGCCGTCTGATCCAGAACGAAGGCGAGCGCTATCCGCATCTCTTCGAGACCTGGCGCCAGCAGGGGCCGGGCCGGATCATCTCGGCGCTCGGGGCGCTGTTTGCGCGGCTGAGTGCCGGAGGGGCTCTGAAGATCGATGATTTCGATGTGGCAGCCCGCCAGTTTCTGGCGCTCGGCAATGCCGATCTGCAATTGATGCTGCTCTTCGGACAATTGCCGACGGAATCACAACTCGAAAGCGCAGCACGCAACGCGGTGCGGACGTTCCTTCGTGCCTACGGCACCGAAAAGCTAGCCGAACGGCCGCAACTTGCGGCCGTCAGCGGCTAATTCAGGCAAACACCATCATCTGCGGCGGCACCGACGCCAACATGCCTGCGCGGCGCGCGACGGCATATTTCAGCGACTGTTCGACCACCGCAGGCATGACGGGCTTGCTGACGACACCTAGCGCACCCTTGACGCCGTTTGCGACGGCCTCCGGGTTGCCGGTCATGAAAACGACCGTGATGCCATGCTCTTCGGCAAGGCGGCGGCCGATTTCCGGACCTGTCGCGCCATCGGACAGGTTGATGTCGACGAAAGCCACGTCCGCCAAGTGCGCAAGCTGCAACGCCTGCTCCTTGTTGGTCGCAAGTCCCGCGACTTCCATTCCCAAGTTTTCGACTGTCGCCTCGAGGTCGAGGGCGATCAGAAACTCGTCTTCTACAATCAATACTCTCTGGTTCATAACGTTATCCCGCAGCCATTTACGCACAACATTGATGGCCATGACGCCCTCTTCCGTTAACCCAAGCACGCGAAAGAACTTCATTCCGGAAGGTTGTGAGCCTCTGGAACTTGAGCAGATAACGGTGCTGAACAGGATATGTTCCGGGCCGGGACGTATTTTTTTGAGTTTAACCCGTTGTTAACATTGATAAAATGTTAAAATTAGCTAAGCCTTTGAAATGATAGGCGGCTCAGGATGCCGCCTGCGTGGTTATCCACAGGGCGGGATAATAAATAGGCGCCTTACATTTGTCCACTGGGCCAGAGATTTGTCAGTTTGGCCTAATGATTGACGTCCACGCAGATTTTTCCACGCAGATTTTCAATGCAGAAGCATTAACTCGTTCCCAGGTTTCTTCCGATTTGTTAGAAAGTTAGTTGATCTCTCTAACGCTACTAGATGTGGTCTAAGAGCGGTCGCCTCCCTCAGCGATTTGGCCTGACATGGGCACCCATATCATCCAGTATATAACATCTGAAATCGTCGTCTGTTCGTTGAGGCACACCACAGCCATTCGTTCCAGTTAGCACCCTTCCCGTGGAGTTGCCCCATAAAAACCGGACAGGATCAGATTTCTGTTTGACGGTCTAAGAACTCGCGCGGTGAGCGATATCCCAAAGCTTTATGCGGGTGAAGCGTGTTGTAGTGCTCGAACCACAATGGCAGTTGGGCGATGACAGTTTTAGCGTCCGGAATGGAATTGACCGAGACATAATYGCGCTTGAACGTCTTTACGAAGGCTTCGGCCATTCCGTTGGACTGAGGGCTGCGGACCGGGGTCGTACGAGGCTCCATCCCGATGTCCAGCAGCAGCGATCTCGTGTCTGACGCAATAAAGCACGATCCATTGTCAGTCAGCCATTCGATGGGCTTAGGAAGGATATTGATGCGGCCGAAGCGGTTTTCGACGGCCGTGATGACAAGGTCCTGAACATCGTCGCTTTTGATGCCTTCCGTAGTGGCGACATGGGCAATTGCCTCGCGATCACAGCAGTCGAGCGCAAAGGCAACGCGGACCTTTTCTTTGTTATCGCAGCCGATTTCGAAACCGTCCGAGCACCAACGCAAATTCGATTGAGCGACAGCGACACGACCATCGTGGCGACGGCTATCAATGGCTCCAGTATGGCGTTCGAGAAGCAGGCCATGCACCTTCATCACCCGATAAACGCGTTTGACGTTCGGCCATGAGCGGCTTTCGTTACGGGCTTTACGGCGTAAGAGCGCATGAACCCGGCGGTATCCATAGGTTGGCATCTCGGAGATGATCGCTTTGATTTCGTCGACGAGATCATCATCCGCGAASGGCGGCCGACCACGGGCTTTTGGAAGGACGCTGTCTCACTYGCTCCSCCATGTTTGACCGGGCAACACCAAAAGTCTCGCACACAGCCGTCATCGGGAACTTCCCTTCGGCAATGACATCGAGCGCAACAGGTGTTTTTTTGGGCCGGTGGCGATCTCAAGCGCCGGCAAGCTTCTCTGCCGTCGACCAGCGACGGCGGCGCTCAGGGCCGGACAGGACTTCTATCTTAGGACTGTGACTGGTCATAATGGGCACATTACCTCGCACACTTGTTAAGTGGGAGATCGTGTCCGGATATTTATGGGGCCATTACATTACCTCAGGTGGCCTAGAGATGATCGATTGTCAGGGTGATGCAATTGCTAAGGCAGAATTCTTGCTCGCCGTCGCCAGTCCGCACCGACTTAGGATCCTCCAAGCACTTGAGACCGGCGAGTTGCCAGCAGGAGGCCTTGCCGACCTTCTTGGGCTGAGCAAGGCTGCAATATCGCAACATCTTGCCCGATTGAAACTCGCAGGATTGGTGAAGGCGCGACGGGACGCCCAGAACATCTTCTACTCGATCAAGGCGGATAGCGCGTATGTTATCCTAGAGATGCTGTCCAACCTCTTTGCGGGTCGCGAGGCTGGTACCGTCACATCGCTCAAGACGCGCGACCATCCTTAAGCGGTACAGTGGCCGCAGGCACGGGTGGAACCTTGCGCGTGTGCGGCTGTCGCTCCTGTAGGCTGTCATATACCGCTTGCTTGGGCAAAAAGGGCCCGCCAAGCAAATCGAAACAGCGAGCCCTCCTCAAGCGCGGCAGGGCCGCTGTCCACTACAAATCACCTCAAGGAGCCTTATTCAATGGAACTCTAATATTAACGTTACCTGCTGAGGGTAAGGACCGATACTAGAGCAACCTGCAGAGCACCAGCTTCAAACTTCCAAAGCGGACCTGCACTGAAACGTCGACTAACGGCTTAACTCGCAACGACGTTTCAATTGAAAGCTGACGGGTAGGCCAGTCGTGCCTTAGCCACCTTGGAAAGGTAGGCTTGAAAGAAGCCGCCCGCAACCGCATCTAGATCTGAGCAACTCAGCTCTGAGCTGTCGGCCCTCGCCACGGTGCTCGTCGCCGCCCCTGAGGATGTGTCTGCGGCCAAGGAGATTTTAAACATGGGATTCATAGATCGGGAGATCCAACCCGGAAGTGAAGCATTGCTTCTGGATGCGTACTCGAACTCCGTCGCAACTGCGGTTGATGCGGTTGGGCCGGCGGTCAACCGCATCGAACGAGTCGGAGAACGGACAGGTCATGGGTCGGGCTTTGCCATTTCGCCCGACGGTATCGTCGTCACGAACAATCACGTCGTCGATGATGCCAAACGCGTTCGAATTACGACACCGGACGGTGTTGAGGTGGAGGGGAGGGTGCTAGGGCGAGATCCTGATACTGACCTCGCCTTGATCCGAGCCAACCATTGGTCAGGTGCCTGGGCGAAGCTCGGGGACTCCAAAAGTTTGAAGAGGGGCCACATTGCGATCGCTATAGGGAACCCGCTTGGCTTCGAGTGGACGGTGACGGCGGGAATAGTATCGGCCCTTGGTCGCTCGATGCGTGCCGCAAGCGGCCGCCTCATTGAGGACGTTATTCAGACAGACGCAGCGCTGAATCCGGGGAACTCGGGCGGGCCGCTCGTTTCTTCAGCAGGAGAGGTAATCGGCGTCAATACGGCTGTCATTCAGGGTGCGCAGAGCATCGCGTTCGCAGTAGCATCCAACACAGCTCAGTACGTGGTATCGGAACTCTTGCAGTTTGGTCACGTGCGACGTGCAGCCATTGGCATAGCCGCGGATACGGTGGAGTTGCACCGCAGAATTGCCCTAGAAGCCGGACTAACACAGAGCACTGCTGTGCGGCTGCGGCGAGTGGAACGATCGAGCCCTGCAGACCACGCGAACTTGCAAGAGGGAGACTACCTGCTTTCGATCGACGGAAGTCCCGTTACCGGTATCGACGATATCGTTCGTTTGCTCGACGCTAGTAGAATCGGCGTGGAGGTCGAGGTTCTGATTTACTCTGTGGCACGGAAGCTCGAACGGCGAACATTGACCCCGATCAGTCGCGTTCATTAGTATGCTACCGTTCAACTTTCCCAATTCGCACATCGACGCAAGAAATCTGACAGGTATAGGCCGCGATCGTCGACCGCGGCCTGGTGGCGTTAGAGCGCCCTGATGTTCTCCGCCGCAGCCTTACCGGAACGGCGGTCCTGGACAATCTCGTAGCTGACTTTCTGCCCCTCGCGAAGAGTGCTCAAGCCTGATCGCTCGACCGCCGAGATATGGACAAAGGTGTCAGTACCGCCGCCGTCGGGGCTGATGAAACCAAAGCCTTTGTCGCTATTGAAGAATTTTACGGTTCCGTTCGGCAATGTCATTTCCCTTGCTAAAAAACACCCCAGCTTGCCCACTTGTAATTCGGCGTTCTTAGAATGCAACCAGCAAGACGCAAATTTGAGCGCACCTGAGCTCTATGCCTCTGCAGGCGTAGCGTCCCGCCGCTGTGACTACTTGGTCCGAACAGACTTGGATCTCTCGTCGGTGGCGGCCTGGAATGTCTGCCGGGCGCGGCGAAGGCCCGACCCTCGCGGGATCGGACCTTCCCTTGCGCCGCCTCGTAACTTTTGAGCGCAGCGCCGGGTGGATATGCAGTTGCTGGGACAGCGGTCAACCTGAAATCCGACGTACCTCGTTCCTCCTCGTTGGCAGCTTCTGTTGAGACCATCTGGGACGACCATCAGCTATGCAGTCTGGGGAGGCTTGCTGGATGGCATCCGCGTAGCCATCTAAGCGTCAAATGTACTGCAGGCGAATCGTGTTACCGTTTAGACGTAAGCGAGTTCGCGCGTCTAATCGCACTCTGAACGAACAGGATTTCCTTTGGAAAACTTCGCTATGCCCACTTTGGGTCTTATCGTCGGCTTCATCACCGGCGCATCATTAGCGGCCGCCACTTTACTTAGCCTAATTGCCTGGAGCGGGACACGGGGACAGCAGCGATCTGCCGTGGGGCGCACCGCGCTCAGAGCCCTCCTTATCCTCGATGACTTTGCGACAGCATGCCACGCCGCGGCCTTCGATATTCCGGAATACGACGAGGATGACCCGGGGCACTACTTTATGCATACGGATGAGCCCATCTTCGCACTTCCGGACGATGTCGATTGGTCGGTCCTTGGCGCGGATGTCGAAGAGGCTCTTGTAAGGATGCCCGGTGCCAGCCGGAACGTCAGTCGAGCTTTGGAGCATCTGGATTCTGCCCCCAAATTAGACAACTCATTCTTCGAGAAGCGAAGTGCAGAGTACGTTCGGCTTGGACTCCAGGCCTTCGAACTGGCAGATCGCATTGAGCGCGAGTTCGCGATAGCTTCGGTGGATAGGCCAGACTTCTATCAGCCTCGAGAGAGTTTGCTGCGGGAGCAACGTGATCGTCTTTCTGCTGATCTGGGGCGGCAGGCAGCCTTACGCGCTCAGGTATCAGGCGGGTCCAACGTGACGTCAATCTTCGCTGCTCGAACAGTTAGGCAGCCCGACTGATCAGCGAGACAGCATCGACAACCAGCTATGTTGTGACTGTAGTCGGTTGCGCTGAGGCTAGCGGCAATCGACCGAAGAACGAGACCCAGACTGCAAGGAACGGTTATCGATTGTGGTTCGTCACCACAAACTTCAGGTAGCTGCCGGCATCGGAAACGTCGCGAAAGAGGTGCCTCGCAGAGCCTTTAGGTTCCGTCGTCCAGCCTCCCACTGGATAGTCGCGGAACAAGTGCCCAGTTGCCGGATCGCGCTTGACCCAGCCATGATCGATGGGGCCGCCGTCCAAGCGGCAACAGACGACCAGAGCTGGTTCCGGACCCGAGAACGTCTTCACGAGGTAATGCTCGGCGAAGCCATCAATGCCGTGCAGCACCTCGGTGATTGCTCCGAAGACGTCTGTCGGGGATGTTGCCTTGGCTGGGGAATGGGCGGTTCGTCGCGAACGGTACGTATTCATCTGCATGCCATTGAATCTCAACACCGGTCATGTCGATGCAAGTCTTGGATGTCAACAGCGAACAGTGAGTTAGGGTTCTTCATCGCCACTGGCACTGTCGCGGGTCTCCATCGCAAGGTCGTGGAGCGCTTGTGTGTCCTCGGGATCGAACTCCGCCGACAAGATCACAGTCAGGAAGGCCGCGCGAGCAATCTCCTTCTTGGAAGCTTTCGGGTGACGTTCCTTGACGGCGTCTATTAGCGCCCTTGGCATCATACCGGGCACCGCGAGTTCCCGGATTGTCGCGGCAATCGCCTCCATCTCACGGAGCTTCTTTTCGCGCATGGATGCCTGCCAGCGCAGAAGACTTCCACATAAATATAATAGTTTTGTGATCGGGTTAGGCGAATGCAGTTACTCAGTTGAAGCGTCGGAGCTTCGTTAGAAATGGGCAAAACGCCTCGAAGGCGACCTTTCTCCTGACCTGCAGGACAGCAAGCGGCCCGTGACTGCCGCTTAGAGCTCGATATCTTCGGCTATCGGGGATTTGTCTGGAATGGCGCTGTTGAGACGCACTTCCACATTGCGTAAAACGCCGAACTACTGCGTCCGGCTTCCCGGCCGCAATTGGTCGGAACACGAGGCTGCCTTTGCAGCGCCCTTGAGGCATCACCTTGGCGTCATGGAGCCTCTGAACCTCATACGTGGTTGGCACCTATACCAATGTATGGTGTTGGATGCCTTCGAGCCGCTGATCGCGTGAAACGCCTGAGTGGGGTCTGCTAACAGTGTCAAGGGCGAGCGTGTCTTATGAGAGAAGCTTCGTTCAAGGGGCGAACTTAAGTATCTGTAATGTCGACACAATTACCTCACGCACCAGATGGTGCAACCGCAGTAAAAGCGTCGCCATGACTTGCAGTGGAGAGACATTCCTCGCGCTTGGACATCTCCGATAGCAGGCCGATGGACGGGCGTGTCCGAAAAACCAGTCATTTATGACATATCTAGGCACTATTGCCGCTGATAGTTTTTCCGCTGTTGCGAGCTAATGTTCGGAATATAGCGAAGAATGCACAATGAGGGAGCCGCAATGGCCTCCGGGTTCCTTACCGATGACGATGTTCGCTTCGAGCAAAAGTTCAGGCCTGTCTTTCCGGGTAGTCCGGCGCGTCCACTCCATCCATTATCGCGCCGTGTCGCTTATTTCCTCGTTGGGTGCGTGCTTGGGCTAGCTGCTGGTTTCGGCAACGCCCTGGTCTTAACGAACACGGTATATCTACAGGGGGCTCTCGGAGCCGACGCCTCAGAGGCTGCGTGGATACCGACCGTCTACGTTATGACGTTCATAACGATGAACCTTGTCGCAGTGAAGTTTCGTCAGCAGTTTGGACTTCGCCTATTTACGATGCTTGGCATAAGCGCATTCTGTGTCGTCATGGCGATCCATTTGGTCGCTCGTGACTTTGTGGGAGCGGTTTGGGTTCATGCGCTGGCAGGTGTCGCTTCTGCCCCGCTTTTGACGTTGACGCTATATTATTTTATGTCAGCTTTCCCGCCAGCAAAAGTGCTGAACGCAAGCGCGTTTGCGCTAGCTATCTCGCAGGTCGGGACCCCGCTCGCTCGCCTTTTTCCTGGAGACGACTTCATCCACGATCAGTGGGTTTCGATCTACTATTTCGAGCTCGGCCTGGCTCTTATTTGTCTCGTGCTCGTTGGCCTTGTGAGGCTACCTCCTAGCGAGAAAGATCGCGGGTTCGAGTATCTGGACATGTTGTCCTATCCACTGCTCGCGGTCGGGTTCGGATTGTTGACCATTGTCATTGGCCTTGGTCGCTTCGAGTGGTGGACCGATCGGGACTGGCTTGGATGGTGCCTCGCCGGAGCGATACCTTTGATCGCTTTCGGCTTTCTCCTGGAGTCCTCCCGAAATCGCCCTTTGCTAGAGGTAAGGTGGCTGGGAGCCGAGGGCTTGTTTAGGTTCTTGTTGGTCGTGGTTTGTATTCGCGTCGTGTTGGCGCAACAGCAGACCGTTGCGTTCGGCCTGCTGGGGAACGTTGGCGTCTTGAGCACCAACGTGCGCATGTTCTCTGTGGTTTTGGTTGCGGCCTCCGTCCTTGGGTGTCTCACAGTCGCCTGGATCGTGAAGCCGACCAATATCCTCTTTCTCGGAGCGGTTGCTATGGCCCTTGCCGGCGCGGCGGCACTTTACGAGTCGTTTTCTTCCAATCTAACCCGTGCGCCCGAACTACTCGTCACGGAAGCAATCATATCGTTTGCGACGACGCTTGCGGTAGGCCCGACAATCGGTGTTGGTCTTGGGAAGGTCGTGAAATCGGGAGGGCGATACCTGGCGTCCTTTCTTGTAATCCTCTCAATCGCGCAGAACCTGGGAGGCCTTTCTGGATCAAGTATTCTAGGCACTATCCAGATATTGCAGGAAAAGGCGAATTCGGTCGCATTGATTGAACGTACACCCGCCTTCGATGCTGCGGTCCAGGCCCGCATAAACCAGGGCGGCGGGGGAGCAGCAGGCGTCGCCAGCCTTCAAAAGGCGATGACGCGGGAGGCGAATGTGCTCGCTTACAACAACGTGTCCTTCATTGTCGCCGTCATCGCATTCATAACCGCAATCTATCTCGTCGCCAGGGGCTTGTATGAAAGCCGATTGGCTCGACGAACCAAACTTGATGTTGGAGGTCCAAGTGTCCGTAGCTAATGACGAAGTCCATCAATGGACAATAAGATCTCCAGGCTGGTTAGCATTCCTAATTTACCTATTGGTCGCTGTCGCCGGCGTGCTTTTGGTGCTGTATGCGTGGAATCTACCCCCCTTCAACGGGCCAGTACAGCGAACGGAAGACGCCTACATCCAAGGGCACACTACTCTTTTGGCTCCGCAGGTAAACGGCTATGTCGAGAAAGTTGCCGTGAATGACTTTTCCAGCGTCAAAGAAGGTGATCTGCTCTTCACGATAGACTCGCGGCGCCTGAAGCAGGCTGTCGCTCAGTCAGAGGCGAACCTTGACGCTAAGAAAGCAGCCCTTGCCAACAATAAACAGAAGCTCGCTCAAACACTTGCAGACGTGGATCTTCAGAACGCGATGATCGCGCGAGCGCAGGCGTCGCAGGTGAAAGCGGCTGCGGATGAAGTGCGATCACAACGTCTTGTCAGAACCGGCAGTGTGTCGCAAAGTGAAGACGACGCCGCGGTTGCGGCTCTCAAAGAGGCTGCAGCCGAAGTGGCGCAAGCGCAGGCTGCCTTGCAAAGTTCACTTCAAGCTGTTGAAGCGGTCCGCGTGAATCAGCAGGTCCTTGAGGCCGATGTCGAGGCTGCGAATGCCCAACTTAGCGCAGCGCAGATAGATCTCGGCTACGCTACGATAACCGCGCCCGCAACTGGAAAGTTGAGCGAGATCGGCGTCCGGCGCGGCCAATACGTCGTGCCCGGAGCTACTCTGGCGTACATCGTGCCTGCAGAGCGCTGGGTGATTGCGAATTTCAAAGAAGCGCAGACCCGAGACATGCGGCCTGGGCAACGTGCTTGGTTTACCGTAGATGCTTTGGCAAGTACGCCAGTATGCGCAAAGGTCGAAAACATCGCTCCCGCGACCGGCGCACAGTTCAGTGCCCTTAAACCGGACAACGCAACCGGCAACTTCACGAAAGTCCCACAGAGGATACCGGTGCGAATTGCCATTGACGAAGGCGAGGAGCAGTTCGCACGATTGGGGCCAGGGATGTCCGTCGTGTTGTACGTGGACACTTCTGGCGGCAACGGTAAGTGCCGCTGATGTCACGTCAAATGTGTTGCCTGTGCCGTGAACGCCGCGAGGGCATGCCAACCATCGATGACATGGTCATCTAGGATGGCGTCATATCGTCGCAAGATCAGCTCGGCTTCGGTCGCTGTCAAGCCAGTGGAGAGCGGAGTTTTTGACTGTGTAATCGCTTGTCTGAAGGATGTTGACGGCTTTGATCAACGCTTTGTGTTGAAGGTCGTTTTCGGGCCGCAGACCACGTTGGTCGTCTGTCGTCGTTCGGATGGCGAGCCTTTCGCGCACGGGTCCGTCAAATGCGACGAGTATAACGGAAGGTTTTTTGTGAGCTATGGCGTCGAAGGTTGGAGCCGCGATAATCAGGTCACAGCAAGGCATTATTTTCGTGACATTGAGGACGTCGCAAACTACCTCAAATTCATCGTTGCATCCCAGACCTAATGCACAATTGCTCACGAGAGCTTGAGCTTGTGACTAAAACCGTTACTCTTCCAAGTATCTTCGCGGCTGAACGCCAGACATTAGGTCCGCGCAGCGTCGCACGCGGACCTTGAGCGCCTCATTAATAACGTTACCGCGCCGATAGCCAAGCGAGGATGTTCTTGACGGTGTCGCCATAGAAGACTTCATACTGATCGCGGGAAATGTAACCTACATGCGGCGTGGCGAGCACATTTGGCAAGGATCTGTAAGGATGATCTGCAGGCAGGGGTTCGACATCGAACACGTCCAGTGCCGCACCACCGATCCCGCGACCTTCGAGCACCTTTATCAGGGCTGTCTCGTCCACAATCGGGCCGCGTGATGTGTTGATGAGCCACGCAGTGCGCTTCATCAGATTCAGTTCATTGATCCCGACCATACCTGCCGTGCTGTCGTTGAGGACAAGGTGAACGCTCAAGTAATCTGATTGTGCGAAAAGCTGTTCCTTCGAAACCGCTTCAACGCCGACTTCGGCAGCGGTTTCACTGGTCAAACTCTTGCTCCACGTAATCACATTCATCCCAAAGGCTTGCCCTACCTTCGCCACCGCAGAGCCAAGGTTGCCGAAGCCCAGGATGCCCAGGGTCTTTCCGTAGAGTCCGCCCCCCACGCTGACCTGCCATCCTCCAGATCGCAACGAGTTGACCTCTTCGGTAAGGTTTCGCGCCGCACCCAGGATGAGAGCCCACGCAAGTTCCACTGCTGGTGTCGGGAGATATCCTGTGTGCAGCACTTCGATACCGTGCTTTGCAGCCGCTGCGGTATCGATCGATGCGTTCCGTGGTCCAGTTGAGACGATTAGCTTCAACTTCGGGAGTCGCTCGAGCACATACGATGACATCGGGCTGCGTTCTCGCATTACGCACACGACGTCATAATCCGCCAGGCTGGCTACGAGCTTGTCGGGGTGGCCGATTGCTTCGTTGAAGACCGTGATATCGGCTTGTTCTTTTACGGCTGACCAGTCGGCCATGCTCAGCGCTACATTCTGATAGTCATCGAGGACTGCAATTTTCATTTCGATAGTCTCCATATTTTCCCGGCAATGAACCGGGCCGCTTTTCTGGATGGTGTCATTCGCCGCGATCGTTGCTTTTAATCCTTGTCACGAACTCGTCGACCGTGAGCGCCTCAAAGCCGAAAGTAGGGAATGAGAATTTTAGAGCTGCTTCATGAGTCTCGCGGTTGAACTCAGCTACTGCGTCCGTCAGAAAAGTGACGTGATAGCCGGCTTCGATCGCATGTCGTCCCGTACCCTCGACACATGTGTGCGTGGTCAGGCCCGCTAGAACCAGTCTTTCGATACCCTTCTCCTTGAGCTTTTCATCGAGGTCAGTTCCGATGAAGGCGTCGAAGACACGGTGGTGCCCTGCAACAATGTCTCCATCCTGTGGCTGCAGCGGCTCAAAAAAATCGTCTCCGCGTTCGCCGATCCAAAACACCTTGTTCTTTACTGCTGCAGCGAGCCGCGGATGCACATGAGGAAACTCATCAAAGCTATGATCATGAAGGCCGTGCGGCGCATAGACGATTTGAAGACCCGCTTCCCTTGCTCCCGCTACAAGCCTGATCAGGTTAGGTATCAGGTTCACCCTCTCCAATTCAGATTGGATCTCTGGGAACACCTTGCCGTCCTCTGAGAGAAAATCGTTGAGGACATCTATCAATACGAGAGCAGACAGGTTCGTCGAGTTGCTTGAAGAGCTCATGAGTTCGTGTCCGTTTGCGTTGCGCAAGATCTTCTCCGTGCTCACCCGAGCACCAACCGGCGCTCAGACGAGAGACGCCAATTTGTGAGTTGTTGCAGAAGGACTACGCGGCTGTTGGATGGGCGTAAACTATACGATGATATGGAAAGATGACCGCCACAGGAGTGACCTACGTATGTTATGCGGTCTTGTCGCCAGATCCCTCTCCGGAGACGCCAGCCTGAAGAAATCTGGCTGCCCTTCCTCGATTTAAGACGAGGACAACAGACGCAAAGGCAAGCGCGGTGACAATAGCCGAGGCAACTTCAATGGCAGTCAGAAGCCCATATGCGGTGGCTACTTGGCCAAGAACGATAACAGCGATGCCTTGTGTCAGGTATGCAACCAGAAACAGCGCGGACAGCGTACCTCCACGGTGATGAACCGGCGCTTTTGCATTGATCAGGTTCAAGCCCCCCGCGAAGATGAAGCTGTAGGCCACTCCCGAAAGGACCGCGGAAGCGAAGAAGAGGAGGAGTGAATGATCGATACCCGAGGCCGTTAAGAGCCCAACAGCGGCGATCGAGAGGATGCCCCCCAGCGCAATCGATATCGATGCTTCCATTGTTTTGGCCTTCAGCGCTACGACACCGACGGCAATCGCGAAGATCGCAAATGTCGCGCCGTTCACCAGCACATTGGTTGACCCGACTACATCGCGAGCGATCTGCGCTCCGAGAGACAGAGTTATCGACCCGAGAACGTAGGAGGCTGTCACGGCCATGGTGGCGGTAATGAATATGAGCCTGATTGAGCTTGGGATTGCGATCGCTCTAGGCCTCCACTTCCCATTGCTCTCGGCCGAAGTGTGACGGGGAAGTAGCCAGGTGGCTGCGAACAAGGCGATCAACGCGATTAGCAGGACAATGAAATTGAGTCTTGTCGGGAAGGGGGCATATTGAATGAGAGCTCCGCCAACCAATCCTGCCAAAATAAGGCCGCCAGCTTGAGCCGCTGTTGTTACCGCTCCAGCTTTCTGACTTTCGCCCGGCTTGCTGAACTCAAGCACTGCTGCGGCCGAAGGCCCCGCTGAGAGCCCTACGCCAACGCCCATGAAAGCCCTGCCAGCGAATAGCCACATCACATTGGGCGCAAGCGCGAAAAGCAAGACGCCCAAAATTGAGAAGCCTAGACCGGCGAGCATAGCGCTTCTGCGACCGATGTAGTCCGAGAGGTTTCCAAACAGCACTAGGACCGCAACCACAACTATCGGATAAATCGCAAACACCAATGTGGTGGTCGAAGGGGTCAGATCCCAGTTATGAGCGTACAAGGGATATGACATGGAGGGCGCGGCGCTGGTCCAGAGCGTGTGACCGACCACGGCGGCCGACACCCAGAAGTTGGCCGCTCTGCTCAGTGAAAATCTGTGACTTCTCATCTCTTATTCCTGCCTGTGATCGGGCGACATCTCCGTTCGATTTGGATTTTCGGGAGCGACGCATTATATGTTAGGTAACATCTAAGCGACAGATAGATGTTGGGCAACATATATTCAAGAGGTTGGCATGGGCCGAGTTTCGAAAAAGCAGGCAGATCAAAACAGGAAAGACGTCGTCAGCGCGGCGTCCCGACTGTTTAAGGAGCGCGGTTTGGGCAACGCGGGCATCGACGACCTAATGGCTGAGGTCGGGCTAACCCGCGGCAGTTTCTACAAGATGTTCGGTACGAAAGAGCAGTTGGCAGCCGAGGCCTGCGGCGTGGCGTTCGAGAATGCAGAAAATGCGTGGTCTTCACTGAAGGAGGGTGATCATCTTAAACTGGAGGCGCTGGCTCGCTATTACTTGGAGCCAAAGGCACCTGCGCAGGACTGCCCGATGGTGACCATTAGCGAAGACGTTGCCAGACTTCCACATGATGATCCTCAGAGGGACGCGTTTACCAATGGCTTCAAACGATTGGCCGGTTTGGTAGAGGGCGAGAAGCCGGGCTTGCAGCACCTGACTTCCATGGCGACACTCGTAGGTGCACGGATCCTCGCCCGATCGATTAATGACGACGACTTGTCTAAGGCGCTGGTTTCCGCGGTTATTAGAGACCTTACGGACAAAACCTAGCTACCGCGATTGTCCCTTAAGTCGCACTCTGTCCGCCGTCGACAACAATCGCCTGGGCATTCACGAAAGATGATCTGTCGGAGAGAAGAAACAAGGCGACTTCAGCAATTTCTTCCGGCTGAGCAAACCGGCCTAGAGGGATGCCTGCTGACAGCGGATGCGACTCGTTACCCGCGTCGTCGACTTTAAATCCGGCTGCGGTCATAGGCGTCTTGGTGATCGACGGATTTACAGAGTTTACACGGATACCGTAAGGACCGAGTTCGACGCCGGCTGCGCGGGCGAGTGAAATGACGCCCGCTTTGCCAGCGCTATAGACTGAGAACCCCGATTGTCCGATCACCCCGAGCACCGATCCATTGAAGACGATTGCTCCGCCTGTTCCTTGCGCCTTCATCTGTTCTGCTTCCGCTCGAAGAAGGAAGAATGCAGCCTTCAGATTCGTGTCGACGACGTTGTCCCACGACGCTTCGCTTTGTGCTTCGATGAGGCCGCGCCCGCTGATCCCAGCGTTGTTGAACGCGCAGTCCAACCTTCCCCACTTCTCGACTGTCTTCGCGACAATCCCCGGTATCCCGGCAATGTCGGTCAGATCTGCCTGAATAAATATGGCGTCGCCGCCACCATCCAAGATGCCTTTGACGACCTCGCCACCTTCACTAGCTCGCCGGCCGGTGATAGCGACCTTAGCGCCCTCCTTGGCAAAGAGCAGGGCGCTCGCCCTCCCGATCCCAGATGTTCCTCCTGTAACCAAAACGACTTTCCCGTCAAGCATACCCATGCAACACCTTTTGGTTTGTGGTTGTAAGATTTGTGGCCAGTGATCGTGAATCCGATACGCCGCGCTGCTTGGAGTTGCCTTCGCCGGTTTGAAACGTAGTCGCAACAACGAGCCAAGCGCCCCATGCGGTTGGTTGTAAGCGAAGCATCTTCGTCTCGGTGCGAAGGTGCAATTATACGAAAGGTTAGTTGGTCCCGCGAACTTGGTGGTCGCGGTTTGAGGAGCACAGCAAACCTGCTACCGTGAAAAGGGATCAACTGTAGGAAGACTGGCTGCAGCTCGTAATCAAAGTCTCGAAAGTGCCCTTTCGAGGTCGTCAATCAGATCTTGCTCGTCCTCGATACCCGCGGAAAACCGTAGAACTCCTGCCGAAATGCCAAGCTCGACACGCGCCTCTTCCGATATACTTTTGTGGGTTGTCGTAGCGGGATGAGTGATGAGGCTACGAGAGTCCCCAAGGTTGTTTGAAATCAGGATCGTCTTCAGCTCGTTCTGAAACTTGAACGCAGCCTCCTTGCCTCCGGCGAGTTCGAGGCAGACCATCGTTGAGCCACCGCTCATCTGCTTAGCCACAATTTCGGCTTGCGGATGGTCTGCCCTCCCAGGATAAATCACCCGCTTTACTCGCGGGTGGTCCGCAAGAAAGTCTGCAATCTTGGCCGCGTTGGACGATTGCTGTCGTACGCGAAGAGGCAGGGTCTCAAGGCCCTTCAATAAGGTCCAGGCATTGAACGGCGACATCGCTGGTCCGGTATGCCGGAAGTAATCGTGAAGGTGTTCTTTTATCCATTCGCTGGATGAAAGAACAACACCGCCCATTACACGACCCTGTCCGTCTATGTGTTTTGTCGCCGAGTAGACAACGATGTCAGCGCCGAGCTCCAAGGGCTTCTGGAGCAGGGGCGTGGCGAACACGTTGTCAACGATGAGTTTTGCACCGATGGCTTTAGCCAGCCTCGCTACTGCCGCTATATCGACGACCTCAAGCATCGGATTGGTAGGGGACTCGAGAAAGAACACTTTGGTGTTCGAGCGGACGGCCTTTTCCCAGTTCTCGATATCGCGCCCATCGACGAAAGTGTAGGAGATCCCGTAGCGCGGCGCCAAGCTCTCAATGATCCAGCGGCAGGAACCGAATAGTGCTCTCGCCGCGACGATATGATCGCCTGACCTGAGCTGACAGAGCAAGGCCGCACTTATTGCTGCCATACCGGACGCGGTTGCTCGTGCATCTTCCGCGCCCTCCATAAGTGCCATTCTTTTTTCGAGCATGTCGTTGGTGGGGCTGGCATAACGTGCGTAGACAAAGCCTTCCGCATCGCCGTTGAAGCGTGCTTCCGCCGATTCTGAACTCTTATAAACGAAGCCCTGCGTCAGGAAGATGGCTTCCGATGCCTCGCCAAACTGCGAGCGTGTTGTGCCGCCGTGGACAAGGTTCGTTGCTATGCGACGTCCGCTGCTCATGTCATTTCCTTCGCTTCGTTGAATCCAATTGGAGACAGAGACAGCGTCATCCAATAATAGTTGCATATACACCTATATTTTTTGCTGCGTCAATTAGGCCTTCACTAGGTCAGCTATGTTCCGATCGATCAATTGCGCCCGTCGCGATAGGTTCCGCTTCCTCGATAGCAATGCCAATGGTGGCGGTGCATGAGGCAACCTCCATCCCAGGTCCGCGGAGGGCTGTAAGCCCACACTCTGACGGAACAGCCCAAAATATACGGCTCTCAGCGCTTCAACACGAACACCGGCCGCCCATTCTGCGAGGCGACGATACCCTCTTTGCCTTTGGTCAGGACCAAGCATTTCTCGAAAGCTTTTGGATCGGGCTTTATACATATGCCGCGATCTACGGCTCGCCACGTTGGATGAATACTAACCAGGCTGTCGCTGTCGGGTTCAAGTCGAAGAAGTCAAAGTACAGCAAGTCGACGAAACAGTCGAACGGGTTGAAGACATTTCCACGGCGAACCTGGCGCGAGTGTTCCATGCAGCTGAAGATAGACCGGCTACGGGGCGTCGTCAGCGGCTACCTGGAGCCATGCGCTCAGCGGTTCAACACGAGGCCGGCAAGACGAGCTCTGGTGTGTCGCGGATGGCCACCGACGGCGAGCTTTCGGCCGACGACCTCGCGATCCTTGTCGAGGAGAACAAGCGATTGCTGATGCTGCTCCAAAAGAAGTTGAAGGATGAAAATCAGACGCTCCGGAAACTTATTGCACGGTTTCAATAAGATGCGTCAAATCTCTCACTCAGCGGATTCAGTATCCGCCGCTAGCACTCTCACCAACTGTATGATCGCTTTGCGGGTGCTGGGATCTGAGATTTTGATGAAAGCCTTGTTCAGAGCAGCGCCGTCTGTTGATCCAAGGTGACGTTCGATCACGTGCTTTTCGGGTAGATCAGAAAGCGGGCTCCCCTCTTCCCCAAAAAGTGCGGCAGGCGTCGTGCCAAGGATCAACGCGATGTTCTGCAAGCGGCTCGATCCCACACGATTGCTTCCCTTTTCGTATTTTTGGACCTGCTGAAAAGTGATCCCCAGCTGTTGTCCAAGCGCACTTTGAGATAGGCCCAACAGCTTTCGTCTTGAGCGGATTCTGGCCCCGACTTCGACGTCGATGTTGGATTTCACAATGGGCGTGCGCGACATGTTCTGACCTTTTTAGAAAACACAACTTTTGAATAGGCATAATGCTATAGATTGTCGACTATGAGTGGAGCACTTTAAATCCGAATGAACATGTCCTCACCAGGTTTTGGCTGGCTTCAATCGGGACGCGAAGGATGAGACTATCTTAGCGTTTTGGCGCTTGATGGTGCCGCAGATCGCGACTCCTCTTCGTTTTCTTGATGGTCCGTCTGCACTCGCTTTACCGCAACTGCGCCTACGCCAAGCGCTTTAATGACAGATAGCTCACTCCCCTGAGAAGCAACCCTCTTCTGCAAAGCTGCAAAGTCGCCGCAGAATTCTGTCTCTGCTGCGACGTCAGCATTCCTGTCAGTAGGACTAGCTGCGTCAACAAAACCAACGGTTCGGAGTTGCATGTTAGTTCCTGGGTTGCCCCCTAGTTCTATGCCGTAGCTCGAAGACTTGCTGCTCCTAAGCACAATTCTACCGTTCTCAACCCAGGCGGTCTCCATTCCTGGGTTCACCTGATAGCCCAGCTCCGCTAAGCCGTCGAGAACGACACGTCGTCTGTCCGCCTCGGTGCGGTCCTTCACGAACTGCTCCAGCGCGGCCCGCGCTGTGGCTGTAACTTCGCTCAGGGCTGCGGCGCTCGCGTTTGCCTCTCGCAGCGCGGTAATCTCAGACAACAGCGCCAAAAAAGTATCGCCGGCTGTTGAAGCATGCAACTGTGCTTCTAGCGAATTAAGTTCCTCCCAAGCGTTGGCGTCGGCGACCGCTGCCCATCGAGCGTCAGCGATATCGGCGGCCAAACTATCGAGGATTAGCGATCGACGAGCCGAGTAATCGGAAACTGCAAGATTGAACCTTTCCTGGAGGCCGTTGGCCCGGGATGGGTCTATAGCTCGTAATTCTTCTAACCTGCGCTCAACGTTCAGCAGAGCGGGGTCGTGATCGGCGGAGATATCGTTCAACTCCATCCACTGCGCGAGAGTAGTGTCGTCCGAGCCATCGCTCAGTTTCTTTGCAAGGTCAAGTTGGTTTGCAGTCGGCCCCGTCGTAGCACTTTGCGGTGCCAAGAGCGCGAGTGCAGAGTTCGCCACAGCTTGTAGAGCGTCCTGAGACAGATTCTTTGCATCGGCCATACCAGCAAGCAATGGAATACCCCGCTGCTGCAGGGTCGCCGTTAACGCTTCAACAGCTCTCAGACGTCGACGATCCTGCCGCCGACCTTCGGCGGCCTTCTCTGCCGCGCGTTCAATGCGTTTTGCCATGTCCATCTTGAGGAAGCCAACTTCCAGGGGCACTTGCCGCCGGATCTCGCCAAATTCATCGCGAGCCAGCAGCTCATGCATTGTGGCGACGCGTCGCTCAGCCAGGCGAATGTCCTCGGCCTCGATCACGTCATTGCGATTGCCAACCCGCTTCCAGTTTTCGAGCGCAGCGGCGAGGGAGGCTATTTGACCTTGCGCTATCACCTTTAGCTCCTCGCGGGTGACAACGCGTACGACCTTAGGCCCACTCATTCAGCTGCCTCCCGAAAAATCGTGGATTGAACGACCTGGCGCAGACGCTCTTTCTCCTCGCTTCGATTGTGGTACCAACCTTGCGAGGAGATCCGGTGTATAACCGGAATGGAGCGACCAAGAACGGACGGCCGCCAGATTTCACGAGCCCTAGCGCTTTCCAGGATTGGATGGCGGGGCGCATCACACTCAATAGCCAATCCATAGAGTCCAGTCTTCGGATCTTGGATAGCGAAGTCCAAACTGAACGCACTTCCATCGCTGACTTGGTCGACTGAAACGCCAAGCTGCTTCAGGTAGTCAGCAACCGATGCTGCGAAGCCATCGAGATCGCCAGCTTCCCTGTTCCGGGAGCTGCCGCGTTCGGTCTGCATCCGGTCCAAAAGCGTCCGTCCGTTCTGGAAATCGCCGTCCGACATAGACCTGGCGTATTCCAGATAACCTTGCAGATAATCTCTGGGAATGGCTGGCTTTCGCCTCGCGCTGAGCATGTCTGATACATCGCCGATGGGCATCGATGTGACCATGATCACCTTCTGCCTTGCGCGAGTAACAGCGACATTGAGGCGGCGCTCGCCTCCGCGTTGACCAAGAACGCCGAAGTTTCTTCGGAAGCTCCCTTGAGCATTCTTTCCGAACGTAGATGAAAATACTATGTAATCGCGCTCGTCGCCCTGGACATTTTCGACGTTCTTAACGAAGAAGCCAACGTCTTCTCCTCGCTCAACACGATCGCGCTCTCGAGCCACTGTCGTCCGAAACCACTCATCCGTCTCAGCACGTGCTTCGATGATTTCTTCGATAAGGTCGGCTTGCTTTCGGTTGAAGGTGACGACGCCAACCGTTGGCACAGGTCCTGGTTTTGCCCAGATCTCCGCCAGAACATCAACGACCTTCCGAGCCTCAATGTCATTCGTTTGATCGGTGTAGATGCCGTCCGCCCGAACGACCTCGATGGGCTTTTTGCGAAGTATCTCTTCATCGGGGTGACGAACCGGCACGCTGAGGCGGTTGCCATAGAATGAGCTGTTGGAAAAGCCGATCAGCTCACGATACGCGGATCGATAATGGATTTGCAGCGTTGTCGTGGGTAGAACGGACTTGCCAAGTTGTAGGAGGTCTGGGCAGTCCTTGATCTCCCTACGGTTCCAGTTCTCATTGTAGGTTTCGCGCTCCACCTCCGTTGCATCTTCGTCTAACTCATCGCCGTCGAAGATATCGGCTTCATCATTCTCAACTCGGCTGGCGAAAAACGCTGTAGGCGGCATTTGTTTTTCATCGCCGCTGATAATCACGATCTCGCCGCGGAAGAGGGTCGGCAATGCGTATTCGACGGGCATCTGCGATGCTTCGTCGTATATGACCGTATCGAACAGGTTCTTTCGCAGCGGCAATACGCGGCTTGCCACATCCGGGTTCATCAACCATACCGGCCGGAGTTCCATGAGGCCGAGATCCGGGCCCTTTTCAAGAAATTCGCGAAGCCTCTGCGCTCTCTGTCCGCGCAGCCTCGTGATCGCTTCCCACTCCCGCGCCGATGCAAGCCGCGTGGGATCAATACCTGACGTCAGCAATTGACGGTTAGCACGACGCATCCCTTGCTCAGCTTCTCCGACGGAACGAACCTTAGCCTCAAGCTCGGCAGCTTCGTAGAGCAGGCGAGGATCTGTACCCTCAAGCCGTGTCTTCCACGCCAACAACGCTTCTCGCTTGATAACGCGCCGCACTTCGCCGTCCAAGTCGGCGGGGGACATTGTGTCGAGAACGTCTTGCCGTTGGCGCAGCAGGCTAAAGAATTCTAACGCGTGTGGAGGCAGGCCTCCCAACCTGGTGCGGAAGCGCTGGAAAGCTTCTAAGGTGGGACGCATTGCGAGGATAGCGGCTATGGCGCCCCCGTTTTGACCGTCTGCTTCGATGGTCCGGAGACGTTCCTCGGCCCACTTGGCGTCACACCATTGCGAAAGGTTCGCAAGCGCAGCGCGGCTGAACTGTTTTGCCTCGTGACGCTCGAAGCCCTGGAAAACGGTCGACCGGAACTCGTCGTACTTATCGCTTCTAGCAGTAGCGATCGCCTGGAAGACGTAAGCTTGCATCGGAAATTGCGAAAGACGTCGAACAAGCGCCTGAACATTGCTCACGGCGTCCGCGCGATATTGTGCTATCGCAGCGAGGTCCACCGCCGCAAGGTCGTCGGAGATCACATGAGCTTCGCCAAAAGGATCCAATGCTGCGGTCAGACCGCGCCGAAGTGGTCGTAGTTGATGCTCCCAGTTGAGCGCGGTCTCGAATGCTGGGAAATCAACAGGCAGGTTATGGGAGAGGAGGAAGTCTCTGGCCCTACGAGAACGCAACCATTGGAACGGATTGATCTTTGCCAGGAATGATTGCGTCCCTGTCAGGTGCGCGATCGCTTCAATCCATTGAAGAAGCTCAGCGTCAGAAAGGCCAATTGCGTGTACGCGAAATGCTTCCGTCGGAGCAGCCCCCCGGATCTCAGCTATCCCCGAAACAATACGGCGTAACTCACGTTCGCCTTTAGCTGCTGGGCTGGTTGTCGGGTCCCCAAAGCATAATTTGTACCATCTCGCCAGTTCGTTTCTGTCTTCCTGCCCTAGATCGGTGAAATGACCGTCATGCTCGTTGAACCAGGCGCGATAAGGATTGGGATCGTCAATGGCGAGGGCCGCAGTCGTGCGATCAAAGACCAGATGCCGCTCGGTCTCGCTTGCAACGAACGCATTCCAGTCATCATCGAATGCTGCAACGTTGGCCGCGTCGGCATTAAATTGCTTCAGGGCGGCGAGGGCATTTCCCTCAAACCTCGCTGGTAGCCAGTACCTCGCTTGCGGGCCACAAGCTTCGGCAAGATCAGAAATCTCATGGGGCGATCGAGGTCCAAGGATCCTTCGTGCTGAAGGCAGATCGAGCGGTGCATTCGGCGTCTCCAGCTCGATAAGGTCGCCGAGCATCCCGCGATAGCTTAAGCCACTGTGTTCGTCGATCGTGTGAAGCGCGGAATGATGGCCATTCAAATCGTTTTCGACGGTTTCGATCCGTGTTGCGAGCGTCTGGCGGTCGCGCATCCAATGGGTGCTTGATCTGTATGTATGAAGTGACTCCAATTGCTCTCGCACAGCCTGGATGATTGGCTCACGGTCGCGATTGATGTCTGTCACCATGAATATTCGGTCTTCGAGGCCTTCCGCCTCAAGACGCTTCTTGACGACCTCCAATGCAGCCTGCTTTTGGCAAACAAGGAGTAGGCTCTTCTTCCGCCCAATGGCGTCGGCAACCATGTTGACGATTGTCTGGCTCTTGCCAGTACCTGGAGGACCCTCGATCAGCAAGCCAGGGCCATGCCGGGCTTCGATGACCGCAGCTTCTTGCGACGGGTCGCTGGCAACGGTGAAATAGCGATCGAGTTCCGTCGGCTGTTCTCGCTGTTCGGCAACTGGGGGCTCGTCCGAAACCTTCAATGCGGTTTCGAGGGCGGTTCCACTGAGTTGCTTCCCCTTGAGCTGCCTTAGGTCTTCAACGATTGCCTGCCCCATGTACGCAAGGTGGAACAGCACAGCCGAGCAGCTGATGAGATCCTGGTTGAATTCGGCGTCAGTGTCCTTGCCTGGTAGTTTTGAGAGCGACCGGCTTTCAATCTTCTTGGCCAAGCCGCCGAAGCCGTCGACCACATCTGCCGCAGTCAGCGTCGAGCGGCCTAGCAGATCGTTTGCTGCCTCCTGCCAACGCCGCGTAGCATCGATACCGATCATGCCTTCGAAGGCAGGGTTCAACCTGACCTCATCGCGATCTCTGTCAAACGATATTGTCGCGTGGCCCCGATTGCCGACTTCTGGCATGACCTTAACCGGCCAAAGGAGGATGGGCGCAATCTTAGGCTTTCGTCGGTCGTCACCGTGGACCAAGAACGGAAAGCCCAAATACAATCCGTCGATGCCGGTGTCGCGCTTGTAGAGCGTCGCGTGTGCGTATAGCGATCTTATGCGGCGCTCGAGCGTCTCAGACCCCATAAAGGCCGCAGGATCAAGGTCTTCGCCCCGATCCGTGCGAGCAAGGATCAAGTCAAGCAGCGCCGCGGCTGGCTTTCGCTCAGTTCCGAGCTCGGTGAGGTCTACCCGTGGAGTGGTTTTTCCGATTACCATGCGGGTGAGCGGACCACGCAAGATGCTTCCGGAAATCTTCTTCGAAAAATATTCGAGCAGCGTCGAGACATAATTTTGCTTCGGCGGCTCCAACCAATGTTCCGGGGGGACCGATAGAAGGACTAGAGACCGATCGAGGCTGATGCGACGATCCAAGCGAAATTGGTCAGCCCATTCATCGACACGTTCGATACCACACCGGGCAAATCCTTGGAGGCGCTGGTCGATCAGCGCTTGGAGGTCTCGGCGTGAACGGTTCAATAGTTCCCGCGCCTGGTGGTCATCAAAGGAAACGACGCCGGCACGTTCTGCTGTGGCAGATGCTTCCTCGATAATTTCGTCAACGGTCCTGAACTGACCGACGTCCGCCGACAGCAAAAGGATAAAGTCTTCGTCAGTTGTCTGGCGCCGCTCGACAAGTGAATTTAGACCGGGATGGTCGGTGTCAGGCAGAATACGCCGCTTCTCCGCCCATAGCGCTGCAAGCCTAGCCTTCGAGCTAGATAGGAGTTGGATCTGCAGATCTTCCTCGTTGAGCGTGATAGAGAATTGACGAGCCTTCTCTCGGACCGATATTCCGCGCTGCTTAAGTCTTTGAAGCCACTCCTCGGCGCCAAGTCGGGACAGGATGTCTCCAGATGGACCGAAAATTAGATCGGTGCCTTCTGCTGGGTGATCAAGCAACCAGCCTGGCGTAACGATGTTCCCTTTCACAATAAGGGGCATTGCTGGGTAGAGGATTTTCAGCGCCATCGACAATCGCAGATCGTCCGACAAGGCTTCAGTGTGGGCAAGGCGTCGCAGGGCCGCTTGCACCGCGTCATCAAATCCGGAATCCTCGGCCCAAGCTGCGATCACTCCCCGCGCAGCCTGATTGCGTGCTTCGTCCCAGTTGCCCGGTTCTGCCGCAGCCAGGGCATATGTTGACGCGCGAGTGAACTGTCGGCCTGAAAGCGATATAAAAGCTTTGCCGGCAGCGTCCGTCTCAAGAAGCGCTTCAGCGGGGAGATCGACATGTTCACCGGCCCACCATGCCCGGACCTCATTCCACTGCCAACGCTCACGATGGTCGCGAGCCAGCAAGCCCTTCAGCAAGCGGTCGATCGCTGGATCAAGACCTTCCGGTATTGTGACTCCTTTAGTCAGAACGTGGATGAGAAACGCCTGCTGGTTTATGCCTTCGAAACAGGCCCCACCGGTAGCGATCTCCAACGCGATCATGCCAAGGCTCCACCAATCCGATGCTGCGGCGACGCCTCCCGCGATCGCTTCGGGAGCCATGTACCGGGTCGTCTCAAGTGGGGCGACGATATCAAGGTCGTAGTCCGACAAGCGGGCCGAGCCAAACCCTGTGACGACTAGGTCCAACGGCTGCAAGGTCCTGACTAGAATGTTTGCCGGCGTTATGTCTCGGTGGCGAAGTCCAGCTTGYGCGAAGGAACCAAGCGCCTTGCCAATCTCGAAGACAACTGTTCTCAATAGTTCCAGGTTAGAGCCGTCAAACCGTGCGTCGGCAACCGTCCCGCCAGTGATCTGTTCACTGATTTCATATGCCCGCTCGCTCCAACGGCCGACATCATAAATCCGTGGCAAGTGGTCCTCTGGCATGTTGCGGATCGCATCATAGACCGCCGGGTCCGGCTCAGAGCCGTCGGCATAAATAGTTGCGACGGCTTGCGTCCCATCACCGCTTCTGATTGCTAAGTACCGCTGCCTTACCGCACTCGTAGACGGCAATTGGCTTTCGAGGCTCCATCCATCGATGACGGTAACGTCTACCAAGGGTGGCTCTGACGTCTCAGGGACAGGGCGAGTAGCAGCACCCGGCATCTCGGCATCGACTTCCGCGCCGCAAACCATGCAGATAAGATCACCGTCATCCACATCATGGCCGTTTGGGCAAAACCTTGTGGTACTGGCGTCATCGGCCTGCACGGCAGTCGAAGGCAAGGGTACAGAAGGGTTGCCAGCCTCCCGCACCGCGACCGAGCTTAGATCCCAGTTGCAGGTCGATCCGTCATCGAGAGTACCTTCGCAATAGAATTCGCTGAGGGGGCGCTCGGTTTGGCAATTTGGGCAAAATCTGATCATCGTCTTGTCTCGTCGCCATGAGAGCGATCTTGGGTCGTAGTGATTTTGTGATGTTTCAAGGACAGCAGCGATTTTAATTTTTCGAAGTCGCCTTTACCAGGGATCCCCGCCAGCCACACGTCGCCGGAAGGCTCGACCATAATATCGAACCACCGGTCGTTGTCGTCGTATTCTCGCTCAAAGCTAGCGAAGCGACTGTGACCTAGCGCTGTCAGCAAAGTCAGCCGCTGATTGTCGCTGCCCCGAAGCGCTTTCGTTTGCGGAGCCTCGATCAGGTACGGGTCGCTAATGATCGCGTCAATGAGGTCAGGAAGGCGCGAAAGAATAGGCTGAACGCGCTCGAGTGGATGACCTGTGTAAACCAGGATGTCCGCATCGCTCCCGGCTTTCAGCCCAGTCACCAGCTCCACCAACGCGTCAGGCTGGTCGAACGGCTCGCCGCCTGAGATCGTCACACCATTTGCGTCACTCAGCCAACCTTTGGCGGCGTCCAGGACCTCTGCCACCGATGTGGTCCCTCGCCCAGGCGCCCAAGTGTCGGCTGATATGCATGCGGGGCAGCGTATCGAGCAGCCTTGAAACCAGATCCCAACCCGCTTCCCCGGCCCAAGTGTGGTGATTGGATAGTGAAGACGAGATATCGAGATCGCTGTCATAGCGGCTACTCGCGCGACAACGCGAGGGTTGTAACCGCGCCCGCTGAGACCGAGTCAATCCGAAAGGAACCAGCAATTGCTCCGGTATCGAACAACGCACGCGAAAGGGGATTAGCAAGGTGGGCTTCAACCATGTTTCGAACGCCGCGGCCGCCGTTCGAGAGATCACGCAAGCAGAGGATTTTAAGAGCTGATCGAGCTTCGTCGGTGATCGAAATGGAAAAACCAATCGTCTTCGTGCTCTCCAGCAGATTTGCTACCATTCCCTCAAAGATTTCTTCAGCGATGGGGGGCCGAATGAAATCGAACACAATGACGTTCTCACCGATGCGGTTCAGAATCTCGGGTCGATTGAGGTTTAGCTTAAAGTGCCGCTCGATTTCGTCGCGAACCTTCGTGACCACGACTCCGTGGGGCTCGTCCTGCGAAACATTTTGGATTCGAGCCCCGGCCGCGTCTGTCCGGTAAATCCCAAGGTTTGATGTGAAAAGGATGACTGCCTCCGAAAAATAGACCCGATCCCCGCGGCCAGAGGTTAGAACACCGTCGTCCAGAACCTGCAGGAACTTGTCCAAAATGCGGGGATGAGCCTTCTCAATCTCGTCAAAAAGCACGACACTGAAAGGCTTCTCGCGGATAGCGTTGGTCAACTCACCGCCGGCATCGTAACCAACATAACCGGGTGGCGCACCAATCAAGCGCTGGTCTGCATGCTCGGCGCTGAATTCAGACATGTCGAACCGAATGTAGGCTGACTCGTCGCCAAAAAGCAGGCTGGTGATGGTCTTTGCGAGTTCGGTCTTGCCAACGCCGGTTGGTCCAGCGAGGAAAGCCACTCCGCGAGGTCGGCCGTTGGTCGAAGAACGCCCGATGCCTGTCACTGCTCGCTTGACGATATCGAGCATGTGGACGATCGCATGATCCTGACCTTTGACGCGAGATCGAACATAGGCCTCGGCGCCCACGATCTTTTCGCGGTCAATCGATCGCCATGGATCGTCGGTAACCCCAACTTTGTACCGGCGGATCGCGTCAGCAATCTCTCCGACTTTCAGCCCTTCGTTTCGACCGAGCTGGGCTATCGCGTTCATATCCGAAAGCAACAGCCCTTCGGTCAGGTTTACGAAGGCTGACGCTGATTTTGCCGCGACCTCTTCTGAGGCCGTCGAGGCATCAGGGAGAGCCTTGAGGAGAGTTCGAGCAAGCGATTTCCGCGTGACGCTGTCAGGGACCGCTACGGGAATATTGCGTAGCTTTGGGTTGTCCACTGTCAACCAGTCCGGAAGATCAGACTCTCGCTCGGCTATCCAAATAATCGTGTTGAAAAAAGGCTTCCGCGATGGTCCAAACGGTCTAGCCTGGGCGTTGTGGCAAGCAATCTGAGCCTGTGTGAACATGGCGTGTTCGGCGGCTGTCAATGCATCCGGGCGGTTGATAAGTCTGGACGCGAAATCGACGATC
Source organism: Rhizobium sp. 05N430 (assembly GCF_056396985.1). Taxonomy (NCBI): domain Bacteria; kingdom Pseudomonadati; phylum Pseudomonadota; class Alphaproteobacteria; order Hyphomicrobiales; family Rhizobiaceae; genus Rhizobium; species Rhizobium sp. 05N430. Next base: position 13,874 of record NZ_JBFTMO010000011.1, on the reverse strand, counting down.
AGAGCAGCAGGCTCGCCGGCCGAGGCCACAAAGCTGCCCAACGTACTGCCCAGCACCTCAAGACCCAGGTTTCGAGGGTTCTCGGTGCCGAGCCCATTTCTAGACATCACATCCGCGACGCTACCCCCATCGCCAAGCAGGCTGAAGCCGGAGACCGGCGCAAACTGGATGACGTCTTTGTATCCTTGATCAAGCAACTCACGCTGGAGGCAAAGTGCGAGGGGGAGGGGTGCTACTCGGCCTGGCGATAGTTCGTAAGCTTGCAAGTCTTTGACGTTGCCCGACAGGACAAACTGGCTTTTGAGAGGAAGAAAGCGAACCAGGTCGCGAAGCCATCGAGGTTTTGTGGACACTGAACCGTTCAATCACATGCAGGGGGCGTTGCTTCGAACTTAGATCACAGGTTGAGTGTCAAGAGAATAAAAAGTTCAGGAAACCACATAAAAAGTCCGCCAGTTGCCACTGCGTCGAAGTTATCGTTGGCAGGCGCAATCAGATTGGAGTGCAAGGAAGACAGATCATCGAAATGTGGCTAATAGGCGAGCCATGATCAGTAAGATTCCATCTTGGGTTTTTGGCCTGGCAGCCGGCGCCATTGCGTTAATCGTCGTTCTTCCGCTGCAAGGTGCGGCTACGTGTGAGGACGGCTCAAGTTCGTCTTCGATTGGACGATCAGGCGCATGCTCCCATCACGGGGGCGTGGACAGGCCTTTTCCCTGGCCGTTCTTATTCGCGGTTGGTACGGGCATCTGGGTTGGCACCAAGATATCGTCGCGAAGAGGGCAAGCAAAAAACGACGCAAAATTTCGGGCATCTGTGGCACGGCCGGCCGAGCCCACTTCGACAAAGGGGAGAGCGACCCCGGCCGAATCCGCGGTCAATGAGGATCTCGTAGCCAAGACAGCCGAAGGCGAGGCAAATACCAAGGCGTACCTCGCGCGTTATTTTGCGTCTAACCACAGGCGCGTGACCGAAAAGCGGCCGCCGCCTAAGTTCTGACAGCGCGGCTACGGTCTGCCAGAGAAACCTGAATACGATTAGGCAATCCTAGTGTGACGCCACCGCTTTAGCTTCGTGATCGCGCTCTCCAACACCTCCAAGGGCCCTGTCGCACTGAATACTATCCTCCTCGCTTCGCCTGGCTCCAGCTTCAGCATCCCGCCTCCCAACGGATGACCCTCCAATTCGCAACTGAGTTTGGTGATGGGCGAGGACCACGCTTTCAGCGCCCGCGCCGCAGTCTGGTAATCCTGGACATGTACCGCAAGCAGACTGTTGGTGCAGGAGGCACCCAACTCGTTCTTAGCTAATTGAACGGTTGCCCCGGACATATACTGCAAGAAGAAGTCGGGGCGCGTTACGCCCGGGACCGTGAACCAAGACTGGCGAATGCGGCATTTGTAGCGTGCGCGAGCCAGCAGTCCCGCATCGGAGGCCAGGTAATCCGCTACGCCTTGGGGGAGGGGACACGCTGGCGGGATACGAAGCAGGAAACAGGGTTGGTCGGCTTGAACCCACTGATCGAAGAGAAAGCTGTCTACAGTACCGTCTATGAGGTTTTGGCCACGTCTTACGGTGGGAACGAGGAAGTCTTCAGGGATGCCAAGCTCTTTTATCTCAGAGGGGCGGAGGTGAAAAAAGTCGTTGTCGCCCGTAACGTAACCGATACCAACCGTTGCGAAATCACCGAGCCGAACCGCGTCAGCTTCGCGCGTTGCGCTTAAGTAAGCCTCTTGACCCTCCAAAGATAGAATTAGTGGCCTGAGCCGGCCGCGCCAGTTTGCCAGTATTTCTTTCCAATCGACGGCCTGATCGGCAGGTGGGGGTATCAAACAGGCTTCGAAGCGTTCCAACGCGGTGAAATGAACACGACCAGTGTGTCCTCCTCGTCCATCGCAATATAATAGCCAACAATCCTCCGAGAGGCGCGGGAATAGTTTTTCGCGGATGGCAACAACGTGCACATGCGCGAAGCTTCGTAGCAGATACTCAATCATCAATGTGGCGTAGGGTGCATGCCCGATTTCCGCTGGCACCACAAATGCCATCCGACCACCGCGCTCCAGCAGGGAGGCGGTTGCGATAACAAACGAAGCCCATGACGAGCTTAGTCCCACGAGCTGAACACCCTCTCTTTCGCATATGGATTGCGCCGACTGCTTCTCGATACCCTTAAAATTCTGGTAGCGGATGAAAGGAGGATTTCCAGCGGCACATGGAAAACGCTCGACGGTCGTGGAGGCCCAGCTGAAAAACTCGCAATTGTCGATCTCGGCGTTCGGTAGCGTCTGTTTTGCCTGCCAAGCAGCGTAAGGTTCTCGCTCAATTCCGCGACAGCGCGTGTGGTGTTTGAGAATTGAACCGTCGCCACATGACGGTTCCAGCAGTTTATCGCCAGGGCTGCGAATAACCCAATTTACGAGAGAGCGTGCGACGTGGTCAGGCGTGAAGAATTGGCCAGCCGCTTTTCCAACAGGGGCCGAAGGCAGAATGAAATTCATGAGAGATCATCGAATGCGATAATCTTATTGTTCAGGCGGCATCAGCTGAGCGCAAGCGGAAAAAGGACGCGGGGTGGACCCATCGTAAGTGGAGCTGCGGAGTGCTGTCCGGCAGTAAACGAAACCAAGCTTGGAATTTTATCCTTGGGCGAGTGACGAACCTGATGGACCCACAGAAGCAAGAATGGCCATTGAGGGGCTGCAAGCATTTCGGCTTGGTCCGTTGGTAGGCTCAAGCGAACTGACGAGCGTCGTCGAGTTGTCGAGTTTTTTGGCTTCGGCCAAGATAGTCGCGGACAGGTGTGAAAAGCGCTCGCGGGCTCTTTTCAGCACGGCGGCGTTGGCGATGGGCTGCTCTATGACGGCATCTAGCGATCGCGTCACGCGTCGAGCAGCGTGTCGCAATTTGCTTGGCGCTGCCTCTTCGAAAGTAATTGCTGCGGCCAGCGCAAACATGGCGCGATAGCTGCTAGCTGCGCGGGCGCGTTCGAGCCAATCGGCGTAAAGCTCTCTCATGTTCAGTAAATGGTCGAGCTACCGAAAAAGTCTCAATTTGTTTCGCGGTGAGCTCGTTCAACGTTAATGTGTTGTTAACACTACATTAGGTGCTGCTGTTTAAAGATGACTTTCGGGAGTGGGGGTTGCTGGTTCCGTATCTTCGATCTCGGCTTCCAACTCGTACTTCTCGATCTCAGCTATTTGCTCGTCGATCCGGCCCGACCGCAGGAGAACATCAATGCAGCTTTGCCACACGAAGCGGAATCCCTCTCCCTGGGGCGTGAGGACGCCTCTCTTCGAAACAAATTCGCCGCTCGTCAGCGACGCGATCGCGCACTGCAACACCATCATCGCTGCCAAATCGTCCACCGACCACCCAAGTTCTCGACAATAGCGCTTGGCAATGGCGGGGTTTTGCTCAGCACTCCAACGCGCCGTCTCAACGTTGGCACGCAAAGCGCTGACCTCATATTCCGTCCGGCCGATGCAGCCATTTTGGAAGCTCTTAAGTGCCTCGACCAACTGAGGACCTGGGTCTATGGCGTCGAGCTTTTCGAACAGGTTATCTAGCGACATTACAAGCATCCTGCTGTTGAGACGGCGCAAGGTGCGTACCTCACCGCAAATGCGCGAACAATAGGTCGAGGTATCTGGTTTCGCGATGCAGTCTCACGCTGCGACATCTTGACCGGCCTCTGCCGCATGCGTCGGTTGACCGCAATATGCAACTATACGTGAGTATAGTTGGTTCGAAAACTTGCGGCGAGCTAGTCGGTTATGTTCGGAGCTGGATAACGAGGCTAGGAGCATATTCTCCTGATGGCGGGGTATCTGGAGATGTGCTCGAAATGCCGTCGGCCGCGACAACAGTATCGCGATACAACTTCCTCCCCTCTTTTTGATCGGTTTTCCGTGCATCTTATGATTGTTTTTTAAATGCGGTATAGTAGTCTTACTTTTGGAGGGGCGAATGAACTACAAGACCGTTTATCTCACCGGTGCGCCCGCGGCCGGCAAAAGCACAACGACACGCCTGATATCAGAGCGAATCCCGGGCCTCCTTATTTGGGAATACGGGAAGCGCCTAACTGACTACGTCCGAGATCGTGGAATCGTCGAGGATCAATCCGATGTCCGGCGACTCTCTAGTGGCGTGATCACTCCGGAAGATGTCGCCGAAATGGACCGACAGCTTTTGCAGTTCGTCTCCGACAATCGCGCAACGGCGCCAATAATTATCGACAGCCACCCGGTAACGAAGGAGGCGTTTGGCTTCCGGATAACCGCGTTTTCCCAGGACCAGATCCGCACGCTCGCTCCTGATGAGATCTGGGTTCTCTACACTGCTCCCGAAATTGCTGTGCAACGGATTGGAAATGATCCAGCTGGCCGACCGCAGATCGACGAAGAGCAAGCTCGAATGCACACTTCGCTGCAAGCGTCCGTCGCGGCCAACTACGGGATAATTGTCGGCAAGCCGGTCTATCTGTTCGACTCTTCGGGCGAGCAAGAGCAACTCGTTGATCGGTTAGCGGCGCGTCTAGCATAATATCCCATCGTTGCAATTTGAGGCCCAAATGCGTGAGCGTGTAGATCTCCATAAAGCCATAAACGCGGTATCTGACGTTGTCCAAAACCGCCCTCGACCACTTAGAGACTTCGATCAAATTCACATGAAAACCGGGGATATGGTTGTCCAGAGCGAAATTGTAGCGGACTGGGCCGATGGCAAGCGGTTGGCATTCATTGGAGATGGTGACGCCGTAAGCGTCGCGGTGGCGTATCTGAAGATTCGCGAGGTCCTGGCATTTGGACCATCTCGAATTATGGTTTTTGATTTTGACGAGCGGACCGTAAACGCAGTCAAGCGCTTCGCTGACAAAGAGCGCTTAACTCATCTCGACGCGCAGCTATACAATGTCCTGGATCCGTTTCCGGAGCCCGGAGCGTACGACTGCTTCTACACCAACCCTCCGTGGGGAGCCTCGAACAATGGTGAGAGCGTGAATGTTTTCGTGGAACGAGGAATCGAAGCAGTCGGTTATCAGGGGGACGGCCTGATTGTAATTGCGGACGATGACGATCGCGATTGGGCAAAAAACGTCCTCGCCAACGTACAAGCATTCTCTTCTCGGAGCGGCTTTTACGTATCCCGGATGCAAAGGAAATTGCATGAGTATCATCTTGATGATGACCCGCTGCTAAGATCCTGCAACCTTTTTGTCAGCGCGGTTCCTGGTAACGGTGATCGCGTAACACCCAGCGTAGCCACCGACAAATCTCGTTTTCAGAATTTCTATGGAAATGCGCAGGAGCCGAAGGTTAAATACGTCCGCGAGCTCAAGCGACCGGACTACGGCAAAGCACCAGATGATGAATACAGGCTCGAACTTCTAGGGGATCAGAATGGATAATATCATCAAGCCAGGCGCCGGCATACTGTACATGAAAGTTGGTACCCACGCGCAGGAGACGCTTGAAGATATTATCAAGCGCAAAGCCGAAGAAATTAAGCAAGAAGGCTTCGGTATGTGGGGGTACGGTGGAAACACCTGCCATCCGACCTCTATGGTCCAACCGTTCGCCAACGAGTTCGCAACTGCCGGTCAACCAATTCATCTTTGCATGGAGGCGATGGAGTCCAAACACTTCGCGGAGCCGCTCTGTGCAAAAGAGTATTCCTCGGATGGCATAAACTGGAAGGAAATTCCTCCAAAAATCGAGGTCCGGGGGTCAAGATTTGCGCTCATGATCGATGAGATCCTCGAATGCGAGCTCAAGCTTCCCCTCAACCAAACCAAAGTCCAGGTAGGGAGGAGCATTGGTCGCCTGGGCACCCGCTACATCAAAGGTCGGGTTGATAAGGCATGTTTGAAAGTCTTGGATACGCCGGAATTGTTGAACGAAGACGAACCTTCTAAGGAACGTCCAATTAGCCTTGTTGCTGAGCTGAAATCGCCTTACGCCGTGTTCCTGCGCGGCTTTAGAGGGCAACCGTAATTTCGTATTCCGGGCAGAGCAAATCCGGGATCCAAACTCTTATGGCGTCGGTGTAGCTCTTCAACCCTTCAACTACGGAAGCTAGCGGTGGGCTAGTAGTGTTTGAGCAGGAAAAGCACACCGCAACGGATTTGTCGATTTTGGGCTCCCGACAAACCCTGTGGCGAAACTTTGACAGCCCAACAATCGATAGGACAGAATGAACCAGCTGCTCCAAGCAAGCGATGGAGCGCGGAGGCAAGACAAGGTTCATTTCTCCGATGGCGCGAAGCGCTCGTTTATCACCAGTGATCATCAGACTGGCGCCACGATAATGCAAAATAGCCAGGAGCTGACTTTCGCCGCTGTCGAGATCTAAGGAACGTTCGACTGCCATCTCTTCGAGCTGGGCAGCAAATTCGATCTCTTCCGGCGTCGGTTCAATTTCCGAGACGACTGGGTGGAGTTTTTCCCATTCTTGCCTCAACTGATCAGGATAGTTGATATCTCTAGCACGCTGGACCCGTCTCGATACAGCAAACTTCGAAACCCTCAACATAGAAGGCGTGGTCTGAAGGGCATCAAGGATTCCCGCGAACTCGCGGACCGAGCTGTACGCGCATGTCTTCAGCGCGATGTCGTTGTCGACCAAGACGATATCAGTCATCGCCGCCAAACATTACGTTCTGAAGAAATTCCGCCGATTCTTCCGTGAGAGCGTCAAAATTCAGCTGATTTCGAGCTATCATGTTCACTTCTTGCCAGACCGGCTTGCTCGTTGTGTAAATATATCGAAGCGATGCCATTGCTACAGGCCAACGGTCGGTGCGATGTGCTAGGCAGAGCGCCAGGCTTCCTGGCTCAATTCGATGACGCTGGCCGGCATCAAGCGCCGCGTTAGCGAGCATTGGCGCGTTGTAACTCTCCGTACTTGTGGTGATTTGCGGATCTGGCGTCCCCGTGAGAAGCGTAATCGCATACTCATCGGCCTGTTCCTCCTGCGGATCGACCGTTTCTCGATCTTCGTCGTCGTCCATATCAACGAGAGCCACTGAGTTTGCGAGGTGACCCAACATGACATGCCCGAGTTCGTGTGCCAGCGTAAATGCTACCGGAGCAGGGTACGTGGCATCGCGGCCCAATAGGATGGCGTATCGTCCCTTGTCTTCAACCACCATCGCATGCATCGATTTCTGCTCAAGCGGAAAAACGCGCAGGTGGATGGTCGGTATGCCTATCGCCCAGCCGAACGAAATCAGGGATTGGAGATCAACATAGTTCGAGGCTTTCAGCACGGCGCTGCGAAGTGTAAGCGGATCGACGCTCGGCGGCGGTCCTCCTTGAATTGCCTGCAGCAGCAGCCGGCCGACAGTTACTCCAAACGAGGACAAAGCATCCTGTCGAAGCTGATCCTTCGTAGCGAGATGTTTGAAGCGAGCCCTGTCCTTCCAGACAAACTCGACGCGTTCGCCCAACAACGGGCGAGGACTGAGCCCAAGCTTGCGAGCCAATGTGAACCGAAGCTCAGTTCGCCCGGACGGGCTGCTATCCAGATCATCCGACCACCACGATGGCCACGCGGCATCAATGGCACTGTCACTGATACCAGCGCCTTTTAGCTCCTGCCGAAGTCGCTTCGCCTCTGACGTCATTTCCGCCTTTCGACCATATGCAAAACCCTAGAACAGGCCGAGTTGCCGATTGGTGTCCGGAATGCGCACGGTTTTTTCTCGGATATCAGAAACGTAGTCTGCCCAGTCCGACACTGAAAGTGAACCTGATCTAGCATAAAGCTTCAGCTGGCTATCGGAAAGCTGGACAGGGTCCGTCAGGCGAACCCAATATCCGTCGGTGAGCGTCGCCTCCACATTCGCTTCGTACTCGGCAACCGGATTGTCGGCTACCGACGGTGTCAGCAGGGCCGTAACCTGTGAAGCGCCAATAGCGCCCCCGTTGACGCCCGCGTTCCGATAACCACGATGGTTGAATGGTTTCCCCTTCACGATCGCCAGCGGCTCATGAGACTGACACATCAACGCAAAATGCTTGGACTTGCGAACCCCGCTGCCACTGTCGCCACGGCTGGTAACCAGAATAGAAGGGGGGATAGGTCGCTCGTTGCCGTGCTGGTCCACATACTTGCGCCAAGCAACAACGCTAGCCGGGGCAGCGTCATGCGCCTTCGGCTTGCCTTTCATGATGGAGAAGACCATGGGAACAGCCACTTCCATGCGAGCTAGTGGAGCGATCATTGTAGACGGCGCATTGCCCACTCCCCAGAAGAACAGGCCTCCGTTGGCGAGGCGCTCATTTTCCTTACGGGCGATAATATGATCGAGCGGTTGACCAGCTTCGCTTTGCATCCGTGACCAACAGACATATTTTCCGATCATTGGTCGCTCCTTGGCAGACGGGGAGGGAGACTCTAAGCTCTTCGCTATGCATTCTCTCACCTGCCGAACTTGCACGGGCCTGATCCCAACTCAACCACTCATCGAACACAACCAGGATGTAGGCGTGGAAAACCAGACAAACTTGTGGAGGAACAGTTCCCTGACTCGACAAATCAATTATAGAACAAATAGAGAACATAGCAAGGGTGGCTGCGCTTTCCATTGACGAAGAGAAAGCGTTGCCTTCTTCGTCAGGGGCTGGGAGCTGTAAAATTTGACCTTTGGCCGCAAAGCTCCGCATCGACTTGGCGAAGAGCTTGCTTGGCATGAACAGCGTTGAGATCGGCTCCGACGCGAAAGTCCATCGCCTTTTCGACACGGGCTTCCAGAGCGGGTTCGTGATCGAAACCTATAGTTCGGTTACGATGCATGCTTTCGAGCTCTTCTACTTCCACGCAGAAATCAATTGCCGGATCAGGGTGGTGGCCGAAGCGGCCAAGCCGTTCCTCTGAGTGTTCCATTCCAAGTCTCAATGGGGACGCAGTAGAGTAAGGGTTGCCGAGAACTCCATCGGCGTCAACCGGTCAGTAGACAAACTGGAAACTGGCGCAACGGCGGGCGATCTGGAGATCGTGATCCTGCCTAGCGATGGTCTCCCCGGCTTCATCCGCGCGAATTCAGCCAGGCGGTGGGTCCGACAGCCTTATGGCTCAGGATTGCGGAAGGTTGGCCATTGACGGCGTAGCGCGTACTGTTCTTAAATCCCACGGGGCTACACAGATAACTTAAAGGCGAACGGTCTTCAAACCTTGGGGACGGCAAGCGGCATAGACAGCCCCTTATAAATCAGTATCAACGGCTGGATGAAGCTGCCTCTGAAAGCGACACGCCTTTCGCGGCCTACGAGGGCTTTCGATCTGCGATGGTCACGTCGCTCACCCAAGACTTGTCATCCAGGAGCGACGTAATCGCATTTGCCGAGCGGGCAAAAAGCCGTTTCGCCGAGATTTTGGCAGTCGGCGGGAACTGAGGAAGTCCTCGTTGACTGCCACTTGTTTTTTAAGTCGCACTTGCAGTTGAACTGTCACGCCATATCCGGTCACTTTCGAAATGGCGGCCTTGATCCCCTCATGCGCATCGGACACGACGAGTTTGACGCCGCGCAGGCCACGCCTAGTCAGCTTTCGCAGAAACTCGACCCAGATCGCCTCGGCTTCGGATGTGCCGATCTTCATGCCGAGCACCTCGCGTCGGCCGTCAGTGTTGACGCCGACGGCGATGATCACGGCGACGGAAACGATGCGCCCGCCGCGCCCGACCTTGAGGTTTGAGTGCCAAGCCACAGGCTTTCAGACACTTTCTGCTGCGCATTCTACTCAAACAAAAGTAGCAGTATGTTTAGCGGCCCACGCGCCATCCCAAAATTATGACCTCGTGATCTTAGGTCCGAGGTATAGGATTTTAAGTTGATCCGCCGGTGCAGGAACGGGCCATTCGAAATGCAAGCGGAAATATCGGTGGCTTATCTTACCGTGCCAATGGGCAAAAATAGATCGGGTCGGATCGAGTGGGTCTGGGAACGTCATATCGGCCGAAAAGGCCTCCCGATTGGTAGCAGATTCCCCAGTGAATAGGGCTCGTTCTCCATGGAACGTCTGTTTTACAATCTCTTTTGCACGGTCACCTTCTTGGCCGTTTCGCCGATCTGCCATGTATTCATTCAAAAATTGCAGAAGTACGTAGAAACGGTCCCTTATGATGCTGTCGAACGGTTCACGGGCAAGCATGGGGTTCAAAAAAATTGAATCGGGGACAATGAGATGCGGAAAGCGAGATCGCGCTTGAGAGACCATCTCGGCCCAGTTTGTTGCAAGCGGCGCAACCCGCGCTATCCCGTCAACCAGATCCGATACACCGACGTAATTGTCGATGTGGTATTCTGCAAACGGAGCATCAGCAAACCCATGCAAAACCGCTAGCGGCGAGCCTGAGAAGTCGGTCATGCCTCCCGGAATACTCAGTGAGGCGACATCTTCGCCTGCCTTCGATCGTCGTGCTGCTTCTCCAAGCCCGCCGTCAGTGACGTCAATCTCCCTGCAATAGAAAAGGTCGTCGATTTCGGCTTGGCGATCACTTTCGATAAAGGGACCCTGATTTGCGACCCATGACATGACCGCCGTGCGAAGTGGGTGCCGCCCCCAAGCGAGTACAGCATTCCTGAACGTTATAGCGTTCGAGACGTGGCGTTCTGGTAGCCCCTGCGTCGTTCTCATTTGCGCAATGATTGGTGATCGAGCGCGAGCTCGCATCAGTTCTTCAATCCAGCTACGAAAGCCGTCAACGTGTTCAAACTGACCCTGGACTGATGCATCGTTAAGAAACAGTCTCATACCGGTCAATTCCATCCAGCGAGCCGTGCGAGGTCTTTCTCACCTTGGTCGAAGAAGCCGTCCGGCCACTCGTGGATCGCTCCATCCTGACCAATTGCGGGCGACGTGACGCCGTGCTGTTCGCGTGTGGCGCCCGCAAAGAAGTGGATAGCCGCGTCGGAGGCAGGCATAAGTTGGTCCTTGATTGCGAGTCGAAGACCATTGAGCAAATGATCGCTATGGGATTCAATGATGATCTGCACCCCCTTGCTTGCGAAATAAGCAAGCATACGCCCCATCGCCGACTGGGCAGATGGATGAAGATGAGACTCGGGACTATCGATGATCAGAACTTGATTTGCGGTTGCGGCCAATAGCGCCACGATAATAGGAAATGCATATGTGAAGCCGTATCCAATATTCGCGGGTCGTCGCCATTCGCCCAGATCCGACAGGCTAAATTCGAGATGATTTCTTGAGAACGACGCAGACGATTGGACGTTTGCCCGTGCTCCCGGAAAAAGAGACGCAAGCCACCAATCCACTTGGCGACGGAATGTCTCTCCGGCCTCGTCGATCTTACGGCCCTCTGGCGCGGGCTGGTCGGCGAGCTGGTCGAACCAATAGGGAGCGAAACGACCGTCATATCCGACGTCGATCTGCGTGGCACTGTCAGGCATAGGGAAACTATCTTCCGGTCCAGCCCTGACCGCGCCAAGATATGCAACGTGTCGCAACACATCTGCGCTCGTCGCACTAAGTTCCGGAGTGTCTCGCTTCCTCAAATCGACCGTACGTTCCCCGGACCGCAGTCCGATATCCCATTCGACCGTCTCGGAAAGAACCTTCAGAGAAAAACTCATTGCCCGCGCCTGATCCAGGTGAGCAATTTCGCCCGCAGTGCCGACTTTGACCAATCCCCCATTCAGCTGAAGCTTTTTGGGCTGGACAGATTCCCGATAGCTCTGAGCGAGCAGAAGAAGCGGTTGAAGAGCGCTAGACTTGCCTGCACCATTGAACCCCGTCAGCACTGTCAGCTTGCGAAATTCAAGGCGAAGTGCAGAGAAGCATTTGAAGCCCTCCAGACCGATGGCTCCAACGGGCAGGGGGGCCGAACTAAGAACACTCATGCTTGTACTTTCTGAATCGCCTTCAACATCATGCTGAAGCGTGTTCTCACCTGCTGGCTGCTGTTGGTGGAATACGTAATAGCGTGTGCAAAAGCGCTGTTGTTCACTAGACTAATGATTGAATTGCGGAGTTGATCCTTGTCCGCGCGGACGAGGCCCGTCAGGCCCATCATCGACACCGCGCAAACCTCAAACAGCGAGATGTTGATGACACTACGAGCCGCGCCCGGCCCGTTTGCGAGGGATTTTCGAAATGCATGATCGCCAAATAAATCTTTGTTTAGCTTCATCATCGCATCGAATCCTGTCCGGAGATCAGATCTCTCCGCCTCTGTTTTTGAGGCAAGAGCTGATAGACCTTGGGCAAGGAAGCTATCCATATCACTATTGTATTTCTCAGGCCCGAGAAGCGCGAAGGCAACAAAACGGTTGATCGCTTCTCTATCGCGCATAGTCCGAGTGTTGAGCGAGAAACCGGTAGCACTTTTGAACACGCTAGCCTCAGAGGCGTTTTTAAGCCAAGCGGTCGCCGGCCCATTGTAGAGCGCGTTACGCATTTGCTGCCGGGTGAGGGGCTCTCCGCTGTTAACGCGCTCGAAAATGTCGAGCTTCGCTCGTTCCGGAGCCTTGGCGTCCAGAATGTACATCGTTAGTGGGGTGTCCGCGATCCGCTCCTGTAGTGCTATGGGCAGTTCGCTATAAAGCTTCCCCTCCATGGGGTGCGGCTTGCTCGGGTCGCTAGAGCCGAGGCCTGTTATCCGAAATTGGTCTTTCAGGTAGCGAAAGAAGCTCGTCAGGCGCTGGAGGCCATCGACAACGATAATGCGTCCATCTTTCGCTTCCGCAACATAGAACACCGGGAGCGGGATCCTCATGATGCAGCTTTCGATCAGCTTCGATTGTTTTCCAAGAGGCCACACAAAGTCGCGCTGAAAATCAGGGTCTAGGATGTATCGCTTTTTTTCGATGCGATCCACAACGTCACCGACCGTTCGTGGCTCTGTTCGCACGAAAACGGCGTCGAGCGGATATTCGCCCCAACCGTCATCCAGAGGGTCATCCAAGCCTTCGGGGTTCTCAAAATCAGCGGTCATTGATATTGTATTCCGATACAACGTGCGGTTAGATGGATGGATATCAAATCGAGTTGCTAGAGTAAACGTTTCTAAATGCTCGCAATCCAATTTCGGCTATCCGGGTTTTTGTGTGGAATGGTGCTGTTAAGAAGCACTCCCACATTGTGCAAAATTCCGAACTACTGCGTCCGGCTTCGCGGCCGCCATCGGTCGGAATACCATACTGGTCTATGACCTGTGCGAAGGCGGACAACCGCATGCCCTGGCGCGACCGCGGGGGCATCGGTATCCGCCCTCGGGGCCGGTCGGGATGCGGGCGGCTATAGCCAATCTTTGCCGCTTTATGGGCCGCCGTGCTTTCATGGGGAGAGCGGTGTCATCTCCAGCTGCTTTGAGCGTCGCGAGATACCATGAGTTCGGCGGCGAGCGTCCGGAGCATCACTTTTCATGTCTTACATCATGAAGGCGTTCGACGGCTTTCAGGCGGAGCAAGCCTTCAGGCTGCATGCGGGGATGGTGCGTTGCCCGTGCATGAGTTCGACCGAAGCCAGTGGACTGCGAGTTCGAACGGTATCGCGGCGGCGTGCCGATCCGCGGCCATCTGCCGGGGTACGATAGGCAAGGCCATTGTTGCCGATAGGGTTATTGTGTCCGGGGCCAACGTTCAGCTTCCGCAGGACGGGGTGCTCGAAGAAGATCGTGGAGGCTACAATGTGAAGAAGCCGTTTGAAGCGTTCCCAGCCGGGTTGGCGGGAGCACACCCGGTTCTCTTTCGGTTTCTGAACTGCCCCCACTTTCGACCGGACACTCAGCATAAGCAGGAAGGCTCAAGCACAGGCTTGAGGATAAGCTTATGTCTAACGAGTTTCGACAGGTTGATCTGATGATCGGTGACGTCCGGCGGCGACGCTGGACAACGGAGCGCAAA